>JBAVYU010000068.1:0-51462 GCA_049588415.1 Solirubrobacteraceae bacterium
CGCGATCGCCGTCGCCGTCGAAGGCCAGGCCGATCGCGTGGGCGCCCGCGCGCACCCGCTCGCCCAGGGCCGCGATGTGGGTCGAGCCGCAGTCCTCGTTGATGTTGCGCCCGTCGGGCGCCGCCGCGAGCACGGTGACTCGGGCGCCGAGACGCCTGAATATCTCCGGCGCGACCTTGTAGGTGGCGCCGTTTGCACAGTCAAGCAGGATGTCCAGCCCGTCGAGACGCAGCTCGGCAAAACGAGCCTCCAGCTCTCGCAGATAGTCCTCATGGGTGCCTCTCAACTCGCGCACCCGGCCGATCGCCCGCGAACTGCCGCCGGCAAGCCCTTGACTCAGCTCGGCTTCGATCGCCAGCTCGTCCTCGTCGGAGAGCTTGAAGCCGTCGGCGGCGAAGAACTTGAGCCCGTTGTCCCGATAGGGGTTGTGGGAAGCCGAAATCACGACGGCCAGGTCCAGGCCGTAGCGCTTGAGCAGCAGTGGCGCCGCGGGGGTCGGCAGGACGCCGCCCAGCAACGCTTCGCCGCCGGCCGCGCTCACACCGGCGGCGAGTGCCGCCTGCAGCATCTCGCCGGACTCGCGTGTGTCCCGGATGATCAACACCCTCGGGTGCTCGGCGTGGGCGTGTCCCGCTCCAGCCCTTCCCAGTGCGAGAGCCAGCTCCGCGCTGAGCAACTCGCCGGCGACGCCGCGGACCCCGTCGGTCCCGAACAGCTTGGTCATAGCGAGGGAATTAACGCTTGGAGAACTGCGGCCGCTTGCGCGCCTTCTTCAAACCGGCCTTCTTGCGCTCCTTGGCACGCGAGTCACGCGTCAAAAAGCCGCGACGCTTGAGCTCACCGCGCAGGTTCGGATCAGCCTCGAGCAAGGCACGCGATATGCCGTGACGCAACGCGCCCGCCTGGGCGGATATGCCTCCGCCGTGCAGACGCGCGACCACATCCATACGCTCCTGATAGCCGACGGTCTCCAAAGGAAGGCGAATGTTGCGCTGCAGCGTGGCCCGCGGGAAGTGCTCGTCGAGCGTGCGCCCGTTGACGACATATGTTCCGCTACCCGGACGCAGCACGACGCGGGCGATCGCGGTCTTGCGCTTGCCGGTGGCCTTGTAGCGGGCCCCCGCGGCCAGATCTATCGCGGCGCTGGAGATCGGCTCGGCCAACGGAGTGCCGTCAAGGTCCTCCTCCTCGGCCTTGGGCTCCTCGTCCTCTTCCAAGGCGTAGGGGTCGGCCGGCTGCTCCGGGGCAAGCGGATCTACCCCTTCGGGCACGATGTCCACTTCCAGATGTGCACCCGGCACGCTCGGCTTGACGCGGGGCGTCGGCTCCTCGTCCTCGAGCTCCTCCCCCTCAGCCTCAGCTACGACCTCGGCGGCGATCTCCTCGGCGACGGCCTCGACCACAGCCTCCTCGATGACGGCCTCCACTATGGCCTCCTCGACAAGCTCCTCCGCGACAGCCTCGACCAAGGCCTCCTCGATAGCCTCCTCGACGATCTCCTCAGCCACGATCTCCTCAGCCACGATCTCCTCGGCTGACTCGCCTGTTGACTCGGGGACCTCGGCGGTCGGCTCTACGGGCTCGGCGACCGGCTCGGTGGGCTCGGCCTGGTCCTCTGGCTGCTCAGTCGGCTCGTCAGCCATCAGGCCTCGATCTCCATCGGTTGCGGTTTCTGGGCTACATGCGGATGGTCAGGGCCGGCGTAGACCTTCAGCTTGGTGATTTGCCTGCGGGCCAGGCGATTGCGCGGCAGCATGCCCTTGACGGCGAGCCTGATGATCTCCTCAGGCCGGCGCTCGATCATTTCCTCGAACGTGCGTGAGCGCAGGCCACCCGGATAGCCGGAATGGCGGTAATAGCGCTTGTCTTGGCGCTTTTTGCCGCTGACGGAGATCTTCTCCGCGTTGACGACGATCACGAAGTCACCGGTGTCGATGTGAGGTGTGTACTCGGGCTTGCGCTTGCCCCTCAAGGCGTCGGCGATCTGCGTGGCCAAGCGTCCCAGCGTCTTGCCGTTGGCGTCAACGACGAGCCAGTTGCGCTCGCGATCTGTGGGCTTGGCGACGTAAGTCTTCATGACGTGAAAAAGGCCGCACGCATGCTGTCGCGCGCGGCGAGAGCGGGAATGATAGCTACTCCCACTCGATTGTTCCCGGAGGCTTGCTGGTGATGTCCAGCACGACCCGGTTTACCTCGCGCAACTCGTTGATCATGCGCGAGGCGATCGTCTCGAGAAGGTCGTAGGGCAGGCGCGCCCAATCGGCCGTCATCGCGTCGTCGGAGGTGACGGCCCTGATGACGACCACGTAGCCGTAGGTGCGCTCGTCACCCTGCACGCCGACGGTGCGCACGTCGGGTAGGACGCAGAAGGATTGCCACAACTCTCGGTAGAGGCCCGCCTTGCGGATCTCCTCTTGCAGGATGTAGTCGGCCTCGCGCAGCACGTCGAGGCGCTGTTTGGTGGCTTCGCCGCCGACGATCCTGATGGCGAGGCCGGGTCCAGGGAAGGGCTGGCGCCAGACCAAGCGCTCGGGCAGGCCCAGCTCGGCGCCGACGGCCCTGACCTCATCCTTGAACAGGGCCCGCAGGGGCTCGACCAACTCGAACTGCATGTCCTCGGGCAGGCCGCCCACGTTGTGGTGGGACTTGATCGTGGCGGCGCCGGTTCCGCCACCCGACTCGATCACATCCGAATAAAGGGTCCCTTGCACCAAATAGTTGACCCCGTCTCCAACCGCCCCGGCCTCGGAGATCTTGGCGGCCTCCTCCTCGAAGACTCTGATGAACTCGGCACCGATCGCCTTGCGCTTGGCCTCGGGCTCGGTGACGCCTTTGAGCTTCTCCAGGAAGCGCTGCTCGGCGTCGACGGCGACCAAGGGCACCTTGAAGGTGTCTCTGAAAGCGCTGATCACCTGCTCGCCCTCGTCCTTGCGCATCAGGCCGTGATCCACGAATACGCACGTGAGTTGCTCGCCGATCGCGCGGTGCACGAGCAGGGCCGCCACCGACGAGTCGACACCCCCTGAGAGGCCGCAGACGACACGTCCATTCCCGACCTGCTTGCGGATGCGTGCGATCTGATCTTCGGCGATCGAGGCCGGTGACCAGGTCCGCTCACAACCGCATACCTCGGTGAGGAAGCGGGTCAGGATCTCTTGCCCGTATGGCGTATGCACCACCTCGGGGTGGAACTGGATGCCATAGATGCCGCGCTCGCGACTCTCCACGGCCGCAACCGGCGAGGCGGTGGAGGACGCCAGGGCAGTGAAGCCGGCGGGCGCCTCGAAAACCGTGTCGCGGTGAGACATCCAGCAGGTCTGATGCTTGGGCATGCCCGCCATGAGCATGCCGGGCTCGGAAACCTTGAGGTCGGAGCGGCCGAACTCGCCCACGTCGGCCTGCTCGACGCGTCCGCCCAGCTCGTGGACGAGCAACTGCATGCCGTAGCAAATGCCCAGCACCGGCACGCCCAAGTCGAGTAGACCACGCTCCAAACGTGGCGCCCCCGGCGCGTATACGGAGGCGGGCCCTCCAGAGAGCACGATCCCCCGAGGTTTGCGCTTGGCGACCTCCTCCAAGCCGACGTGATGGGGTAGCAGCTCCGAGAAGACGCCACAGTCGCGGATGCGCCGGGCGATCAATTGTGAGTACTGACCGCCGTAGTCGAGTACGACGACCTCCTCACGGCCCGCCTCGACCCCATCCGACGCCCCAGGGGGCGTCGCGGGGGCCGTGACCGCGGTATCAGTCATTTACTAGTTCGGCCGCCTTGCCATTGGAACCCATGCCCACGGACTGCTCGCGCTGGAGCTGCTTGCCCTCGGTCTGCAGGGAGGGTGCGATCACGACCTCGGCGCGGTTGAACTCGGCAAGGTCCTTGTGACCACAGGTGGCCATCGAGGTGCGCAAGCCGCCGAACAGGTTGAAGGTGCCGTCGTTCTCGCGCGCGGGCCCCACCAGGATCTCCTCCAAGGTGCCGTTGCGGGTCGTTGCCACGCGAGCCCCTCGAGGCAAGGTGGGATGGAAGGTGGCCATACCCCAATGGAACCCTCTTCCGGGCGCTTCGTGAGCGCGGGCCAAGGGCGAGCCGATCATGACCGCATCGGCGCCCAAGGCGATCGCCTTGGAGACGTCGCCGCCGTTGCGCATCCCGCCGTCGGCAATCACTTGGCAGTACTCGCCCGTCTCGAGCATGTGGGTGGAGCGGGCGTGAGCCACGTCGGCGATCGCGGTCGCTTGCGGCACGCCGATGCCGAGTACGCCTCTGGTTGTGCAAGCCGCCCCAGGTCCAACTCCGACGAGCACGCCGGCAGCACCGGTACGCATCAGGTGGAGACCCGTTTGGTAGGAGGCGCAACCGCCAACCACTACAGGCACGTCCAGCGAAGGGATGAACTCCTTGAGGTTCAGGGGCTCCGAGACCGTGGATACGTGTTCCCCGGAGACGACCGTGCCTTGGATCACGAGCACATCCAAACCGGCCTCCAAGGCGATCTCGTGGTAGTCGAGGACTCGCTGGGGCGTGAGCGAAGCGGCACAGACAACCTTCTGCTCCTTGATCTCGCGAATCCTCTGCGCGATCAACTCGGGGATCACAGGTTGGGCGTAGATCTTCTGCATCTCGCGCGTGGCTGCATCCTTGGGGAGCCCCGCGATCCGCTCCAGCTGGGCGTCGGCGTCCTCGTAGCGGGTGAAGATGCCCTCCAGGTTGAGCACGGCCAGGCCACCGAGTCGACCAACGGTCGCGGCGGTCTGGGGAGAGACGACGCCGTCCATCGCGGAGGCCATCATCGGCAGCTCGAACTGGTAAGGACCAAGCTTCCAGGAGATGTCGATGTCGTCAGGGTCGCGCGTGCGCCGTGAGGGCACGATCGCGATGTCATCGAAGCCGTATGCGCGGCGGCCGCTCTTGCCGCGACCAATCTCTACTTCCATCTAAGAATCCTTGCAGTCGTGGCGGACGAGCATAGCAACGGCCAGGGCGCTCTCCGACGGCCCGTGCCGGACCCGAGCCTTGGGTATTCTCGAGCTGATGAACAATGGCGATCGGCCCAGCTACGACCCCCATGCGATAGAGGCCGCCCGCCAGGAGGCGTGGCGGACCAAGGACGCTTTTCGCACGCCCGAGGCTAGCGGCGAGCGGCCGCGTAAGTACATCAAGCCGTCGGCTCCGTTCACCTCAGGAAACATCCATATAGGGCACGTGCGCAGCTATTCGATCGGCGATGCCTATGCTCGCTTCTGCAGGGCCCGTGGCGAGGACGTTCTGTTCGCCTTCGGATTCGACTCTTTCGGCTTGCCGGCGGAGTTGGGGGCGATCGCAGGCAAAGAGCCTCCTGGGGCTTGGGTTGCGCGTTGCGCGGAGCACATGATCGGCCAGCTGCAAAGGCTGGGCTTCTCCTTCGATTGGGAGCGCACTTTCATGAGCTCAGATGCGGTCATGTACCGCTGGTCGCAATGGCTGTTCCTGACTCTTTTGGAGGCAGGCCTGGTGTATAGGGGCAGCGGCAGCGTGGACTGGTGTGACACCTGCCAGACGACGCTTGCCACGATCCAGGTCGAGAACGGGACCTGCTGGCGCTGTCATAACCCCGTGCGCTTGATCCAACAACCACAGTGGTATCTGCGCATCAGCGCGTATCTGGAGGAGAACGATCGTCGCATAGAGGAGCTGGCCGCAAGCGGGATCTGGGACGAGAACGCGCTCGCCTCCCAGCGCTTCGTATTGGGCCGCGTCGACGGGATCGAGCTCGACCTGGAGTCTCCCGAGGGAGGCAGCTTGACCGTTTTCACCCCCCACGCCGACGCCGTCGGCCAGGCTCGCTTCGTGGCGATATCGCCGAAGCACCGCGAGGTCGAGCGATGGATCGGCGGCGCGGAGGTGGCCGAGCAGCTGGAGGAGTTGCGCTCGGGCGGCCTGGATCGCAGCGCTCGCGAGGCGGAGTCGATGCCTTTGGTCGATACGGGGCGCACCCTGCTTCCCCCCATGGGCGGCGATCCGCTGCCGGTGATCGTCTCCCCGATGGTCGACGGCCGCTTCGGCGCAACTGCGGTGCTCGGCATCCCAGAAGGGGATCGCACCGATGCGGTCATCGCCGAGCGCTTGTTCGGCACGCCGGACAGCCCAGCAGTGGCGGCCTCGCCCGGAGACGCCTCGGCTGAGGACCTTCCCGAGGATCGGGCAGCAGGAGCTACAGCCGTCGCTCAAATCGAGGGAGCACGTGAGGCGGTGCGCTACAGGGCCAACGACTTCACCATCTCAAGGCAGCGCTCTTGGGGCACGCCGATCCCGATCGTGTATTGCGAGAGCTGCGGCGAGGTGCCAGTTCCCAAGTCCGATCTGCCGGTGATCTTGCCACTGGACCTGACTCCTACCGGGACCGGCAATCCATTGGCCGAGCGCGAGGACTTCGTGCACGTGAGCTGTCCAACCTGCGGCGGCGACGCCAGGCGCGAGACGGACACGCTCGATTGCCATTTCGACGCGCTGTGGCTGTGGGTTCCCGTGTGCGTGCCGCCGGCCGAGCGCGAGCAGACTTTGGAGCACATCCTCGCGCTTGAGGATTTGCGTGCGTGGCTGCCTTCGGAGCGAGTTGTGGCGGGCTCGGACAGCGGCAACTTCGTGTTCGACCAGCGCACCGTCACAAAGGCTTTGCGGGACATCGGACCATTGCAGTTCCTCGGCGACGGTGAGCCGTTCGCGGGCTGCCTGTTTCACGAGATGGTGATACGCGATGGGCGCAAGATGAGCAAGCATCTGGGTAACGTGGTCGACCCCGACGAGCTCGTGGACAAGTATGGCGCCGACACGATCCGCCTGGCGGTTCTCTTTGCGGCGCGACCGCAGAGGTCGCTCAACTGGAGCGATAGCGATGTCAAGCGCTGCCACCGCTTTTTGCGCCAGCTTTGGGATTACTCACATCCTCGCTTCGCACTTGATCCCACCAAGCTGGGTCAGGACGCCAACAACGGTGCACCGAGCGACGAGGAGCAGCCGGTAGCGGTGGGACCCGACAAGACCGAGCACCTGCGCAAGCGACTGGGACAGTGGTGTGAGACCGCCGCGGAGAAGATAACCGAGGATACGCGCGAGCTCGAGATGCACAGCGCGGTTCGCAATGTGATGCGTTTGTTCGACCGCATCAGGGACTACGAGAAGCGTGTGATCGCCAAGCGCGGTTGGCTGTGTGTCGAGGACCACGAAGCCTTGATTGAGGCACTGCGGATGCTTGCGCGTGTGTTGATGCCTTTCGCGCCGCACATCGCCGAGCAGCTGCTGGTCGACTCGACGCCGAGTGGGGCCGAGATCGACGCGTCGTGGCCTCAGGGGGAGCTTGTGCCACGATGACTAGGACAAACCGAAGTCAACCAACCCAACGAAGAAGGGGTGAGACCCGATGAGCACCGCAATGGGGCACGCAGACCCGAACGAGACGACGCGCTCGTGCGTGACCGAACTGGTGTGCCAGAGGTGCGATGTCAAACGCCCGATAACCGACACCGAGGCGTTTTGTGAGACGTGCGGGAAGTGCCTTGACGTCGCTTACGACTATGAGTTGGCCAAGAGCCGGCTGAGCGAGATGCCGATGAGCGAGCGGCCCCACAACATCTGGCGGCTGTCTGAGCTGCTGCCGATCCGCTCGGCACACGCTCAAGCAGAAGTGGGACAGATCTCGGGCATGACACCGCTGATCCCGGCAAACAGACTTGGCGAGCGGCTGGGACTGCGAAAACTGTATTTGAAGGACGACAGCACGCAGCGACCGAGCCTTTCCTACAAGGACAGAGTCGTCTCGAGCGCGATCGCTCGCGCTCTGGAGCTCGGCAAGACCGAGATCGGCTGTGTCTCGACCGGCAACGTGGGGACAGCCGTGGCTTCGCTTGGGGCCAAGGCGGGGCTCACTCCGTATGTCTTCTACCCCAACCGCTTGGAGGAGACCAAGGCGCGTGTATGCAAGGCATTGGGCGCGCGGGTTTGTCAGGTAGCGGGCAACTACGACGAAGCCAATCGCGAGTGCCGCAGAGTTGCGGCCGCAAGCGGGCTGGAGTTCGCGAACATCACTTTGCGACCGTTCTACGCCGAGGGCGCCAAGACGGCGATCTTCGAGATCGTGGAGCAGCTTGGCTGGCGAGCGCCCGATCACCTCGTGTCAGCTACGGCCGGCGGGACGCTTTCCTCACGCTTGCACAAGGGTCTGGTCGAGTTGGAGACAGTTGGACTGGCCCAGACGAGCGCGACGAAGATGCACATAGCCCAGCCGGACGGGTGCTCGCCGATCGCCGACGCGATCATTACGGGAGAGCCCGAGATCCGGCCTCGCAAGCCGACGACGATCGCCCATTCGTTGGCGATCGGATCTCCGGGGGACGGCTATCTGGTGATTGACGCCGTTCTGTCGCGCAAAGGCAGCGCCAGGACGGCCAGCGACGAGGAGATTTTCGCCGGGATCGATCTGCTCGCGGAAACTGAGGGGATCTTGACCGAGCCGGCGGGCGGCACGATGATCGCGGCGCTGAAGAAGCTGGCCGAGTCGGGAGACGTGGATCCTGACGAGACCGTGGTGGCGATCATTACTGGCAACGGGCTGAAGACGCTCGACGAGCATCCAGCAAAGCCTTGGCCTTCGATGGTGGAGTGCGAGCTGGATTCGATGCTTGCGGTGCTGAGCGAGCTTCAGCACGAAGCGGTCGGTCAGCCGCTGCCAGCCTGAGCGGCGGCCACATCGGCGAGGACCAGGGCGTGCTCGGCCGGCACGTTCCCGGCCGGGATCGACGGGTCGTGCGCGCGCAAGCGCCGCAAAGCGTCGGCCTTCTCGGCGCCGGTGACCAGCCACAGCAAGGACCGGGCGCGCTCCAATACGGGATAGGTGACGGTCATGCGCTCCAATCCCATGTAGGGACCAGTCAGCGCCACATCGCGATCGCGTATCTCGAGCACGGGATCGCCGGGCACCAAGGAGGCGGTGTGGCCGTCCGGGCCGAGACCGAGGTGAATCAGGTCGAAGCGGGCAGGCAGCGAGCGAGCATAGGCCTCGGCGGCGGCGCTCAAGTCGCTGTCATTGACGGGCATCGGACGCAGGTCGACGGAGGCGACCGCCCCGAGACTCTCCTGTAGGAGCGTGAGGTTGCGGTCGGGGTCCCCGGCGGGGGCAATGCGCTCGTCCACTTGATAGATCGAGGTCTGAGCCCACGGGAAGTCCTCGCGGGCCAAGTCCCCGAACATGGCCCAAGGCGAGCGCCCGCCGGAGACGGCGAATGTGAACTCACCGCGTTCGGCGACGGCCAGGAGCGCGTGCTGATGGACCAGCTCGGCGGCGCGGTGGGCGACCGCGGCGGCGTCGGGCAAGATCTCAACCGGCAATTCACCGGCGAGACCCTTCTCGCCAGACGCTCCGGAGGTAGTCATGGACGCTCCCGCATTGCTCGATAATGACGAATCAATGCATTGGTCGAGCTGTCGTGCTCAAGCTCCGGCTCGGAGTCGCTGACGAGCTCGGGGACGATGCGCTTGGCCATGGCCTTGCCCAACTCGACTCCCCACTGGTCGAAGGAGTCGATGCCCCACACAACTCCTTGGGTGAACACGGAGTGCTCATATAGCGCTACGAGCGAGCCCAGAACGTGAGGTGTGAGTCGATCCGCGAACAGCACGCTGGAGGGCCTGTTGCCGAGCATCACTCGATGAGGTATGACGGCCTCGGGCGTACCCTCGGCACGAACCTCCTCCTCCCCCTTCCCAAACGCCAAGGCCTCGGCTTGGGCGAAGACGTTGGAGGTGAGCAGGTCGTGATGGTCGCGCAAAGGGTTGAGCGAGCGGGCAAAGCCGATGAAATCCACGGGAATCAGGCGGGTGCCCTGGTGGATCAGCTGGTAGAAGGAGTGCTGTCCGTTGGTGCCGGGCTCACCCCAGTAGATCGCGCCGGTGTCGTAGTCGACGGGGACGCCATGGAGGGTCACGTGCTTGCCGTTTGACTCCATCGCCAGCTGTTGCAGGTAGGCGGGAAAGCGCTTGAGATATTGCGCATAGGGCATGACCCCGACCGTCTGCGCTCCGAAGAAGTTGGCATACCAGACCGATAGGAGACCCATCAGGACGGGCAGGTTGCGCTCGTAGGGAGTGGCGCGGAAGTGCTCGTCCATCGCGTGAAAGCCGCCCAGCATCTCGCCGAAGTGGGCGGGTCCGATCGCGAGCATCGTGGAGAGCCCGATCGCGGAGTCCATCGAGTAGCGACCGCCGACCCAGTCCCAGAAGCCGAACATGTTGGACGTGTCGATGCCGAACTGGGAGACGAGCTCGGCGTTGGTGGAGACCGCCACAAAGTGCTTGGCCACGGCCTCCTCGTCACCAAGCGCGGCCAGGGACCAGTCGCGCGCGGAGCGGGCGTTGGTCATCGTCTCCAAAGTGGTGAATGTCTTGGAAGCCACGATGAACAAGGTCTCCGCGGGATCGAGATCGCGGATGGCCTCGACGAAGTCGGTGGAGTCGACGTTTGAGACGAAACGGAAAGTGAGCTCTCGGGCGCTGTAGTGGCGCAGGGCCTCGTAAGCCATGACCGGACCGAGATCCGAGCCGCCGATGCCGATGTTGACTATGTTGCGGATCGGTCGCCCGGTGTGGCCCGTCCAGCCGCCGGTGCGGATCTGTTCGCTGAAGTGGGCCATGCGGTCGAGCACGGCGTGGACCTCTTGCACGACATCGACGCCGTCCACCATGAGTGAGGACGTGCGGGGCATGCGCAGGGCTACGTGCAATACGGAGCGGTTCTCCGAGACGTTGATGCGCTCTCCGGCGAACATGGCGGCGGTGCGCTCGGCCAGGCCGGACTGCTCGGCCAAGGCTATGAGCAGGCGGAGTGTCTCCTCGGTGATGCGGTGCTTTGAGTAATCGAGATATAGGCCGGCGCCCTCGGCGGTGAGACGCTCGCCTCGGGCGGGCTCGGCGGCGAAGAGGTCGCGCAGGTGTGTGTCTGCGATCTCGCGATGGTGGGCAGACAGTGCGGCCCAGGCGGGACGTTGGGTTAGGGGTGGGGTTTGGCTCGTGCTCATCGGGTGAGGGCGCTTACCGCATGTTCCACTCCCGGCACGGTACCGAGGTGGCTCGTGCTCATGTCGTGAGGGCGCCTGCCTCACGATCTGGAGGATGGGCGGTGTGGGCACAGTGGTCGCTGCAGAAGTAGAGGGTCTTGCCGTCTTGCTCGAGACGGATCGCCCGGGCCTTGTCGACCTTCATGCCGCACACGGGATCGGTGGCGCCTCGACGCATGGTCAGGGCGAACAAGATCGCGAAAATGGCAAGCCCGAGAATGTTGGTGAACAGCTTGTAGTCGACTTTCACCGCTCCGAAGATGTCGGCGCGACTGGGATGGACACTGGGGATCAGGCCGAAGAGGCTAAACAGACCGTTGACACAGAGGGCAGCGATCACGATCGTGACGAACATGAGCGCGACGATTCGCGTGGCGAAAGCCGGGCCGTAGTACTTGCGGTAGATGAGCACTATCGGCACGACGATCAGGTCGGCGAACAGGAACGAGATGACGCCGGCGAAGCCGATGCCGCCTGACCAGAGTACGGCGGCCAGAGGAACATTGCCGACGGAGCAAACAAAGCTGAGCACCGCGATCAAAGGCCCGACCAAGGCATTCTCAATGAGCTTGAGGGTGGCGGGCGCTTCGGTGAGAAAGAGGGCGTGGAAGAAGCTGTCGGGCAGTTGACCGATGAAGCCTGCCAGGAGGAAGCCGAGCAGGATCTCCTTGTAGAGCATGGCCCAGTCATTGCGGAAGTTGTGGGCGACGTCAGACCACGCTTCGACGGATGTGAGTCGCTGCGCGATGGACATGTGCTCTCCGGCGGAGTGGTGCTGGTGGCCTGAGTCGGCCTGGATGGCATGGGCACGGGCTTGCTCCTCCAGGCGCTTTGAGACGAATAGGCGCAGAAGCAACGTCATGACGAGGATCAGGATCAGGCCGCCTATGAACTCGGCGAGGGTGAACTGCCAGCCGAGCAGGACCCAGATGACTATGCCCAGCTCGACAACGAGATTGGTGGAGGCAAATTGGAAGGCGAGGGCGGACGCGGCGGAGGAGCCCTTTTGGAAGAGGCTCTTGGCGATTGCGATCGCGGCGTATGAGCACGAGGAGGAGGCGGCGCCGAGACCGGTGGCCCATCCGATCGAGCGTGCGCCCGACCCGCCTAGCGCTTGCTCGATCCGCTCGCGTGGAACCCAGGCTTGGACGATGGCGGAGATAGCGAAGCCGAGAACCAAGGCCCACCACACGGCCCAGGCCATGAGGAAGGCGTCCTTGAAGCCGTTGGCGATGGTGGTGAGCATGGCGCTAACGATAGGAAGGCCCCGCCCGGGCGGGGCCTTCCGTCAGCTGGTCGGTAACCATGACGCTCATCCATGTTGAGCCTCAGGCCTTGGCCGTGACGGCGGCGTCCTCGGTCGATGGATCGATGACGGTCGAGACCTTGGATATCCGGTTTGCTGGGAACGCCCCACAACGGGCGTGCTCGAGCAGAATGTCTTCGTCGGGTGCGACATATATGCAGTAGATCTTGTCGTCTGTGACGTAGCTCGTCAGCCAGCGGATCTCCGGACCGAGCTCGCCGATCACGTGGTTGGACTTCGCTGCGATTCCCTGCAGCTCCTCAGCGCTGAGGCTCCCCGCTCCGGGAAGCTCGCGCTCGATCACATACTTGGGCATTGTCTTCTCCTGTCGATCTTTTCGCTAACATACTGGCGGTATTCATCATGCATACTCAGAGTACGAATGTCAAGAGCAAGAAGGTGCAACAGGGCGAGATGACCCGCCAAGCGCTCCTGCGCGCCGCGCGAGAACTGTTTGGCGAGCGCGGTTACGCCGCTACCTCCCTTGACGAGATCACGAGCGCGGCGAAAGTCACGAAGGGGGCTCTTTACCACCATTTCGAGGGTAAGCAAGGGCTGTTTGCGGCCGTCTACGAACAGGTCAAGCGCGAGGTCTCAGAACGCGCCGCCACGGCGTTCTTGGAGCCCGACCCGTGGGAGGACCTGTGCACTGGATGCCACGCGATACTTGACGCCCACCTCGACCCGGCTGTGCGCCGCATCCTGCTCCACGACGCTCAAGCGGTGCTCGACGCGGACACGATCCGCCGCGTCGAAAACCGCTACGGCGCGGTCGTCCTACGCGGCGCGCTGCGGCGCTCGATCCGTGCCCGAGTAATCCAACCCCTGCCCCTGAAGACACTTGCGCTCATGCTCACCGGCGCGATCCTCGAAGGATGCATGGCGATCGCTCACGCCGAGAACCCGGACCAAGCACGAGAAGATGTCGGCAACGTACTCAACAGTCTTCTGCAGGGACTACGACCACGCGACACAAATGTTGAGGAACTCTTGCGGCAAGCGGACACCTCCCACAACGAAGAGACCGTTGCCGAAAACCGTTGAGCCGAGGGGGCTTGGGCCATCCGGCTATCCCATAGAAAAGCCCCGCCGGAGCGGGGCTTTTCCTTAGCAGGTCGATAAGCCGGATTCTGTCGTTGAGCAACCATCCATCTGTGCGACCTACCTGGATCTTGGCGGGCAGCCTGCAAGCGATCCGCTTTGGCCTTGCATCGGGTGGGGTTTGCCCAGCCGCCGCGTCACCGCGGCGCTGGTGCGCTCTTACCGCACCATTTCACCCTTGCCGGCCCGTCGTTCACGTGGGACGACGGACGTAGGCGGTTTGTTTCTGTGGCACTTTCCCGCGGGTTTCCCCGGGTCGATAACTCGACCACCTTGCCCTTTGATGTCCGGACTTTCCTCGAAGACCCTGGGGTCTCCGCGGCTGCTTGATCTGCTCCGTCACCGTAGCGCGCCGAGGGCGCGATGGGAAGGCTTGGCTAGGAGAGTTGCGAGCCGCAGCCGAGGCAGGCGCCGGTGGGTGCGTCACCCTCGCGCCCAGGGCCTTGGACTGTCATCGAGCCGGCGCACACCGGACAGGTGACGGTACCGCGCACGGCAAGGCCCTCCCATGTGCCGGTGACCAAGTCATCCAGCGTTAGCCTGCCGTGCGCGTCCGTCGTCCCCGCGAACAAGGCCCTGTCCAGCCGAAAGGACGCATCGCGCTCGAAGCCCTCGTCAAGGACCGGGGACCGCTCGAGCAAGAGGGTGCTCATCACATGCTCCTAAGCAAGCCGACCACGCGTCCGAGCACCTTGACCTCCTTGGTGCGGATCGGCTCCATCGTCTCGTTCTCGGGTTGCAGGCGAATGTGGTCTGGTTCGCGGAAGTAGCGCTTGACGGTCGCCTCCTCGCCGAGCAGAGCCACCACGATGTCGCCCTGTTGGGCGGTGTCCTGCTGGTGGACGACGACAAGGTCGTCTTCGACGATGCCGGCGTTCTTCATCGATTCGCCGCGGATGCGCAGCAGGTAGTCACCGTCACCACCGCCCGCAAGCGTGGGTACAGGCACGTACTCCTCGACGTTCTCTTCGGCGAGGATCGGCTGACCGGCGGCCACCGATCCGAGCAAGGGCAGGCTGTCGGGCCGAACGATGTTGCGCACACCCTCCACCGCGCTGCCCACCGCCCGATCGAACAGCTCGATGGCCCGCGGCTTGGAGGGGTCACGACGCAAGAGGCCGATCTTCTCGAGATTGGCGAGATGCGCATGGACCGTGGAGGAAGAAGCCAAGCCAACCGCCTTGCCAATGTCGCGTACCGTCGGCGGATAGCCGTACTTGGCCGAGTATTTGCGAATGAAGTCGAAAATCTCCTGCTGACGCTTGGTCAGATCCATGTGGGTACGGCTCCCGTGTCGATTGGATTGGGGCATGAAACGAACATGTGTTCGTACAGTAGCGCGGGTCCTGGACGGAATCAAGGCCGCACGGTCCGAGCAAGGCCGTGCGGGCTATACTCGCCCGCTCTGCGCTCGTGGCGGAATTGGTAGACGCGCAAGGTTGAGGGCCTTGTGGACCGAATGGTCCGTGGTGGTTCGAGTCCACTCGAGCGCATGGAGAAAGCCCTGGAAATCTGGGCTTTTTCTCGTTAACGACCCTATTCAGGTCGCCAGCGACGCTTTCCGGCATCCAACGGCCGCTACAAGAGTCCTCGCACAACCTCGTTAGCGGCGAGCGAGACGGCGTCCGCTCTCGGTATTCGTGGCTGTGTAGTTGAGCTCGTAGTGGTGATACAACGCCGACTCGTCGGCCTGTGAGAGCTCATCGCCCTGCAGTTCGATGTTGGGCGCGGCCTCAACTTGGCTCTTGTAGACGGCAACCTGCAGCTCATCGGGGCCGACCTTAATCCCGCCAAGCGGCACGAATGTCAGGTGCCGACCGATGAAACCTTCCTTGACCGTCGCGAACTGCGGGACATCGGTCTCGACGTCGACGTAGACGTCCTGCAGCTTGCCGATCTTCTCGCCCTCGACATCAACAAGCGTCTTGCCATGCCAGTCAGCCACATTCCACTCCGCTACCTGCTGATCATCACTCATATGCCTTCCTCCGATTGCTTCGCCTGAGTAGCCGAAAATGTCTCGATACACAACACGTCATACGTGACGCTTCGCACTCAGCTTGACATAGGAGCAACTGCCAGCTTGTGGAGATCGGGAGCCTCGTCGAACGTTCCGAGCGCGTCCCTCGATGAGGACGGTCACGACGTTATGGTTCGCGTTGGTTGTACCCACGACGGGTGGGGCGGCAACCACGGGCAGGGTTGTTCTGCCCCCCTGATGGGTATGTGAAGCAGGAAGACCCGACAGGCGCAGATCCCGAGCGAGGAGCTGACGTGAAGGCACTGGCATGGCATGGCAACCACGACGTGCGAGTGGATACGGTCCCCGACCCCTCGATCGAGCAGTCCACCGACGCGATCGTCAAGGTCACCTCCAGCGGCATCTGCGGATCGGATCTTCACCTCTATGAGGTTCTGGGAGCGTTCATCGACCCGGGGGACATTCTTGGCCATGAGCCGATGGGGATCGTCGAGGAGGTTGGCCCTGAGGTGAAGCACATCTCGCCCGGCGACAGGGTTGTGATCCCCTTCAACATTTCCTGTGGACACTGCTACACCTGCGGGAAGGGCCTGCAGTCGCAGTGCGAGACAACCCAGGTCCGCGAGTATGGAACGGGCGCTGCCCTGCTCGGCTACACCAAGCTCTATGGCCAGGTCCCGGGCGGACAGGCCGAGTTCTTGCGCGTGCCCCAAGCTCACTACGGGCCGATCAAGGTCCCAGAGGGCCCGGCGGACGACCGCTTCGTCTACCTCTCCGATGTGCTGCCAACCGCCTGGCAGGCCGTCGAGTACGCGAACGTCCCCGAGGGAGAGACGGTGCTTGTGCTCGGTCTCGGACCGATCGGGGAAATGTCCACGCGGATCGCCCAGCATCGCGGTGCGGGAAAGGTGATCGCCGTGGACCTCGTCCCCGAGCGCCTGGCGCGAGCGAGCGCTCACGGTGTGGAGGCGTTGAACCTCGAAGATCACGATGACCTGCCGGGGGCCGTGCGCGAGCTGACCGCCGGGCGCGGCCCGATCGCAGTGATCGACGCAGTCGGGATGGAGGCGCACGGCGCGCCGATCGGACGACTCGCGCACAAGCTCGCCGGGATGCTCCCCGACGCACTTGCACAGCCGCTCATCCAGACCGTGGGAATCGACCGCCTCAGCGCGCTTCACATGGCGATCGAGCTCGTGCAGCGCGGTGGCACGATCTCCCTCTCCGGTGTCTACGGTGGCGCGGCGAGCCCAATGCCGCTCATCCAGATGTTCGACAAGCAGATCAATCTGCGGATGGGCCAGGCCAACGTCAAGCGCTGGATCGACGACATCCTGCCGCTGCTAGGCGGGGATGAGGATCCGCTCGGCGTTGACTCGTTCGCCACGCATCATCTGCCCCTGGAGGAAGCCCCGCACGCGTATGAGATCTTCCAGAAGAAGGAAGACAACGCGTTCAAGATCCTGCTGAAGCCCTAGATCGAACGTCGTCGTTCCAGAAGGGACCTTCGCTGGCCGCTATGGGGCCAGATCAGGATCGATCGAGTTGCCGGCGCAGCTTGGCAGCGTTACGGGGTGCAAATATCTCCCAGTCGTTGTTGAAGTAGATAAAGAGATCTGATTGTGCCCGCCAAGAGCGTAGGCGTTTGGCCCATTCTTGGAGCTCGCTCTGCGAGTAGTTGCCGCGCCGGCCGCGTGTGCCGTGGTGAAACCGCACGTAGCGCCAGTCTGTTGTGGCCTCGTATGTCTGAAACGGCCGGTCTGGATGGTCGCCGATGACCAATGCCGCGTCGTGCTCGCGCAAGAGCGCGTAGACCTCTGGCACGAACCAGCTGGGGTGGCGAAACTCAAACGCGTGGCGACCCGCAGGTAGCGTGGCCAATACTGTGGCGAGGCGCTCACCGTCGCGGTGAAAGGTCTCTGGTAGCTGCCAGAGCACGGGACCGAGACGCTTGGCTTCTATGAGCGGCTCGATCCGCTCATAGAAGCGCGCGAGCCCGTCCCCCATGTTGGAGAGTCGCTTGACGTGCGTCAAGTATCGGCTGGCCTTGACCGCAAATACAAAATCCTGTGGTGTCTGGCGCACCCAGCGCTGCACTGCCTCGCGGCTGATGAGGCGGTAGAAGGTCGCGTTGACCTCAACGGTGTCAAATAGCTCGGCGTATCGCTCGAGCCAGCGCCGCGCAGGCAGACCGGGTGGATACATCTCTCCACGCCATGACTTGTAGTTCCAGCCCGAGCAGCCGATGTGAACCGGCGGCAGCTGATCGCCTCTCTGAGTCAGCTTGCCGGCGCGTTGGGATCTTCGCGTCCTGCAAGCTCCAGGGAGCTCGATCGCACGGTGCTGAGATGAGCCTCCTGGATCGGCAGGGCCCAGTCGGCGAGCTCAGCGACCGCGCTGTCTCTCGCGCGCTCGTTGAGCTTCTTGACGATCGCCCAGTGCCCAACCTCTCCCGCCTCGGCCATAGTGAGGAACTCAAAGCCATCGAGAGCCTTCTCCTCGTCCTCGAGATAGGTCTCCATCATCTCGGTGGCCTCCTGCTTGACCTCGCGCGCTTCCTCGAGGATCGCTGTCTTCTTGCCGTCGAACTGTCCGGCGATCTCGGTGCAGCGCGCCTCTGTCTCGGCTGCCTCCTCGTGCATGCGGTCAAGGGCAGCCGCGAGGTCCTGCTCGTCCTCGTCGAGCATCCCCTTGACCTTTTCCGTGGCGCCCTTGGCAGCACCGGCAAGACCAAGCACCTCCGCCAGCTTGCTCTCCAGGTTCGTCAGCTCAGCCATGTTCGCTCCTTGTAGATCGTTGGAAATTGAGCGGCCGTCGCCTTGCTTGCTGTCTCGGCACGACGCTCGCTTTGTCCGCAAATGGGTTACCCCCGCCGGAGTGGGCGCTAATCCTTTGACCCCGGCTCAGTCATGTTTAGGCGCAGTTCGGCCTTGGGGACCCTTCGTGTGCCACCTTTGCCGGGTCTCCTTCTTAGCGGGGAGACGCATATATTTCGCCTCGCGGAGGTATCTATACGGGCATGCTCAGCCCGGTGCGTCCCCAATGAAAGTCCTGGAGAGCTACGCTCCGGGCGATAAGGTGCCCTTGGCTGGCTATGCCACGCTGATGAGCATCTTTACGAGCATCGTGGGGGCGCTCTCGTGGGGCGCTCGACGTACTGGAAATCGGCTCCCCGAACGGATTCCCGCGGGGGATCTGGTGCTACTTGCGGCTGCTACGCACAAGGCGTCGCGGCTGATCGCCAAGGACCGGGTCACGAGCGCGTTGCGCGCCCCTTTCACCCGCCTGGAAGGCGAGGGCGGCCCCGGTGAGGTGGAAGAGCAGGCGCGGGGCACGGGGCTGCGACTCGCCATCGGGGAGCTGTTGATCTGCCCCTACTGCCTTGGACCGTGGGTGGCGACTGGCCTGGCCGCCGGTCTTGTGCTGGCTCCGCGGCCGACGCGCTGGGTGGCGGGCGTGCTAAGCGTGGTTTTCGCCGCGGATGTCTTGCAGATCGCGTACAAGGGACTCGAGGACACTCTCTAACGAGCCGCCGTCAGGCGCTTTTCCTCAAGGCGTGAGGCCAGGCGTGAGGCGAGGGCCATGATCGTGAGGGCAGGGTTCGCCGAGCCCTGTGTTGGCATCACGCTGCCGTCGGCGATGAACAGGTTGGGCACCCCCCAGGCGCGGTGGTCTGAATCGACTACTCCGGTCTCGGGTGAGGTTGACATGGCGCAGCCCCCGACGAGGTGGGCGTAGCGGTCGATCACGAGCGTGTCCTGGGCTTCGGCGGCCTCGAGGATCTCGTGCAGCTTGTTCTTGGCATAGGCGATGTTGGCGCGGTCGTTCTCGCACTGGGTGTAGTCCAGGCGCGCGACAGGTAGCCCGTGGGCATCTGTCTCCTCGGCGAGCGTGACCCTGTTCTCGGGGCTTGGCAGTAGCTCGCAGAGGACTCCGAGCGTGTACCAGTGGTTGTAGTCGCGCATGTACTCACGCAGCGACTGGCCCCAGTGCCCGTCGGCGACCACGTGCTCGGCCCAGCCGATCGGCAGCGGCCCGACGGTCTGGATCGAGAAGCCGCGCGCGAAGTCGCGAGCGGGATCGGTCTCGTAGAACTGCTCCGAGGCGATCTCAGGTGGTGGCGCCTTGTACATGCGCATCTCTTCTGGAAAGCGGCCGGCGACCTGCGGGGCGCCCTGGACCATAACCCCGCGGCCGACGAGGTCGTTGTCGTTGGCGAGGCCGTTCGGGAAGCGCTTGCTGGTGGAGTTGAGAAGCAGTCGGGGTGTCTCGATCGAGTAGCCGGCGATCGCCACCGCCTCGGCGGCCTGGAAGCGCTCGTGGCCTTCGTGGAGGTAGGTGACGCCTGTGCAGCGACCGGCCTCGTCGGTCTCGATCCGCGTGGCCATGCAGTCCGCCCGGATCTCGACGCCCTGCTCGAGGGCGTCGGGGACGTGAGTCACGAGGGGGGACGCCTTGGCGTTCACCTTGCAACCCTGCAGGCAGTAACCACGGTAGATGCAGTGCGGGCGATGGCCGAAGCTGCCGTTGGCGATCCCGACGGGTCCGACGCGCACCTGGATGCCAAGGCGCTTGGCGCCTTCCCAGGCGCGCAGCGCCCCGGCGCCGACCGGGTGCGGGCCATGCGGGTAGCCGTGGGGGTCCCCCCAAGGCCACCACTCCCCCGCGACGGGCAGCTCGCGCTCGAGGCGCTCGTAGTGTGGCTTGAGCTCGCGATAGGAGATCGGCCAGTCGGTGGCGACGCCGTCGCGGCTATGAACCTCGAAGTCGGAGGGATGAAAGCGCGGGGTGTAGCCGGCGTAGTGGACCATGGAGCCCCCGACGCCGCGTCCGCAGTTGTTCTTGCCGAGCTCCACGGGGTCCTCGCCGCCGATCACCCTGGGCTCGGTCCAGTACAGCTCGTGCGATCCCGCCTCGTCAGAAACCCAGTCGGCATCGGGGTCCCAGAACGGCCCGGCCTCCAAGACGAGCACCTTCCAGCCTCTGCGGGCGAGGCGCTGGGCGAGCGTGGCACCACCTGCGCCCGCGCCGACGATCAGCATGTCAACGGCGTCCTCATGTCTGTAACGCCGCATCCGCTCGCGGCCCGGGATGCCGCGCTTGTGCGGGTCGAGCAGGAACGCGGAGTCGTTCTCGGGCGGGTGCAGAGCGCCCTTGAGCGCTACGCGCGGCCGCTCTTTCACTCGAGTCCTCGCTTCTGCACGTCTGATCGAGGCCCACCCGCCCCGAGCGCGAACTCGGGGGGCGACTCCCAGTACTCGCGCTGCCCAGGGCCGAGGCGCGCGAAGCCTCGGGGATAGGCGGGGCCGCCGAAGCCGATCTCATTCCACGCCCAGGGGTGGGAGTAGAAGGCGGCGAGCACCAGGCGCACCGTCACCTTCCATGCCCTTTCCACGGGCAGCTCCCAATCGAGCTCTCCCTTGGAGAAGCGCTCGACGATCTCGTGCTGAAGCTCGCTTCCGGCGGCGGCGAAGCCATCCTCGCAACCGGCCTCGCGGGCGCTCGAGTCGAGGTTGGCGGACACTCGCCGGCAGGTCTCGGGATCGGAGGGCATGTCGTGGTAGCGGAACCCGTCGAGGCGGCCGGCGTGGAGCTTTGCGTCCACCATCTCGAGCACGGGAATGCGGGGCTCTGAGTCCTGGCCTGTCACGACGTCGCAGAACGCTCGCAGCGTCCGAGCTTGCGTCTCGTCGAAGAAGCGGATCGGGGGCACGTTCGCGACCCGGTCGAGCACCACCCCGCGTGTGAGTGGATCCCAGTGGTGGGAGGTGGCGAGCACGTCGTAGTCGGGATATCGCCCGCGCATCTGCGGTGTCGTTCCACGGCGCTGGCTGGGGAGGCCGGGTGGCGGGCCGGGCGCGGTGTGCCCTCCTTGCTTGGGGAGGTGCCCCGCCCCGTCCGATCTGACGCTGGTGGCCATGCTCAACGCTCTCGCTGGACCACGGCTGCCAGCATCCCCATCGCGCCGACCAGCGCAAGCGATCCCGGTGCCAGCACGGGTGGCCCCATGACGAGGTTGTAGAGAGGCTCGTCGAAGCCGCCGGGGCGCTTGCGCACCCCTTGCACATGCGTGTAGACGCCGATCAGCCCGTCGAGGCAGTAGAGCCCCGAGACGGCCGGGAGGACGGTGGTGGCGGCGCGCTGGGAGCGAACGCCTGCCAGGCCGGCGAGCGTCAGCAGGGGCGAGAGCGCGACGGGTGTCCACATCCACTTGTCGCCGAATGAGCCACGAAAATGCTCGAAGTAGATCTCCAGGCCGAGGGGGAGCGCGCTGAGGGCGGTTGCGGCCGAGAGCGCGCGCTGCAGTCGCCCGCGGCGCACGTTGCGCATGAAACTGGGGGTCATCGGCTCGAGCGACCGTGCAGGATTTCGGGGAGCTTCTGGCGGATCGCCTGGACGATGATCTGCCGGCGCGCGGGGTCGCCATGCCGGATGGCGGATGCGAAGGAGCGGGCCTGCTCGATCGTGATGTGCGGCGGCAGCGGTGGGACCTCCGGGTCGCACACGACCTCCAGCACTGTTGGCACGGTGCTCGCGAGCGCGCGATCCCAGCACTCCCCGATCGCGTCGGGATCGTCGGTGCGGATGCCGTTCAGGCCGAGCAGTTGCGCCCACTGCGCGTAAGGCACGTCGGGTAGTTCCTGGGACTCGACGAACTTGGGGTCGCCGGACATCGCACGCTGCTCCCAGGTGACCTGGTTGAGATCGCGGTTGTTGAGCACGAGCACGATCAGGCGCTGGTCGGACCAGCGCTCGCGGTACTTGGCGATCGTGATCAGCTCCGCGAGGCCGTTCATCTGCATCGCGCCATCGCCGACGAGCGCGATCACGGGACGGTCGGGGTAGGCGAACTTCGCGGCGATCGCGTAGGGCACGCCGGGGCCCATCGTCGCGAGCGTCCCCGACAGCGTGGCGAGCATCCCGGTGCGCAGACGCACGTCGCGGGCGTACCAGTTGGCGGCTGAGCCAGAGTCGGAGGTGAGGATCGCCCCATCGGGCAGGCGCTTTGAGAGCTCGTGGAAGATCAGCTGCGGATTCACGGGCTCCGCGGGCGCGAGCGCGCGACGCTCGATCACCTGCCACCAGTCGGCGACATTCCCTTCGATCTTCTCGCGCCAGGCGCGGTCCTGCTTGCGCTCCAGCAGCGGCAGCAGAGCCTTCAGGGTCAGTGCGCTGTCGCCGACGAGGTTTACCTCCATCGGATAGCGGATGCCGAGCATCTTTCCGTCGAGGTCGATCTGCACACCCCGGGCCTTGCCCTCTTCCGGCAGGAACTCCGAGTAGGGAAAGCTCGATCCCACCATCAGCAGCGTGTCGCAGTCCTGCATCAGCTCCCAGCTCGGCTTGGTCCCCAGCAGGCCGATCGATCCGGTGACAAAGGGCAGGTCGTCGGGTACGGCGGCCTTGCCGAGCAGCGCCTTGGCGACCCCCGCCCCGAGGGAGTCGGCGACCTCGATCACCTCCTGGGTGGCGTGCAGCGCGCCGGCGCCGACGAGCATGGCGACCTTCTTCCCCGCGTTGAGCACCTCGGCGGCGTGCTCGAGCTGCTCTTCCTCGGGGAGCACCCGGGGGCGCTCGTAGCCGGCGCCTGAGTGGACGGTGCCGTGGGCGTGCGGCGGGGTGGGCACCGCGTCTTCCATCTGCAGGTCGTTGGGCACGATCACGCAGGTGACGGTCCGCTCGGAGAGAGCGATGCGCATCGCGCGATCGATCAAGTGGCGGATCTGCCCGGCCTCGGTGGCCATCTGCACGTACTCGTGCGCGACGTCCTTGAACAGCGTCGTCAGATCGACCTCCTGCTGATAGTTGCCACCTAGACCCAAGCGGGCCTGCTGGCCGACGATTGCCACAACCGGCTGGTGGTCGAGCTTCGCGTCATACAGGCCGTTGAGCAGGTGGATCGCGCCAGGGCCGGATGTCGCCAAGCAGACACCGACCTCGCCGGTGAACTTGGCGTGGGCACATGCCATGAAGGCGGCCATCTCCTCGTGGCGTACCTGGATGAACTCAGGACGGTCATCGCTTCGTCCGAAAGCGCCGATGATCCCGTTGATCCCGTCTCCCGGATAGCCGTAGATGCGCTTGACCCCCCACTGGGTGGCAAGACGGTTGAGTAGGTAGTCGGCGACGGTCTCACTCATGCTGGCGCTCCCTTCGTGTCACAAGACCGGCAGCTACCCGTTGCCCTCGAACATGAAACGAGTTGGTTGCCGCACAGTGGGTGCGGGTAAAGCGGCCGAGGTGACTGAGAACGATTCCAAAGGACTCGTGGTCGTAATAACGGGTGCAAGCTCGGGCGTTGGACGGGCGACCGCCCAAGCATTTGCGCACAAGGGCGCTGCCGTCGGGCTAATTGCGCGTGGCGTGGATGCGCTACGCGCAACCGAGGAGGAAGTGGTCTCCCTTGGAGGCCGAGCGGTTGGCGTGCCAACCGATGTCGCAGATGCGCAGGCGATGGAGAAGGCGGCGGAGGCGATCGAGCGGGAGTTTGGACCAGTGGACGTTTGGGTCAATAATGCGATGGCGTCGGTGTTCGCGCCGGTGAGCGAGATCTCCCCGGAGGAGTTTCGCCGGGTAACGGAAGTCACCTATCTCGGCGTGGTCTATGGAACTCTCTGCGCGCTGCGACGGATGCGCGTGCGCCAAGCGGGCGTGATCGTGCAGGTCGGCTCGGCGCTGGCCTACCGCGGTATTCCGTTGCAGAGCGCCTACTGTGCGTCAAAGCACGCTATCCAGGGTTTCACCGAGTCGCTGCGCTGCGAGCTGATGCACGAACAGAGCCCTGTGCGAGTGACGATGGTTCAGATGCCCGCATTGAACACTCCGCAGTTCGATGTGGTGCGAACACGCCTGCCACGCCACCCCCAGCCGGTGCCTCCGATCTATCAGCCGGAGGTGGCGGCCCGCGCGGTCCTGATGGCTGCCGAGCACCCGGCACGGCGCGAGTGGTGGGTCGGCGCCTCGACGGCGCTCACGATTGTCGGTAATGCGCTCGCCCCAGGCTTTGCCGATCGCTATCTGGCCCGCACCGGCTACGACGCCCAGCAAACCAAGGAGCCCGTGTCCCCCGGGCGGCCAAGCAACCTCTACGAGCCGCTACCGGGCGACCGCGGCGCTCACGGAGACTTCGACTCGCAGGCGCACGGTCGCAGCGGGCAGTGGCTGGCGACACGTCATCGGGTTGCGCTCGGCGGGCTGGGACTTGCGGCGCTGACAGGCAGCGCCCTCGGCGCTCACCGGCGGCGAGGATGAGCGCAGACGGTGAGGCGCCCCCGCTGGCGGGGTACAGCCTGATCGGTGACTGTCACGGATCGGCGCTCGTGTCTGGCAGGGGTTCGATCGACTGGTGCTGCCTGCCGCGGTTTGACAGCGGCAGCTGTTTTGGGCGGTTGCTGGACTGGGAGAAGGGTGGGCACTGTGCAGTACGTTTCTCGCAAGGACCTCTCCAGAGCTGCGATAGCTCGTATGTGAAGGACACGCTGGTACTCGAGACGATCCTGCAGGGAGAGGAGGGGTCGGTGCGGGTGCTCGACTGCTTCGCGATGCGCGAGCACGGTGCCCGGCAGCCACGACGCGAGATCGTGCGGATCATTGAGTGCCGGCAGGGCAGCGCGGAGATCGAAGTGCAGATCGCACCGCGTTTTGACTATGGGTCTGTGCGCCCATGGTTGCGTCGCGCCGAGATTGACGTGTTCACGGCGATCGGCGGTGACGACGGCCTTTTGATCTGGAGTGACGGGGAGCTCGACAGCGACGGGGAGAACCTGTGCGCACGCTCATCGCTGCATGCCGGCGAGCGACTGCGGCTGCTGATGCGATTCGTCCGCCCGCATTTGCTCGAGCACGAGCAGACCTCTGACCTTGACGGCGAGAGCATCGATGCTCGGATGGCAGAGACGATCGAGTGGTGGCAGCGCTGGCGCACGCGGCTACACCGCGACGGCGTCGACCAACAGGCGGTGGTCCGTTCGGCTTTGACGCTGAAGGCGCTCACCTATGCTCCGACCGGCGCGATCGTCGCGGCTCCCACCGCCTCACTGCCGGAGACGACTGGCGGGGAGCGCAACTGGGACTACCGCTTCAGTTGGATCAGGGATTCGGCGCTGACGGCGAATGCGCTGGCGGAGATGGGCTGTGGGCGAGAGGCTGAACGGTTCAGGCACTTCATCGTGCGCAGCTCCGCCGGGCATGCAGATGACCTGCAGATCCTGTTCGGGATCGGCGGGGAGCGACGCATCTCAGAGCAAGAGCTCGACCTGGCGGGCTATCGAAGCTCGCGGCCGGTGCGCGTCGGAAACCAGGCGGCTCATCAGCTGCAGCTGGACGCGCTTGGGGAGATCCTGAACCTCGCTTGGCGCTGGCACCGGCGCGGCCAGTCCCCCGATGACGATGAGTGGCGATTCTTCTCCGAGCTCATCGAGACGGCAGTCCAACGCTGGCAAGAGCCCGACCGCGGGATCTGGGAGTGGCGCGATGAGCCACTCCACTTCGTGCATTCGAAGGCCTGCTGCTGGGCGGCCGTGGATCGCGGGCTACGGCTCGCCGAGGAGTGCATGCGCAAGGCGCCCGTGCGGCGCTGGGAGAAGGCGCGCAAGGAGATCCGTGAGGCGATTGAAGAGCACGGGTTCGATGCCAAGCGCGGCGTGTTCGTGCAGTGCTTCGACGAGCCCGAGCTGGACGCTGCGCTACTGCTGCTTCCCAGGATCGGATTCGTGGAGTTCGAGGACGAGCGGATGGTCAGCACCGCTCGAGCGATCCAGGAGGAACTGGGGGTGCAGGGCTTCGTGCGGCGCTACAACCGCAATGACGGGCTCCCAGGTAAGGAGGGTGCGTTTTTGGCGTGCTCCTTCTGGCTGGCGGAGTGCTATGCGCGCCAGGGACTGACCCAAGACGCGCGCGAGGTGTTCGACCGGGCGATGAGCGCCGCGAGCCCTCAGGGCCTGTTCTCCGAGCAGGTCGATCCCGATAGTGGCGAGCTGCTGGGCAACTTTCCGCAGACGCTCACCCACCTCTCTCACGTCGAGGCAGCGCTAGCGCTGGCGCAGAGCCCCGCCGCTGTTTCCGGCGAATCGCTGGAGGGCAGGTAGAAGGTTAATGTCCAACACGCTGAGCTCGACCCAGTCCGGTGTGGCGGTGCAGAGCGTGCGAGCACGCGCGTTCACCGTACCCACGGACGCTCCGGAGGCGGACGGCACGCTGAGTTGGAACTCGACAACGCTCGTGCTCGTCGAAGTCAGTGCCGACGGGCAGACGGGCCTCGGATTCAGCTATAGCGCGGGCGCAGCCGCCACACTCGTGCAGGAGCTCTTGTGCGACGCGGTCGTGGGTGTGAATGCTCTCTCTCCGGCCGTGGCGTGGCAGCGAATGCGAGCGGCAGTGCGCAATGTCGGCTACCCCGGGGTTGCGGCTAGCGCGATCTCAGCCGTGGACATCGCCTTGTGGGACTTGAAGGCGCGTCTGCTCGACGTGGCGTTGTCGAGCCTGCTCGGGCGCGTGCGAGAGACGGTGCCGGTGTATGGCAGCGGCGGGTTCACCTCCTACAAGGACACGCAACTGGAGCACCAGCTCGCCGGCTGGGCCGAGCAGGGGATCGCTAATGTGAAGATGAAGGTGGGCTCAGAGCCCGACCGCGACCCTGAACGGGTGCGCCGCGCGCGCGCCGCGATCGGTGAGAACGTAGGGCTGTTCGTGGACGCAAACGGCGCCTATGAGCGTAAGCAGGCGCTGCGCTTGGCCGAGGTGTTCGTGCAGGAGGCGGCCGCGAGCTGGTTTGAGGAGCCTGTCTCCTCGGACGACCTGGAGGGCCTGCGGCTGCTGCGCGACCGCGCGCCTGCCGGAATGGACATCGCCGCCGGGGAGTATGGCTATGACCTCTTCTACTTCCGGCGGATGCTCGAGGCGGGCGCCGTGGACGTATTGCAGGCGGATGTCACCCGCTGCGGCGGCATCACACAGCTGCTGCAGGTCGCCGCGCTGTGCGCCGCGCATGGTGTGCTGCTCTCCGCGCACACCAGCCCGACGGTCCACGCGCATGTGTGCGCGGCGATCGCCCCGCTCGCACATGTCGAGTATTTCCACGATCACGCGCGAATAGAGCACCTGCTCTTCGAGGGCGCTCCTGAGCTTGTGGACGGCGCCCTGCGCCCGGACCCGCAGATTCCAGGGCTTGGGCTGGCGCTGCGAGAGCGCGAGGCGGAGCGATTTGAGCGCTGATGCCCGACACGTTGCACGCCTACCAGCACGTGGAGGGCATTTACTTCCCGATCGCGATAGGCGTGTTCGTGCTCCTCCTCGGCGTGCTGCTGGTCCTGCTCGTGCGTGGCGCACGACGGCGCGGGGCGCCTGATCGCAAGGCGGACGCGCTCGGCTTTGAGATTGTCTATGCCGTTCTGCTGGCGTGCGTGGCGGCGTTCCTCGTGGTGGTGACGTTCCGCGCGGAGACGCCGATTGACCGCACCGTCGCGAGCCCGGCGCTGCGCATCCAGGTCACCGCCGCTCAGTGGAGTTGGCGCTTTGAATATCCGGGCGGGGCAAGCGTGACCGCGGTCTCCACTTGGCGGCCGCCGGTGGCGCTCGTACCGACGGGCGTGGAGATCGAATTCAGCGGCAGCTCACGCGACGTGATCCACGGATTCTGGGTGCCTCAGCTGCACTTCCAGCGCCAATTTCTTCCCGGCTATGTGACACGCTTCGATCTGCGCTTCGACAAGGCCGGGCGCTACGGTGGCGCCTGCTCAGTCTTCTGCGGCGACCAGCACTCGGAGATGCACTTCGCAATCGAAGCCGTCAGCCCTGGGCGCTTCGAGCGGTGGCTCCAGTCGCAGGTGCCGGGGAGTGCCCGCATCGGCGTCGCAAAAGCGAACGCGACGGGTCGGGCATCGTGAGCACCGTGGCGATGCCGGTGCGCGCGGCGCCGTTGCGCACGCTCTCATCCACCGACCACAAGCGTGTAGCGATCCACGCGGGCACGGTCGCGTTCCTCTTCTTCATCGCCGGCGGCGTGCTCGCGCTGATCATGCGCAGCCAGCTCGCGGCGGACGGCGGAGTGGTCTCCCAAGACACCTACAACCAGCTGTTCACAATGCACGGCTCGACGATGGTCTACCTGTTCGTCGTCCCGATCGGACTCGCGGTCGGCCTGTACTTCGTGCCGTTGCAGGTCGGTGCGGCCGAGGTCGCAGGGCCACGCGTCGCACTCGCCGGGTTTTGGCTGCTGGTGTTCGGCGGCCTTTCGATGTGGTCTGGTTTTCTCACGAGCGGTGGCGCCGCGGCCGCTTCCTGGTGGGGCTTTGACCCACTGTCTGACTCGCTGCACTCGCCGGGCAGCGGCATGGAACTTTGGATCTTCGGGGTGATCATGGCAACCGCCGGGCAGATGCTATGGGCCGGCTGCCTTCTGGTCACTGCCCTGCGAGGTCGCGCGCCAGGAATGACTTTGATGCGGATGCCGGTGTTCAGCTGGTCGATGGTCGCGACCTGCCTGTTGATCGTGTTCGCGTTCCCGGCGCTGATCGTCGCGCTCGCGCTGCTGTGGGCTCAGCGTCACTTCGGTGGCGTGCTCGACGGTGGCCTCGGCGCGGTCGACTACCAGCAACTGTTCTGGTTTTACGGACACCCGGTCGTCTACGTGATGTTCTTCCCTTTCATTGGGATGGTGGGGGAGATCGTCTCGACGTTCTCGGGACGGCGGTTCTTCGGCCACAATGCCTTCATCATCGCGCTGCTGGCTTTCGCGGGACTGTCGATGACGGTGTGGGCGCACCACATGTTCACCATGGGCCAGTCGACGAACAAGTATTTCGCGCTGACTTCCACCCTTTTGATCGTGCCGGCCGGGATCGAGTACCTCGACCTGTTTGGCACGCTCTGGCGAGGACGCCTGCGCTTCACCACCGCGTTCCTGTTCGCGCTCGGCTTCATAGTGCAGTTCTTGGTGGGCGGGTTGACGGGAATCATCCTCGCTTCGCCGCCACTTGATTACGGGTTGAACATGTCCTATTTCGTGGTGGCGCATTTCCACTACACGATCTTCGCGGGCAGCGCGTTTGGCTTGTTCGGCGGTCTTTATTACTGGTTTCCGAAGGTCAGCGGCGTACTGCTGGGAGAGCGCCTGGGCAAGTTGCACTTCGCGCTGATGACGATCGGGGCGAACCTCGCGTTCTTTCCGATGTTCGTGCTTGGCGCCGAGGGGATGACGCGCCGTATCGCGGACTATCCGACCTCGACCGGCTGGCAGGGACTGAACGTTCTCGAGACGGTCGGCGCGGGCGTGATCGCGCTGTCGGTGCTCGTGTTCGTCGTCAACGTGTTTGTCTCGCTGCGCTTGCGCCGGCCGGCCGGCCCGGACCCGTGGCATGGTCAGACGCTGGAGTGGGCGACGAGCTCGCCGCCGCCGCGACACAACTTCGAGGAGCTGCCTGCGATCCGCTCGTTCGCGCCGCTGCTCGACGCGCGCGAAGCGAGCGAACGCGCAGCGCCGCCCGCACAAGTAGAGAGAGCGTCGGCGTGAGACGCGGCGCGATCGTGCTGCTCGGGTGGGGCCTGTGGCTCGGTGTGATGACGGCACTACAGGCGCCGTTCAGGTCAATCAAAGGACCATTCGGTGTGCACTGGATCGAGGCGGTGATGCTTGGCGGCGCGGCGGTCGCGTGCTTGCTCGCCGGACTTGTGCTGTGGGCGCTTGACAATCGGCGTGGCACAGGCGAGCGCCCGCGTGTACTCGCATCCGACTCGTTTGCGACGGCGACACTGATCGCCGGTCTCGCGCTCGCGCTGCTCGGCGCCGGCTTCGGGTTGTGGCTGATCCTGATCGGCGCCGGGGTGAGCGCTCTCGGCGGCGGCGGGCTGGTGCGCGAGATGCTCGCACGCCGCCGCGTCAGCGACGGGCGGGACGTAGCATGAGCGCCCTCCCCCCCACCTTTTCGCATCTATTGGGATCTTGGCGTATCGACCCGGGCTTCATGGTGCTGCTGACGACTGCGGCGGCGCTCTATGGGTGGGGTGCGCTGCGTCTGAGCGGACGCTGGCCTGTGTGGCGCGCGAGCTCATTCCTCTGCGGACTCTTGACACTGGGCGTCGCGTTTATGTCAGGCGTCGATCGTCTCGCCGACGAGCTGCTCTCCGTGCACATGGTCCAACACCTGTTGCTTGCACTGCTCGCTCCGGCGCTGCTCGTGTGCGGTGCGCCGGTGCGCTTGGCGCTCGCCGCCGGCTCCCATTCGACTCGCTCCGTCCTCGGAACGCTGCTATCGAGCGGCCTCGTGCGCTCGTTGACGCGCCCGGCAGTAGGCTTCGCGCTGTTCGCAACGGTCATGCTCGTCACGCACCTGACGGGACTGTTCGAGCTCGCGCTCGAAGATCAAACGGTTCACGCGTTCGAGCACGCGGCGTACTTCTGGTCGGGCGTACTGCTGCTCGCACCATTGATCGCCGCAGACCCCCTGCCCCACGCACCGGGCGCAGTGGCGCGCTTCTGTTGGCTGGTGGGCGCGATGACGACGATGGCGGTCCCCGGCGCGCTGCTGACCTTCTCCGAAGAAGTGCGCTACCCGTTTTATCTCGCGCCAGCGCGAGCGCTAGGACGCTCGGCGCTCGCCGACCAGCACCTGGCCGGCGCGATCATGTGGGTTGGTGGCGGCGTCGCGATGTTCGCGCTCGCGCTCTGCGTGACGATGGGAGCGATGCTCGCCGAAGAGCACCGCGAGCGCCGGCGCGAGCTGTACATCGACGAGCGCGATGCTTTCGCAAAGGCCAGTGACGCGGGCGCGCAGCAGGACGCTGGACGGATCGGAGCGCTCGGCGCATGAGACGGAGCCTGCTCTGGATCGCGGCGACGCTCTGCGGGGGGCTGGCGCTCGTGCAGTTCGCCGCAGCACAGAACAGCACGACGCCGATCGTTGCGGATGGGCCTTCGAGCCCGTCTGAAAGCGCGCTCGTCGCTCGCGGGCATTCGCTGTTTGTCTCTTCGTGCGCGGCGTGTCATGGGATGAACGCACAGGGTATTCACGGTCGCGGGCCGAGCCTGCACGGCGTCGGCGCGCTGGCGGCCGACTTCTACCTGCAGACGGGACGGATGCCGCTGCCCTCGCCGCGTGCGCAGCCGCTGCGCACGCATCCGGCGTTCTCACAAGCGCAGATCCGTGCGCTGAGCGCCTATGTCGCCTCCTTCGGTGGCCCGGCGATACCGGTCGTGACGCCCAAGCGGGGATCCCTGTCCGACGGCCGGCGGCTGTTCTCGATGGACTGCGCCGGCTGCCACACGATCCAGGGCCAGGGCGGGATCGTGACCGGCGCGATCGTGCCGTCGCTGAACGAGGTGACGCCGACGCAGGTCGCCCAGGCGATCCGTATCGGCCCATATGTGATGCCGCGCTTCGGCCCTGGTGAGCTCTCGAGCGGCCAGATCGACTCGATCGCACGCTACATGCAGAGCATCCAGCATCCCGAAAACCGTGGTGGCTGGGGCATCGGTCGGATCGGCCCGATCCCGGAGGGGATGGTCGCGTGGCTGTTGGCCGCCGCCGCGCTGCTACTGATCGCGCGGCTGCTTGGCGAGCGCACACCCGAGCAGTCCAAGGATCCCTCGCGCAGGGGAGCATCGCGGTGAGTGGCGAACGCGAGCAGAAAGGCAGGTGGCTGGGCCGGCTACGCAGCGCGATCGTGATGCTCGCGCTCTGGCGTCTTGGCGGCCTGCGCAGATCGCCTCAGCAGAAGGATGAGCACGATCCTTCGCGGCGCGAGGTCAACGCGCCGGCATGGGCACAGCGGCTCGTCGCCGTGCTGCTCGCACTGGTGGCGCTGTCGGCGCTCGGGTTCGTCGCGCTGTTCGCGCTCGACCCGAACACGCAGTTGCTCGGCGCGTGCCTCGGCGTGACGCTCGGCCTGCTCGCGCTTGCGCTCACGCTCGCTGGCCACTTGCTCGTCCCGCAGGAGACAAGCGTGGAGCCTCGCCCTCGTCCTGCCGATCCGCAGCAGGTCCGCGCCGTGCACGAGCGTGCCGCCGCCGGGAGCGAGGGGATCACCCGCAGGGGGTTGCTGCTCGGCGCCGCGGGCGCCGCCGGGGCCGGTCTCACAGCAGCCGCGGCGATCCCCGTGATCGCGCTCGGCCCCGGCCTCGAGGATCAGCTGCGGCGCACCCCGTGGCACTCGGGCCGGGCGCTCGTGGATGAACGGGGCAAAGCCATCCTTGCCGAAGCCGTCCTCGAGGGGAGCTTCCTGACCGCATTCCCCCAGGGTTCGGACCAGGAGGATCTGGGCTCCCCGGTGGTGCTCGTCCGCGTCGACCCATCCACGCTGCGGCTTCCCGCAAGCCGCGCTGACTGGGCGCCACAAGGCATCATTGCCTACTCGAAGATCTGCACCCACGCGGCGTGCGCAATCTCGTTGTACCGCTCACCGCTCAGCCCCTCCACACAGTCGCGTGGCCCGGCGCTGGTGTGCCCTTGTCATTACTCCACCTTCGATGTGCTCGACGGAGGAGCGGTCGAGTTCGGCCCCGCCGGCAGGCCGTTGCCGCAGTTGCCGCTGCAGATCGACCCGGCCGGGGCGTTGCGCGCAGCCGGCGGGATGTCAGGCGCGGTCGGTCCCGCCTGGTGGGGAGATCCGTCGTGAGCTCCGGCCCTCACACCGCCGGATCGGCGGGGTGCGCGTGAGTCGCCGGGGCGCCCCCGCGGCACGCGATCCGGTGGCGTTCGTCGATGACCGCCTCGGTGCCGCTCGCGGCTTGCGCTTCTTGATGGACTACGTGTTCCCCGACCACTGGAGCTTCCTGCTAGGCGAGATCGCCCTTTACTCGTTCGTCGTGCTGATCGCGACGGGCACGTTCCTCGCGCTGTTCTTCAACGCCGACACCGCACAGGTCGTCTACCACGGCAGCTATCAGCCGCTCGCCGGCGCCACGATGTCGGGCGCCTACGCCTCGACGCTGCACATCTCCTTCAACGTGTCCGGTGGCCTGCTCGCCCGCCAGGTGCATCATTGGGCGGCGCTCGTGTTCGTCGCCGCGATCACGCTGCACCTGCTGCGGATCGTGTTCACCGGCGCGTTCCGAAAGCCCCGCGACGTCAACTTCTACATCGGCGTGACGCTGCTGGCGCTGGCGATCCTCGAGGGGTTCGCCGGCTACTCGCTGCCCGACGATCTGCTCTCCGGGATGGGCCTTGCGATCGCGTGGGCGGTCGCGATGTCCCTGCCGCTGATCGGCGGCCCACTGGCTACCGCCATCTGGGGCGGGCGATTTCCGGGCTCTGGTGCGTTCGAGTCGAGGCTGTTCATCGCCCACGTCTTCATCCTGCCCGCGATCCTCGCCGGCCTGATCGCGGTGCACCTGGCGATCATCATGATCCAGCGTCACTCGCAGTTCCCCGGCCCGGGCCGGCGCGAGGACAATGTGGTGGGCACGCCGATGTGGCCCGGCTATGCGCTGCGCTCGCTTGGCCTGCTCGCCGCGACCTGCGCCGTGCTGGTGCTCATGGGCGGGCTCATCCAGATCAACCCGGTGTGGCTGTGGGGGCCGTACCACACCTATATAGGGACCAACGGCTCCCAGCCGGATTGGTACTTGGGCTGGTTGATCGGAGCGCTTCGCATCATGCCCAACCTCGAGATCCACGCCTTTGGGCACACACTCGTTCCCAACCCGTTCTTCGGCGGCGTCCTGTTTCCCGGGGTGGTCTTTGGCTTGCTATATGCGCTGCCGTGGATCGACCGGCGCCTGATCAGCCGCGACTACGCTCGCCACGACCTGCTCGATCGGCCTCGCGATAACCCGCGGCGCACGGCGCTCGCCGCGGCGGTCCTCAGCGCGGTGCTGGTCGTGTTCGCGGCGGGCTCGGCCGACCGGCTGTTCTTCCAGTTCGGCTTCGGCTACGAAGGCGCGATTTGGTTCTTCAGAGGCGCCTTCCTGGTCCTCCCCGTGATCGTCTTCGCGCTCACCCGCAGGATTTGCCAGGAGCTTTTGCGAGAGGAAAGTCACCCTCTGCGCGCCTGGAGCGGGGCGATCGTAGAGCGCAACGCGAGCGGCGGGTTCGATGCTGTACTACCGCCGGCACGCACGGTCACCGGGAGCGCCGAGGCTCAGCCCGACGGCGAGCCGGCGAGCACTGGAAAACGCGAGATCGCGGACGGTTCCGCCCCTCGCGTCTAGCGGAGGGGTGTGCGGTCCAGGTCGCGGCGCAACTCGGCGACGGACTGGTAGACCGTGGGTGCTCCGGCGTCTTTGAGCTCTTCCTCTGAGAAGCCCCCGGTCATAACGGCAATCGTCCCCACCCCTGCTCGCGCGGCCGACTTGGCGTCCCACGGCGAGTCGCCGATCATGACGGCCTCCTGCGCGTCCGCGCCGGCGCGGTCCAAGGCGGCTTGCACGATGTCGGGAGCGGGCTTGGTGGCTTGGACATCGGCGGAGCTCGTCCATCCATCCACAAGGTCTCGGGCGTCGAGCAACTGGAGATAGTGATCGAGCTCCTGCTGCTTGGCGGAGCTTGCGAGCAATACCGTGTGAGCGCGCTCGTGAAGATCCTCGATTAGACGCCGAGCGTCCTCCATCGGTCGCACTTCGGCGATCAGCTGTTGGTAGTAGCGGCTCTCGGCGGTACGAATCGCATCGCCACGCTCTGCCTCGGTGTGCTTATCGGTGAGCGCCGGGACGAGCTGATCGCCGCCCATGCCGATGTGGCGATGAATCCGCCAGAGCGCCAGCACGAGGTCGTGCTCACAGAACGCGCGATACCAGGCAAGCGTGTGCTGATAGTTGGTGTCTACCAGCGTGCCGTCGACATCGATAATTGCGAGGGCCATGGGCGCTCGACCGGGGCTCAGCGGGGGGAGAGCCGCGGGGGGACTTGGGCGGGGGGATCGGCGACGGTGCGGCGACGGCCGACGAAGCGCAACTCCCTGATCACCTGCTCGCGTTTGAGGCTGGCACTGGCGCTTTGTGCGCGAGCGCTTCCGATCAGTTGGCGGGTGCGCTCGCAGAGCTGCGCGACGTTCGGGGGCCCCGTCCTGGTTTTCATGATCGTGCTCGCTCGCTCGCGAGCTCTCCTTGCTCTGGTTGCCTTTCGCTGAAGCAGGGCAAGATCTCACTGGCATACATCTCAAAGAAGCGCTCCTGCTCATCTCCTATCTGCTGGATATAGAGCTCATCGAAGCCCGCATCCGCATACGCTTGGATCGCTTCGAGCTGCCGATCGATATCCGGTCCGCAGGGTACGTCTTCACTGGCCTGCTCGGCAGACACCATCTCGGAGGCTTGTTCGAAATGCGCAGGCGTGGGGAGAATCTGCGCGAGCTCACCTGGGAGCGCCTCGTTGGGCCAAAGCCGGTACACAGTCGCGCGGGCTTGCTTCTCATCCTCGGCCACGCACGCCTTCATGCCGCCCGCGACCAACTTCTTCGCGCCGCCGCCCTTACGAAACGACTCTACGGAGTCGGCGTCGGGGCCGACTGTGCAATATCCATCGCCGATGCGCGCTGCAAGGCTCGTGGACTTGGGGCCGAAGCCCGAGATCAAGATCGGCGGGGACTGCTCGGGCAGGTCGTAGATACGTGCTTTCTCCACCTGGTAGTGGCGCCCACGATGGCTCTGCATACCGCCCTGCCACAGGGTGCGAATGACCTCTACCGCCTCCTCGAGCATCTCAAGACGTGTATCCGCTGCCGGCCAGCGGTCGCCGAGGATATGCTCGTTGAGCGCCTCGCCGGTTCCGAGCCCAAGTGTGAAGCGGCCCTCCATCAACACCGCCGATGTGGCCGCTGCGTGAGCGATGATCGCGGGATGAATGCGCATAGTGGGACAGGTCACAGCGGTCGTGAGCTTCATGTGTGAGGTGGCCTGGGCGATCGCGCCGATCGTGGACCACACGAAGGCGCTGTGGCCCTGTTCGTCGTTCCACGGATGGAAGTGGTCTGAGATCCACAGGCCCTCGAAGCCTGCCTGCTCGGCCATGCGAGCCTGCCTGAGGAGCTCGCGTGGGCCGAACTCCTCGCTGGATAGGAAATAGCCGATTCTCACCTTCGGTCTCCTTCGATCGTCGCGTTCGCTGCTTTTCTACCCGTCAAGACGAGACTCAATCGGCGCCGGGGCGCCGATTGCCCCGTTTTCGCAGTACCCGCGGACGAGTGGATGCGGGAAGCGCCGGGAGGGTCATCGCCGCCATCCCCGAATAGACAGAGATGGCAGAAGTTCCCGAGGGCGTGGTACTGGAGCGCAGCCGCGATCTGGCCGGACGGACCCGCCATCCCTACTACCGCAGGCTGTTGTTGTGCTTGGTCGCCGCCCTGCCTGTATTGGCGTTGCTGGGCGTGTTCGGCCAGAAGCCGAGCACCACGACCGTCAGAGCGCAGGCGGCGAGGCTCAGCGTCACCGCGCCCGAGCGGCTGCGAAGTGGGCTGATCTTCCAGGTGCGCGTCGAAGTTCTCGCGCACCGCGACATCCACGAACTGCAGATCGTCTTCGATCGTGGCTGGTGGGAGTCGATGAGCGTCAACTCGATCGTGCCCGAACCGACCAGCGAGGCCTCGCAGAACGGCAAGGTCGTCCTCTCCTACGGCGCGCTGCCGGCCGCACAGACCCTGGCGGTCTGGATCTATTTCCAGGTCAACCCGACGAACGTCGGCAAGCGCCGCGAGGATGTCGCGATAACAGACGGCCCCGCACCTTTGGCTGAACTCCACCGATCCTTGACGATCTTCCCTTAGCTCATGGATCTTGTAATCCGCGCCACCGTCGTCTTCTTCTTCATCTTCCTGGTGACCCGCATCGTGGGGCGCCGCCAGCTCTCAGACCTCGAGCCGTTCGACTTCATCCTGCTCGTCGTGCTCGGCGATCTCGTACAGCAGGGCATCACGCAGAGCGACGAGTCCGTGACGGGCACGCTGATCGTCATCTCCACGATCGCCCTCCTGTCGGTGGGGGTCAGCTGGATCTCGTTTCGCTCCTCTCGAGCACGGCTGATCGCCGAGGGTGAGCCGATCGTACTCGTGCAAGACGGACGCCCGATAGAGCGCAACCTGCGACGAGAGCGCATCACGCTCGCAGACATCCAAGAGGAGGCGCGTCAAGCCCAGATTGCCTCGCTCGCCGATATCCAGTGGGCGATCCTCGAGAACGATGGAAAGATCAGCTGCATCCCGCGCAGCGACTAGGGAGCAAGGAGCGGTCAGGTTCGAGCGCGAGTGCGCGCGGCGCGCTTTGCGGCCTTGCTGCGTCGACGAGCCTTCTGCTTGCGCGTCCTCGCGGCCTTCTTGGCAGCCGCGCTGCGCTTTTGCGGTCCCCGCTGAAGCCGATCCTGGATCTCAGCGACTACCGACGCTAGATCCGCCATTGCACGCCGAGCAATCTTTGGACTGCCAGATCCCTTTGGACCGCCAGATCCACCCGTCGCACGGGCTACTTTGCGTGCGAGCCCCTTACGCACTCCCCGGGCCCGCAGGCTCTTACTCAGTTCCTTCTCACCTTTACTCATTATGTTCTCCTCGAAAAGTTTCGACTCCGGGCCCACAAACTCGTCAAGCAACTAACTACCCTGCCATGGCTGTAGGCAACCATCGGCTAAAATCCCACACTTAGCTGCGCTTCTTACGGCTCCTTCGGACTGCGCGGCTGGCGTCGCCCAGGAGTTCGAGCACGGCCGTCTCGATGCGTTTGCGAACGCGGGCGTCGGCAAGGTCGGGACCCTTTGAAGCCTTGAGAGCCTGGACGATTGTGGCTCCGGCGTGGTAGCGGTCGATCACGCGCGGGTCGACATATGAGGCCCGGCAGACCGCCGGGGTGTTGCCGAGGTAGGTGGCCACCGTCTTGATCGCTTTGCTTACCTCCCGCTCGCGGCCCGCGCGGCTCTTCTGGCCCTCGTCGGCTCCGGCGAGCGCGACAGCTGCCAGCACGGTTGCGTTCCAGGTGCGAAAGTCCTTGGCAGTGAAAGCTCCCCCGGTGTGCTGCTTGAGGTAGGCGTTTACCTCATCTGCCTGCACCTCCGTCCATCGATTCGCAATGCGATAAGCGAGCAACTGGGAGCCGTCGCGTCTGCGCTTGAGCGTCGCGACAACGGCCAGTGCGTCCTCGTCGGCGATCTCCTGTATCCGCCGCTGCCCGGACTTCGCGGGGAAATCGAAGAGGAGCTCGTCTTTGCCGATCGTGACGTGCTCGCGCAGCATCGTGGTCAATCCGAAGGACTCGTTGCGCTCGGCATAATCATCTGAGCCGATGCGAAAGAATCCGAGGTCGAGCAGCCTCACCGCGCAGGCGAGCACACGCTCACGAGTGAGATCCTTCGAAGCCACTCGAGCTTTGGCATTTTCACCACGCTCCAGGTCCCGGGCTACACGGCGGCGCAATCGTGGCAGGGACCGCCCGAAGGCGAGCATCGAATCGAACTTTGCTCGATCGCGGTGGGTGCGCCAGCGTTCGTGATAGAGGTACTGCTTGCGCCCCGCGGCGTCGATGCCGGTGGCCTGTAGATGCCCAAGCGGGTCCATGCAAATCCATACCTCCCGCCAGGCGGGTGGTATAGCGAGCTCGGCGATGCGCTCCTTTACCTCGGGGTCGTCGACGCGATCCCCTGCGGGGTCGATGTACTCGAAGCCGCGGCCGCGGCGCCGGCGCATGATGCCCGGTGCGGCGCAATTGGATCTTCGCAGTCTCGCTATCGCCAGACCCGCTCACGCCGCTGTCTGGCACCGGGAACCATCCGCTCGAAATGGAGGCGCTCAATCACAGACTTGACGCTACCCCGCTGACTCACCATCGAAGCGAAAGGCGAAATGTCCGGCGTGCGATGTCTCCGCTCAATGATCGAATAGGTTGAGAGCCCAGCACCCGGGGTAAATGAAGCGCTGGACATGAGCGACGGGGTCGAGACAGGAACGATCGAAACAGAGATTCCGGCACGGCTGGACCGGCTACCCTTTTCGCGCTTTCACTGGATGATTATCGTTGGTCTCGGGACGGCATGGATCCTCGACGGCTTGGAGGTGAACGTCGTCGGGTCGATTTCGAGCCGCATCTCCGAACCCGGCGCCGGCACCGGATTGACTCCCGCCGACGTCTCGGGATGGGCTGCCTCGCTGTATATCGCGGGTGCCTGTCTGGGAGCAATCGTCTTCGGCCAGCTCACCGACCGCTTCGGCCGCAAGAAGCTGTTCATGGTGACACTCGGCATCTACCTGCTCGGCACCGTGTTGACAGCCTTGTCATTCTCACCGGGATGGTTCTTCGCATGTAGGTTCCTTACCGGCCTGGGCATCGGCGGTGAGTACAGCGCTATCAACTCCGCAATCGACGAGCTGATCCCCGCCAAGCACCGCGGGCGGGTCGACGTGTCTATCAACGGGAGCTACTGGCTGGGAGGCATCGGCGGCTCGCTGCTGGCAGTCGTCCTTTTGAACACTGCGCTCTTTCCCATAAACGTCGGCTGGCGGCTGTCGTTCGTGCTCGGCGCCGTCATCGGCCTGGCGGTGCTGCTCGTGCGCCGCAACGTGCCCGAGAGCCCACGTTGGCTGTTCATCCATGGCCGCGAGCGCGAGGCCGAGAAGATCACCGGCGACATCGAGCGACAGGTGAGCGAGTCGACCGGCGAGGAGCTACCCGAGCCCGAGGGCGAGCCTATGACGGTGCGCCAGCGCAAGACGATTCCGCTTCCTCTTATCATCCGCTCGGTCGTCACGCTGTATCCGCGCCGCTCGATCCTCGGGTTGTCCCTGTTCATCGGGCAGGCGTTCCTCTACAACTCGATCCTGTTCGGATTCGGCAACCTGCTGAGTCTTTACTTTCACACTCCCTCGGGCAACACTCCCTACTACCTGGCCGTGTTCGCCGCGGGCAACTTTGCCGGCGCGCTGCTGTTGAGTCCTTTGTTTGACACCGTGGGACGCAAGCCGATGATCGCCGGCACCTACATTCTCTCCGGTGCTCTATTGATCATCACGGGCCTGCTGTTCAGAGGCCACCACCTTGATGCCACCACATTCACGGCGTGTTGCTGCGTGGTCTTCTTCTTCGCCTCCGCGGGCGCCAGCGCCGCCTACCTCACGGTCTCAGAGATATTTCCCCTGGAGACACGCGCGCTGTGCATCGCGGTCTTCTACGCGATCGGCACCGGGATTGGCGGGATCATCGGCCCGCAGGTGTTCAGCCGCATGATCAACACCGAAAGCTACGAGCAGGTGTTCCTCGCCCTCTCCCTTGGTGCGGTGATGATGATCCTCGGCGGCCTCGCGGAGCTCATCTTCGGCGTGAAAGCCGAGCGTGAAAGCCTTGAGAACATCGCAAAGCCCCTTACCGTCGAGGATTCGCCGGGGACGCCGCCCCTCTCCCCCGCACCGGCCGGCTAAAGGGACGCGCGCGGGTTTCAGAGCAATATCGAGAGGGCACTTAGGACGTGTGGCGCATGTGTTGAGTCTCACCTTCGATGACGGTCCCGACGCACGGTGGACGCTACGCGTCCTGGAGGAGTTGCACCGGCTCCGGCTGCGCGCCACATTCTTTGTGGTCGGCGAGCGTGTACACGCGATGCCGGCGGTTGCGCGCACGGTGATCGAGGCAGGTCACGAGCTGCAGCTTCACTGTCATCGTCACATACGGCACACCGAACTCAGCGAGCCCGAGATCGAACGGGACACAGACACCGCGCTTGCCGCGCTTGCGCAAATCGGGGTGCGTCCGACCCACTGGCGTACCCCGTGGGGAGTCTGTACCGATGCGACCATGTGCGTAGCGGATGCTCGTGGGTTGGAGCTGGTGCATTGGTCGATCGACACGCACGACTGGCGCGGCGACCCGGCCGTCGCGATGCTTGCGCGAGCCCGCCCGTTGCTTGCCGGCGGAGGTGTCGTGCTGATGCACGACGCGCTGGGACCTGGCGCATCGCGCAAGGGGTGCGAGAACACAGTCGAGCTGCTCGAAGGCTTGGTCGCGGCCGCATCGGAGCAGCAGCTCAGCATCGGTCCGCTATCGCTTCAAGGCGCCGACGTGGCAACGCCGGCGTGCGAGAGCGCTCTGATTCCCGACCTTGCCGGCGCGGAGCGGGGAAGGTGAGGATGCACGGGGCGGCAGGTCTCACACTCGACGCGCCCACCACTACCTTCGAGCGCGCGCTGGAGCAGATCGCTGAGCGAGCGATAGAGCTGGATGGCAAGCCGCGCTTCCCGCGGGAGAACTTTGAGGTTCTGATGGCAGCCGGTACACCCCAGTTTGCGGCTGACCGCGACCGGTGCGAGCTAGGAGAGGAGATCGCGCTGGTGCGCGCCCTCGCGAGCATGGATGCCTCGACGGCTCGCATCCTGGACGGGCACTTCAATGGGGTGGAGCGTCTAGCGCTCTGTGCCCCCGACGGGTTGCGCCAGGCCGAGCTTCAGCGCGTGAGACAGGGTGAGCTGCTGATCGGCGTGTGGGGAGCCGACCCAACTCGCGGGGAGGGACCGCCGGCGAGGATCGAGCAGGACGAGGGTGCGTTGGTGTTGAGGGGAGTCAAGACGTTCTGCTCGGGAGCCGGCGGGGTGCAGCGCGCGCTGGTCGTCGCGCGCGATGACCACGGTGCGCGACGCGCGGCCTACGTGGATGTGACCGATTCGGTAAGGATCGACAGGAGCTGGTATCGGGCCTCGGGGTTGCGCTCCTCGGAGAGCCACCGCGTCGAGTTCTGCGATACCCCTGTGCTTGCGATCCTGGGTGGCGAGGACGAGCTGATGCGTGAGCCGTGGTTCTCGCGCGACGCGGTGCGCACAGCGGCGACATGGGCAGGCATCGCCGACTGCATCCTTCGGGCAACAATGAACACCTTGGGTGAGCGGGAGCTCGATGAGGTTCGCTTGCACGCGATTGGCCGGATGGGGGTGGCGCAGAGCACGATCGATCTCTGGCTCGATCACTCGGCCTCCAGACTGCAGGAGGTGAAAGAAGACATAACCAGCGATGTGGGATCCGAGCCCGATGGAGTTGGCAGCCCGCGCGCGCTTGCCGGGGAAACTCGTGTGGCAATCGCGGACGCCGCCCGTCTGATCGCCGCCGAGGCGGCTCGCGTATGTGGGTCGCGGGCGCTCATCGACGGCGGGACGCTCGACCGCGCCCGGCGCGACTTGGACCTGTTCCTGCTGCAACATCGCCTTGACCCGAAGCTGGTGGAGCTCGGCGCCGACACGCTACGGGGAGGCGCAGGTTGAGCCTCGCGGTCAAAAAAGCAACCCTAGTGGGGGCAGAGCGATTCGAGAACCTTTACGCATCCAGTCCTGATCCTTGGAACTACTGCACCAGCAGCTACGAGCATGAGAAGTACGCCGATACGCTGGCCGCACTTCCCCTCCGTCATCTAGGGTCCGCACTGGAGGTCGGGTGCTCGATCGGTGTCTTCACCAGACAGCTTGCGATGCGCTGCGAGCGGGTGCTCGGCATCGACTTCTCCCCGCGTGCGCTCGCCTTGGCGCGCGCACGGGTTAGCGGGCTCACGAACGTGCAGCTACGCCAAGCGAGCTTTCCCGAACAGGTACCGGAGGGACAGTGGGATGTGGTGGTGTGCTCGGAGGTCCTCTACTACCTGGATCAGGAAGGGCTCCGCCAAGCGACGAACTGGCTTTCAGAACAGCTCCAGAGGGGAACGTGTGTCGTGGCGGTCAGCTGGCGCGGCGCGGGAGCTGACGAGCCATTTCGGGGCGATGACGTGCACGATCTGCTCGCCGGCTCACTGGCGCGCTGGCATACCGTCGACGCACGCCGCGCCGGCTATCGCCTCGACCGCTTCGACGGCGATGGCGGCTGAGCGGATCGTGATCGTGGGCGCCGGCCCGGCAGGACTGGCGACGGCTCGCGCCTATCGCGAGCATGGGGGTCGCGGCAGCGTCATCCTACTTGGGGAGGAGCCGTTGCTCCCTTACCAGCGTCCGCCGCTGACAAAGGATTTCCTGCGCGGACAGCTCGGCGCGGCTGAGCTTCCGATCGAGCGGGAGCGTTGGTTTGCCGATCACGACGTTCAACTGCGGCTTGGAACGAGAGTGAGGGCGATCGAGCCGGCGGAGGGAACCGTTACCGTCGAGGGAGGCGTCCTGGGGTCTGACGCGATCGTGCTTGCAACCGGCGCTGAGCCGTTGCGCCCAGATCTTCCGGGTATGGACCACCCGGCGGTGATGACGATGCGAACCCTTGCGGATAGCGTCCGTCTCGCCGAGCGGATCCGTGCCGGCATGCCTGTGCTCGTGCTCGGCACGGGCTTCATCGGTTGTGAGATAGCGGCATCACTGGCGATGCTCGGTGCGAAGGTCACGCTGATCGGTCAGGAGCCACTACCCCAGACGGAGCGCCTCGGGCATGAGGCTGCCCGTTACATTGCCGGCTGGCTCGAGGATCTTGATGTGCGGCTGATCGCTAACGCCACGGTGCGCGCGGTCCATGATGGTCGGTTCGTCGAACTGGAAGACGGCTCGCGCCTGGATGGGGCATGCGTGGTGCTCGGCATGGGGGTCCGCCCGCGGATAGAGCTGGCGGAGCGAGCGGGTCTGAGGGTGAGCGATGGCGCCATCCCGGTGAACTCGCAGATGGGCGCTTTGGGCCCCGGAAGGGTGTTTGCGGTTGGTGACGTTGCCTGCGCGGAGAATGTCAGCGCTGCTCGCAATCTGCGGGTCGAACATTGGGGTGATGCGCTTGGGCACGGCGAGATCGCTGGACGCGTACTCACCGGAGAGGACGCTTGCTGGGAAAGCGTGCCTGGTTTCTGGTCCACGATTGGCATCCACACCCTCAAGCACGCGGCTTGGGGAGACGGCTATGACCTGGCGCGTATGGTCGAGCACGCAGCCGGTGGGTTCACCGTCTGGTATTCACGCGACGGAGTCGCCGTAGGCGTACTCACCAATGACTGCGATACGGACTACGAGCAGGGCCGTGAGCTGATCCGCAAGCGGGAGCCGGCGCCATGAGCGGTCATAGCCAACTGAAAGCCCATGCGCGCATCCGATCGCGACAAGCGGCCCCAGAGCTTCACGTCTCCCCCATTCTCCCCACTCCCGATCCCGATCTGTGTGCCGTAATCGTCGTTCCCGCACGCGACGAGGCCGAGCGCATCGGAGAGTGCCTGCTGGCGCTCGCGCACCAGCGTGAAGTGCGGCCATGCAGCTTTGAGGTGATAGTGATTCTCGATGGGTGCCATGACAACACTGCCGAGGTCGTGGAAGAGCTGGCCAAGAGTGAGCCAAAACCACCCGTTCACACTGTTGAGCTGACGAGCTCGGAGGGTGTCGGGCGTGCACGCAAGCTCGGCATGGATCTCGCCTGCCGGCGGCTGCTCGGTCTCGGCAGAGATGAGGGCTTGATCGCCAGCACCGACGCCGACAGCGTGGTCGCCTCGGACTGGTTGGCTCGCCAACTGGAGCTCACACGGCTGGGTGCGCAGGCGATCGGCGGTCATATCGAGCTTGATCCCCGTGAGAGCGGCGCGCTCGTCGCGGACGCGTTGATCGAGCGCGAACAGCGCAGCATCGAGCGAATGCGCACGGTACTCGGCGAGAACCTATCTGACGGTGTAGCCGAGCACCACCAGTTCAGCGGCGCCTCGTTGGCGCTGACGGCGGCCACCTACCGGCGCTGTGGCGGGCTGCCTGTGCGCGCCGCGCTCGAGGACGAGGCGCTCGAGCGCGCGCTTGGAGCACGCGGTGTCCCAATCCATCGCAGTCGCCGCGTGCGCGTGCGGACGTCGGCGCGAACTGACGGGCGCGCGCCGCGGGGGCTCGCCCGAGACCTCGCGGTCTCTGATTGGCGGGCCAGGCGTTCCTATACGGCCGAGGAGTTCACGCTGCCACAGTTGCTCGAGCTCAAGCGCTGCACGGTCGCACTGGTGCTTCCCGCGCGCGAGGTCGCGACAACGATCGGTCCCATCGCCGAGGAGGCGACCCGGCTGCTGGACGCCGGCCTGCTGGACAAGGCGCTTGTGGTCGACGCGGCCTCCCAGGACGACACGGCGCGGATCGCCGAAGACGCTGGTCTGGCGGTCGTGCAGGAGGATGAGCTTTCCCGCACGCTCGGGCCTGCGCGCGGTAAGGGCGACGCGATGTGGCGGGCACTGAAGGTGCTCCAGAGTGACATCGTGGTCTTCGCAGACACGGACACCGAGGATTTCGGCGAGCAGTTCCTGCTCGGCATGCTGGGTCCGTTGCTCTGCGATCCCGCGGTGCAGCTCGTCAAGGGGTCCTTCCAGCGTCCTTTTCGCACCGAGGAGACAATCATGCCGAACGGAGGCGGGCGGGTTACCGAGCTGATGGCCCGTCCTCTGCTGAACCTCCATGCACCGGAGCTCGCTGTATTCGACCAGCCGCTGGCAGGCGAGACTGCAGCGAGACGGGGGCTGTTGGAGCGGCTCCCGTTCAGCGCTGGCTATGGCGTTGAGATTGCGATGCTGATCGATGCATGGCGCCTGGTCGGCTTGGAGGGGCTCGCTCAAGTCGATCTCGGGATCCGTCAAAACCGCCACCAGAGCTTGCGCGAGCTCTCTGCGATGGCCTACGCGGTCCTCGTCGCCGCCCAAACACGCTTTCTTGGGCGAGACTTTGCCGACGCGCACGCCTGCGGCTCGATATCTCTCCCTGCCGTGGATCGTAAGGGGGCGATGGAGACCAGAGGAGTGACTGTCGAGGAACGCCCGCCCCTCGCAACCGTCCGTGGCGCTCCCTGACCTATCCCTCCACCTCGTCTGGATTCTCCTATCCAGCCAGATCCAGGGAACCATCAAGAACATTCTTGACGGTCGACGACAAGGCTTCAGGCACCCATTCTGCGGGTAGCACAACCCCATCTCCTAAATCGGATGAAACGAGGGTCTTTTGGATCTGCTGCTGCTACTCATCATCGTCTTGGTCGTTCTAAGCATCGCGGGCGGGGCTTTTGTGAGCCCCTTTGTGCTGCTCCTCCTGCTCCTCGTGCTCGTACTGTTCATGGGTCCCTATCGTGGGCGCCGCGGGCGCCCATAGGAAGGAGACAAGCATGGCTGAGCTATCTGCTGGGAACGGGAAGCTGGTCCAGTATCTGAATGAGGCGTTTGGTCTTGAGAAGCGCTTGGAGACTGCGCTTCAGGCGCATATCGCGATGACCATCCAGCCCACGTACAAGAAGCGCTTGAAGCAGCACCTCTCAGAAACCAAGCGTCATGGCCGCGACGTCAAGAAACGCATCAAGGAACTCGGTGGCACGGCAACGACAGTCGACACGCCCGGACCTGCCCAAGTCACCGAGGCCGCTCAGGCGGTGCTGAGCGGCGCTCAGAAGGCGGTGGCGTTCGCACAAGGTCCGTTGCACGCGGTTCGGGGCACAGGCGAGGAGGAGAAGCAGCTGAAGAACGCCAAGACCGAGTACGCCGGCGAGGCCGAGGAGATCGCGACCTACGCCGCGATCGAGACGCTCGCGGGAGTGCTCGGTGACAAGGAGACGCAGCGACTGGCGCGCACAATCGGCCGCGAGGAGGAGCGTATGCGCTCCTTTCTCGAGAAGGAGATCGTGCGGCAAACCAAGGCTGTGGCCAAAGCGGAGATACCCGCCTCGCAACGCAGAAGCGCTCCTCGCGCCAAGAAAGCCTCAAGCAAGAAAGCCGCAAGCGCCACGAGCAGAACTGCGAAGTGAGGTGCAACGCAGACCACCACAAGTACCAAGTCAGGTCACTTAGGCCAGTTGCCAAGCCAGAGCATGCCTGAGCTGGGTCCTTGACGTCGATGTGCTGCTCCGGTCATCCTCAGTCCTCGAGCAGAAATACATACGAGAACCTTCAGCAGAAACGGTGGTATTGCTCCGAACAAGACTGCCTTCCCGACACGCGAGACGCACTGAGGCCGGCGAGCGCTCTCACCGACTACAACCGCCGCCGGCTCGTAGGCCATACCCGAGCCGGCGGCAGTCCGCAATCCTCAGTCAGTGACGAGACCGGCCGCGAACGCGCCTACGGGCAGTGGCGTGGGTGAGCTGGACAGCTCGGTGAGGCTTCCGCCGTTCACAGTGAACGATGCGATGACGTTAGCTTTGCTTCCGTCCACCAGCAGCGTCTTGCCATCGGGGGACAAGCGAGCATCGACGGCGCCCGCTCCGGCTGACCCGAACGGTGTGCTGCCGAGCAGGACAAGCGAGCCGTCGGGATTGATCGAGTAGCTCGAGATACTTCCCGACGCGGTGTTCACCGTGAACAGGAACTGTCCGTCGTGGCTGATCTCCACCCAGCACGGCGCCGTTTGCAGGTCTGCAAACGGAGAAGCGCCGATCGAGGCCAGCTGTCCCGTGCTGCCGCTCGCCAGGAAGACGGAGACGTTTCCGTTGCCTGCGCCGCCGTGGGCGTTGCTGACGAACAGCTGCGAGGGATTGCTCGGCCGGAACTCCGCACCGAACGGCCCAGCTCCCTGCGCCGCGATGGGCGAGCCGGGGGCAGCGACGAGCAGGCCATCGTGACGGACGTGAAAGCTCGCGATCGTGGAGGTGTTGTCGAGATCGACAACCAGTCGCCGTCCCTTGGGATCGATCAAAACGTCATCCGGACCTGAGCCGGCGGGCAGCGAGACAGTAGAGCCTGGCAGCGGGTTCAAAGACCCGTTCGGGGCAAGGATGAATCCGGTGATGTTAGGCGCGCCGGCACCGGCGTTGGCGACGTATACGAGGTTGCCCGAGACTGCGATGCTGAGCGGTTCGATACCGCCGGAGGACACGGGAGCGCCGACCGGCTGAGGCACGCCACTGAAGCCAACTCGCGACACCGATATCTGGTTGCTGCCCGCATCGACGGCGAGCAGGTAGCGCCCGTCGCTGGAGAGCTGGATCGCGCCTTGGGAGGGCAGGCCGGCGCCGAGCCCGGCGCCGCCGACCGGAAAGGGAGAGCCGGAGATCGGGGTGAGCGACCCGTCAGCGTGCCGGTCGAAGCCGGCCACAGTGTTCGATACCGCGGTGTTGTCGTTGAGGTAGGCGTGACCAACGACCTGGGATTCATGGTGGCCAAATTCGCGCCCCTCGTGGGCAGCGGCGGATGTCGCTGTAGCGCCGGCCAGGGCCAGCGCGAGCGGGATGACGAGACGAGGCAACTTCATAGGTGAACCTCCTGGACTGGACGGGGTTCATTCCCCGACCATGGGCACGATGCCTGGGACTCCTAACGCGTCTCTTGCACGGAGATGAACATTCCGTGAATAGTTGCGCCGCGGTTGCGCTCAGACGATCGTTGAGGGCTCGGCGATGGGGAGTGTGAACGCGAAGCGTGCGCCGCCCTCGGGCCGGTTCTCTGCCCAGATGCGGCCGCCTTGGGCCTCGACGAAACCTTGCGCTATCGCAAGGCCCAGTCCAGCGCCACCGTTACCGCGGGTACGCGAGGCATCGCCGCGCCAGAAGCGCTCGAACATACGCTGCTGGGCTTCCCTGCTGAGTCCGACGCCCGTGTCCTCGACCGTCACCTCCAGCTCGCGATTGCACCGTCTCGCCTTGACGAGCACCGAGCCGTCCGAAGGGGTGTGGCGCAGCGCGTTGGTCACTAGGTTCAGGAGCACGCGCTGCACATGTTCCGGAGCGCAGCGAACGTCTGGCAAAGCGTCATCGAGCTGACTCTCGAGGCGCACCTGCCGCGCCCGCGCGTCGGCTTCCAAGCCGCTCACACAGTGAGAGACGAGCTGCGGGAGCTGGGCCTCGCGCAGCTCGAGCGTGAGCGCGCCCGCGTCGATGCGCGCGAGCTCGAAGAGATCGTCGATCAGGCTTGCAAGCGTATGCGTCTGCTGGCGCAGCGCCGGCAGGTACTCGTCGATCGAGGCAAGACCATCCTCGACGGCTTCGAGCATTGCCTGAATCGAGGCAACCGGCGTGCGCAGATCGTGACTGGCCCAGGCGACGAGCTGGCGACGCGCATCGAAGAGCGCCTCGATGTTTCCCGCCATCGCATTGAAAGCCTCGCCGACATGCGCGAGCTCACGCGGCCCCTCAGTCGGCGCGCGAGCCTTCAGCTCACCGCTGGAAAGCTCCTCGGCTGCTACCTCGAGCCCACGGATACGCCGCGCGATCTCACCTCCGAGCAGCAACGCCGCGGCGAGCGCCGTCGAGGCCGAGGCTGCCGCCACGGCCAGGATCTTCACGTCGTCGTGCATGTGAAACATCACAAGACCACCCAAGATCACAGCCGCTAGCGGCAGGCCCACCGCCAGCAGCGCGAGCCCTGCCAGCTGCATACGCACCGTTGGCAGCAGGCGCAGCGCCAGGGCCAGCACGACGCCTGCAACCAGCGTGCTCAGCGATACGACGAGCGCAAACTCGATCACGGCGTGAACCTGTAGCCGACGCCGAAAACCGTCTCAAGGTGACGCGGACGCGATGCGTCATCCTCGATCTTCTGGCGCAAGCGACGGACATGGACCGTCACTGTCCCCGTGTCGTGGGCGCTCGCATACCCCCACACACGGTCCATCAGCTGATCGCGTGAGAACACCTGCCGCGGATTCGACGCAAAGAACAGAAGCAGGTCGAGCTCCTTCAACGTCAGCCTGAGCGGCTCGCCACCCTTGTGGGCCTCACGGGCCATCGGGTCGACCACGACGTCACCAAAAGCTATGGTCGGCGCTCGTGTGGCAGCTGGCTGTGCCGTGCGACGGATCAGATTGCGAACTCGAACCGCAAGCTCGCGCGGCGAGAACGGCTTGGTCAGGTAGTCGTCAGCCCCAAGCTCCAAACCGACGATCCGGTCGGCCTCCTCGCCGAGCGCCGTCAGCATCACGATCGGCACCTCTGAGCGTGAGCGAATCCAGCGGCACAGCTCGAGCCCACTCACGCCCGGCAGCATCACGTCCAGAACGACCAGCGATGGTGACTCGCGCTCCAAGAGACCCCGTGCCTCATCGCCGGTGGCGGCCTGAAGCGTCCGGTACCCGTCACGCTCGAGGTACCGCACGACTACATCGCGCACGATCGGTTCATCGTCGACGACAAGGACGGTGGACACACCGAGATTGTCAGCGGCAGAGATTACGCACACCTTAAATCGAGAGGGTGCACGTCCGCTCACACGAGCCGCACGCCCCAGCGCGAGGAGAACGCCTGCCCGGGCTCCAGCCGTGCGAGTCCATCCCCGCTCTGGAGCGCATTGGCGGCGCACGTCATCGGCTCGACCGCCAAGCCACGCCGCCGGCGCTCCGGAGCCAAGGTGTGGGCGGTATAGACCTGCAGGACCTCGTGCTGCTCGTCCACCCACAGCTCCACACGGGTGCCGTCGGGACGGTGCAGACGCGCTGTCGCGAGACCATGGGAGTCGCGGATCAGATCACAGAAGCCGGAGTCGATCGGTAGATCTCCGATCGAGCGCGGCTCGCGGAAGTCGAAGGAGGTGCCGTCCACCGGCTCGCGATCGACCGGAACCTGATGGCGCTCGTCTACCAGCAAGCGGGTGCGCGCGGGCAGCTCCAGTTCGCAGCCGTCGACGGTGCCTTCGCCGGGCGAGAGGTACGGGTGTTGACCCGCACCGTAAGGACACGCGCGCGAGCCGACGTTAACCGCCCCTATCGTCACGTGCAGACCGTCCTCGTCGAGCTCGTAGGCGACGGTGGCGTCCAGTGCGAAGGGATACCCAGGCTGTGGGTGAAGACGCGTGGCCATCACGACGCGATGGGGCTCGCGCTCCGCCGCCCACCAGGAGCGCCAGCGCAGCAAGCCGTGAATCGCGTTGCGCTTCGCGGGCTCGGTGAGCGCGAGCTGGTGGTGCTCGCCGTCGAACTCGTAGCGGCCCTCGGCAAGCCGGTTGGGCCACGGCAGCAAGACCGCGCCGTGCGCGCCGTCGCACATCTCCCCCACCTCGTAGGGGTGCAGAACCGGCTTGCCGGCGACCGTGTACTCGCGCAGCCCACCCCCCACCTCGACGATCGTGGCGCGCTGCTCGCCGAGCGCGATCTCGAACTGCTCGCCCGAGGGCGCTTTCATCGTCGACCGGCTCAGTCCGTGCGAATCGGCTTGCTGCACCCATCCATATTGACCTAGATCAAGGCCATGGCGCATGCGCCATGGCCCCGGGCCGCACATGTG
>JBAVYU010000069.1:0-3522 GCA_049588415.1 Solirubrobacteraceae bacterium
TTCTGCGCAGAAGCGACATTCGTTGGTGTGGGCAGCCGACCGATCGAGTCGTCCTCACTGCTCTCCCCGTTTGCTTGACGCGGCCAGCCAGGAACGGATTTGTGAGGCACGACGGCGCACTGGTTGGGGGCCGCGTCTCATTGCCGGCGAGACGGGGATTGCGCACTCGACGGTCTGGAAGGTGCTTCATCGTCACGGTCTCTCACGGCGCCCAATCCAGCCGCGGAACCTCGCACGCCGATACGAGTGGCCATGCCCCGGTGACCTGCTGCACATGGACACAGCCCGCTACGCACGCTTCGAGCAACCTGGTCACCGCGTCACAGGAGACCGCTCGCAGCGCAGCCGCCAATGGATGAATCAGAGCACGAGGGTGGGCTATGACTTCGCGCACGCGATCGTCGATGACCACACGCGGCTGGCCTACGTCGAGCTGCACAGCGACGAGCGCGCTGGGACTGTCACGGCCTTCGTCACCCGAGCCCTGGACTGGTTTGCAGCGCAAGGCATAGACACCAAGCGCCTGATGAGCGACAACGCATGGAGCTACACCCGCAACCGGTCTCTCAGCGAACTCCTCGCAGCGCGACAGGTCAAGCATCTACGAACACGCCCTTACCGGCCGCAGACAAATGGCAAGGTTGAGCGTTTCCACCAGACGATGGCTAGAGAGTGGGCTTACGGCCTCAGCTACCACTCACACCACCACCGCAACCGGGCCCTGCCACACCGGCTAGAGCACTACAACACGCGCAGACCACACAGCGGCATCGAGAACCGGCCACCCATCAGCCGCGTTCACAACCTCCATGGGCAGGACAACTAGCTACTGACCAGGACCATCGATCAGTGCTCGCAGTGCCGCCTTCTCGTCATCGCCGCGCCGCATTGACTGGCGGTAGACACGCAGGGCGAGCGCGGGATCGGTGTGCCCCATCTCGTCCATGACGACGCCCGGGTCCTCGCCGATCGAGTAGAGAATGCTTGCGAAGGTGCGCCGTAGAGAGTGCGGGGTGATGCCCTCGGGAAGCGGTGGTAGATCGCGGGCTTGCAGGTTCTTATTGGCTCTATCAACCGACGCTGCGATCACTCGCGAGCGCAGATTGTCCGTGCTCTGACGCTTGCCGGTGCTCGTCGCAAATACGAAGCTGTTGGCATCGGCGGTCGTTCGAAGAGCATTGGCACGAGTCAGCTCCGCGTTGAGCGCACCCCTGATCTTGATACGACGGGTGCCCGCGTCGGTCTTGGCCTCTCCGACCTGGAGCCAGCCCGCTTCCAAGTCCACGTCTCGCCAGCGCAGCGCGCACAGCTCGCCGATCCGCAACCCGGCGAATACCAGCGTGGCGATCATCGCTTTGCGCTCTATGTGTCGGCGGTCGCGGTGCGCATTGCTGTCCAACTTCGCAGCGGCGTCGAGTAGCGCTTGGATCTGAGCAGCGGTGTCGAGATAGGTGCGTCGTGGAGCGCGTTCGCGCACCCGCCTCCCTCTCCCCCGTGCGGGATTGCGTGCGATCAGCTCGCGCTCGACGGCACCCTCCAAGATCGCGCCGAGAAGGATCACGGTCATGTTGATCGAGCGCGCCGAGAGTGGGTTGTCTTCGGCGAGCTTGGCGGCGATGTAGCGCTCCACCGCATCGAATGTGATCGCATCCAATGGGTAGTCCTTGAAGAACGGCAGCAGATGCTTCTCAAGACGCCAGCGGTAGTCCGATTGCGTCGTTGTCCTGAAATGACCCGCGTGTCGCAGCCACCAGTCCTCGGCGTACTCGTGGAAAGTGAGTACCTCCATCCTTTGAGGCGATTTGGAATGTTGAGGCGGCTGCCAAATCCCGCGCTCGACGTCGGCGAGAACATGACGAAGCTCTCGCTCGGCCTCGGCCAAAGTGACCGGGCCGAGCGAGACGTACTGACGCCTGCCGGCAGCGGTGAACCGCAACCCTCTGTAGACGCGGCCGTCCTTGCCTTTACGTTCAACGATTTGGCCTGTGGCCGGACGGGGCATTACGCACGATCCGTGAGCCCGTTGGCGTTCAAGAACTCTTCGATTACGCGAGCGTTGCGAGTTGCTGTCTCGCGTTGCCCCTTGACGCCCTTTACGTCGGCGTGTTCGCTCATATAGTCGCGCTCGACCTCAAGGCGAGTGCGCATCGCCTTGGCGATTACCTCGCGATGAGCGTCAATGTCGAGCGACAACGACTCTTGGACGTCGGGCTCGCCCCACCCGAGCAGATGCAGCACGGCTCTGTAGTCGTCGAGCAGCGCGAGCGGCTGCAAGAACCATTCGGGGTACTTCTCCTTGTCCTGGGTGATGCTCGCCTCTTCGATTCGGCTCGCGGGCACGCCCAGTTCGCTGAGCAGGGCGGAGCGTAGGATCACTACGGCCTCGGCCGGGATGCGGGCGATGGTCATGTCGGTTCCTCCTTTGTCGGAGGCCTCGGGAACGGCTCTAGCGAGCGAGAGACCCAACCGGGGTCGGTTAGGGTGTCTGACGCGCCGGGAGTTCACGCTTCCGGTGCCACGCCCCCGGCCGTACCAGCGGTGCGGGGGCACTATTTTGGTTTGGGTCAAACAACTACAACCTGGTTGAAAGTACCAAGTCTCTCGGACGATATCTCGCGCAGTGGACGACAAGACGACAGACACCGATGACGCGACAAACGACCACCGGGAGGTCGGTCGCGCGCTGCGCGCGTTGCGCCATCGAGCCTCGCTAACACAAGAAGCGCTGGCGGAACGATCGGGGATCGACGTGACGTACGTGTCCCAGGTCGAGAACGGCCGGCGTGGCGTGCGCTGGCATACAGTGATGCGACTCCTGCGAGGGCTGGGGATGAGCGTGAGCGACCTCGGCGCCGAGATCGACAGGCGGCAAGACACATAGATCGCGCGGCACTCGGACTCGGTGACGGGGATGGGCACGAGCGGGCTCACTAGGCGCCTCGTGGTCGCACCGCGAGGATACGGCCGACTGTTCGCTTTGTAGGGCCGCCTCGGCAAGCCCTCCGAGCTGAGGGCCGTTCATTTGGCCCATCTGCATCTGTGGATGTACGTGGTCGCGCGAGGCCCTGTGCAGCGATTGCGGCCCGCACCGCGACCGCATCGAATCTGAGTCGCGCCTTTGGTCCGGTGCCGAGGCGGATGGGGTGCAGTTCGTTGGCGTGTTCGTAGACCCAGGAGCGCTCGACTCCAAGTTCGGCTGCGAGAGTCGCAGCGTCCACAAGGCGACGAGCCGCGCTCTCGCGGTCGTCGGCGCGCAGTAGTTCTACGACTCGCTTTGCGAGCGCCTCGACGTGGGCGTTATCAAGCCCATCGCGGGCGCGCTCGGCATCGAGATCGGGGCGCTCCGGCTTCTTCTCGAAGTTATCCATCTAGTGCTATTGACCGTGATAACGCGAAAACGGCCATGTAATTTGGTTGGGGCCTGCTGGGGCCCTGTTTTGGGCGGGCTGGCCGTCGTGAAGCTGGGCCTGTCAGGGCCGGGTGATGCGGCGGCTGGGTAGTGGCGTCCGGTGCCCCGTGAAG
>JBAVYU010000070.1:0-9669 GCA_049588415.1 Solirubrobacteraceae bacterium
GGACAGTGGCGTGCGAGTCGTCACTGAGCGCATGGAGAACGTGCGCTCAGTGGCGCTCGGCTTCTGGATCGGCACAGGCTCGGCGATGGAGTCAGACGAACAGGCCGGGCTCTCGCACTTGCTCGAGCACATGCTGTTCCGCGGCACCGAGAGCTATCGCTCCCATGAGATCGACCAGATCTTCGACGCGATGGGCGCCGAGATCAACGCGGGCACCGACCGCGAAAGCACGTCCCTGTTCACACGCGTGCTCGACGGCCACCTGCCGCACGCCCTGAGTGTCATGGGCGAGATGATCTGGAAGCCGCGCTTTGAAGACCTGGCGGCCGAGCGCGAGGTGGTGCTCGAGGAGATCGCCATGTACGAAGACGACCCCCAGGACCGGGTTTTCGACGGCCTCGGCGAAGCCGTCTTCGGCGAGCACCCCTTGGGACGAGCCGTGATCGGACGGGCCGAGGTGGTGGGCGCGGTCGAAGTGGACGGACTGCGCGACTTTCATCGCGAGCGCTACCTGCCCAGTCAGATCGTGGTGGCCGCGGCCGGCTCGGTGGACCACGACGAGCTGGTCGAGCTGATCGCGAGCGCCAGCGCATCGACGACTTCAAGCGACCTCGAGATGGGTCCTGGCGATCCAAACGGGGGCATATCCGAGCACGATGGCTCACTGCAGACGCTGGCCGACAGGGTGGGGGGCGAGGTCCACTTCGAGCGGCGTGTGCGCTTCCTGCGCAAGGACACCGAGCAATATCACGTCTGTCTCGGCGGTCTGGGCATCTCCCGCCACGACGAGCGACGCTTCGCCCTGCGAGTACTCGAAGGGGTGCTTGGCGGCACCTCCTCTTCGCGCCTGTTCCAAGAGGTGCGCGAGAAACGGGGCCTTGCCTATTCGATCTTCTCGTTCGCCAACCTGCACGCCCACACCGGCGAGGTCGGCCTATATGTCGGCACACGTCCCGACAATCTGCGCGAGGCGATCGCCACGATCGCGACCGAGCTTGAGCGCTTCGTGGCCGAGCCGATCAGCGATCAGGAGCTGGCGCGCTCACGTGAGAACGTCAAGGGACGAGTGGCGCTGTCATTGGAGTCCACCGCCGCGCGCATGAACCGACTCGGTTCCTCGTTGCTCGGCGAGTTGCCGATTCTCTCGATCGACGAGATCGTCGCGCGAATCGACGCCGTCAATGCCGAGGATTTGCACAAACTGGCCGGCGAGCTGTTTGCCGGCGCGCGGCTTTCGGTCGCGGGAGTCGGCGCCGACGAGGACCTCTTCCGGGAGGCTCTGGCGCCGCTGGAGGCCGCGGTCTCGTGATCAGGGTCGGTGTGGCGGGCGCCGCCGGGCGCATGGGCGAGACTGTCTGCGCAGCGGTGCAAGGGGCGCCTGACATGGAATTGGTGGGACGCGCCGACCCGAGGCTCGACTGCACGCTCACGCAGATGTTGGAGCAAGCCTCGCCCGAAGTCGTGGTCGATTTCACCCGGCCGGACACCGCCTTGGAGAACGCCCTGCAGTGTCTGCGCACGGGGGTCCATGTCGTGATCGGGACGACCGGCTTCGAATTGCAAGCGCTCACCGAGCAAGCCCAGGCGATCGCTGCGACACAGGGAGACACACCGGCAAACCTGCTGGTGGCGCCAAATTTCGCGATCGGCGCGGTCTTGATGATGCGCTTCGCGGCCGAGGCCGCCAAGCACATGGCCAAGGCCGAGATCGTCGAGCTGCACCACGACGGCAAGCTCGACGCCCCGAGCGGCACCGCCGCGCGCACGGCCCGACTGATGGCCGAGGCGGCGGGAGGCGAGCCCCCGCCGATCCATTCTGTGCGCTTGCCGGGTTTGGTGGCAAACCAGGAAGTCATCCTCGGCGATGTCGGTCAAACCTTGACGATCCGCCACGACACGACCGGGCGAGAGTCGTTCATGCCGGGGGTGCTGCTGGCTATTCGGAGCGTTCGAGCTTTGGGGGGCACGCCGGTGGTGGGCCTTGAGCATGTTCTTCTCAAAAGCGCATAAATGACCTCGCTACGCCACCGTCATCCTCCGAGCCAAGTGGAATACTGCATCCGATGAGCACCCTGGAGGGCATCTCTCGCAACGCGGGACAAGCAAGTGGTCTAGGCACGATTCTCACTGCGATCGTGACCCCGTTCGACGAGCAGGGCCGCGTGGACGAGGAGTCCTTTATCGCCTTGATGCACCATCTCGTCAAGCACGGCTCCGACGGTTTCGTGGTGTGTGGAACCACCGGAGAGGCCGCCACCCTGACCGACGAGGAACACCTCGGACTGATCGGCTTGGCGGTGCGCGAGCGGCCCGCCGGCGCGACGATCGTGGGGGGGACCGGCTCCAACGACACCCACCATGCCATCCATCTGACGCAGGGCGCGACCGAGCTGGGCGTGGACGCCACCCTGAGCGTCACTCCTTACTACAACAAGCCGAGCCCGCGCGGAATCGTGCGCCACTACGAAGAGGTCGCCAAGGCCACCGACAGGCCGATCCTGCTGTACAACATCCCGGGCCGCACGGCGGTCAACATGGGACCGGAGTTGCTTGCGCGCTTGGCCCAGATCGAGCACATCGAAGGCGTCAAGCAGTCAAACCAGGCCGAGCTGCGCCCGATCGACGGGCTGGCGCTGTATACCGGCGACGACGCCACCTTCGCGCAAACGCTCGACATGGGCGGCGCCGGCGGCATCTGCGTGGCCAGCCATATCGTCGGCGAGGAGATGCGCCGCATGGTCGAGGAGCCCGAGCGCCGCGCCGAAATCGACGCCTCGCTACAGGACGTGTATGAGACCTTGTTCATGACCGCCAGTCCCACTTGCACGAAGGCGGCGTTGAACATGCTCGGACATAAAGTCGGGGGTTTGCGCCTGCCTATGATCGAGGCCGACGAGGACGAGCTCGAGGCGGTACGCGCGATGCTCATCCGTCACAACCTGCTTGCGAGCGCACGCGCGTGAGCGCACTGCGCGTCCTGCCCCTCGGCGGGTTGGGAGAGATCGGCAAGAACATGACCGTCGTCGAGCACGACGGTCGCATCGTGGTCGTGGATGTCGGTCTGCGCTTCCCCACGCCGGAGATGGTGGGTATCGATCTGGTCTTGCCCGACTTCTCCTACCTGCGTGAACGTGCACGCGATATCGAGGCGATCGTCGTGACTCACGGCCACGAGGACCATCTCGGCGCCCTTCCTTGGGTCTTGCGCGAGCTGGTCAAGGAGGGCGCCCCGCCCGTTTACGGCGGCCCGCTAACGATCGCGATGGCCCGCTCAAAGCTGGAAGAGCACAAGCTGCGCGACATTGAGTTGTTCGACGTCGCGCCGGGCGAAGCGTTGGAGCTGGGGCCGTTCTCACTCGAGATGATCCACATGACCCATTCGATCCCCGACTCGTCGGCGGTCGCGCTCGGCACCGACCTGGGCACCGTCTTGATCACGGGCGACTACAAGTTCGACCAGACGCCCGTCGACGGGGCGCCGGCCGACGTGTCACGCCTGGCGGAACTGGGTCGCGAGGGGGTATTGCTGCTGTGCGGTGACTCCACCAACGTCGATCGCCCGGGCTTCTCGCCATCGGAGTCGCTCGTGGGACCACACTTGGAGGAAACCTTCGCGCGCTGCGAGGGCCGCATCGTGGTGACGAGCTTCGCTTCGAACATCCACCGTGTGCAGCAGGTGATCGACGCGGCCGCGGCGTTGGGACGCAAGGTGTCGCTGGTGGGTCGCTCGATGCGCAAGAACGTGGGCATCGGTCGCACGCTTGGCCACGTGGACGTGCCCGAGGGGATTCTCGTCGGCACCCGCGAGGTCGAAGACTTCCCCGACGAGCGCATTGTGATCATCTCGACCGGCTCCCAAGGCGAGCCATTGTCGGCTTTGAGGCGCATGGCCTACAGAGACCATCCCCAGGTCAAGCTGCGCCACGGCGACACGGTCGTCTTCTCGGCCACTCCGGTACCCGGCAACGAGCGAGCGGTCAACGAGACGATCGACCGGCTCTACCACATCGGCTGTGACGTGGTGACCGCGCGCGACGCGCCCGTGCATGCCTCGGGTCACGGCTACGCCGAGGAGATCAAGTTGATGCTCAACCTCGTCAAACCTCGCTACGTGATGCCTTTCCACGGCGACTACAAGCGTCTGCGCCTGCACGCCCAGTTGGCCGAGGCGGTGGGTATCTCCCCGGACGATGTCTTCCAGGGCGAGAACGGCTTGCCGCTTGACATAACAGAGCGCTCGGCACGCTTCAAAGAGCACGAGCAGTCGGGCATGGTATTCGTCGATGGCGTGGAGATCGGCGACATGGCCGATGTCGCTCTGCGCGACCGCAGGATGCTCTCCGCCGACGGCATCTTCATCGTGGTCGTCACGATCGCCGAGCAGGACGGACGCTCGGTGGCCGACCCGGAGGTCATCTTCAGGGGCGTGCCCTTCCCGGAGGAGGCCGGCCACTTGATCGAGGAGATCAGGGGCACCGTGGACACAACCTTGGGGCGCGCCGCCAAGGAGGAGATCCGCGAGGTGGACCTCCTTCAGCAGATGCTCCACGACGATCTGGCCAAACTGGTCTATGACCGTCTGCGCCGCCGTCCGATGGTTCTGCCGGTCGTGGTCGAGGTCTAGAGCTCAGGCGCGCACGCCGGGTGCACTTGCCGAGTGCGGCGACCCGTCTTCGTCCTCGGCGGGTTTGGGCGCCGCGCCGGGCCGGGCCGGCAGGCTCACCACAAAGCGTGCACCGGGACGCTCGGCGCCTGGGTGAGTCTGCTCCAGCTTGACCGTGCCGCCATGGGATTCGGCAACCGCACGCACGATCGCCAGGCCAAGTCCGAAGGAGCCGCCGCGATCGCCGGCACCGCGAACGAAACGCTCGAACAGGGTTGAGGAGAGCCGCTCGGGCACGCCGGGACCGTCGTCCTCGACGATGAGACACGCATTGTTGGCCGAGTCGATGCCTGTGCTTACGCGGATCTCGGTTCCTTGGGGAGTGTGGCGCACGGCGTTCTCGATCAGGTTGAGCGCCACCCGGTGTAGCTCGTCGCGCGAAGCCTCGATAAGAACCGGTCCCGCCCGCCCGATGTCCAAGGAGATCTCGTGCTCGGCGCTGATCGGGCCCAGCTCGGCGGCCGCTTCGACCACGATCTGGCCGAGGTCGCACGGCCGGCGGCGCACGATCCTGCCCACGTCGGTGCGTGCCAGTAGCAGCAAGTCGGCCACCAGGCGGCGCATCCGCTGAGAGGAGCGCAGGGCGGAGCGGGCCGCATCGGCCTCTTCGCCATGCAGGGACTCGGCGAGCAGCTCCAGGTTGGCCAGGACGGAGGTGAGTGGCGTGCGCAGCTCGTGGGAGGCGTCGGCTACGAACTGGCGTTGGCGGGCGAGCGTCGCCTCGGTCTCCGCGCGAGCGGCGTCCAGCTCACGCAACATGCCCCCAAGCGTGCGCGCGAGCTGAGCTACCTCGTCGTCGGCCAATGGCTCTGGCACGCTGCGGCTCGGGTCGCGGGTTCGGGCGATCTCCTTGGCGGTGCTCGTCAACTCGGCGATCGGGGCCATCGCACGTCTGGCGATCGTGATGCCGGCCAGCAGGGCCAGCGCCGTGCCCGCCATCACACCCAGCAACAGCAGCAGCTCGACGCGGGCGATTGTGGCGTCCAGAGCCGAGAGGCGCCGGCCGTATTGGACGATCACGCTGCCGCCCACCGGACCACCGAGCGCGACCGGCCTGGTGTGAACCCTGTAGCCGGCCACGTTCGCTTCGGTGGACAAGCCGAGCGAGGAGGGAGCGCCGCCGGTGCTGGCAAGCACGTTGCCGGCGTCGCTGAGGATCCGCACAGCCGCATCCTCGGAGGAGGCGAACTTGTTGAGGTCCGGCGGGTTGACGATCTTCAACTTGAAGCCTTCGATGTAGCTGCCGGTCACTTCGACCTGCAACAGCCCAGCCAAGTTGTCGCCTGCGACCGCTACTTCGCGGTCAAAGTTGGTTCTGATGCGATGCACCGTGAGCGAGCCCACCACGATCGCGAACGCACACAGAATCGTGAACGTCAACAGCGCCGAGACGCCGGCCAGCCGCGTGCGGATCGGCAGGCGGTCGAACGCAGCGGACACGCGCTCGACGAGCTTGGTCAGCGATCCTGACCGTCTCATGACCAAGCTGGACGACGCGGGACGTCGAAGGGCGTACCAGGTAGCACGTCCGAGACGGCACGTGGCGTCCAGCGCCGCGTCAGGAGGCGGTCAGGCCCTGAGAACGTAGCCTGCTCCTCGGATCGTGTGGAGCAGGCGTGGCTCGCCTTCGGCCTCCAGCTTGCGGCGCAGATTGGAGACGAACACCTCGATCGTGTTGGTGGTCGAGAAGGGGTCATAACCCCAGACCTCGTCGAGCAGGCGCTGACGCGAGATGACTATGCGCTCGTTGCGCATCAGGTACTCGAGCAACTCGAACTCGCGTTGGGTCAGCTCGATCGATCGCTCGCCACGGGCGATCTCGTGGGTGTCCACGTTCAAAGAAAGGTCGCCCACGCGCAAGGGGGCCGAGCCCCGCGGAGGACGGCGGCGCAAGAGGGCGCGCATCCGTGCGAGCAGCTCTTGGCGCTCAAAAGGCTTGACCAGATAATCGTCGGCGCCGGCGTCCAGGCCCTCCACGCGCGACTCCAAGGCATCGCGCGCAGTCAGGATCAGAATCGGCACGTCGTCATCGCCACGCAAGCGCTTGGCGACCTCGATCCCGTCCAGCTCGGGCAGGCCCAGGTCGAGAATCACAAGGTCTGGAGCAAAAGTGCGCCCGTGCTCCAAGGCCGCGTTGCCGTCGGCTGCGGAGCGCACCTCATAGCCCTCCATCCGCAGTGAGCGCTGCAGGGCTTGGGCGATGTCCTCATCGTCCTCGACTACGAGCACACGGGGGGCACGGGTGAATTCGCTCATATCGACCATTGTGTATCGAGGTGCACTAAAGCGATGGTAAGGGTCTGAGCACAGAAAAGCGGGCTTGTCGGGGCAGGGGCTTGGCCGTCGGCGTCGAAGCCTGGCCTGATGCCCGCAACCCGCAAGAGCCCAAAGCGCCAGCCCGCACGCAAGCAGGCGGCTCGCCGGCGCGGCTCCTCGAACTCCAGGGCGCGCTCGCGGCGGGGCGGCGGACGCGGCTCGAAGAAGGGGCTCTTCGACGGCGTGAGGCTGCAGTGGCCTGTGCTCAGCCAGAGCCAGCGAGACGTGCTCGGGCTCGCGCTGATCGCTCTGGGCGTGTTTATGGCGGTGGTGCTCTACGGCGACGGCGACGGTGGCAAGGTGGGCAAAGGGTTGGCCACGGCGCTCGGCTTGGTCGTTGGTGAAGCGAGGGTGTTGGCGCCGATCGCGTTGGTGGTGGGCGGCGGTGCACTGCTGCTCGATCAGTTGATCGCCACGCGCCGGCCTTTGCGCACGGGCGGGTTGTGCATCTTCGCCGCGGTCACGCTCGCGCTCGCGGCGGGAGTTCTTGGCGTGAGCAGCGGTACGCCAACCGACGCACCGGCGTCGGCCCAGTGGCAGTCGGCTCACCTTCAGACCCACGGCGGGGTCTTGGGCCAGGGTTTGTATTGGGTGACCCACAGGCTCGTGCAGAGCGCAGGCGTTGACATCCTGATCTTGTTCCTGCTCGTGGTGGGCGTCGTGCTGTTGACGGGCGCCTCCTTGGCGGCGGTGTTGCGCGCTACCGGCAATGGCTTCCTCGACACCAGTCGTGTGATTCGAGAGCGCGCGAGTGCTTTGGAGCGCGTGACGCAAGGCATCCAAGATGAACGCTCTCAGCGAGCCCATGCAGGCTCGCGAGGCGCAAGCGGCGAGACGCTGCAACCGCCCGAGCCGGCGCCCGACGAGCTGATAGTGCGGGCCACCCATGTGGAGGCCCCCTCGGTCGACGGCGCCCCGCCTACGCTGGACCCATGGGCTTCCGAGGAGGAGCCGGTGCAAGCCGATGCCGGGCTTGACCAGGAGAACGAGGAGCAAGCAGACGCCGCGGCTGCCGAGGAGGGAGCGTTTGCCGCGGTGGACTTGAGCGCCGCAAGCGAGCCGGACCAGGCCGACGAGGACACCGAAGCAGAGCCGCTCGATGAGTCTATGCTGACCCCGCAGGGACGGCTGCGCGACGTGGTCACCGACGATCCGAACTTCGAATGGGAGTTGCCGGGCGCCGAGCGCATCCTGACTCGCTCGACGGCCGAGCAGGCCAGGCCGGACACGGCGGGCCAGGAGCGCACCGCGGCCAGCCTGGTCGAGGCCTTGGGGCACTTTGGGGTGCAGGCGAAGGTGATCGGCACCGTCGCCGGACCCCACATCACTCGCTATGAGCTGCGCTTGGCCCCGGGCACGAAGGTCGGCAAGGTCGCCCAGCTGAAGGACGACTTGGCCTATGCCCTGGCGGCCACCGACATCAGGATCTTGGCGCCGATCCCGGGCAAGCAGGCGGTGGGGGTGGAGGTGCCGAACGCCAAGCGGCGCATGGTCAGGCTTGGAGACGTCTTCCAGGAGCCGCCCAAGGACTGGTCCCCGCTCACGGTGTGGCTGGGCAAGGACGTGGCGGGCAAGGCGATCGGGGCCGACCTCGCGAAGATGCCCCACCTGCTCGTGGCAGGCACGACGGGCGCGGGCAAGTCGGGGGCGATTAACGCGATGTTGTGCAGCGTGCTCTTGCGGGCGACCCCACACGAGCTGAGGCTCGTCCTGGTCGACCCCAAGCAGGTGGAGCTCAACCACTACGAGTCGATCCCACATCTGTTGACACCGGTCATCACCAGCCCGCGAATGGCCGCCAACGCTCTGCAGAACTTGGTCAGGGAGATGGAGCAGCGCTACGGCATCATGTCCCTGTCGCGCACGCGCAGCCTGGTAGAGCTGAACAAGGCGCGCGAGGCTCGAAACGAAGCGCCTCTGCCTTACATCCTGTGCGTGATCGACGAGCTCGCGGACCTGATGATGGTCGCGCCCGCCGACGTCGAGGATTCGATCATTCGCCTGGCCCAGAAGGCACGCGCGGTGGGTATCCACTTGGTATTGGCCACGCAGAGCCCCAGGGTGGACGTGATCACGGGCATGATCAAGGCCAACGTCCCTTCGCGGATCGCCTTCTCGGTTTCGAGTCAGACAGATTCGCGGGTGATCCTCGACCAGAACGGTGCCGAGTCCCTGCTCGGACAGGGCGACATGCTGTTCAACCCGGTCGGCTCCTCACGGCTGCAGCGTATTCAGGGCGCTTACATAGATGAGTCTCAGATCGCGAAGTTGACCGACATGTGGCGCAAGCAAGGCGAGCCTGAACTGCGCGAGGAGCTCTTGGAGGAGGTCGAGCCGGCAGAGCCCGAGAAGAGCGACGACGAGTTCGACCCCGACGAGGATCCGCTCCTGAGCGACGCGATCCGCCTTGTCGCGGAAATGCAGACTGCCTCCACTTCCATGTTGCAGCGACGGTTGCGCTTGGGCTACACCAGGGCGGGCCGCTTGATCGACATGCTCGAGCGTCGCGGTGTGATCTCCGGCTATGAGGGTTCCAAGCCGCGCCAGGTGTTGATCGGGGAGGCCGAGGTGCCCAGAGTGCTCGCGATGCTGGGTGGAGCCGGCGCGGAGACGCCCAGTGAGACCTCGATCCCCGGCTGAGTCGTGACGCACGACTTGAGCTGGTGGCCCGGACGGTGCATGCACCGTCC
>JBAVYU010000071.1:0-1771 GCA_049588415.1 Solirubrobacteraceae bacterium
TCGATCTCGGAGCGCTGGATCACGTGAACCTCGACTTGCGGCGTCTCGGAGAATGTCAGGATCGGATATTCGGTCCAGCTGTTGCTGGTGATGCGTGTGCGGTCGAAGCGCTCGCGTTCTTTCAATACCCAACTCGTCGCCTGGATCGCGCCACCCTCGATCTGGTTGATGACACCATCGGGGTTGATGGCTTCGCCGACGTCGGTCGCGAGCCACAATTTCCTGACGCGGATATCCGCGTCGCCCTCGATCTCGGCGACAGCCGCGCAATAGGCGCCGGTGTTCTTGTAACGGGAATAGCCGATGCCATAGCCAATGCCCGGTTTTGCCGCGGGCTTCCACTTCGCAAGCTTCGCCGCGGCGCGGATCACGTCTTTGGCGCGCTCGTCCTTCAAATGCCGCAGACGGAACGCGATTGGGTCCTCGCCGCGTTCGGCCGCGATCTCGTCAAGAAAGGATTCGATCGCAAACGCGTTGCCCTGTCCGCCCAGGGTCCGCAGCGCGGAGGTGCGCACCGGCATCGTGAGGAGCCGATGGCTTTCGATCTTCCACGAGGGGAAATCGTAGAGCGGGACTGAGTTGCGATCGGCGCCGCCGCCATTGGCCTGCGGCGGATTGCCCGAGATCGGACGCGGGAAGGGATCGGCGAGCTCGTAGCCGGCGAGCAGCGTCGGCATGGTGCCGCGGCCCGGCCTTGCGGCGTGGCCGTTGCTCCAGATCGAATGCCGCCACGCGACGATCTCGTTTTGCGCGTCGAGATCGGCCTCGATCTCGATCGCCATCGCCGCGCCGAACGGTCCATGCGTCATCTCATCCGCGCGCGTCCATTGCACACGCACCGGCTTGTCCCCGGCCGCTTTCGCCAGCAGCACCGCGTCCAGCGCGACGTCGTCGGCCGCGTTGTGGCCGTAGCAGCCGGCGCCTTCGAGATGCTCGACCGTGATGTTCTCGACCGGAATCTTCAAGACCAGCGCCATGTCGGCGCGCAAGAGGTAGACGCCCTGGCTGTGGGTCCAGACATGGACACGATCGCCCGTCCATTGCGCGATCGCGCAGGAGGGAGCCATCGCCGCATGCGCGATATAGGGACGGGTGTATTGGCGCTTGACCGTGCGCGCCGCGTGGCCAGGATCGGCTGATGTCCTGGTGTCGATGACCGTCGATTCCACCGGCTGCGCCTTGAGGAAGTCGGCCAGGTTGTTCTCGTCGGGCAGCGCTTCGCCCGCCGACCAGCTCGCGCCCTTGCGCAGTGCGGCGACTGCCGCGTCCGCGCTTGCTTCGCTCTCGCAGACCACACCGGCGAAATGGCCGTCACGGACGACCGCGACGAAACCCGGCACGGCGCGCGCCGCGTCGTCTCTTAAGTCCCGCAGCTTCGCCTGCGAATCTTCCGGCCGCATCACCCGGCCATGCAGCATGTCCGGCAAAGCCAGGTCGTGGATGAAGCGGCGATGGCCGAATACCTTGTCGGGAATGTCGAGCCGCTGCACCGGCTGGCCCGCGAGTGCGCGTTTTGCGATCGGCTTGGCTTTGGCGCCCGGCGTCGCATCGCGATCGAGCGAGACTTCGCCGGCCAATTCCCAATAGCTGGTGCTGACATTGCCGGGACCGGAGATCGTACCGTCCTCGATATCGAGCGCGCCGGCGTCGACACCGAGCTTGTCGGACGCTGCGGACAGGAAAATCTGCCGGATCTCGGCGCAGGCGGCGCGGATCGCGCGGCCCGACTGCTGGATCGACAGGCTGCCCGAGGTGACGCCCTCGTTCGGAC
>JBAVYU010000072.1:0-14090 GCA_049588415.1 Solirubrobacteraceae bacterium
CTTGAGTCCTACGTGTTCATCCCCGCCGACCTGGAGGAGCAGAAGATCCTCGCAACCGGCATCTACGGGACCAAACTGGTTGCCGTGAAAGGCAACTACGACGACGTCAACCGACTCTGCACCGAGCTATCGGCCGAGCGTGACTGGGCTTTCGTGAACGTCAACCTAAGGCCCTACTACGCGGAGGGTTCGAAGACCTTGGCCTATGAGATCGCCGAGCAGCTCGGCTTCGAGCTGCCCGATCGTTGTGTGGTGCCGATCGCCTCAGGCTCCTTGTTCACGAAGGTCGCCAAGGGCTTCTCCGAGTGGCGCGACCTGGGACTCATCGAGGGCGAGCTGCCGGCGATGAACGGAGCCCAAGCCAACGGCTGCTCGCCTGTCGCGAGCGCTTTCGCGGCCGGTCACGACGTGTGCAAGCCGGTCAAGCCAGACACGATCGCCAAGTCCTTGGCGATCGGTAACCCGGCCGACGGTCCATATGCAATCGAGGAGGCCAGGCGCAGCGGTGGCGGCGTGGACTCCGTCTCAGATCAGGAGATCCGCGATGGGATCGCTCTGTTGGCACAGACCACAGGCATCTTCACTGAGACCGCGGGTGGCGTCACCACAGCAGTGCTGGCCAAGCTGGCCGCACGTGGCGACATCGACCCGGACGAGCGGGTCGTGCTCGTGATCACCGGCGATGGCCTGAAGACGCTCGACGCGGTACGTGGCTCATTCGAGGCCCACGAGATTGAGCCTTCGGTCGAGCAGTTTGAGACTCTTGTCGAGCAGACTCCAGCAGACGCAACTGGCTCCCCCGCTGCATTTGCGGGGCTCGCCACCCGGAGCTGATCGGGATGGCGGTCACGGTCAAGATCCCGACGCAGCTGAGGTCCGCCGCCGGCGGGGAGAGCGAAGCCGAACTGGAAGGCGCCACGGTACGCGAGGTATTGGACAGCTTGTACGAACGCTACGACGGGCTCAGCGAGCGCCTGGCGGACGAGAGCGGCTCGCTGAGACGTTTCGTGAACGTGTATCTCAGCGGTGAGGACATCCGTTTCCTGGATGGGCTCGATACGCCGGTGGACGACGGGGCGGAGCTTACGATCCTGCCCGCGGTCGCCGGCGGATAAAGCTCCTCACGGGCCGGTAGAGCCGCGGCTGCGAGAACGTGGGTCGCCAGGAACTAGCGACCCACTGGCGGCTGCCCATGCTGGGCGGCGGAGGCGGCAGTGTGCCCGGTTGGGGGCGAGGATCCACTGACACCGACCGTGGCGAGCAGACCGGCGGCGCACATGGCGCCAATAGTGAGCGCGCGCATCCGCTTGGGTGTGAGCCAGCCCAGGTTGTGGGTCTGCAGCCAGGTCCTAAAGCCCGAGGCAGCGGAAGCCGCAGCCATTGCGCATCCAACGCACATGCCTACCAGCCTACGCCATCGCTATGGCATGAGCTCTGGTTCCAAGGCCGAGGACCATGCGGTCGTCGATCGGGGTAACTGTTAGGGTCGGGGCCGTGCAGGAACTTTCCAAAGTCATCGTGAGGCGCCCGCGAGCGGTGGCCGAAGTCATCGTGAGGCGCCCGCAAGCGGTTGCTGTCCTCGCGATGTCAGCCATATTGACCTTGCCAGGCGTGGCGATAGCTCGCTCCCACTCGCGGGCTCGCAACGGTTACTACGCCAGCCTCGTTGGAGTCCCGTCTGTCGACGTCGAGTTTCATGTGCGCGGGGGTGGAAAGATCCCGGACCTCTCGCTCGGCTGCTCACCAGCGACCCCCGGCGCGTCTGCCACCACCGTCGACGTCGCTGTGCATGCGCCGGTCTTGACTTTGACGAGCGCCGGCCGCTTCTCCTACAACGGGCCCGCCGAAGTGACCGAAGATTTCGCCGGCGCCCCAAAGATCGGCACGACGACGTTGACGATCAGCGGATATCACGTCAACGGCCCGGTGCGCCACTACACCTTTGAGGGACGTCATCTAAAGGAGACGACTGCCTTCAAGGGCACGGCTGGCAGCCCGGCCTGCGCGCCGTCGAGTGCCCTGAAGTTCACGCTGTTCGGCCCGGTCCCGGGCGAGTAGCGACGGTATCTTCGAAGCTCACGGCCCGTTAACGGCTGCCACGCTGTCCCGTTGGGGTCTTCTCGCGCAGACCCCAACCCCATTCTTCGGGGCCAGGGTTTACACAAGACATCTGTGGCGAAGCTAGCCGAGTCGAACCGACGTCCTTGCAGATACCGCTCCAGTCACAAGTTTTTGATCATTGTGGTCGACCTATCTGAGGAAAAGCCGTCCGAAGAGTGACTCGAAAAACGGCGAACACCGCTTTCGTTTGGACCGAGTGTCAGCAAGGCCGTGGCGCCCGCCTCAACCAGCGCGCGACGGATGACGCGCGACCCCGGGATTACCGCGAAGTCATGTCCTCGCCCTTTGCAAGCAGCGCCGCAGAATGCGACTACCGTGGCCCCAGTTGGATCGATCGCGTCGAGCTGACGAAGGTCGAGCGTGAGAATCGTGACGCCTTCTTGGCATAGGCAATCGATCTCCTCCTCAAGCTCAGAGGCCGAACGATAGTCCAATTTGCCCGTCAAGATCAGCCTATGCCTCCAGACGAGCCTACTCGCGAGCGTCAAGTGCGGCCGAATTTGCACAGCAACTGACAAGTTAGTCTCACCGTCGCCGGCGCGGGTTAGATTCGAGGCTGCTTCCACCTCGTCGCCCTGATTACGTGCATGCTGACTTGCCGTTGACAATGTCAAATGATGCGTCATATCAATACAGCTCCTTTCAACAGAACTTCGATCTGATAGCCAATTGGCCTGGATCAGAGGTGATCCAGGACCGAGGTAGAGAGACCGGGAGGAGCTAGCCCGGTCGCTCTGGGATCAGAACGAAGAACGACGTGCGCCATGACGGCTGCGCAAGGCGCAACCGTCGCATCGCGCGCGGCGCTGCTTGCAGGAGTACATCCACGAGTGTGGAGGATGCGGAGGAGGCGGAGCCTGAACCGCCCCCTGCAGTCGATCCGCCTCCTCCGCCAGACCCAGATCCGGGGGCGGAGGGATGGTTCTCAATCGCAGAACCACTGCCTAGGTTGCCGGCAGGTGCACCTGCCGTGATCGCTGTCGACGAGACGTCGGCGGTGGCGAAGGGGACGTTCGGCGCCGACGAAGCGACCGAGATGTCCAACCAGCCACCGGCGTAGCCTGCTGTGATCGATGCTCTGGCACAACTCATCTGTCCAGCCCTGCGTGCCGAGATCGTTTGCGGCCAAAAGGCGAGAGGCCTCCGGTCCTGCGCGGGCGAGGTCGAGATTTCAGACGTAGCGACGGGGGCGACAGAAGTCGTCACGGCAATCGAGATTTCCGGCGCGACTTCCCCCGTCGCGTCTTTGTGAGTCAGTCCCGGAGAGCCGGCAGGCACTTGCAAGCCTTCCCTCGACCCTTGGGTGGCTTCGGAGCCCGCTTCGGCGGTCACCTCGCCGGCAGTCTGTTCGACGGTCTTTTTTTCGATCACAGCGGGAGCTTCCTCGACCACTGGCGGTGCCGGTTCGACCACAGCGGGAGCTTCTTCGACCACTGGCGGTGCCGGTTCGACCACAGCCGGAGCCTGTTCTGAAGAGGCAGCGCCTTCGGGCGCGTTCGTCCCCTGCGCTTGGGCACCAGCGGCGAAGAGCAGCGCCGCGAACGCGAGCAAGACAACCAACCAAAGAGCAAGACGATCTTTGGAGAGAACCCGCATCGAAGGACTCTTGACCAGTTCGATCATGTTCGAGTCTATAACCATAACGAGCTTTCGGCTCAAGATCGTCATTCCAGCGCTAAGCTTGTATGAGAGATGGCATCGCAAAGGGAAGTCGATGCGCCGAGGGTCCGACCAATGCGTACGCCTTAAACTTGAAGTCCGACTGAGCTGGATCGAGTCGGGGAACTGAGGCTCATGCTCGTTCTGACGCGTAAGGACAAACAGAGCATCATGATCGGCGACGACATTAAGGTCATGGTCCTATCGAGCGATGGCACAAAAGTGCGTCTCGGTATTCAGGCACCCTCAAACGTCTCGGTGCACCGAACGGAGATCTATCTTGAGATCCACGCACAAGACCGAGAGAGCACGGACGCCGAGCAGCACGGTCTACCGCGGGCGGGCTGAAGAGGTCTGACCTAGATCGAGCAGTTGGACGCGATCGGGGAGACGATCCAGCGGTCGCTGAGGTGGGAGGAGATCTCCACAGCTCGCTGAGCTTGCGAGACAGATGATCGACGAAAGCTCGAAAAGCGCTCACTCAAGCCACTCACTCAAGCCAGATAACCACGCGCCCGGCAAGATTCGAACTTGCGACCTTCCGCTCCGGAGGCGCTTGGGTGGGGGAGGGGCTTTGGCCTTAATCCCGCATGGTTGCTAGGGATTAGGCGGGTGGGCGGCGATGAGCAGGGGCGGGCATTTGGCCGCAATTTGCGGTCTTTTCGGGTGGGTTTTGGCAGGGCTGCCTTTTGCCGGCGGCGAGGGCGGGGGAAGCAGAGTGGTCCGCGAAGACCTTGATCTGCCGACCCGTCGGGGCAGGGGCGTAGCATCGAGTCATGTTCACGGTCACAGAGGCAGCTCAGAGAGTCGGCAGAAGCCCGGGGACGGTACGTCGTTGGGTGCGCGAGGGTCGTTTGCCCGCCACCACCAGCCACGGCAAGCGGTTGATCGATCCAGGAGCGCTCGATGAGGTTCGGGACGAGATGTATCCGATGCTTCCGCTGCCGCCCGAGTGGCAGACGCTTGAGGATGGCTCGCCCGCACCGAACTGGGTCGCGGCGCTCGCGCTTTCGCGGCACGGTCGTTGAAGCTCGTCATCGACGCAAGCGTCGCGGTCGCTGCGGCGGCGAATCCCGTCGGGTTCGAGCGGTTTCGCCGGTTCGAGCTGGTCGCGCCGCCGTTGATGTGGATCGAGGCGGTTTCCAGCCTGCATGCCATGCTCTGGCGCGGCGAGCTACGCCAGGAGCAGGCCGAGTCAGTGCGGGACCACGTACTTGCGGCTCCCGTGCGACCACAGGAGCCGGATGTACTCGCCAAGGAAGCCTGGGATATAGCTGGAGAGATGGGTTGGGCCAAGACCTATGACGCCAACTACGTGGCATTGGCACGGCTCCTTGGCTGCCGTCTCGTCACGCTTGATGCGCGTATGCGACGGGGAACGGCTCGGTTGGGTTTTGTAGTTGGGCCGACGGAGCTTGACGGGCCCTGATTTGCAAGGACTCATAATCGGTTGGTCCGAGGGTCGAGTCCTGGTGGGCCCATTTACGAATCCCACACAGTTGTGCGGGATTCTTGCGTAAGGTGGCCGCGTAACTCGTCCTAAAACACCTTTGGGGCCATCCGACTGAAAGGCCCTCTGATGGGCCCCCAGTGGGGACTCTTTTGCGGGCTCTCCACACATCTGCTTCGCCGCCGATCACCCATCCTCGACATCACCACGCCTTAGTTGACGACAGGATTCTGGAGTCCGGCCAAGAGGGAGCATTCGGCGCTGGCGATGCTCTAGATGGCATACTCCGCGACTACGTTTGACGAGCCCGATCTGTCGTGCAACACCGATATTTGGAGAATGCGAACTATAGAACTCATTAGCCGGTTCGGTCATTGATGGATATCCCGTCGAGCGTGCTAAAGGCCACCGGCGACCCTGGCGGCGGGAAGCTCGTGATCGTGATGGGAGCAGGCTGCTCGATCGAGGACCCGTCAGGCTTGCCCGACTCAAGGACCTGTTCACTGGAGATCTGGAGGAGATTGCAATACGACGGTGTCCTCGAGAACGGAGATTGCTCCAATCCCGAGGACCTTTCGTGCCTAGCAGACGCTGTGTACGCGAAGTGTGGAAGTCAGAGCGAGGTGGTCAATCGCCTTCCGGCAGAGTTCCGACTTGTGGCGCCGAATGCGGGCTCGATGCTCGCCGCAGCGTTGCTGCGTGAGGGTGTGGCGCAGAACATTGTGACGCTTAACTTTGATCTGGCGATGACGCACGCGTTGGCGCGCCTCGGTCCCGACGCAAAGATCAGCGTGCTGCGCCGTCCCGGGGATCACGAGAACATGGGCTCACAAAACCTTGTCTACCTGCATCGTAACGTTGAGGCGGAGGATCCAGAGACGTTGATACTGAGGACCGCCGCCCTTGAGGAGCAGTGGCAGTCCGGCTGGGAGGAGGTGATCGCCCGGATCGCACTCGCGACTCCCGTAGTGATCTTTGCAGGGCTGGGGACCGAGGTGGGCGTGCTCGTGGCGAGCGCGACGCGACTGAGAGCCACCTTGGGAGATTCGTTGACCCTCGTACAGGTCGATATCGGTACCCGAGAGGACTCGGTCTACGCGGATAAGCTCGAGATCGACGACGAGCACTTCATCAGCCGCGGCTGGTCGGACTTTATGCAGGCTCTTGGCGAGCGCGTCGCGCAGGCGCAGGCCGGGGCGCTAGAGAAGGCTGCCAAGGCAGTAGTCAAGGAGCACGGTGTCGTCGAGGAGGAAATGGTGCCTCTGCTAGAGCGTCTTGCGCATGCGGGCCTGCTGTACCTAGGGGAGCTACGGGCGAAATGGACGCTAGATCCGAAGAAGGCGTACTGTAGCGCTGACGAAGTGAACGCCGAAAGCGTGGGCGACCTACTGTTGGGAATCGCCATGCTGGAGCGTTTGACGGGCTGCGAGGCGAACTTCGTCGATGACGGCCTGCTTGAGTTGGTACGCGATGGGTCGAGCGTCGCGCTAGTTGCGGTCGGCTCCGGGCAAGGCGTCGCCGCCTGGACAACGGCAGAACAGCGGCTACGCGGGGTTCAGGGGCAACACGCCGCTTTGGCGCTGTCTCCGACATTTGGCCTGTTGGCCCACGTCAAGGCGCGGCCAGAGGCGATCGCGCCGCCAGCGGACATCGTTGCTGCGAAGACCCCTAGGAGTATCGTGACTGGTCCTGGCGTGTTTCCCATCTTTGAGCTTGAGCAGCTAAGGAGTGAGCCCTCGGATGCGCTCGCTTTGGTAAGGGCGGCGTGATGGCCAGCAGCTCGCTCACGGCCACTTCGATCCTGAGTGCGGCGTCCGAGACCCTGACGGCATCCTCGGCGGGCTATCGACTTGCCACGAATGAGCAGACCGATGACTGGCCAAGCGAAACGGTGCGAGTATTCGAGGACACATATACGGTTGTCGCCGTATGCGTTTTCGATACGTGGGGTCTCTTGAAGGACGGTTGGCAGGATGCACAAAGCGTGCTGGTCGAGCTGATCTCCGAGCATCTGAGCGATCGCGACGCGAAGGCGTGGGACGGTTATCTGGTGTTGATGACGCCCGGAGCACGGGGCGAAGATAGCGACGCCATCGATCAGATCCGTTATGACACAGCGCGTGTCCGCAAGCTCGTCGCCTCGGCGCCGGAGCTGGTGACCGTCAACGACATCGAACGCACTCTCCTCTCCCTCTTGCCATTGACCTCCGAGGCGGGACTGACCACGGCACGCGATCCGCTGGAGTTGCTGGCCGAGGCCCTACGTACGGAGTTCGACAAGCCGGTCTCTGAGGTTCTGTTGTCGGCCTTTGCAGAGCAGAAGCCCCTTGTCGAGGCGCTGCATAAGATGCGGAGCGGTACGACGTGAAGCTCAAGCGCCTAGAGATAGGGGGGTTCCGGGCGTTCGGCGCCAGCGCTCAGATCGATCTCGACGCAAACGCGGTGATCCTGCTGGGTGTAAACGGCTCGGGCAAGACGTCGCTGTTCGATGCCGTGATGTGGTCGCTTTCGGGCTGTCTGCCGCGAGTCGAAGACCCGGGAGGGAGCGTGATCTCCGAGTTCGCCACTAGCGACGAGGCACGTGTCGCTATTGACGTCGAGTTCGATGACGGCAAGTGCCTGAGCGTGGTGCGTTCGCGCGCACGCGGAGATGAGCAGGCGCGGTTGCTGGTCGAGGTCAACGGGTCAGTGCTGCGCGCTGGCGAGGCTCAGGTCGAGCTCTATCGGAGGCTGTGGCCTGCAGCACTCTCGGCCCCCGAGGGCGAGACATCGTTGACGAGGGCGCTAACGCGCTGCGTCTACCTACAGCAGGACTTGGTTAGGCAGTTCGTCGAGCTTGACGACGACAGTGAGCGTTTTCAGACAATCAGCGAACTGGTTGGCGTAGGCCGAGTGCGCGAACTGCAGGTGGAGCTGGACAAGGCGCGCCGTGGGTGGTCGCAAGCGACGAACAGACTCGATGCCGAGGCAGAGCCGGAGAGACGAAGGCTTGCCGAGTTGGATGACCGGCTGGAGAGACTGAGTGCCGAGAGTGCTCCCATGTCGTCTCTGTTCCCCGATTGGCGAGCGTGGTGGAAGAGCTTCGCCGAGACATTCGATGATGTGCCCACTCCCCCGGCGGCAGATGCGCCTAACGCGGTGGGCGCGCTTGACGACGCGCTCAAGCGCCTAGCCGCCGAGCATCGCAGCGATGACCGACGCTTGCTTGAGGCGGAGGCGCTACTGAAGGAACTCGTCGAAGACCGAGCGCGGGAGCAGGCCGAACCGCTAGAGCCTCTCAGCGCCTTACTCAAAGAGGCCAAGACTGCCACCGAAGACGCCCAGGCAGCTCTGGAAAGGGCACGTAAGTTGGAGAGAGAACATCGCGAACGTACACTTCGCGTCGAGGAGCAGGCAGCGCAATTGAGTGCGCTAGCCGAGCTGGCACTCAAGCATTTGGGCGAGCGCTGTCCGGTCTGCACCCAGGAGTACGACCGCGATCAAACACTCGCGAACCTGCACTCGCTAATCAACCACTCCACGGTCGGTCCTGCCGGGACCAGCAGCGAGGGGCCTGACATCGACTCGCTCGGCAAAGAGTTGGTCGAGCGCCAGCGTCAAGCGCAGGAAATCGAGGCCGATCTCGCGCGACGGCACACGCAGGAACAGGCAAGAGCGTTGGCGAATTCCCGACGAGCCGAGCGCATCGCCGCGATGGGACTCGCCTCGGATGCGTCTGCCGACGACGCGTTGCGAGAGCTGATCGCTGCCGCCGATCAGCGCCGTCGGACGAGTGCGGAGCTACGAGAGGCCGGCGAGTCGCTCGCACTAGCGCTTGCGAAGAGCAGCGAGGTGACTCGCCGAGCTGAGGTAACGAGAGAACGAGAGGCGTTGGTCCTAGCGGTCGAAGGCTCGACCGCAGCCGTCGCTGCCCGCCGGGAGACTGGAGAGTTGGCCGGTCAAATCCTGGAGACGCTCCGCACTTCAGCGGAGCAGGTTGTCCAGGCTCAACTTAGCCAAATCGAGCCGTTGGTCGAGCGGGTGTACGCGCGCATAGATCCTCACCCGGCATTTCGCAGGGTGAGACTAAGCTCCAGATTCGAACACAGCCGAGGTCGTATCAGTACGAGCGTCGAGGACACATTGGCTAACGTTGTGGTGAAGCGGCCGGGAACCGTACTGTCAAGTTCGCAGCTCAACGCGCTTGCCGTCTCGATCTTTCTTGCTCTTAACCTCGGCGTGCCGACGCTGCCGCTAGATTCAGTGCTACTCGACGATCCACTTCAAAGCCTCGACGATGTCAATCTGCTGGGCCTCGTCGACCTGCTGCGACGCACAAGCCAACGACGACAGCTAATCGTCTCGACCCACGATTCCAGGTTTGCTTCACTACTCGAGCGCAAGTTGCGTCCGGCGGCAGATACCCGCACGCTTGTTGTTGAACTGTCTGGATGGCGGCGAGAGGGACCGCACGTGAAGCAACGCGAGGTTCCAGCGGACGTACACCCGTTGCGTCTCGTGGCATAGCGGCATAAATGCCTGCACACAAAGACTAATCAGTGCCCTGGCAACACCAGTCTGCCAGCAAACGCCGCTCCGACAGGCGGCGCAAGGGATCGAAATGGCTCGACTGCGGGACAGGAGGCCGCCATGGCCGCAGTCCGCACCAACGGCGTCTAGCGCTCGGACACACCGTCACGCTGCAGGAAGCGGTGGCAGCCTGACGCGGGCACTGCCACGCAGGTCAGTGTGTTTGGCGCCAACGGGAGCGCTTCCGGGCCTTGCCCTCCTGTGCAGCAGTCTCGGTTTCCCCAAGGAATAGGGCCTCGATAATCAATGTGGCGGCCAAGGCCCCAATGATACCTGCGGCGAAGAGGCGGCGCGTTGTGTCGGATGTAACATCGGCTGCCTCAAACAGGGGAGTACCGGAACAATCCGGATTCGCCTGCTGATTGAATTCGGGAGAGATTCGTGAATCGAGACCCGGCAGCACTTTCTGCCGGACGAAGCGATGACATAGGTAACGTATTCCGCCATTGGTCGTCGTAGTCGCGCCTGCGCTGATCGATCCGTCTGCCACTCGCTTGCCGTCGACAGAGACTGTTACCACCCCGGCACCGAGCCCTTCAGGTTCGTCCGCCAGACCGGTAGGGCTCTTGAGCGCGCGGGGCGAGTACATGTGTTCGCCGATACGGATGAGCTGAATCTGGGAGCGGGCGGATGCGCTCTTTTGACCTTCAGCGTTCGACTGATACGGGAAGAGCTGCGGCAAATCGATGTAGCAGCTCTGGAAGCCCGCAGGTCGCATGAGGTCGGCACTAATGGCGAACCAAAGGGGCGTTGCAGCTTGAGGCCACTGAGACGCGTTGAGCACCGCAGAGGTGGTGCCATCTGAATGAATCAGCCGAGGCATATGATCGTGGACAACTACAGTCCTACCGTTGAGGCTAGTTACACGGGCTGTGCCGCTCACATGCCGCACCCCTTCGACTGCGTGAGAGTCGAACGAGTCGAGGCCGAGGGCGAAGGAGCTGACCGTAACCCCAGCGAGCGTGATGATCGCTTGGGTTGGTGGCCGTGCGAAACGCCCTCGCTTCTCCGCGTACCAGGTGTCGGTTGATCGCCAGAGCGTCCCCTCAAGCGTCACTGGGTTAGAGCATCCCCGCGCGTGCGCAGTGACGTTGAGGACGCTAAGTGCGGTACCCGGAAGGTTCGCTTCGTGGGCACCTAGATCCAACGCATTCGTGCCTAGCGTAATAGCGAGCGGAGGTGGCGGGCCGTGATCGATCGCAAGAACCGGGAGCACAAGCCAGGCAGTCACTGCCGCGAACACGAGACCCAGCGCAAAACGTGCCAACCGTGCGTTAGTCGATCTGTAGATGACGCGGCGCGCTGGCTTGGTCATGTCGGCGGATTCTATGAGGCAGCCAAGAACACTCCTCGCCGACCTCGCCTGCCTACCCGATCTCGTCCGCAGCCGACACACGAGCGCCGCCTACACCCGGAGATGGAGCTGCTCGCCGCTTGCGCAATGGACGATGTCTGGGAGTTGGCGAACCGGAGGTGTGACCGATCAGTCAGCGTCCGTATCCGATATCGTGATCTGGCTCGTCGCGTGCCGGTGTTCGCAAGAGCTTGCCGACGTGAGGAATTAGTCGGCTGAGGCGTAGTGGATCGCGGCTGGGGTCCCAAGATGGGCCTGGGGCTTCTCGGTGGACGACGGACGGAGTGTGTGCTCGACTTCGGTTCATCCGTCCGGCGAGGCGTGTGATCCGGTCGGGGTCTTGGCCTTCTTCGCCGAGCTGGTCGCGGGCGAGGTACCAGTCGGTGCCGTGTCGGGCGCGTGTGGCCTGGACGTAAGCGGTCTCCTTGCTTGTTTGCCAGCCGCCGGTCAGCACGACGGAACGATCGACGGTCGCGCCTTGTTGGCGGTAGACATGTTGGGCGTAGGCGAGCCGCAGCGACTCGGCGTCTTGGCGTGCGAGCTGCAACCGGCGGTCTGACCCGTCCAGCGAGAGCGTGAGCGTCCCGTTCTGGTCGATGTTCGTGACCTGGCCGCGCGTACCGTTCTCAACGCGCGGTTGACCTTGCGGGCGGTGTTGGGCAACGAACGCGACGCGATCACCCTGCCGTAGCCCGTAATGGACGCTTGAGAGGGGAAGTTCGTCGGGACCAAGTTCGCCGCGTTGGACGCGGAGGTGTTGCGCTCGGGCGTTAAGCCTGTCGATCTCCCTGTTTGAGGAGTCAGCGATCAGCGCGACTTTGTCGATCCCGACTTCCCTGGTGAGCTGCGCCCAAGCTTGGACGGCGCTCTCGGCGGCCTGGTCGCGGGTGTCGGAGAGGTGGAGACGTCCCTGGGCCTTGTAGTGGGCCATCCCACGCTCCGGTTCGCTCGCACGTAGCGCTTGCCACGCTCGCTGCTCCTGCGGATCGGTAGTGCGGTGGATCGTCTCCAGCTCCACGGTCGGCGCATGGCCCGTGAGCCGGTCGAACATGCCACCGGGACCTACCGAGGGAAGCTGCTTTCCGTCGCCGACCGCGATGAGCTTTGCTCCTGAGCGCTCCACCAGCTCGGTGAGTGCGTCCAAGCGCTTGTGATCGACCATCCCGGCCTCATCGAGGATGATCGTCGTGTCAGGAGCAACACGGACGCTCCCGGTATTTGCTCGTGCGGTGAGCGCATCTAGCGTCATCGTGTTTCCTTGAAGCGCTGGACTGTCGTTTCCCAGCCGCTCGGCAGTCGAACCCGAGATGGCGATCCCGATTGTTTCGCGGCCTGCCAGTTGCTCCGCTCGTGCTGTGGCGTCGATGACGACGCCCTTGCCCGTTCCTGCCGGGCCGACAAGCACGGTTGCGCGCTCGGGACCAGTCAGGACGAGCAGCGCCATATCTTGCTCGTCAGTAAGGGGCGCGCCGATGCGCTCTGCGACCTCGCGCGCCGCGTTCGTCCGCGCGGTGTGACCGACATCTCGTCCCGCGGGTCGGGCGAGTATTGCCGCTCGTCGTTCGATGGCTTGCTCTTGGGCGCGGACAGCGAGCGTCGTCATCCGCCCGCCCTCCAAGGTCAACACGCGCCGATCCCGGATCATCTCCCGCGCTACCTGGAGCGCTTCGTTTGGCGACAGCTCTCCAGCGGTCTGCTCCAATGCGACGGTGTGCAGGTCGCGCAGCTCGAAGACTGCGTGACGCTCGGTGAGACGTTCCTCGATCCGATCCGCCACCGGCCGTACGGCGCGCCGGGTGCGCTCGCCGGCGAGTAGTCGCAGCGCCTCATCAGGACCAAACCCATAATGGCTCGCGGTATCCCTCCACACGTTCTCCAGGTCGGCTCGGTTGGTGAGCTTCTTCGCGCGACGGTTCTCGAGCGCGAGGTCGCGTAGCTCGCCACGCTCAGGCGCTCGACCGTAGCGAGCACGGAAACGATCGGCTGCCCGCGCGACCTCCCTGGAGCGGCCTGAGAAGGCGTCGCGCAGCTCCTCAGGGACACCGGCGATCTCGAAATACTTGCCGCCCTTCCCCGTCGCCCGCTCGATCCCATACCCCTGGTCGGAAAGTTCTTGAGCGAGCGCGGAACGATAAAACGCACCGATCTCACCGGCAGCACGGAAAACTGGCCGGGAGCCCACGGCGACAATCCGATCGTCCTCGCGTACCGCGCTCGTGATGACGACATGACTGTGGAGTTGCGGGTCGGGCGCGTCGGCTCCTGAAACGCCGCGAGCGGTGGTGTGCCGGTACTCGACCGCGATCAAGTCCTTCGCGGGCTCCTCCACGACCTCGCCGCCATAACGACGACGGACCACGTTGACGTTCTCCCGCATATAGGCGACTGCTCGCTTGACGGCGTTCGTGTGGGCTTGCTCGATCTGCTCACGCTGCCAAGGATCGGCAAGCGCCCACGTAGTCGATACAGACTTTGGGGCGCTGAACACGCCGTCGATCCCACCGCCACGACTACCGTCAGCACCGGCACGTCGCAACCATCGTCCGGTCTGTGGATGGCGGCCTTCCATAAGCGCAACGAAGTCCTCGCCACTCATCGGCGCGTCAGCCTGGATACCGAGCCGTTCAAGCGTCTGTGAGTCCGCCAACCACCTCCCCGGAGCCTGAGTCAGCTCGCCGTCGGGGGTCAGGTAGTAGTCGCCGCGCTCTGGCGCAATGGTCTTTCCGTCCAAATATCTGGCGTAGTCGCCGCCACGTGCTGACGGGATGCTTGCTGCGCTCATCACATAGCTATTGACCGTGAGCACCGCGAAACGGCCATGTAATTTGGTTGGGGCCTGCTGGGGCCCTGTTTTGGGCGGGCTGGCCGTCGTGAAGCTGGGCCTGTCAGGGCCGGGTGATGCGGCGGCTGGGTAGTGGCGTCCGGTGCCCCGTGAAG
>JBAVYU010000073.1:0-42240 GCA_049588415.1 Solirubrobacteraceae bacterium
GACAAGCAGACGAGCTAGCCGACTTCCTCGAAACACACGCCCTCATCCACGACTACCCCATCCCATACATCTGGCTCACAGAACACACCCACCCACCAACAGAGCTACGCATCGACAAGCTCAGAAATGCCGGAATCACGGTCCCGGTCTCCGCTGATTCCCTCGTACAGATCAAAGGGTAACTCGACGCTCGGTTCAGTTCTGCAACCGCTGGCGACAGCTAGCTCACGGCGAGTTACTTACACCAAAAAAGGCCGGGTCTCTTACGAGACCTTTTTTGGTTTTGAATGAGAAGGAAGGGGTGCCGACGTGTTTTGCGTCCCATCAGAGTGTCAGCGTCGGGATAGAAGAGGATGGAAGGCAGCTACTGGTAGAGTGTCGCCTGTCGGCCTGAAGGCGTCACCTCCCGTGGTCTCGCCCTGTGTCCTCGTAACGCCGAATCGTCGTAGGGCTGCTCGGTGTGAAGCAGCTACCGGTCCGGGTATGAATGGACATTTGGGATAGTCAGACTGCTCGAGATGCGTGTTTCACCTCGGTTAGGCGGATTAGGGTCCTGTACGGCTCTTTAGCGACAGGAGGTCGCCGTGCAGACGGATCGGATGCGCAACGGCATATCCGCTTCACTCAAGCCATGCTCGAAGACTGGTTGACAGATCGGTGAAATCGAGTCAGGGCGGCCTGGGGGTTGAAGCAGCAGGAAGCTCGAAGTCGCGCGGATGCTTGCGGGCGTGTGTCTAGGGCTAGGGCGTATATCAGCGGTCGGGCGCTGCCGCCGGATCGACGACTGTCACGCGTGCAGCGTCGAAATCGCGTCGGTTGAGGGTCGCGATTGCCATGTCGTGCGTCAGTGCGGTCGCGGCGATGAGGCTGTCCTTGATCGGCATCGCTCGTCCTTCGGCGCGAAGTGTCGCGAGCAGCTCTGCCCAGCGTAGTCCGGTGGGGGCTTCCCACGGTATGCAGTGCAATCTCTGCACCCCGTCTTCGAACCAGCGCTCCAGTCGGCTTCGACGGCGGCCGGTGGGGAGCAGCAGAATGCCGAAGCGGATCTCACCGAGGATGATTGGGTCGACGGCGAGCTCTGGCTCGTTGCGCGCGAGCCAATCGACGATGCGTTGGTTCGGGCGAGGCTTGGTTGCCTCAGATAGGACGTTTGCGTCGACTAGGTAGCGTGCCAACGAGATCGACTAGAGGGAGTCGGTTGACTCTGACTCGATTTCCGCGAACCAGCCGTCCTCTGGGCATGACCGCAGCCAGTCGACCAGACCGTGGTTCGGTGGTGGCGTCAGGCGGGTGAGTCGGTACTCGTCAGGCCCGATGCGGTCGACCTCGAACTCCTCCCCAGCCTTGATGCCGTCCGTGGCACGCAGCTCTGCGGGGAGGACGATCTGGCCCTTCGTGGAGATGGTGGTGCGCATAGATGTAAGATAGCATCTTACGGTCGATTCTTGTCCCGGCTTCTCGGGGCGGTCGGATTAAAAGGGTGATGCCCCAGGTCGCGATCTCACCCGTTTCTCCGATGCCGCCTGCCGCGGCGCGGGCTGCGCTTGAGACGTTTGCTCGCATCGCGCGGGAGCGACATCCCGGCGTTGTGCTGGTTCCGCTAGGGGGTGTAGGGGCGGACGGGGCCGTTGTCCCGGCCTCGGCGGGGCAGGTCGTCCGGCCCTTCGCCGCGCCAGAGGATGGTGACGCGTCCCTCGATCGGGCCTCGCGCGTCGCCACGCTTGACGATCACCGCGTCAATCGAGCTGGAGAGGATGCGCGTGCGGTCCTCGGTGGGTAGTTCGTCGTAGGTCTCGATGGTTTGGGCGTCGGGTGCGGAGGCGCTTGCTTGCTGTAGCTCGGTGCGGGCGTCGTCGACGGCGGTCGAGCGTGCTTCTAGCGCCGCGTGATACCCGGCTCTGAGCACGCGTCGAGCGGTGATGTCTGAGGCGAATGCGGCCAGCTCCTCCTCTGCCTCTTGAAGCTTCTCAGCGGCGGCTTGGAGGCTTTGGGTGTCCTGTTTGACGGCGAGGGCCTGGCCCTTCATCTGCTCGCGCCAAACGCTCTCCACGTAGTTGTCGAGGGCGTCTCGCGGAATGTTCGCGGGCTCGGGACAGGCGCCAGCGCTATGGACGGCGCGGCAACGGTAGGCCCGAGTTGGATTGCTTCGTCCCCAGCCGTAGACCTGGGGCGCGAGTACATAGCGACAGCCTGCGCATCGCACAATCCCTCCGAGCAGGCTCGGCGTCTTGGAGCGGTGGGCGGCGCGCACGGGCGCGTGGTTGGCGGCCTGCCACTCGCCGAGGCTGACGATGGCCTCGTGGGCGTCGGGGTTGACCGCGTCGCCTCTGTAGGCCTCGCCGAGGTAGACGCGGTTTTTGATGATGCGCTCGACGTTCGAGGTTGTCCAGCGTCCGCTTTTGGGGCGGGGCGCGATCTGGTCGAGCTTGCGGGCGATCTCGGTGCGTGTCTGGTGGGCGGCGCGCATGAGGAACGCTTCGCGGATGGCGGGCGCGTCGGCGTTGGGGACGAGGCGCTTGTCGGGGCCCTTGTCGTAGCCGACTGGCGTGAACTTGGCGACGTGTACTCCGCGGGCGATCGCGTTGGTGGTGGCGGTGTCCCAGTTCTCTGAGATGCGGTCGCGCTCGAGCTCGGCGAATACCAGCAGGATGCGCAGGAAGGCCTTGCCCATCGGGGTTGAGAGGTCGAGGTTCTCGGTGACGGAGACGAGCACGGCGCCGTGGCGCTCGAACTCTTCGAGGGTGGAGAGCGCGCCGACGAGTGTACGGGCGAAGCGATCGAGCTTGGCGACGATCACGCCGTCGGTTTCGCCGGTCCTGATTCGCTGCATGATCTGGTCGAAGACGGGTCGGCGCATGGTCCCACCGGAGACGTCGAGCTCCGGTTCGTGCCACGTGAGCGTGTGTCCGTGAGCTTGTGACCAACGCTCGATTTGGGCTCTCTGGACCTCCGGTGAGATGAAGCTCTCCCCGCTTCTGCCACCTACTTTTGAGACGCGAATATAGGCATCGAGCCTTATTTCATCGGGGTTCATGTGGCCGCAATATAACATCGATGTTCGACGAGGGATGGCGGCTACTGGGAGATCCGGTCGGCCGCACACTGCTTGCATCCCTACAACGCATGGGCCGCTCGGAGTTGGCGGTGCCGATCATCAGCACCCAGCTGGTCACCGACGCGCTGGTCGGGGAGCGCGAGTCGCTGGAGAACCTGCTGGGGGCGACGTTCGTGTTCGGGATGCGCTCCGAGGTCGAGGCTTCGCGGGCGCTGGCCTTGTTGGGCCTTGATCCCGACGATCGTCGTGCCCGCGAACGACTGCTCGAATTCGAGGCAGGGCGCTGTCTGTTTCGAGACCACCGCGGGCGGGTCGAGGCGATCCAGGTCGAGGTGGTTGTGCCGTCTTTGTTGCGGGCCTTCTCGACGACTCCGCGCGCAGCTGGACAGGAAGCTTGAGCGCCGGGTCGGTCATACCGTCCCGGAGGGTCGCTCTCGCGTTTGCGGCTGGTGTGGCGATTGTGTCGATCCTGTCCCTGGGAGCGATTCGGGCGTTTGCGGCCGAGCGCCCGGCGGCGAGCCCGAACAGAGGCGCGCCGCGCAGTCCAAGCGGACCGGTTCTCGGCTCTGGCAGCGGCCTCATCGGGGAAGCCTCCGCCTCGGCTCCATCCAGCGGTGGCGATCCGCTCGCCGGCAATGGCTTGGACAGTCCTCTGTGTCGGGCTCCGGGGGGTCTCTCTGCGGTACAGCGACGCAGCTGTGAAACAGACAGTTTTGTGGCGGCCCCGGATCCCACCAACGATTACGCGTTCGATGTCAACATTAACACGGGGGTCGGCAAGTGGGGCAACGACATGTCGGCGACGATCGACGATTTTGCCCAGTTTGGCTGGATGGCCCTTGTGTCAGCCACTCACGGCTTGGTTGTGATGTTCGAGTGGTGTTATTCGCTGAATTTGCTGAGCGGAGCCCTGTTGGGCCAGGTGACGGTGGCGCTGCGAAATGCTCGCTTGACTTTCACCGAACCGTGGTTGGTGCTCGTGCTTGCGGTTGCCTCGATGCTGGTCGTCTATCACGGCTTGGTCAAGCGCCAGATCGCCGAGACGATGGGACAGGCATTGGCAATGTTGGCGATGATGGCGGGCGGCCTGTGGGTGATTTCGGATCCGGCGGGCACGGTCGGCGCGGTTGGGCAATGGACGAATCAAGCGGGCCTTGGTGCGATGGCGGTTGCCGCCAATGGAACGCCCGATAATCCCGAGCGCACGCTGGCCGACAACATGGAAGTGGTCTTCGCAAGTGCGATTACCGCGCCTTGGTGCTACCTGGAGTTCGGCGACGTCAGGTGGTGCGATGAAACCGATCAATTGGATGGTGGGCTCAAGCAGGCCGGTCTGGTTATCGCCAAGGGCGAGGAGCAAAAGAGCGGATGCCGAGACGGCTGTTCAGTCGATGTAGCCACGGGGACCCGCGAGTTGTTCACGAGCTCGCAACTGTTGCGCGAAGCGCAGACCAACGGAGAGTTGTTTCTGGCGTTGCCGGCCAACGAACCTGGACGCAATTCGGTTACCAAAAAAGGCACGTTGCTCAACGTGCTCTGCGGGGGCGGGAAATCGGCTGACGAATGCAAAGGCCCGACTGCGCCACAGGCCGAGTTTCGCTCTCAGAAGGGAACGGGCTCTCGAGTCATCGGCCTGTTTGCCATTTGGTTGGGCGCCTTGGGGATGTTGCTGCTGCTGGGCTTTCTGGCGTTGCGGCTTTTGGGGGCGGCCGTCACGGGGTTGTTCTTTCTGCTGCTTGCTCCCGTCGCGGTGCTTGCTCCGGCGCTCGGCGACGGGGGACGTTCGGCTTTTCGCGGTTGGGCTCTGAAGTTGCTGGAAGCGGTGGTTGCAAAGCTCACCTATTCGTTTCTGTTGGGTGTCGTCTTGCTGGTGATGAAGCTGCTCTTGAGCCTCACGCTCTTGGGTTGGTGGGGGCAGTGGTTGCTGGTCTCGGCCTTCTGGTGGGGAATCTTTTTCAAGCGCCATCAGACATTTGGGTGGGCACATGGATCTGTTCGCGGGCGACCGCCGACACCGCATCGCTCGATGGCGCGACAGGTGGGAGAGGCGTTGGAGACGCCGCGTGCCTTGTTCAAGCCACTGGTCGCGATGAGAAAACGGAGGCAGCCCGCGCCGGAGACTGATCCTCCAAAGCCACACTCGCAGCCTTCCGCAGCGAGTCGATCACGCTCGGAGAGTTTGTCCTCTACGGAGATGCACGCGGGGCTACGCGACCCGGTAGGCACGGGCGGTTCTGGCGAGCGTCAGGGTGGCAGAGCTTTGGCTGAGCGCGGTAGGGGTGCTGGGGTCGTTGGGTTCGGCAAGAGCGACAGGTCCAAGACGGACCTTACGACAGGTGAACGCGCGCATGTGGGCGCTTCGGGCGCGCGCATGCGCCACTCCGCCGACCAGCGGCTCGACGCCCAGAGCGCCTCTGCGAATACGGGTTTACCCGCGGAGGTGGACACGATGGTCCACGGCAGGCAACTGAAGAGAGTGCGGCGCGAGCGTCAGAAGGCCCTTGCAAAGGGCGATACTCGCAGAGTCGCGAAGCTGGCTGCTCGTGAGCAGCGAATAGAAGACGAACAGCCACGCCGCCGCACGCCTGTCTCTGCCTTTGCCTCGGCAACGCTCGACTCAAGGCTCGAGTCGAGGAACTCCGCGCCTGTCACCGGGGCCACCAAACGTCCCCTCGGGCAGGCCTCCGGGGTTGGATCGGTTGCTGATGCGTCCGTCCGCTTCGCACCTGGACCTGGAGCCTCACGTCCCGATCGGGAGTCAGTAGGAAGACGTTCGGTGGGGCGAAGCTCGAGCGTGATGGACGATGCGCGTGAGGTCGCGGCAAGACGCAAGCGCCAGCTGGGTTGGGGAACAGATAGGCCGGGACCGGGAAAAGTGGAGTGAGTGCCGGATCGATTGTCGAGAGGCAAGGGCAAGGCTCCTATAAGCAGGGCTCTGGGCGGTTGCGGTCAGGCCACCGTGTGCGCCCTCTCGCCGGCCTGGCGATCCTGGCTGGGGCGGGCTTGGTTGTCTTGGGGGCAAGCGCTGCCATTCTCGGTGTGACGATAGGCCTTTCTACGGGTTCGGTGACGGGTGCCGTCGACGGATATAAGCCCTCGGCCAGGGCGCTTGCGGAAATCCCGCCTGAATATCTGAAGCTGTATACCGAAGCTTCCTCGCGCTACGGGTTGGACTGGACGATCCTGGCGGGTATCGGAAAGGTGGAGTGCGACCATGGACGCGATCCTGATCCCTCTTGTACGAGGGAGGGCGCTGTCAACTCGGCTGGGGCGGGGGGTCCTGCTCAGTTCTTGGGGTCGACCTGGCGGCAGTACGGAGTGGACGGCGATGGGGACGGGCGGGCGGACCGCTGGGACCCGGCCGACGCGATCTTCTCGATGGCCAATTACCTGCGAGCCTCGGGCGCTCCGCGAGACTACCGGAAGGCGATCTTCGCTTACAACCACGCCGATTGGTATGTGAACGAGGTGGAGCATTGGGCCTCGATCTACCGCGGTCCCGCTCAGCCGAGTGCAGTGGGTGGGCCGGAAGTCTCGATCACCGAATGGCCGGGGGCGGGCGAGGTCGAATTCACGCCGGGCGCCCGTGCGGTGCTCTCACCCAACGACGGCCACGTGGCGCTGGTGCCCGAGGAGGCGCCCAGCGTGGTGCAGGCAATGACGATCGCCGGCAACGAGTTGCAGGACCTCCCGTATGGGCCTGACGGCCATCCAGACCCGAGGGGCGCCCTGGACGAGGACTGCTCGAGCACAGTCAACTATGTGCTCTACCGCTCTGGAGTGCGGCCGATTGGGGAAATCGTGCACGAGAACCCGCTCGCCCAAGACTATGTGCATTGGGGCGCACCCGGGCCAGGTCGGTGGATCACCATCTACGCCACCGACACCCCGACAGCTCACGTGTTCATCGTGATCGCGGGTTTGCGTTTGGATACCTCCCACGACGGCACCGATGTGGGACCCAATCGTGGCGAAGACGGTCCCCGTTGGCGCATCCTCGACCACATCCCGACATGGGCGCACTGGTCGGTGAGGCATCCGCCAGGCCTGTAATGTGGCGAGTATGAGCACGCGTGAGGTGGAGTTCCTGCTGATCGGCGGTGGCCTCGCTTCGGCCAACTGCGCCCGCTGGCTGCGGGAGTCCGGCGCCGAGGGAGAGATCGTGCTCGTGGGACGCGAGCCCGACTCACCGTATAACCGACCGGAGTGCTCGAAGGGCTATCTCCGGGGCGAGGAGACTCGCGAGGAGCCGCTGTTCAGGCCGGAGAAGTGGTGGGAGGAGCAGAAAGTCGAGCTGCTGAGGCGTATCAGCGTGATGTCCTTGGACTTGGAGGCACGCACAGCAAAGCTTTCGGACAAGCAGGAGCTGCGCTTCGAGAAGGCGTTGATCGCGACCGGCGCGAATGTGCGCCGCCTCAATGTGCCTGGCTGTGAGCTTGAGCAGATCCACTACCTGCGTACGCTCGGCAATGCCGACACGATCCGCGAAGGGGTGGCGGATGCCGAGAGGGTTGTTTTGATCGGCGGCTCCTACATCGGGTGCGAGGTGGCTGCCTCGCTCACCCTGATGGGCAAGCAGGCCACGATCGTGATGCAGGAGCAGGCTACCTTGGAACGCGGCTTCGGCGAGCGCGCCGGACGCTTCTTTCAAGAGCTGCTCGAATCGCACGGCATCCGAGTACACGCACAGGACGAGCTGGAGCGCTTCGAGGATGACGATCGTCCCGGCAGGGAGGGGCGTGTGGGCAAGGTCATCACGACCGGTGGTTTGGAACTGCCGGCCGAAGCGGTGGTGGTGGGCGCTGGGGTCACGCCGGATGTCGCTTTGGCCAAGCGCGCGGGCCTCCAGATAGGCGAGCGGGGCGGGGTTCTGTGCTCCTCGGACTTGGAGAGCTCTGTGCCGGGGGTTTTCGCGGCCGGCGACATCGCCGAGTATGACTCTCCGATACACGGGACGCATGTGCGTATCGAGCACTGGGACGTGGCCTTCAACCACGGCAAGACGGCCGCTTTGAACATGCTTGGCGGGAATGTGCCCCACGAGGTCGTGCCCTACTTCTATTCGGTGCTCGGCGACTGGGGGGAATTGGAGTACGTGGGTCCCGCCTACGAGTGGGACGAGGAGGTCGTGCGAGGCTCCTACGAGGAGAGCAAGTTCACGACCTTCTATCTGCAAGAGGGGCGTGTGCGCGGGGCGCTCACGTTCGGGCGCTCCGACGATCTGGATCATGCGCGCCGGATGATTTCTACGCGTGCGGTGCTCGACGAGCAGGAGAGGGCGAAGCTGGGAAACCTCGACGAGGACCTTGCGAGTCTTTAGGGGCGACGACCTCGTCAGGCTGTAGGCTACGTTCGTCCATAAGGTCGGTGGAAAGGGAAGCCGGTGCGAATCCGGCGCGGACCCGCCACTGTGACCGGGGATGCCAGACGCGGCGCGCAAGCGCAGCCACTGATCGGCCGCTCGGCGGATCGGGAAGGCGCGGAGGGTAGGCCCGGGAGCCAGGAAACCTGCCTCCGACCACAAGCCCACAAGCCCTCGTGGAAAGGGGTTGGCTCCATGTCTCAAACGCGTATCTCATCGCGCTCGGCGCTTCTCGCCGTTGCGCTTTTTTGTCTTTTCGTACCGGCGTCCGCAATAGCTGCCGGCGCTCCCGCTCAAGTTACCGTGAGGGTTGAGGGTCTCAGCGAAACGAAGCTCCCGCCGACTGTCGTGACGACCATGACGAACCCTGTGGTCGAGGACGGCAACGAGGCCGACTCATGCCCCGGTACCAGCGCGCTCGGCGCCCTCGATCTGGCCACGTCCGGCAATTGGAGCGGGCCATGGGAAGCGAAATACAATCAGTACTCGATCTTCACCATCGAGGGGGAGACCCACGAATTCGAAGAATCGGCTTCGGCGAATTATTTCTGGTCGTTCTGGCTCAACGACAAGGAGTCGGAACTGGGTGCTTGCGAAACAGAACTACAGCCAGGCGATCGGGTTTTGCTGTTTCCATCCTGCTATGGCACCGCTTGCCCTGCGCCTGAACCAATCCCGCTTGAGGTCGAAGCTCCCACGACAGCCAACGTGGGTGAAGCGACGGCGGTGAGCGTCAAGCAGTACAACGCCAAGGGCGAAGCCTCATCAGCGGTTGGCGCGAGCGTGATCGGGGGCGGGGCCGGTGCGACCACCGACTCTCAAGGTCATGCGACGCTGAAGTTCATCGGCGCCGGGACCTACACGCTGCTCGTGAACGGCGCGGCGGCCGGGCCGCCGGCGATACGTACTGAGGCGACGATCTGTGTCCACAATGGCTCTGACGGCACTTGCGGTACCAAGGCCCCGATTACCTGTGCTACTGAGTCGGTTCCGGCGGGTGGGTGCGGAGGCCCTGCGCCGGTGGCGCCTCAACAGTCTGCTGTGACAGCACGCGCCGGAGGCGTGCAGACAGGTCATGTGTATTCAAAGCGCAAAGCGCCGAGGATCCTGACGGGCGTCGTTCAGGTTCCCGCAGGCGGCACGCTCAAGGAAGTGCGGATCGGTTTGCTGCGGCGCACTGGCAAGCGGTGCTTTGCCTTCAACGGCTCCAAGGAGCGCTTCGTCAAAGGTAGCTGTGGAGCTGTGAAGTTCTTCTCCGTGGGCGACACAGAGTCGTTCAGCTACTTGTTGCCGGCGGCGCTACCGAGAGGACACTACGTGTATGACATTGAGGCAGTCGATGCTTCAGGCCATGCGACCAAACTCGTCGCGGGCGTGAGCCACGTCGTCTTTTATGTCAAGTAGCAGATCCGCTGGGTCGCTGGGCACGGGAGGGCGCAGAAAGCGTCCTCCCGCCCGCGGCCTGCTTCGCCTGGGCAGGTGGAGTCTGATCGGCTTGATCGTTCTGGCCATCACGGGCTGCGGTATTGGTCCGGGAGCCACACCCATCGCGATCCACTTGACCGTTACCGAAGACTTCGGCGCTAAGCCGGTCGGCGACCAGGGGCCGCCGAAGGCGCGTGGCCAAGAGACGGTTTTGAGTCTGCTGATGCGCAATCGCACGGTCACGACCCGTTATGGGGGTGGCTTCGTGCAGAGCGTCGACGGCCACGCCGGCACGACGCGGGGTGGGGAACCGGCCGACTGGTTCTATTACGTCAACGGCATCGAGGCGTCCAAGGGCGGGGCAAGCACACAGGTGCACGCGGGCGATCACATCTGGTGGGACCTGCACGATTGGAGTCAGACCGAGGATGTACCGGCTGTCGTGGGCTCTTTTCCAGAGCCGTTTCTGAACGGTAGCGAAGGCAAGCGGTTGCCGGTGCGCGTGGAATGCGCCGAAGTAAGTGGCCACGCTTGCCAGACGGTTGTCTCTCGCTTGCGTGCCGAGAACGTGCCGGCCGCTATTGCCGCGATCGGCCCTGGTGACGAGCCGGAAACGCTGAGGGTGCTCGTAGGGCCGTGGCCTACGGTAAGGGCAACGCCCGCCAGCGAGGCGATCGAGCGGGGTCCGAGCGCCAGCGGTGTCTATGCGCGCTTCGCGGGCGATGGGAAGTCGCTGAGCCTGCTCAACGCGGGCGGAAGCACGACTAAGACGTTGACCTCAGGCGCCGGTTTGGTAGCCGCAACTCGCTATGCCCAAGAGGAGCCTTTGTGGGTGGTTACCGGCACCGACACTAGTGGGGTCGAAAGGGCGGCGGAGGCGTTTTCCGAAACTGCGCTGCACAATCACTTCGCTTTGGCGCTGGAAGCTAATGGCACCCCGCGTCCAGTGCCGACAACATGATGGGGGACAGGCTCTTCTATCGCCGCATGGCGAGTCCTCTGCACGCCACGCGTGCAAGCGTGGGGGCGGCTTGGACGACTGCTTTGATCGTGGCCGCCTTGGCTTGCGAAAGTCCGTTCGTGTTGGCCGCTCTGGTGTGCGCGATCGTGGCGGCGGGAGCCGCGGCGCGCGTGGGCCGCCAGGTCGTACGGTCGCTGCGTATGGCGGCGATCGTGGCTCTGCCGATCGTGGTGGTGAACGTGCTTGTTGCCAGGGACGGCTTGACGGTGTTTCTGAGGCTTGGCGACCTGGGGCCCTTCGGCCAAGGGGACCTGACTATCGAGGCGCTTGTTTATGGCTTGGTGATCGCTTTGAAGGTTTCGCTGCTGATGCTCGCCACGACTTTGGGGAGCCTGGCCGTCGATCCGGACGAGCTGCTGCGGGGGGTACGCAGATTGTCGTTTCGCTCGGCTTTGACAGCGTCGCTGGCGACTCGCATGATCCCGGTCTTGGCGGGCGACGCGCGCCGGCTGGCCGAGGCACAGCGCACGCGTGGCGAGCACACTCACATGCGCTCGCGCGAAGAAAGCTCTCTTGCGCGCGCGCGCACGCAAGTCACCCTCGTGAGCGCAATATTGTCCTCCTCCCTGGACCGCGCCTTGGACGTGGCGGCCACCCTCGAGCTGCGCGGCTTCGCGGAGGCCAGACGCGCCCAGCGCAGGGCGATCCCTTGGTCCCGCCACGATCTGGCGTTCGCGATCTCTGCCGCGTCCATCGCCGTGCTCGCGATCGGAGCGCGCGCGGCGGGATTCGCCGCCTTCGACGCCTATCCCGAAATCAAAGCCGCAAGCATGACCGAGACACTTGTGCTCGGCATCGCGTTGGCACTCGCGATCCTGGCCCCGTTCATCGACCGCAAGGGGATCAGGCTGTGAGTGCAGCCGATAGGCCTCGATCGGAGCGAGAGATTCCGTGAGTGCGGTCACATTCGAGGAGGTCACCTACGCCTATCCCGGGGCGGGCGCTCCCGCGCTGCAAGAAGTGAGTCTCGCGATCGAGCCGGGGGAGCTGTGCGTGCTGGCGGGGCTCTCCGGGCACGGCAAGTCCACGCTGCTGCGAGCCGCGTGCGGTCTGGCTCCACACTTCTATGGCGGCTCGTTTGCCGGCAGGGTGACGGTGGAAGGGCTCGATACGCGCGAGCATCCACCGGCTCGCCTGGGCGCGCTGACGGGCGCTCTGTTTCAGGACCCGGAGACTCAGCTGGTGATGGGTTCGGTGAGGGCGGAGCTTGCGCTTGTGCTGGAAAACAGGGGCCACAGCCCGGCGATGGTGGCCAGGGGGGTCGAGGAGGTGGCGCTCGCACTCGGGATCGACCGTCTGCTCGAGCGCTCCACTCAAGAGTTGTCGGGCGGCGAGCAGCAACGAGTCGCGCTTGGCGCGGCCTTGGCGGGACGCCCGAAGGTGGTCCTGCTCGACGAGCCCACCTCGCAGCTGGATCCAGTTGCCGGCGACGAGTTGATCGGGTTGTTGCGGCGTTTGAATCAGGAGTGGGACACCACGATCCTGCTGTGCGAGCATCGTCTGGAGCGCTGTCTGGCGGCGGCCGACCGTGTGATCGCGATGCACGAGGGTCGGGTAGCGCATGACGGTCCGCCGGAGAGCTTCCTGGAGTGGGCGAGAGACGAAGCGCCCGCGCTGCAGACCCCTGGCGCCAAGCTGTTCGCTCTGTCAGGGCTTGACCCGGCTCCGGTGGGCGTCAAGCAGGCTCGTGCCACTTTGCGAGCCCGGGGTTTGCTGGAGGAGGGAAGCGAACCTCCATCCCCAGCTTCCGGTCCTTTGGCGGAGTCGGGAGCCGGGAGCGCTCGCGGCGCAGCGAGGTCTCGTCGTCATAGGGGTTCCAGGTTTGGGAGAGGGGAGGGCGTGCCTCTCGCGGTGCGTGGGCTTTGGTATGAGATTCCGCGCGGCCCGGCGATCCTGCGCGGGATCGATCTGGTCGTGCGTGCGGGCGAGAGCATCGCCCTGATGGGTCGCAACGGGGCGGGCAAGTCCACTCTGCTGCGCCAGGCGGCGGGTCTGCTTGACCCCACGCGCGGCAAGGTCAAGACGGGGGGTCGGGTGGCGCTGTTGCTGCAGAACCCCAACGACTATTTCTTGCACGAGCGTGTGGCCGAGGAGGCTTCGCCCCAGGCGCTGCTTGCTGTGGGACTGGAGGATTTGGCTGAGCGCAACCCGCGTGACCTCTCTGGTGGGGAGCGCCAGCGGTTGGCCTTGGCAATCGTGGCCGGGGAGGGGGATCCGCCTGTGGTGCTTGCCCTGGACGAGCCCACGCGCGGGATGGATCGCGAGGCTAAAGCTGCGCTCGCGGCTGAGCTGCGCCGTCGCGCCGACGGCGGTCAGGCGGTGATCGTGGCCACGCACGACCCCGAGTTCGCGGCGGCTTGCGCCGATCGCGCGATCCTGCTCGCCGACGGACGCGTGATCGCCGATGGCTCCGCCGCGGAGCTTTTGGCCGGCGGTTGGTACTTCTCCACTGAAACCGCTCGCATTCTGGGCGGCGCGGGGGAGGTGCTGGAGCCCGAGGCGGGGGCGCGCCTGTTGTGCGAGCGCGCTACCACGTCGGTTCTGCCGAGCGAGGGTCGCGCCGAATCCTTGCGCACGGTCGTTCACGGAGGTCTGCAGTGAGCTGGGCTTTGTCGAGCTTCGCGATCGTGCTCGGTGTGCTGATCGCCGGCTGGTTGGCGTACGAGCGTTCGCGGCCCTCGGCGCGCATGACGGCGATTGTGGGCACGCTCGCGGCGGTGGCGGCGCTCGGGCGCGACGCGTTCGTGGCGTTGCCCGACGTGAAGCCGATCACAGCGATGACGCTTGTGGTGGGCTATGCGCTCGGCCCAATTCCGGGTTTTGCGGTCGGTGCGATAGGGATGTTGGCCTCGAACGTCGTGCTCGGTCAAGGCCCCTATACGCCGTGGCAGATGGCCGCGTGGGGTCTGGTCGGTCTTGCAGGCGCCGCGCTTGGGCGGCTCAGCAATAGGCGTTTGGGTCGCTTTGGGATCGCGCTGGCATGCGCGGTCATGGCTTTGGTCGCGAAGGAGATCATGAACGTGTACACCTGGACGCTGGGGGCCAGCCACACGCCGGCCGCATTCTTTTTGACGGCGGGCCAAGCCCTGCCTTACGACATCACCGACACTGTTGCCAGTTTTTTGTTCGGTTTCGCGTTCGGCCCTGAGCTTGCGCGCCTGTTGGGTCGCGTGAGGGCACGCATGACGGTTGAATGGAAGCCCGCCGGCCCGCCCGCTGCGACAGCGCTGGTTGTGGTTGCGCTCGTCGGTGGAGGTCTCTACGCGCTCGGTAACCCTCCACGCGCTGCGGCGTCCTCAGGAGTGGTCTCTCGCGGTGTGGCCTACCTGGAGGCTGCCCAGAACAGCGACGGTGGCTTCGGCGCGGCCAAGGGACAGCGCAGCAGCGAGCTCTACTCCGCCTGGGCGGCGATGGGGCTTGCGGCCGCCGGTCGCGATCCGCTTGCTCTGAGGCGTGTCGGCCACTCGGTGCTCGATGCGCTGCGGGGCGAGGCCTCGACGCTGGAAGGCGCGGGCGATTATGAGCGCACGATCCTTGCTCTGCACGCCTGTGGTCTGCCGGCATCTTCTTTTGGCGGCATGAGCCTACTAGGCAGGTTGCTGAAGGAACGCTCCAGCGACGGGTCGTTTGAGCATCTCGTGAACATCACGGCGTTCGCGATCTTCGCTGTGCGTGTGGCAGGCAGCTCGGCCGATAACCAGGTCGTGAACTCGGCGGGGCGCTGGCTGGCGGCCCAGCAGGGCAGGGACGGCGGCTTTGGCTTCGCCGGGCGCGGGGGCAGCGAGGACGTGGATGACACGGCCGCGGCCCTACAGGGCGTGGTCGCCGCGACCGGTCAACGCAACAATGCGCTTGTCGCGCGATCGGTGGCATATCTGCGCCGCGCTCAGAATCCTGACGGCGGCTTTCCCCAACAGACCGGTGGCGAATCGAATGCCCAGTCGACCGCCTGGGCTGTGCAGGGTCTGGCGGCGGCAGGCATAAACGTGGCTTCTGTGAAACGCGGTGGCAGTCGCTCGCCGCTCGGCTACTTGGAGAGCTTGGCTGCTCCCGATGGGAGCGTGCGGTACTCGCGCACCAGTGCGCAGACTCCCGTGTGGGTGACGGCGGAGGCGCTCGCCGCGCTGGCGGGCAAGCCGTTTCCGATAGCGCCGGCTTGAGCGGCCTTTAGGCGACTCTCCTACCCTGCAGAGATGTCCACGATCGCGAGTGCTCCGCTGAGCGACCGTCGTCTCGCTCGTCTGGCGCTGCTTGTCGCCGCGCTTTGTTTGGTTGGATTGGCGCTCACCTGGGTCCTCGCCGAGCTGGTGCCGATCACTCATGTCAAGGACGCGGTCGCCCTGTATGACTTCACGCGTTTGGATCGGCCGCTGGTGGAAGCGCCCGCCAATGCCCTGCTCGATCTGCTCTACCCGCCCTTCTACGCCACTTGGGGGATCGTGCTTGTCGTGATCGCCCTGCGCCGCCGTCTTCTGTGGGTGGCTTTGGCGGTCACGATCCTGCTCCCATTGGCGCCCTTCACCGCCGAGCTGCTCAAGCCGCTGCTGGCCCACCATCACGATCAGATCGGTCCGAAATACATTGCCAATGCCTCATGGCCAAGCGGCCACGCGACCGCCGCGACGACGTTGGCGTGGTGTGCCTTGCTGGTTTCACCGCCGACCCACCGTCGGTTGGTGGCCGCTGTGGGGACGGCTTTCGCGCTCGCGGTGGGAGTGGCCTTGCTTGTGCTCGCTTGGCACATGCCAAGCGATGTCGTCGGCGGCTATCTGCTCGCCACCTTCTGGGCGGCGTTGGCGTTCGCGGCACTGCGCGCAAGTGGCCAGGACGGCGACGCCCTGGAGCCCGCCCGTGCCCGACTAGGAGCTGGACGGCGTCCGTCCGGAGCCGTGCGCGCCTGGAGCCCATAGCGGCTCCGATCCGGTGTCGTGCTCGTTGGCGGCGCGGCTGAGGATGAACAGCATGTCCGAGAGGCGGTTCAGATAGCGGATCGCCTCCGGGTTGCAATCCTCGACGGCAATCGCACGCCGCTCCGCTCGACGGCACACGGTGCGGCACACGTGCAGATGCGCTGAGGCGGGCGCTCCTCCTGGGATGACAAACGAGCGCAAGGGCTCGAGCGTGGCGTTGACCTCGTCGCAGACCTGCTCCAGCCAGGTCGAGTACTCGGCGCCTACGCGCAGGCGCGCTTGGCCCTTGCGCGTCTCATCGGGCTCCTCGTCGGTGGGGGTGGGCACCGACAGGTCGGCGCCCACGTCAAGCAGATCGTTCTGTACGCGCTCCAACCATTCGACGAAACGCGATGGCATGCCCGACGCGATCAGGGCCAGGCCGATCGTGGCGTTGAGCTCGTCGATGGTTCCGTAGGCCTCCACGCGAGGATGCAGCTTGGAGACCCGGCTCATGTCTCCGAGGTGTGTCTGGCCGCCGTCTCCGAGCTTGGTGTAGATGCGCGTCAGGTTGACCGTCATGCCCTTTCGAGTCTGGCACAAAGACCCACCCACGCGGACCGCACTGCGTGGTGTCGGGCAGATCAGATACTTTCCCGGCCTTCATGCGGGTAGGTGTTCCGAAGGAGACCGCCGTGGGCGAGCATCGAGTTGCGCTCGTCCCGGAGGTCGTCGCCAAGTTGAAGGCCAAGGGCATTGATGTCCTGGTCGAGAATGGCGCGGGCGCGGACGCCCTGCTGCCCGATAGCGCTTTTGCCGACACGGGCGCCCAGCTGACGGCCGATACGGGCGAGGTGTGGCGCTCCGAGGTGGTCGTGAAGATCTCTCCGCCCAGCGAGGCCGAGGTCGGCCTGCTCGGTCAGGGTTCGATTCTGATCGGCTTTTTGGCGCCGCTCACCAGTCCGCAGACCACGCGTGCGCTGGCCTCCGCCAAAGCGACCGCTTTCGCGATGGAGTCGATCCCGAGGATCTCGCGTGCCCAGTCGATGGATGCGCTGTCCTCACAGAGCAACATCGCCGGCTACAAGGCTGCTCTGCTCGGCGCGGAGCAGATGGGACGTTTCTATCCGATGCTGATGACCGCGGCCGGCACGATCCCGCCCGCCAAGGTCCTGGTACTGGGCGCCGGCGTGGCGGGGCTGCAGGCGCTCGCCACGGCCAAGCGCTTGGGTGCGCGCACAACCGGCTATGACGTGCGCCCGGAGGTTGCCGAACAGGTCCAATCGCTCGGCGCCCAATGGTTGGATCTGGGTCTTGAGGCGAGCGGCGAGGGCGGCTATGCGCGTGAGCTGACCGACGAGGAGCGCGCTCAGCAGCAGCAGGCACTCACGGACGCGATCAAGGGCTTTGATGTGGTCATCACTACTGCGCTGGTGCCCGGGCGTCCGGCGCCGAAGCTGGTCACGGCCGAGGCGGTCGAAGGGATGAAGCCTGGCTCGGTGATCGTCGACTTGGCCGGCGAATCTGGCGGCAACTGCGAGCTGACCGAGCCCGGTCAGACGGTCGTCAAGCACGACGTGAAGATCGTCTCGCCCCTGAACCTACCGGCGAGCATGGCAGAGCACTCCTCGCAGCTGTTCGCTCGTAACGTGCAGGCCCTGCTCGATCTCTTGGTCGTAAAGATTGAGGATCCCGCCCACCCGGGCGCCGAGGGCGAGGTCGAGCTGAAACTGGACTTCGAGGATGAGATCGTGGCCGGCGCGTGCACGGTGCGCGACGGCGAGATCGTTGGCGCCGGCGCCAAGGCGGCGGTGGAGGCAAGCTCATGATCCTGGCAAGCGTTCTGACGACCAACCTCGCGATCCTCGTGCTTGCCGGCTTCATCGGCTTCGTGGTGATCTCCAAGGTGCCCAACACCCTGCATACGCCTCTGATGAGTGGGACTAACGCGATCCACGGGATCGTGCTGCTCGGAGCTCTGCTGCTGTTCGGCCTGGCCGACCTCGATGCATTCAGCAAGGCGCTGCTCGTGATTGCTGTCGCTTTCGGCACGATCAACATCGTCGGTGGCTTCCTTGTCACCGACAGGATGCTCGACATGTTCAAGTCGCGCCCCAAGCCCAAGGCCGAGGAGGACTCCGCCGACGAGGGGAAGTCCGGCACCGACGGGAAGGCCGGATCATGATCGGCCTGCCGCTTGCCACCAGCTTTGTGCAGAGCGAAAGCTTCATCTACGTCCTGTACATCATCGCCTTCTCCCTGTTCATTCAAGGCTTGCGTGGCCTGTCGGGGCCCACCACGGCGGTGCGCGGCAATCGCATCGCGGCAGTGGGCATGGCGATTGCCGTGATCGCTACGTTCCTGAGTCCCGGCGAGGGTAATTGGGGCCTGATCGCGCTCGGCCTCGCGCTGGGTATTGCCGTCGGTGTGCCTGCGGCGCGTCAGGTGAAGATGACGGCGATGCCACAGATGGTGGCTCTCTTCAACGGTGTCGGCGGTGGCGCGGTGGCGATCATCTCGTGGGTCGAGTTCCGCAGCCTCGGCTCCACCTATGGTGGGCGCACGTTCGAGATCGCCGGGGAAACGGTCCGTCTTGGGGGCGGAGTGCCGACCTATGTGGCGATCTTCTCGGTGTTCGCGGCGATCGTCGGCTCGGTCTCCTTCTGGGGCTCGAACATCGCCTTCGGAAAGCTCCAGGAAATCATTCCAGGGCGCCCGATCTCCCTGGGGCCGGCCCAGCAGATCGTCAACCTCGTTCTCCTTATCCTGGCCGTGGCTGCCGGCATCGACTTGATCGCCGGCGCGCACTCTGAAGTCCTCTTCATCGGCATGCTGGTCGTGGCTGCCCTGCTCGGCAACGCGGTGGTTCTGCCGATCGGCGGCGCCGACATGCCCGTCGTGATCTCACTCCTGAACGCGTTCACCGGCCTCTCCGCCGCCGCCACCGGCATGGCGCTCAACAATCCGGCGCTGATCGTGGCGGGCATGATCGTCGGCGCTTCGGGCTCGATCCTGACCAATCTGATGGCGGTCGCGATGAACCGCTCGATCCCCTCGATCGTCGCCGGTGGCTTTGGTGGCGGAGGAGCGGTCGAGGGCGCCGAAGGAGCCGGCGACCACGACGGCACGGTGCGCTCCACGAGCGCAGCCGACGCCGCGATCCAGCTCGCCTATGCCAACCGCGTGGTCGTCGTGCCGGGTTACGGTATGGCGGTCGCTCAAGCCCAACACGCGGTACGCGAGTTGACCAAGGAGCTCGAGAGTCGTGGGGTGGAGGTCAGCTACGCGATCCATCCGGTTGCGGGTCGTATGCCCGGCCACATGAACGTGCTCCTGGCCGAGGCGGACGTTCCCTATGACCAGCTCAAGGAGATGGACGACGCCAACCCCGAGTTCCAGCGCACCGACGTGTCTTTGGTGATCGGTGCCAACGATGTCACCAACCCGGCCGCCAAGAACACGCCCTCTTCGCCGATCTACGGGATGCCGATTCTCGAGGTTGCCGATTCGCGCTCGGTGATCGTGATCAAGCGCTCCATGAACCCCGGCTTCGCCGGCATCGAGAACGAACTCTACTTCGACCCGAAGACATCGATGCTGTTCGGCGACGCCAAGTCGGCCGTGAGTGAGATCACGGCCGAGCTGTCGGCTCTCTGAATCTTCTAGGCACCTGAGCGGGTTAGACACCGGAGCCGGCTGCTTCGGTCGCGTCTCGGCGCGCGGATCCCTGCGCGTGCCAAATTGGTACGTAACTCAGACAAAAGACGCATTGTCAATGAAGTACGTCGTATCTTACACTCAACTGAGGGGAGGAAACGCAGTCATCTGAGGGGTCAGTATTTCGCTGCATCGCTTCATAGCCTCGGGTCAAACGCGATTCACGCTTGTGGTTGTTGGTGCCTTGGCGTGCTTCGTGTGGCTCTCCGGGGTGGCTCGTCCCTTTGGCGGGGGGGCCGAGTCACTCCGGGGCGCAGCGCGACCCGCGCTCGTGCGCGCGGCCGGGTCGAGGGGCCGCGCGCGGGGAGCCAGCGTCGCATTGCCACCGTTTGCGAAAGCAAGCATCGTTGGGGGAGAAGCAGCCTCCATCGCGAGTTTCCCGTTTCAAGTCGCCCTCTACGATCCCCGCGCCGGTTCGCCCGCCGCGGGGTTCTTCTGTGGCGGGGTCATCATCGACGCGACTCACATCGTGACTGCCGCTCATTGTGTGACCGGCGCCGGTCAGAGCGAAACCGCGGCCGACGTCGAGGTGCTCGCCGGTTCGACTTCGCTCATCGCCTCCGAACCGACGAGCGTGCGCGACCCGGTGGCCTCGAGCACGTTTGACTCTCACTACAACCCGATCACCAGCGATTACGACATCGCACTGCTCACCTTGGCACGGCCGCTGTGGTCGGGTACGGCGCCCGCCATCAACGGCATCGATCCGATCGCCCCGTTGCCGCTCGAACCGGACGGGAGCTCCGGTGTGGCCAACCCCAACCGTACGCCGGCGATCGTGGCCCTCTCAAGCGGCTGGGGGGACGTCAACCCGGCTCCGGGCCATCTCGCCAGCTACCCGACCGATCTACGCTCGGTGCACCTGCCACTTGTGTCCGACTCCTTGTGCGAAGAACAGTACGCCACGATCGAACAGACGATCACCCCGCGCATGATCTGCGCCGGCGGAGGGCGTTCGCATTTGGACACTTGCTATGGAGACTCAGGCGGTCCGCTGGTGGTGGACGGCGACAGTCCGGCGCACCCGCCCTTCGACTATGTCCTGGCCGGTCTCGTGGACTTCGGCAACGGTTGTGCCCAGTCCGGATACGCCGGCGTCTACACCCGCATCGCAAACGCCCAGATCATGAGCTTTCTGAGCTCTGGCGTCGGTCACACGATCGGGCCCGTCGGCACGCTGGCCAAGCACCGCAAGCACAAGAAGCGCAAGCGCCACCCTCACAGGACCCACTAGCCCTCTCCCTTGGTTGTGGGACGGGTCCAGTTTCGGCGGACGCGCCGACTCGCCGGTCCAGGCTGAGCCTGAGATCGTGGGTACTCCTCGGCGTCCTCTCTGGAAGACTGGGAGCGTGATCTCCCGCTCTCAAGCGCTTGCCGCTCTATCCGCCGATGAGTTCGACCTGGTGGTCGTCGGTGGTGGGATCACCGGCGCGGGCGTAGCCTTGGACGCCGCGGCGCGTGGCTACAGCGTCGCCTTGGTGGAGCGCGCCGACTACGCGTCGGGTACCTCCAGTCGCTCCTCTAAGCTCGTACACGGGGGCTTGCGCTATCTGCAGCACTTCGATCTGGGGTTGGTGCGAGAGGCGTTGCTCGAGCGCCAGCTAATGGTGGCTTTGGCTCCCCACCTGGTGCGTCCGCTGCCGCTGGTCGTGCCCGCTTTCAACGGAGCCCGGCCGGACCGCCTGATGGGTGTAGGACTCAACCTTTATGACGTTATGTCGGTCGATCGCGAGCGCCTGCGCGGACGCCGCGGCGAGAGCGAGTCCTGGAGTCCCGAGCGCCATCGCGTGATCTCCGGCGAGGCCGTACTTGAGCTGCTCCCCGCGCTCGCCCAGCGCGAGCCGAGCAGCGGCTATCTCTTCTATGACTGTCAAACCGACGACGCCCGCTTGGTCCTCACGGTCCTGGGCGAGGCTGAGCGCTTCGGCGCGGTGTGTGCCAATCGCCTCGACGCTACGTCGCTGCTTGAGCGAGACGGCCGCGCGCACGGGGTACAGGTGTGCGATCGCGAGTCCGGCGAGCGTTTCGAGATACGCGCCGCCAACGTCGTCAACGCGACCGGCGTCTGGGCGGACGAGCTACGCCCCAACGAGCTGCACGACGAGGCCGAGCTGCCGCAGATCAGGCCGAGTCGCGGCACCCACATAACCTTCCGCCAAGAGGACTTGCCTTTGGTCGGAGGGGCGATCGTGCCCGCCGGTGGGGGCCGCACGATCTTTGCCCTGCCCTGGCTGGGGCGTACCTTGGTCGGCACGACCGACAACGACTACGAAGGCTCTTTGGAGCACATCGAGCCCTCCCGTGAGGATATTGACTACTTGCTTGCGGCCGTCAACGAGTTCTTCGCCACGGAGCTTTCGCCTACCGACATCGCCGGCGCCTATGCGGGCGTGAGACCCCTGATCTCCACCGGCGACACCAAGAAATCGGTCGACATATCGCGCAAGGCCGAGTTGTATGAGACCTCGAGCGGCATGATCACGATCACCGGCGGCAAGCTGACCACATGGCGGCGCATGGCCAAGCTCGCCGTCGATCGCATGGTCGAGCGCGAAGCGCGCGACGCCCCCTGTCGCACAGCCGAGATTCCGTTGGGCCAAGCCATCGCGGTAGAGGAGTTGCCTGCGGTCCCTGGCGTCTCGGAGGCGGCCCGCACCGCACTTGCCGGTCGCTACGGCTACGGTGCTCACGAGGCGCTCGCGCTCGCTGCCGAGCGTGAGGAGTTGGCCCAGCCGATAGTCCCCGGTCTGCCCGACCTGATGGCCGAGGTCGCGCTGGCCGCCAGGCGCGAGCAAGCTCTCAGCGTCGGCGACGTGCTCTTGCGACGCACCCGGCTGGGTCTCCTGGCGGCACGCGAGCTCGTCGGCGATGGCCCCGAGCGAGCGCCCGCCGTTGAGCGTGTCGCGACGCTGCTTGGCCAGGAGCTGGGCTGGAATGACGAGCGGGTCGCGCTTGAGGCCGAGCGCTTTTTCGAGGAGGCTCGCTTGGAGGGCATCCTCGTGCGGGACGGTCCCCCCTGATGACCTCCGCGCCCGCGTACCGCCTCAGCGTCGCCGGCCGCGTGCTCGAGTTGGGAGCCAGGCCTTACCTGATGGGCGTGGTCAACGCGTCTCCTGACTCCTTCAGCGATGGCGGTCGCTACCGCAACCTCGCCGATCGGCTCGGACTCGCGGCCGAGTTGCTGGAAGCCGGCGGCGACATAATCGACGTGGGCGGCGAGTCGGCGAGCACCAACCGTCCCGCGGTGGACCCAGCTGAGGAGATCGAGCGAGTGGTGCCCCTGATCGAGCGCCTCGTCGGCGATCTCGGGGCGGTTGTTTCGATCGACACCTATAAGCCCACGGTGGCCCAAGCGGCGGTGGCCGCGGGAGCCGCGATCGTCAACGATGTCAGCGGCCTGAGGGATCCCGCTTTGGCGCGGGTGTGCGCCGAGAGCGGCGCCGCTTTGGTCGTGATGCACACAAGCGCCGTACCCAAGCAGCGCCTACAGGACCCCCATCTCTATGGCGACATCGTCGAGGAGGTGCTCAGCTTTCTGTCCGAGCGCATCGCTTTGGCACTGCAGGAAGGCGTGGCCCATGAGCAGTTGATCGTCGATCCGGGGCCTGACTTCGCCAAGACCCCCGCCCAGACAGTCGAGCTGCTGGCGGGAGTCTCCCGCCTTCATGAGCTCGGCTGCCCCCTTCTGATGGCGATTTCGCGCAAGGACTTCATCGGTGCGCTCACAGGCCGCTCGCCGCGTGAGCGCCTGCCCGGTACCTTGGCGGCTCTGGCTCATGGAGTGGATAAGGGAGCCCACATCTTCCGTGTACATGACGTCGCCGCCGCTGCGGATTATCTCGCGGTGCGCGCCGCACTTTCGGGCGAAATCGTCCCCAGCAGGAATTTGGCGCTCACCGAGGAACTGCGCTACGACAGGACTGTCGCCGACCCGACGCCGATCGTCGACTCCAGCCGATAGTCGACGCCCCACCAGTCGCCGACGTCGAGCCATAAGCGCCATTCGGGGAGGCTCCCCGCTTGCAGCCGGGCGGCCGTCTAGGCTTTGACGCGCAAAGGGGTGCCGACCGCTGTCCAACGCGGCCGGACGCCAACCGCCCGAACCAACACAAGAGGAGAACACATGACTGTGCTCGACCGTTCCGAGCTTGAAGCAAGTCCGCTGTCTGATCTGCATCTGATTGCCGATCAGATCGGGCTCGAGGGATTCCGCCGTTTGCGCAAGGCTGACCTGATCGACGCGATCCTCGGCGAGAAGAAAGACGATGCCGGCGAGGCTAAGGATGCAGCCGAGGAGGAGCCGGCGCGCCGTTCTCCGGCTCGGCGCTCGCGCGGGACACGCTCTCGGCGCGGCTCCGCGAGCAAGACAGACGCTACCGATGAGGACTCCTCGGAGGAAAAGGACAGTTCAGGGTCGGCTGCCGACGACGCCCCGCCCGCGCGACGTGGCCAGCGGACGCAGGGTGGTGGGCGCGGTCGCGGGAGCGGTGAGCGTGAGAAGACCAGCGAGCCCGAGCGCAGCGCTGAGGGCGTCGTCGAGGTACTCGGCAACGGCTCGGCCTTCCTGCGCGTCGATCCGCCCGAGCCCTCCGACGAGGACGTCTACATCTCGGCCGCCCAGGTGCGCCGCTGCGAGCTTGTCTCGGGCGATCGCGTGGGCGGGCCGGTACGCACCCCACGTCGCTCCGAGCGCTACTCCTCGTTGGTCCGGATCGACACGATCAACGGGCAATCGGCCGACACTGTCGCCGAGGGCACGCGCTATGAGGACCTGCCGGTCTCATATCCCAGCGAGCGCTTCGCTTTCGACTCCGAGGACCCCACCTTGAAGGCGATCGAGTGGCTCACCCCGCTCGGTCGCGGCTCGAGAGCCGTGATCGCTGGCGGCGCCCGCGCGGGTAAGACGGATACGTTGCGCCGCGTCCTTGGCGCTTTGGCTGGGCGCGAGGGTCTGGAGATATCCCTCGTGCTCGCGGGAGTGCGCCCCGAGGAGATCGCCGAGTGGCGCGAGGGTCCCGTGCAGCCGGCGGCGGCGCTCAGCTTCGCGGCCTCTCCCGATCTTCAAGGTCAAGCGGTTGAGGCCGCTGTCGAGGCGGCCAAGCGCGTCGCCTCGCGCGGCGGCGACGCCATCGTCCTGATCGACGGCCTCGACGGCTTGCACCCACACACCGCCCGCAAGGTCTTGGCGGCCGCGCGCAATCTGAGCGAGGCGGGATCGTTGACCGTGATAGCTACCGCCGCCCACCCCTTCGGGGGGGAAACCACCACGATCGTCTTGGACCCGGTGCGTGCCGGCACGGGCCGCTTCCCGGCCTTGGATCTGGTCGCCAGTGGAACCCTTAAGGCAGACTTGCTTGTCGGCGACGACGGCGCCGAGGCGATCGTCCGTGCCCGCGAGACCGCCGCGGAGGGATAAGCGAAGACCATCTAGAGGGTCGATGAGCAAGCGAGACAAGGACGCAGCGAGCGCCGTGTGCTCGCACAAGCGAGCGAGGACGCCGTATCGCGCAGCTCAGCGTTCCTCTAGCGTCGGTAGGCGACGCGGCCCCAGGAGGGCTCGGGCGCGAGCTCGATCGGCTCGCCCGTGCGGTCGTGCTGCACATAGACGAAGCTGCCGGTCTCCTCGACGAAAGCGAACGTCAACTCGCCCTCGTTGACGCGCTGGTCGAGCCAGGCGCCCCGGAAAACAAGCCGGCGTAGCCAGTGCACAAGCGAGCGCTCGGCCGGCCCGACGATGTCCGGCCAGCATTCGTTGACGTGCTCGCCCAGCGCGGAGGCGGGGTCCTGGATGTCGCCGTTGACGGCCAGGTTGACTAGATCCTCCAGCTCGTCCTCGCCGAGGCGCCCGCCCACGAAGCCCAGCTTGAGGGCGGCTTGCTCGCAGCGTTCGCTGAAGTCTCGTTCGTTGAAGGTGAAGCGCAGATCGCCGTATTCCAGGACGAAGTCCTCACCTGAGTTGTAGTTGCCGCGTCGGGTCTTATCCATGACTGAAGGTTGGGGTCGTGATGTGCTTGGTGGCGCCCGCACTCCTTGCGGCGCGCCAGGCGTCGAGATCATAAGCGGGCCTCCTGCCTTCGCGCTGTACTTGCACGCGATATTGCATTCAGGCGATCCGAACTCCGGTCGGGCGCCGGCGGAACGCGTGCCCGCTTGGAGGGCGCCGCCCAGGCAATGAGGGACCCCGCTCAGGCGCAGCGGCTCGATGTACGCGGGCGTGGTGCAGCGGACGCTGGCTATACGCTCCGGTAATGGCACGCCTCAGCGAGCACGGTCTGCGCCGGTCGGTCGGAACCTCCGGCCTGTTCGCGACCGCCTACGGCAACGTCGGCTCCTCGATCTATTACGCGCTCGGGCTTGTCGCCGCCCACGCGCTCGGGCTGACGCCGTTGGTGTTCGTGTTCGCGGGCGGCCTGTTCGCCCTGACGGCCAAGACCTACGCTGAGGGCGCCTCGATGTTCCCCGAGGCCGGCGGCTCTTCTTCGTTTGCGCGCCACGCCTTCAACGAGCTGACCTCCTTCTTCGCGGGCTGGGCTTTGAGCCTCGATTACATCCTCACGATCGCGATCTCCGCGTTCTTCGTTCCCCACTACCTGAGCACATTTCCGGGGCTGAGCGGTCTTAACCACAACCCCGGCGACATCTTCGGCGGCCTGATCGTGGTCGTTGCCCTGGCGGCCCTGAACATCAGAGGCCTGGGGGAGTCGGCCAAGCTCAACTTCATCCTCGCGATCGTCGATCTCTCCACCCAGGTCCTGTTGGTGGCGATCGGCGCGGTCCTGGTATTCGACCCTTCGCTCTTGATCAATCAGATCCACCTCGGCCAGGTGCCGACCTGGCACGAACTGATCTTCGCCCTGTCGCTGGCGATGCTTGCCTACACCGGGATCGAGACCGTCTCGAACATGGCCGAGGAGGCGCGCGACCCCGGCAAGCAGGTGCCCAAGGCGGTCAACTTGGTGGTCTTGGCGGTGCTGGGCGTGTATCTGGGCATCTCGCTGATCGCGCTCTCGGCCTTGCCGGTCACAGCGGTCGCGGGTCATCCGCACCAGTTTCAGACCTTGCTGGGGGTCGAAGGTAACGGCGGTTTTCAGAACGACCCAGTCCTCGGAATCGTCTCGCGCCTGGGCCTGCACGGCACCGTCTTGACCTTGGCCCAGTACTACGTGGGCCTGCTGGCCGCCACGATCCTGTTCATCGCCACCAACGCGGGCATGATTGGTATCTCGCGCCTGTCTTGGTCCTTGGCCGAGCATCGTCAGCTGCCGGGCATCTTCTCGCAGCTACATCCCCGCTTTCGCACGCCTTGGTTCACGATCGTGTTCTTCTCGGGCCTGGCCGGCCTGCTTGTGCTGTACGGCAACACGAACGTGCTCGGCAACCTCTACTCCTTCGGGGCTTTGCTTTCGTTCACGGTGGCCCACATCTCGGTGATCGCGCTGCGCGTGAAGAAGCCCGATCAGGAGCGCCCCTACCGGATGCCTTGGAACGTGCGCATCCGCGGCGCCTCGATTCCTATGACGGCTGTGATCGGAGGGATCGGCACGGCCACGGTCTGGATCGTCGTCGTCGCCACCCACCCCGAGGCGCGTCTGGTCGGCATCCCGTGGATGGCGTTCGGGATGGTCGGTTATGTCATCTACCGCCGCAGTCAGGGTCTCGATCTGCGTGAGACCTGTCGCATTGAGCGCGCCGAGCGCCCGGCCGACTTCCAGGCGCTTGGCTACCGTACCGCCTTGGTGCCGATCTTCGGCGGCGACGTCAGCGCCAGCGCCCTGTCGAGCGCCGCCAAGCTGATTGGTGAAGAGGGCGTCGTATACGCGGTGTTTGTGTTGCCTGTTCCCTCGCAGCTGTCCCTGGAGGCGGGTCTTGAGGCCGAGGAGGCGCAGGGCCGCTCGGCTTTGGAGACGGCGCGCATCAAGGCCCGGCGCTCGAACATCAAGATCCGCACCGGCCTGATCCGCACGCGCAACCCCGGCGCCGCACTCGTGGAAGAGGCCAAGCGGGTGGGCGCCGACGTGATCTATTGGTCCACGATCCACGCGCCCGTCGGCGAGCAGCGGATCGGGCCGACCGCTACCTACCTGCTGGCCAAGAGACCGTGTCGCGTGATCATCGAGACCGAGAACCGGCCCGAGCGCCCGCGCGAGGGGGAGAAGGCGTCTTTGAGTGGGGCGCCTGCTTGAGGTCTTGACCAGCGTGTATGGCAGACTGGTGAATGTTGCGAAAAACACGCAAAATAGCATGGTCTGCATAGCCGAATACTATTGACAAATTGCATGCATTCCGGCTAGGCTACGCCCTGCGGGATGGCGGCCGGCTTCTGCGGAGTCGGAGAGACCGATCGACTGGGATGGTGTGCGGATGGCGCTTGTGCGTGGGCGGCTACGACTGCGTCTCTGTCGGACCTCGCCTGTGTCCGTGGGTGGGCTATTGGCGCTTGTGGCGATCTTCTTGTTTGCTACTGCTGGGGTTGCGTCGGCTGAGTCTTATGAGGAAGCGGTCGAAGGCACAAGCGGAATAGCGCACTTCTGGCCGATGGGTGAGGCTTCAGGGTCCTCGTTTGCGGATGTGGTCGGTAGCGATGAAGCGTCGGTTGGGAGTGGTGTGACGTTGGGCGAACCAGGTGGCTTGGTCGGCGACAGCGCGACATCGGCTTTGTTTGACGGCTCGTCAGGAGCGGCGTCGGCAAGCGTGGACTTGTCTGGTACGCATGAGTTGACGGTCGAGTTTTGGATGAAGTGGGGGTCGTACGGGTCGGACGATCGGTTGGCGTTGGAGTTCACGCCCAACTTCAACGAAAACTCCGGTGGCTTCCTGGTCGATCCGGATGCGACGCCGGGCTCCGACTTCGCCGTCTCGATCGGTCGTGGTGGTTCTCGGAATACGGCTTATTTCGAACGCCCAAGCGCTGGCGTGTGGCACTACTACGCCTTTGTGATCGATACCGAAGCGCCGGCCGAATCCGAGATCGCTCCATATGTGGACGGCAAAGCGGTGTCTTACACAAAGACCTTGTCCGGCGCCGAAGCAGGCAACTTCGCCGATTCGACCTTGTTTTGGATGTCTCGCGATGCGAGCAGCTTGTTCGGTGCGGGCGATATGCAGGATCTGGCTCTTTATACGAGCACGCTGTCAGCAGGCACGATCGCCGAGCATTACGAGCTTGGCGAGGGTGGTCCGAAAGCGGCTTTTGCGTCGTTGCCTGTCGATGCGACGGTGGGCGTGCCGGTCCGTTTGGACGCTTCCGGGTCGACGTCTCCCAGCGAAATCACCGATTACGCCTGGGATTTCGACGGTGGTAGCGGGTATGGCATCGATGGAGGCAGTTCGTCTGGGATCTCGCACACCTTCTCATCACCCGGGTCCTACACGGTCGAGTTGCGCGTCAAAGACAGCACAGGCGCGACCGCGACGGTCAGTCATACGATTACGGTGGCAGCGGCGCTTGGAGAGTATGAGCAGGAAGTCGAGGACACAGCCGGGATACAGCATTTCTGGCCGATGGGGGAGGCTTCGGGCTCCTCGTTCGCCGACGTATTTGGTGGTGCGGAAGCGAGCGTGACCGGTGGAGTGACGCTGGGGGAGGCCGGAGGGTTGGTTGGCGATAGCGCGACTTCGGCGTTGTTCGACGGTTCATCTGGTGCCGCGCATGCGCCGGTGAATCTGTCGGGGTCGGGTAAGGAGACCGTGGAGTTCTGGATGAAGTGGCCTGTCTTCGGTGACGATGACGCGTTGGCTTTGGAGTTCACGCCGAACTTCAATGAAAATGCCGGCGGGTTCTTGGTCGATCCAAACGCCTCAGAGGAAGGAGGAATGTTCGGGATCGGGGTTGGAGAGAGCGCGTCACGCAACAACGCGTTCTTTACGCAACCGAGCGCAGACACGTGGCACTACTACGCGTTTGTGATCGACACTGAAGCGTCGGGTGCGAGCGAGATCACCCCATACGTGGACGGCAAAGCGGTGTCCTATTCAAAGACGGAATCGGGTACGGGCGGCGGGTTTGCAGACTCGACGCTGTATTGGATGTCAAGGGACGCGAGCAGCCTGTTCGGGACGGGAGACATGCAGGACTTGGCGCTCTACCACGGGACGCTCAGCTCCACCACGATCGCCACGCACTACGAGGCGGGGAAGGGTGGGCCGAAAGCATCGTTCACAAGCACTCCGGTAGTGGCGAACGCAGGCGTACCGGTACACCTGGATGCCTCCGGATCGTCCTCGCCTAGTGGATCGCTGACCGATTACGCGTGGGACTTCGACGGCAGCAAAACCTATTCGACCGATGCGGGTAGTTCTGCGAGCGAGTCGCATACGTTCTCTGCACCTGGCACCTATACGGTCGATCTGCGCGTCAAAGACAGTCTCGGCGAGACCGCGACGACCAGCGAGACGATCACGGTAGGCGCGGCGCTTGGCCAGTACGAGCAGGCGGTAGAGGGCACGACGAGCATCGCCCACTTCTGGCCGATGGGCGAATCCTCCGGCTCGTCGTTTGCCGATCTGGTCGGTGGCGCCAACGCGACCCTGGAAGGCGGCGTCACGCTGGGCCAGACTGGCGGTTTGGTCGAAGACTCATCGACCTCGGCGCTGTTCGACGGCTCCTCGGGAGCCGCTCACGCCCCGGTCGACCTTTCGGGGACACACCAGTTGACGGTTGAGTTCTGGATGAAGTGGGCCTCCTATGGCGCTGACGATCGTTTGGCGCTCGAGTTCACGCCGAACTTCAATGAACATCCCGGCGGGTTCCTGGTCGATCCTGACGCCACGCCGGGCTCCGATTTCGCGGTCTCGATCGGGGAGGGCGGCTCACGCAACACCGTCTTCTTCGAACGGCCGAGCGCGGGAGCATGGCACTACTACGCATTCGTGATCGACACGTCAGCGGCCGCTGAAACGCAGATCACGCCATATGTGGACGGTCATGCGGTCTCCTACACCAAGTCCGAATCGGGTACTGGCGCGGGCAACTTCGCCGACTCGACGCTGTACTGGATGTCGCGCGACGCAAGCAGCCTGTTCGGGGCGGGCGAGATGCAGGACCTCGCCCTCTACGAAGACACTCTCAGCGCGGAAACGATCCTTGAACACTATGAACGCGGAGAGAACACTTACGGCGTTGTCGATAACCCGCCATCGAACACCGCCCTGCCCGAAATCACAGGGACAGCTGAAGAAGGCCAGACGCTCAGCGCTAGCAACGGCGAATGGGAAAGTGAAGGGCCGATCACCTACAGCTATCAATGGCAGGCATGCGACGGTCTTGGGGAAAGCTGCTTGGACATTGTGGGCGCAACGGGATCCAGCTATACGATAAGCGCCGGCGAGATTGGTGATCAGTTGCAGGTTCTCGTTACCGCGACCAACTCCGCCGGCTCCGCCAGCGCTACTTCGGAAACCGCCGGCGCGGTGACCGAGGTGCCGCCTTCTGAAGTCACCGTGCCTGTGATCTCTGGCAGCGCCACCGAAGGCGCCATGCTCAGCTCGTCTCTGGGGACTTGGACGGGCACGACGCCTCTCGAACACTCCTATCAGTGGCAGAGCTGTGACGCCGCGGGAGAAGAATGCGTCAATGTAGAAGGCGCCAATTCATCCACCTACCAGCTCGAATCGGCCTCGGTGGGACATACGCTGCGCGTCGCGGTGACCGCATCGAATGAAGAAGGAGTCGCCACCTCAGTATCGGGAGCAAGCGCTACGGTGGAAACCCCGATCTCTCTTCCGGCTCAGCTGAGCGCACCGGAAATCTTCGGTACCTCTGAAGTAGGGGGCACACTCACGGCTGACCCTGGCACCTGGACCGGGATGCCTCCTCTCTCCTACGGCTACCGCTGGGAGATCTGCGACGGGGCCGGCGAAAGCTGCGCGAGCGTCTCGGGCGCGGATGAAGCCAGCTATCAGCCGGTCGAAGGAGACCTGGGCGACACACTGCGGGTGCTGGTGACAGTGAGCAACACGGACGGACGCGCCTCGGCGCTATCGAGGGCGAGCGCGGTGGTAGCGGAGCCCGCACCGGCGGAATCCCCGTGTACGGATACGTGGACAGGCCCCGCCGAAGGTGAATGGCGAACAGCCGAAGACTGGTCGCGCGAAGCCGTGCCCACCGCGAGCGACGTGGCCTGCATCGGTCCCGAAACAGAGGTCAAATTCGAGCTGACAACCGCGCAGGTCATCGCTATCCACGACGAAGGCACGCTCTCCATGTACGACGGCTCGCTCGAAATCGTCGGTACGGCGGAAACATCGAGCGTAGCGGTGCTCGATCTCCATGACAGTGATCCCAAGCTCACGGGTGCGGGGAGCCTCCGCATCGGCGATCACCTGCAATGGGAAGGAGGGGAAATGAAGGGATCTGGTCAGACCGTCATAGACGCGGCCGCGACGGCGACGCTGCAATCCAGTGCCTACTCAAACGCTCTGAAGCAACGCAGGCTGATCAACGAAGGTCTCGTGACGTTCAGTTCAGGCCTTATCGAAATGTCAGATGGAGCGGCTCTCGAGAATAGAGGCGTCTTCAAGGACAACTCCCAGTCCTGTGAAGCGTGCGAACACGTTCCAGGGCAGATAAGGGTCTCCTTCGAAGGCTCAGAAACGGAACCGTCGATCCTCAACACCGGAGCCTTCGAAAAGACCGCCGGCAGTGGCACGAGCAAGGTTGCGGTGGGCTTCACGAACGACGGCACGGTGGAGGCCGCGACGGGCAGGCTTGAGTTCGTCGGAGGCGGCTCATCCAGCACCTCGGCGACCGGTAGCTGGGGCGTGAGCGGCGGTTCGATCGTACTTGCCGAAGGCGTATTCTCCGTCGGCGAAGCAGTCGATCTCGAAGCCGTCGAAATCGAAGAAGGAGCGACGGTAGAACGAACCGGTGCCCCCGCCTCTCTGTTTGGGCCGTCCGTGTCTGGGAGCAGCGAAGCGGGCCACACGCTTGAAGCCACTGCCGGCACCTGGTCAGGTGCAGAACCGCTCAGCTTCTCCTATCAGTGGCAGCGTTGTGACTCAAGCGGCGGGGATTGCGGGGAGATTACGGGTGCGACCGAAAACAGCTACACGCTGAGCCCGGCCGACATAGGAGCCAAGGTGCGGTTGCTGCTGAAGGCATCCAACTCCTATGGGCAGGCCTTCGTGGCGAGCGCGCCGAGCGCGACGGTGGGGACGCCCGCCGCGCCGTCGAATACGACTTCTCCGACGATCTCGGGTACCGCTCGAGATGGCAAGGGACTGATAGCCAGTGTGGGAGCGTGGAGCTCGCTCGTCCCCATCTCCTACTCCTATCAGTGGGAAAGGTGCAACTCGGGCGGCACCGAATGCTCGGCAGTCGAAGGCTCCACGGAAAGCGAATACAAACTCGCCGAAGATGACATCGGCTCCACGCTACGCGTTCTTGTGACTGCGAACAACGCCGGAGGCGCGGCGACGGCCAGCTCAGAAGTCAGCTCTGTCGTTGGCGGCGAAGCTCCCAGCGAGCTCGAATCGCCATCGATCTCAGGTGCAGCCGACGTGTACAGCGTGCTCTCCGCGGACGGGGGTGTGTGGAGTGGCACCGCCACCGAGCTCAGCTATCAGTGGGAAAGCTGCAATGCCACCGGCGCGGAATGCGCGCCGATCGAAGGCGCCACGAATCCGGAATACGACCCGAGCGAAGATGATCTGTCACGGACTGTACGCGTGCGGGTGGGCGTGCACAGCGCGATCGACTCGCTCTCCGACGTGTCGCCCACGACGGCCGTCATCGGTGCCGCCGGGGCGTTCGCGAATGCGAAGGCGCCCACACTCTCGGGGGTGGCCCAGGTGGGTCAGACACTCAGGGCATCCGCGGGCGCATGGTCGCAGGTTGGCTCTGTGAGCTACGCCTACCAATGGCAGAGCTGCGATCTCTACGTGACCACCTGCCACGACATAGAAGGGGCAACCGAATCCAGTTATGTGCCCGCATCCGGGGATGCGGGCGACCGGTTGCGCATGGCGGTCACAGCCTCCGACGAACACGGCCATGAAGCCTCGGAGGTCTCTTCAGCGAGTCAACCCGTTGCCGAAAAAGAAGCCCCGGTCGCAGTGCACGCGCCACCTATCGAGGGTCCTGTGCTCACCGGTGCCATACTCACGGCTGGTACCGGGGTGTTCGCTGGCCAGAGTTCGAGCTACGCCTATCAGTGGCAGCGATGCGCTATCGACGGCTCGTGCGCGGCGATCAGCGGGGCGACCGGTGCCTCCTACACGCTGACGAGCGGCGACGCTGGGTCAATCGTGCGGGTCGTGGTGAGCGCGAGCAATGCTCACGGCAGCACCGCCGCTGTGTCGTCTCCCTCGACCGATGTCAGGACAGAAGCGCTTGTCAAGTTCTCAGACCCGTCGATATCGGGCGTCGTGCAGTTCGGGGGCGTGCTGAGTGCGGACCCCGGCATCTGGAGCGCCGCGGGTGCGGTCAGCTACGCCTACCAATGGGAACGGTGCAACGCCAGTGGCGCGGACTGCGCAGCGATCGATGGCGCAACCGAACAGACATATGTCTCCCCGACCGGCGAATTCGATTCCACGTTTCGTGTCATGGTGACTGTCACGAGTCCTTCGGGCGAAGAAAGCGCCGTGTCCGCACACACGGCCGGGTGGCCGGGCAGCGAAATCAGCACCGAAGAAGCGCAGGAAACGCTCGCGAGTACCGACCCTGGGCTGATCGCGCCAGCGACGAGCGCGACGCTCGAAGGCCAAGAAGTCGAGCCTTCGCTCACCGACAACGGGGAAGAACTGGTCGCCGAGAAAACCCTCACGAGCGCCACGATCTCTAAGGAAACGGTGGGCGAATTCGCCGTGAACACACCCGTCGGAGAACTCAGCTTCGCGCCGGCGGAAGTCTCGCCCGAAACAGACGCGTTGCCCACGATCGTCAACGGCGCAAGCGCCCTGTTCGCCAACGCTTGGCCCTCGACCGACGCGATAGTCAGACCTGAGCCGCTTGGCGTTGCTGCATTGCTCCAGATCCGCTCCGCGGAAGCCCCCAAGGAGTTCTCGTGGGAAGCCCACCTGGGTCCCGACCAAGAACTCCAGCAGCTATCCGACGGGGGCGTGGCAGTCATCGAAGCCTCCGAAGGAGAAAGCGAAGAAGGGGAAGCCGGTGTAAGCGAACCTCCGCAACAGACGATCGAAGGACCAGCCGAAACCAGCGAAGAAAAAGCCGAAGCCGAACAGGAAGAAGCCGAATCGGAAAGTGAAGTGGAACCGCCAGAAGGCCCTTCGGCTTCGCCTGAAACACATCCTACTGTCGGCGAAGTCGCTGTCGGCCTGCCCCAGCCTCAGCAGACGAAAAGCTCCTATGAAGTCTCCAAAACGATCATGTCCGAAGCCGAATCGCGGACTTCGGGTAGAGCCCTAATGGCAGTCGGGACACCCAGGGTGACCGACGCCGAAGGGCATGGAGTAGCGGCAAAGCTCAGCGTGGACCAAGACACGATCACGCTGACGGTCAGCCCTGGCGTGGAAGTGGCCTATCCATTGATCGCCGAATTGCCGGTTGCCGCCCCGAGCGATAAAACAAGCGAAGAACGCGACCCTGTCAAGTACGGGCTGTCGGATCCCGCTCACGGAGTGGGGGGTCAAGGACACATAGATGAACACTACGACGAAGAAGGGAAAGTTGCTTCAGGGCTAGACCCTAATCTGAAGAATGGACCGATGCACGTCAAATTGGCGAGGATCGTCATACCTTATGATCTCTACACTCGCAATAGTGCGTACACCAAAGAAAATCTCGCTCGCTTGCACGAATGGCTAAAAAAGATAATAACAGCAAAACTAGAACCATTTGTTACAATCAGCAAGGACTATAAAAGAGATCCGTGCGGGGAAGAAAAAAATACACTATGCCTTCCTGCGCCCTCTGTGGCTGAATACAAGAATTCAGTTAAAGTATTGATGAAATCCCTTGTGGGGGGCAACAAGAGGGCGGGTTCTCCACCCGTCAAAGAGTGGGGAGCCTGGAATGAGCCAGATGCGGGGATAGATCCGTTGTTTGAACACCCTGGCAAGGCTGCATCATACTGGGAGGCTGCGAATGCAATCCTAGCAAGCGTTTCTATGCATACGCACTGCCACAATTGCGCCGTTGCGGCAGGCGAATTCGCGTATGCTGAGGGATTTGAGTCGGAATACACTAAGAAGTACATAGGGCAATTGCAATATGGATTAATTAAACCATCAAAAGACGCAAAAGTACTACGTAGGTCCCTCCCGGTGGTCTGGTCGTTTCATGATTATCATGACGTTGTCGAAAGGCAATTGGACACAGCTCATGAGTTTGCTCAGATTACGCGCCCCTTGAAAAAGCCGCGCATATTTATGACCGAGGGAGGTGTGGAACGTCTTGATGAAGGGGAAACTGAAGTCTTTGACGGGTCTAGCAAGGTTAAGCTCGTAAAGCATCCAGAACTACAAGCGGAAGCCGCCCGGGAGTTTCTCAAGCTACATACCGCAAAGGTAGAGAATGAAAAGATTCCCCGGATCGATCGTGAGTATTATTATATGTACACATCGCCGACACCAGAACAGCAGCGGGCAGGACATGTCTTTGACAGTGCACTTGTCGAAATTGTCGGTGGAGAACGGAAGGAAAGGCCGGCCTATTGTGTGCTTGCTTACTCATCTCATGTGTGCCCTCCGAAGGCAATAGCTAACCAAAAAAATTATACGGACGGGGCAGGTGGTTGCAATAAAGTGCCCAGTTCGGTAAAGCTCTCTGGAGATATAGAACCCTATGGCGCTGGTAGCATATCTTATAAGTTCCAGTATGGTCCGACTGGTGCTTATGGATCTTCAACTTCTTCGAGTAATGTGAAAATAGACCCATGGGGATCTACCAAAATGGAAGTCGGAATCCCGGTAACGAACTTTGAAGGCATGTGTCCATCGATAATTCATTTTCGACTTGTCGTAACTAACGCTCAAGGTACCCGGTCGAGCCCGGATCAAACAATCACATTCAGTTATTTGATAGGGTGAGGTGCGGTCCTGCAATGTTGCGCAACTCTCAAAGGGATTAGGTGTTCCATAGGTTATGAGATGGTATGTACCGCTTCTTACGCTAGGCCTTTGCTCGCTTCTCAATGTAAATGCTATCGCTGCCGGAAAGCACAAGATGCCTTTGAGGTGTTCGCTGCCCGCTGATGCGAGCATGTTGTCTGCGGATACCCTGGCTCAGGTTTATTCGAGGCCGGAAAGAGACGGCCCGCATGGTGGAATACGTTGGCCTGAAATGTTTGGATGTGCGTTTAAGTCTGGACGGACTATTTCTCTAGGAAAAATCAGACCCAGGGGTGGTAGTGGAACGGCGGGGGCCAAAGGTACTACTTTTGAGTCTCTTTCTGGTCCGTTTTTTGCTTATGAATATAGTGTTGCTGGTGCATATCGTTTGTTTGTTAGGGATCTTCGATCCGGACGTGTAGTGCGTAATGTTCCTTCGGGCCCGTCTGTAACACGGTTCCATTTCGGTGTTGATCCGATCGTGTCGGTGGTGGTCAAGAGCAGCGACGGGGCCGTAGCTTGGTTGGTGGAGAATGAAAACGTGTTGCCAGTTGAGCCTGGTGTTCCTAATGAATCAGAATTCACGCTATTTGCGCTTGATAAGAATGGCGAGAGGCAGCTAGCGATCGGTAAGAATCTTGATCCGTCTTCCCTAGCTATCGCTGGAAGCACTTTGTATTGGACGCAGGGCGGTACGCCGTCATCTACGCACTTGAACTAAAGACCGATCATGCGACTACTCTATCTGCTGTCTGCGGCCTTCGTGGGATCTTTCCTATTGGTAAGTTCTGCGATCGCTAGTCGAATCGATAATACTCGCCTGCATTGTTACTTGCCGAGTCACTCGCGGATACTCCATGCCAACGTTCAAGCTCAGGTTTACGAAACCTCAGAAACGCTCAGTCAAGAATCAGGAGTCTTTGGGTGTGTCTTTGGAAGCAGGCATATTTATCGCCTTGGCGAAAAGTATCCGCCTTTTGGCGATGGTTCTGAAGGCAGTGCGGGAATCGCATTCGGGGCGCTTGCGGGGTCGGTGGTAGCTTATGAGTACAGCGTTGGAAGTGAAGGTTACAAAGAATGGGTTGTGATCGTACGTAATCTACGCACCGGGCGTGTATTGCGCCGCGTCCCTTCTGGACCGTCGAAGTCACCGAGTAGTATTGGAGCGGGTCCGGTTGTGGCGATCGTGGTCAAGAGCGATGGATCGGTCGCATGGATGACAGAAAGTAAAAACGAATCTCCGTCTAGAGAAAACGAATTCGTTGCCAGTAGGGAATTTATCGTCTTTTCGGTAGATAAGTCGGGAACTCACCAACTTGCTGTGGGCAAGAACATTGACCCATCGTCGCTGGCTCTAGTCGGCAGCACTTTGTATTGGACACAGGGCGGCGTGCCTGCATCCGCGCACTTGATTTGAGCGAGTCATGAGACGGCGCTATGCGTTGCCCGTCTTCTTGGGCAGGTTCCTATTGGTGAGTTCTGCGATTGCTGTCAGAGCGAGCTTGTCGCGCCCTCGGTCTAGCCGCAACTTAGGTCGGTCTCGGTAGTTCATGACATGATGCGTATCCTGGCAATAGCGACGTTGGTGCTCGTGGTTCTCTACCCTGGGTCGACCGGCGCTGCAGTTCCTAGTCAGCGGGTACGGGCGAAGTGCACGCCTAAGTATGCGCGTTTGATTGTGGGTGACCGCCGAGCGCAAGTGCTTGAGGCCTCAGATCCCCCTGGGGTTGACGAATATAGCGATGTCTATGGTTGCGCGAGCGGGCGAGGCCATCGATATCACCTCGGCACCGTCCCGGAGATTTCTTCGACTGGTGGTGGCTCGATCACACACGAGACACTGGGTGGCTCGATCGTTGCGTATGAAGAAAACTACTATGAAGGTAACCGATCGGAACAATGGGTAGTCGTTCGCGATCTACGCACCGGACATTTGTTGCATCGGGTACCGACTGGTATTTCGGAGAATCCGCCGGAAGAGGCTGGTGTTGGTTATGTTACTGAGACTGTCGTGAAGAGCGATGGCGCGGTGGCATGGATTGTCGATAATTTTGGATTGGATGTTGGGCTCCCTCCGGAAACGGTGCCCTATTTTGAAGTGAAGGCCTTGGATGGTGCTGGTTTGAGAACGTTGGCGGGGGGCACGGATGTGCACCCATCATCGCTCGCGCTTGCCGGGAGTGCCTTGTATTGGACTCAGGGTGAGCGCGCTTTTTCCGCACTGTTGCGTTGAGACGACTTTTGGTCTCAGTTGTGGGCTCGGCCTTAGCCGCACATAAGCCCGTCCCAGTTCAAGCCAGCCCAACCACCAGCTTGAAGTGCTGAACCCCACCTTGGCCGCTCGCCCCAGCCGTCAGCGTCCCGAGTGACTTGAAGTAAGGCACCAGATTGGAAACGCCCGGGCTCTGGGTCAAGCCGAGCCCTTCAAGGAAGCCGAGCATCGTCGGGAATTCGACGATCAGGCTCGGTTCGATGCCGCCGCCGAGTGCCGTCGTGGCGCTCGTATAGGCGGGAGAAGTGGAGAGGGTGCTGGAAGGAGCCAGCGCGCCTTGTACCGACTGCTGGCCGAGGCCGAGCACGAACTTGGCCTGACCGTTTGAGCCCACGCCGTTGGCGACGAAGATGACCGCCGGGAAGCCCTCCAGCTTGACGCTCACAGCCGTGTCCGCGCCGGGGACGGTGGCGTTTGAGACTTCGGCGCCCCCGCTTCGCATCAGCTTGCCCAGCTTGGCTACCGCGGCCTGTGAGGCGCTTGCTTCCTTGGAGCCGATTACGAGCGCGGCCTGCAGGTTGAACAGGCTGGTACCGCTCACGAACATGCTGCCCGAGGTCGCCCACGTGCCGAAGTCCTGTTGCAGGTTTGCCTTCGGCGAATCGATCGCCGTGAACAGCTTTTCGATGCTCTGGCCGCCGAAGGAGGCGAACACGGTCGAGGTCGCAAACGAGGCGACGCCGTGCAGCAGGGCCAGCGCGCGCGGTAGGTTGGTTCCGCCGACGTTGCCCACGCCTGCTGCTAGCCAGGCGCCGCTCGGAGCTTCGCCCAGCGCCTTGGCGCCTTCCTGGCCAAACAGTGGCGTCGATCCGCTCGCCGAGTGGATTTCGCCCTGCAGCGAGATCGAGTTGGAGGTCGGCGTCACCGACACAGAGGCCGATTCGGCGCCCGCGAACAGCTGGCTGACCAGTGAGATGCCCTGGCTGGCGACCCCGCCCGAGCCGTGGATCGCTTTAGTCAGCTCTTCGGGACGGACATATACGCTCGCGACGGCGTTCGCCGGTGGCTTGGCGTAGCCGCTTGCGCTGGTGATCGTGGCGCCCCCGAGCGAGGTATCCACGACGCTCTTGAAGCCCGTTTCGCTGCCGATGACGGCAAAGTCCTTGACGATGCCCTCGGCGGCTCCCTTGGAGGACACCTGGTAGCTGACCCCCCTGTAGCTAGCTGTATGGGCTCCCTGTTCATGGGCGCGTTTTTCAAGGAAGGAACGCGCTCCGCCGACATCCGAGGTTTCGAGCACGATCGCTCCCTGGGTGGCGCTCGAGCCGAAGGCATCGGCGCCGAGCGAGGAGGCGGCGCCCGCAAGGCCCCCTTCGAGCAGCGTCTGCAAAGAGCTGGAGCTCTGCGGGAGTTTGCTGGTGTCGAGCGAGGTCAAGAACAGGCCGGCGTCTTTGCCCACCCAGGACTCGATGTCGCGCTTGAATTCGACATGGCTGCCTTCGCTGCTCAGCAAGGCCTGGGCAAGGCTCCCGTACGGTTCGGCCAGGTGCGTCAACTTTTTGGCCGCGGTCGACGCTTCGCCCGAGGATCCTCCGCTCGGCTTGACAGCAAAGCTCGCGTACAAGGGCGCTGAAGACGGCACGAGACTCGACGGTTCGCCTTTGGAGCCGGAAGACCCGCAGCCCGCCAGCGCCGCCACCGCAGCGATCAGCGCGGCAGCGCCCGTCGCCCTGCAAACCCCCGATCTCATGACACCAACGTTACACAGATGCGGCCTGCACGTTGCCGTGCATTTGGACGTCCTGCAAGTTCGCATGCGTGCATTCGGGCTTTTCGCAGGAGGACCTCCCACCGCCGGAATCGCCCGCCAGCAGGGGTTTTTGCGCGATTTTGGGTCTTTGGGCAGCCATTGTGGGAGAAAATGTGCAATTGGGGTTGCATTGTGGGGGAAAGTGGGGTAACTTCGCGGCAACGAGCCGTGGTGGAGGAGCTCCTCCCACTCCTCCACCGCGGCTCGATCTACTTGATTGGAGCCTCCCCCGATGGCTTTCCGCGGCACCTTCGACCACACGCTCGACGCAAAGAACCGGCTCACGGTTCCCGCTCGCTATCGCGCGACGCTGTCCGAGGGAGTGGTCTTGGCGATGCCCGTCGACCTGAAGCCCTACGTGGGCGTGTGGCGCCCGGCCGAGTACGAGCGCTACACCGAGCGTTCCCTGGCCGAGCTACCGCCGCTGTCCTCGCGCCTGACCGAGCTCGAGCGCTTCTTCTACGGCAGCTCCCACGACGCCGAGCTGGACGCGGCCGGGCGGATCATGGTCCCGGGCTTTCTCGGCGACCACGCCAAGCTGGGCAAAGAGGTCGTCGTCGTCGGGGCCGGCGAGCGCTTGGAGCTATGGGACAAGACGGCTTGGGACGAACATCGACCGGCGCTGCTCGGCAGCGTCGCAGAGATCACGGCGCGCGTTGACCATCCTGCTTGACATGACCTCCGTTCACATCCCGGTCTTGGCCGACGAGCTGCTCGAGTTGCTCGACCTGGATCGAACCCGAGCGGGCCAGGTAGCAGTCGACTGCACCTTCGGAGGCGGTGGGCACGCGCGCATGGTCGCCGAGCGTCTCGGTCCCGACGGGACGCTGGTCGCGATCGATCGCGACCCTCTGGCCGAGGAGCGGTTCCTGGAGCTGGCCGAGGACGCACCCTGCGCGATGCGCTTCTTGCGCGGCGGCTACGCCGAAGGCCTGCAGATGCTCCTCGAGGAGGGCGTGCGCGCCGACGCGGTCTATCTCGACCTGGGCATGTCCTCGATGCAGATCGACACGCGTGAGCGGGGCTTCTCCTATTCGTATGACGCGCCGCTTGATATGCGCATGGATCCGCGCCAAGAGCTGAGCGCGCGCGAGATCGTGGCCGAGTGGGACGAGCGCCGCCTGTCGGCGACCCTGCGTGAGCTCGGCGAGGAGCGATACGCCTCCCAGATCTCGCGTGCGATTGTGCGCGAGCGAGCACGGGGACCGATCGAGAGCACGCTGGCGCTGGTCGAGGTGATCGGGTCTGCGATTCCCGCTCCGGCGCGCTTCGGCGCCGGTCATCCGGCCAAGCGCACCTTCCAGGCCTTGCGCATCGCCGTCAATGACGAGCTGGGGCAACTCGACCGAGCATTGCCGCTCGCGTGGGATCTTCTACGCGAGGGGGGCGTCTTGGCCGGCATCTCCTTTCACTCCTTGGAGGACCGTCGCGTCAAGCGGTTTCTGGTCGAGCGCGCCCGCGGCTGCATCTGCCCGCCGGATCTCCCGGTCTGTGGCTGTGGTCGCGAACCGGAGGCGGCTCTACTCACGCGTGGCGCGATCGTGCCCTCGCCCGAGGAGACCGCGCGCAACCCGCGCGCCTCCTCTGCTCGTCTTCGCGCCGCTGAGAAGCTCCTCAGCGATTCAATCGAACCATCAGGAGGTGAAGCATGACCCCGCCCGCTTCCGCTGTCGCTCCCCCGGTCGGCCGTGCCGCTCCGATGCCCAGGCGCGCGCCCGCTCCGCGCCGAGCTCCTGCTC
>JBAVYU010000074.1:0-24077 GCA_049588415.1 Solirubrobacteraceae bacterium
CATGAACGGACCGGGACCGCGCCACATGTGGCGCGGTCTTCTCGACGAGGATCTACGGATATGGGCCAAAGCGTAACTTTGGCTGCTCGCCAATGTACAGCCATCTAGATGAACGATCTGGCATCGATGCGCGAGCAGGTCTACACCGATCCGCGGCCCAAGGAGTACTTCGACCGCTTCCACGAGCGTGCCCGTACGCGCGAACCGGACTGGGCATACGAGCTCACGCGGCTGCTCACCTCGCTGTACGCCTACACCTTCTTCCGCGCCCGTCCCATCTCCACCGAGAAGGTGCCGGGAAGCGGCGCGGTGATCCTCGCGCCCAACCACTTCTCCTTCATGGACCACTTCCTGATGGGCTGCTACATCCGCCGCAAGGTGCGCTTCATGGCGAAGTCCCAGCTCTTCAAAGGGCCGATGCAGTTCATCTACACCCATGGTGGCGTCTTCCCTGTACGCAGGGGAGCGCGCGACGAAGAGATGTTCGTGACCGCAAAAGCCATTCTCGCGCGTGGCGGCGCTATCACCATGTACTGCGAGGGCGGCCGCTCTCGCGACGGCAAACTCGCCGAGCACGCCAAGGCGGGCATCGGACGCCTCGCGCTTGAAACGGGCGCGCCGATCGTGCCGATCGCGATCCACGGCTCCAGCCGTATCCGCAACTGGAAGCGCTTGCAATTCCCGCAGGTGACGATCCAGTACGGCGACCCCATCCGCTGGGAGCCCGTCGAGGACTCCACGCGCGAGCAACAGCAGGCCGTCGCCGACGCGGTGCTCGACGAGATCAAGGTTCTCTACAACGGCCTCGAGCAGCACGGTCGCAAGGGCGCATTGCGCCGCGCGCGCGAGCAACGCCGGGCGGAGCGCCGCGCCGAGCCGAACGCCAAGGGTGCCGCCACAGTTTGAGTGGCGATCGCCCCAGGGGGCACCTCGTCCTCGGTCAATCTTGGGCTAGGTTGAGTTTCGCGATACGCCCCGGCCTGGTAATGTCCAGCGCGATGTCTGCTGTCGCTGTTTCATCGGCGCTTGACCAGGCGCTGGCATTGTTCGAGCCGGAGAATCGGCCTGCCGAGGTGCGCCTTCGGGACGGCTATCTGGACCTGCTTGGAGAAGGGGGCATCGATACCCCCCACCTGTCTCATCGCGTTGTCCAGAGCAGGCTGCTGCCACCACTTTATGAGCGGGTTGTGCATCCCCTGTCGCTGCGCATCGCCGCGGGTCGGGAAGCTCCCAACCGGCACGAGGAGCAGCGCATCGGGCTCGAGACGATGAAGATCTCAAGCGGCGATCGCGTCCTGGACATAGGCTGCGGTCCGGGCAACTTCACACGCTCTTACGCGGCGGCCGCCGGCGACGGGCTGGTGGTCGGTCTCGACTCCTCGCCGGTCATGCTGGCGTCCGCGGTACGTCGTACGCCTGGCAGCAATGTCGCATACATCTTGGGCGACGGCTGCGCTCTGCCGTTCGTGGCGTCCAGCTATGACGCCGTCAGCTGCTTCGGCGCCATCCACTTGTTCGATCGCCCATTGGAGGCGCTGCGCGAAATGATGCGTGTGCTCGCTCCGGGCGGTCGCATAGGTCTGCTGACGACCTGCGAGCGCGGTGCCAAGGGCGAGAGCAGCGACGTCGCCAAGCGCAAATACGGAGGCTGGCGCATGTTCGCGCGCGACGAGCTCACAGGCGCATTCGAAAGCCAGGGAATGGTGGACGTTGAGCAGCGCGTGATGCACTCGGTGCAGATCGTCTCCGCGCGCAAGCCCACGGCCTGAAGGGCCTTCTCGCGCGCGTGCGCCACGCGCGCGAGAAGAACAACACGGCTGCTCAGGAAGTCATGCCGACGAATTGGCCGCCGGTGACGTTGAGCACTTGACCGTGCACATAATTTGACCACGGCGAGCACAAAAAGAAGATGCCACCCGCCGCCTCCTCGGGGCTGCCGGGGCGACCGAGCGGGATCAGCATCGAGGCCATTTGGCGCATCTGCTCGGGGATGCCGAGCTGCACCTTCTCGCCGCCGATCTCCATCGTGTTCTCGTCCACCTTGGCAGCTGTAAGGCGTGTGTCGATGAAGCCGAAAGCGACCGCGTTCACGTTGACCTTGAACTGTCCCCACTCCTTGGCGAGCGTCTTCGTGAGCCCGGTCACACCGGCCTTGGCCGAGGAATAGTTGGCCTGACCCGCGTTGCCCATCGTGCCCGAGATCGAAGACACGTTGACGATCTTGCGGAACACCTCGTTGCCCTCCTCGCGCTCCTTCTTGGCCGGCTCGCGCAGGTGTGGCGCGGCTGCCCTGATCACCTTGAAAGGCACGATCAAGTGGATGTCGAGCATCGCCTGGAACTGCTCGTCTGACATCTTGTGGATCGGCGCGTCGATCGTGTAGCCGGCGTTGTTGACGATGATGTCGATCTTGCCGAACGAGTCGATCGCCTTGGCGATCAGCTGGTCTGCGGCGTCGCCCTTGGTCAGGTCGCCGGAGAACACGGCGGTCTCGCCTTTGATCTCCTGTGCCGCCTGCTCGGCCACGTCGCCGTCGAGGTCGTTGATGAGGACCTGCGCGCCCTCTGAGACAAGTAGCTCAGCCGTAGCGCGCCCGATGCCGCGTGCCGAGCCGGTCACGATCGCGGACTTGCCGTCGAGTACTCCCATAGCTTCGATTCTCCTTGTAGTGGACACCGCCCATATCTTCGCCCCCCTCCGGGGCTTCAACACCCTTGGGTGTTGGAGGGGGGCTGGAGGTTATCCGCCCGGCCAAACCGATGCTCCCCCCAAACCGTCTCGCGAGCAGCGCGAGAGGCTCCCACGCAGACCGGGACGTCAGCTGATGATCGTGCCGAAGTCCTGCGTGTACATCCCGCCCGCCTGACCGTCGGACATCGAACGTGGCAGGTCAGAGTCGACGCCGATGCCCGTGTAGCGGAAGGAGCCGTTGAGGATGTTGGCGCGGTGGCCGGGGGATTCCATCCAGGCTTTCACGATGCCGCGGGGAGTCCCCAACCAGAGCGTGCCCCAGGCGATGTTCTCGCCGAGCGTGTAGCCCACGTTGCCGTTGGGAATGAAGCCGCTCGCTTCGATGCGCATCAATAGCGTCGAGCCGCTCGGGCTGACATGGGAGAAGTAGTCGTGGGCGTCCATGTCCTCGGAGTGCCCAAGCGCGGCGCCTGCAAGACGCGGATCTTCAACCAGGGCCGACTCGCCGAAGCGAACGCGTTCGTCGTTGACCAGACACAGCGTGGCCGCGACCACGCTTGCGATATCGCCGGAGGTGGGCGTCAAGTTGGCGTTGGGGCATTCGTCGGCCGCGGTCGCCGGGCGGGTCCGTCGCGCGTGGTGCACGATGCGCTTGTGCGTGTGGCGCTTGCTCTTGTGCTTGTGGCCGTGCTTGTGATGTTTGCGCGGTGCGCGATGGATCGTCTCGTGACGCACGCGCCCTTTCCCGGCGCGCGAATGGGTGCCTGAGGCGCCCGCGCTCAGCGGCAGCAGGAGCACGAGGGCGGCCGTTGCGAGGCCAACAAGCAGCTTGAGGCAGTGGTTCACCCTTGACGTATCGGCAAGCCCCGACACTTGCTTGACGACCGGGCGCGGACGTTGGACCGAACGTTGCATCGCATCCACCGCATAGACTCAGCCTCCTATGGCAAGCGATCCTGCCACCCAGTCGACGGGCCCGGAGTCCGAGGTCGGCGCTGCACGCGGGGTGCTGCCGGCTCAGCGCCTGCGTGATGCGGTCACCCAGGGTTTGATTACTGCCGGTGATTGGCGTGTGCCCTTGGAGTCGATCCAGCCCGCAAGCCTGGATCTGCGCCTCGGCGAGTCGGCCTGGGCCTTGCGCTGCAGCTTCCTGCCCGACTCGGGCTCGACCGTCGAGGAGAAGATCGAGGATCTCGCCTTCGATGAGATCGACCTGCGCGACGGAGCCACGCTCGAGCGCGATCGCCCTTATCTGGTGCCCCTGATCGAGGAGCTGCATCTGCCTCAAGAGATTCGGGCCAAGACCAACCCCAAGAGCTCGACCGGGCGCTTGGACGTGTTCACGCGTGTGATCACCGACCGTAGCCACCGTTTCGACGAAATCGCCGCCGGCTATGACGGCAAGCTCTACCTGGAGGTGGTTCCGCGCTCGTTCGCGATCCGCGTCAAGCAGGGCCTCTCGCTCAATCAGGTGCGTCTCAGCCACGGCGACGCGCGCCTGAGCGACAAGGACCTGGTCACCGTCCACGAAGAGTTTCCCTTGCTCTACTTGGACAGTCATGCCCTGCGTGCCTCCGAGCTGTCGCTCGCCGACGGCCTGTTCTTGAGTCTCGACATTCAGGGCAGCCCAGAGAACATCGTCGGCTACCGAGCCAAGCGCAACAGCCTGCCGGTCGATCTGGAGCGCATCGGCAAGCTCAAGTGGCAGGACTACTGGGAGCCGGTGCACCCCGAGCGCGGCGGGCGGATCGTGCTCGAGCCCGAGGTCTTCTATCTGCTGCTCTCAGCCGAGGGCGTCAGCATCCCGCCCTCCTACGCGGCCGAGATGCTTGCCTACGACCCGACCGCCGGCGAGCTGCGCACCCACTACGCCGGCTTCTTCGACCCCGGCTTCGGCTACTCCCAAGGCGAGCGCAGGTATGGATCGCGTGCGGCGCTCGAGGTGCGCGCGCGTGACGTGCCGTTCATGGTCGAGCACCGCCAGCCGGTCTGCAAGCTGGCGTTCGAGCGCATGGCCGGCGAGCCGGACGTGCTCTACGGGCAGGACATCGGATCCAACTACCAGGGTCAGGAGACGATGCTCAGCAAGCACTTCGCCGAGCAAAAGGCGCGGGCGTCTACAAGCCCAGCAAGCGCCCCAGAATCTCGCGCATAATCTCGTCGCTGCCGCCGCCGATCGGGCCGAGGCGGGCGTCGCGAGCGGCGCGCTGGGCCCAGTGCTCGCCCATGTAGCCCATCCCGCCGTGAATCTGTAGGCACTCGTCCATCAGCTCGAAGGACGCTCGCTGGGTCATGAGCTTGGCCATGGTCACCTCCTTGATCGCCTCCTCCCCGGCCACGAAGCGGCGCAGCGCGTCGTAGGTGACGCAGCGAGCGACATACGCGCTCGTGGCGAGGTCGGCGAGCTTGTGTTTGATCGTCTGATGCTTTGAGAGGGGTCGGCCGAAGGTGGTGCGCTCGCGCGCGTACTCGGCGGTGCGTTCGTAGGCGAGCTGCATCGCGCCGACCGTGCCCAGCGCCATCGCGAGGCGCTCCCACTGGAAGTTGGCCATGATCAGCTTGAAGCCCTCGTGCAGCTCGCCGAGCAGGTTCTGCTCGGGCACGAACACGTTCTCGAAGGCGATCGTGGCGGTGTCCGAGGCGTGCCACCCGAGCTTCTCGAGCTTGGAGGAGCTCACGCCCTCTCCGCGGTCGATGATGAAGAACGAGATCCCGTGGTGGCCGCCCTCCTGTGTGGTCTTCACCGCTGTCACCATGAAGTGGGCGCGCACGCCGTTGGTGATGTAGGTCTTCTCGCCGTTCACCACCCACCCGCCGTCCACCCGCTCGGCCTTCGTGCGCAGCGCGGCCACATCCGAGCCGGCGTCGGGCTCGGTGATCGCAAGCGCGCCGATCTTCTCTCCTCGGATCGCGGGCACGAGGTACTGCTGCTTGTGCTCGTCGGTGCCGAACTTCCAGATCGGGGGCGTGGCAATGTTGATGTGTGCGCCGATCCCCGCGGCAGTGCCGCCGGAGCCGATTCGCGACAGCTCCTCCACGAGCACCGCCTCGTGCAGATAGTCGCCGCCCTGGCCTCCAAGCTCGGTGGGGTACTTCAGTCCAAGCAATCCCTGTGCAGCGAGCTTGGAAAACACCTTGTCGGGAAACCAGCGCTCACCCTCCCACTGCTGCGAGTGGGGTGCGAATTCGCGATCGAGAAAGCCGCGGATTGAGGTCCGCAGCTCCTCGTGCTCCTCGTTAAACGGTGGCTGGATCAAAGGCCGTATGAACGGCCGATGACGTCCAGCATGATCTCGTCCGTCCCCGCGCCGATGCGGTTCAACCGCGAATCGCGCCACGCGCGCTCGACGCCGTACTCCTTCATGTAGCCCGCGCCGCCGTGGATCTGGATGCACTCGTCGGCGACTTCCACCGCCATCCGCGAAGCGTGCAGCTTGGCCATCGAGATCTCGCGCACGGGGTACTCGCCGTTGGCGAAGCGCCACGCGGTCACGTACACCATCTGGCGCGCGCTCTCGATCTTCGTTGCCATCTCCGCGAACTTGTGGCGGATCACCTGGAATTTGCCGATTTCACGGCCGAACGCCTTGCGCTCTTTCGCATACACGAGCGTGCGCTCGAAGCATTTCTGCGCGCCCGCCACCGAGCCCGCGGCGCCGATCAGGCGCTCGCCCTGGAGCTCCCACATGATGTGGTAGAAGCCCTTGCCCACTTCGCCCAGCACGGCGCTTGCGGGTACGCGCACGTCCTGGAAGGCAAGCAGCGCCGTGTCGGAAGCGTGCATCCCCAGCTTCTCGAGCTTCTTCTCGCGGATCACCCCTGGCGCGTCCATCGGCACCAGGAACAAGGTGAAGCCGCCGTAGCCCGCGTCGGGGTCGGTCTTCGTCACGAGCACGATCACATCCGCGCGGTGGCCGTTGGTGATGTACGTCTTCGAGCCGTTGATCACGTACTCGTCGCCGTCCTTCACCGCGCGCGTCTTGATCCCCGCCACGTCAGAGCCTGCGTCGGGCTCGGTGATGCCGATGCACAGGATCTTCTCGCCTTTGATCGCCGGTACGACCCATTCCTGCTTCTGCTCCTCGGTGCCGAACGCGAGGATCGGGGGCATCGCCATGTCGGTGTGCACCGCCACACCCATCGCCAACCCGCCCGAGTTCGCGCCCGTCATCTCCTCACCGAGCACGAGGCTTGTGAAGTAGTCGCCGCCCTGGCCGCCGTAGGCCTCGGGCTTGTCGAGGCCGAGCAGGTCGAGCTCGCCCATGCGGTGGAACACCGAGTCGGGGAAGGTCGTCTCCTCCCACTCCTCCGCGTGCGGCGTCAGCTCTTTTGTGACGAAATTGCGGATCGACTCGCGCAGCTGTTCGTGCTCGTCGGTGAAGATGAAGTGCTTGCGCTTGCTCTGGTGGTCGGGCTTCAAGACGGTGTCGGTGGCGGCCATTTCGGCTGTGGCTCCTTGGTTCGTTTCGTGTCGTCGCGTTGGTCGTGTTCGTGCAAGCCAGACGCTAGCGCTTTGCCAGGGACAGGCTACCGGTTACTGGCTGGGCGGCCAGCCCGCATGCGGGTGGACTCGACGGCGGTTAGGATGCCGAGCGTGTCCGAGCAGGCGCAAAGCGACTCCGGCTCCGCCGAGGCCGGCCAGTCCGCATCCACGCAGGGCGTCGTCCTCTATGCGGTGGCCGACGGTGTCGCCACGATCACGCTAAACGAGCCCTCCACCCGCAACGCGCTATCGATCGAAGTGCTGGACGGTTTGATCTCCTCGTTCGAGCGTGCCCGCGACGATGAGGCTGTGCGTGTGGTCGTGCTCGCCTCCTCGCACGACACAGTCTTCTCCTCCGGTGCCAACCTCGGCGGCTTCGCGGCCGATGTGGCGCTCGTACACAAGCACTTCGGCTCGGATCGCTTCGTCGGATTGTTCAAGCTGATCGTCGGGCTCGGCAAGCCCACTTTGTGTGCCGCGCGCGGGCACGTGCTCGCCGGGGCGCTCGGGATCGCGCTCGCGTGCGATTTGATCGTCGCCTCCGAGGACGCCACGTTCGGCACGCCCGAGATCAACGTCGGCGCGTTCCCGTTCATGATCATGGCGCTGATCTACCGCAACATCGGGCGTAAGAAGGCCAACGAGCTGCTGCTGCTCGGTGAGCGTTGGTCGGCACAAGACGCGCTCGCGGCAGGGCTCGTCAACAAGGTCGTTCCCACCGGCGAGTTCGACGCCGCGGTGGGGGAGTGGGTCACGAAGTTGGCGTCGAAGTCGCCGCTGATCATGCGCCTCGGCAAGGAAGCGATGCGCCGCCAGCTCGACATGCCTTTGGACGACGCCTTGGACTACCTGCGCGCCCAGCTGACTTTGGCGATCTCGACCGAGGACATCGTCGAGGGCGTCACCGCATTCTTCGAGAAGCGCGAGCCCGAATGGAAGGGGCGATGATGGGCGGCCCAGCTATAAGCCGATCTCGGGTCACGCGGCATCCTGAGAGGAAGGCACGAGCATGAGCGCCGAGCAGACAACTTCCCTGCTGCGTCCCCTGGTCGAGGACCTGCACGCCCGCCGCGAGCAGATTCGTCTCGGCGGTGGCCAGGAGAAGATCGACAAGCAACACGAAAAGGGCGCCCTGACGGCACGCGAGCGCATCGCGCTGCTCGTGGATGAGGGCACGTTCGTGGAGCTTGGCATCCACGGCAAGCCCCACACCTCCCAGCGGGCGATGGACGGCGTCGAGGCGCCAGCGGACGGTGTGGTTACCGGCTACGGCAAGGTGGACGGTCGTCTCACCGCCGTGTGCGCATATGACTTCACGGTGATGGCCGGCTCGATGGGCATGACCGGCGAGTTCAAGGTCACCCGTCTGCGCGAGCTTGCCCTGACTAAGCGCATCCCCTTCGTGTGGCTGTTGGATTCGGCTGGCGCCCGCGTGCAGGAGGCCGCCGGCGCGATGTTCGCCGGCTCGGGCCACCTGTTCCGCGAGGAGGTGATCATGAGCGGCGTCATCCCCCAAGTCGCCGCCCTGATGGGACCGTGCGCCGCCGGCACCGCCTACATCCCCGGCCTGGCCGACTTCGTGCCGATGGTCAAGGGCCGTGGCTCGATGGCGCTGGCCGGGCCGCACTTGGTGCGCGCGGCCGTCGGCGAGGACGTCACGCAAGAGGAACTGGGTGGCTCGCGGGTGCACTGCCGCAAGTCCGGAGTCGGAGACATGGAAGTCGCCTCCGACGAGGAGTGCATCGATCGGATCAAGGCCTACCTCTCGTTCATGCCCCAGAACTGCGAGGCGCCGGTGCCGATCAGGCCGGTGTCCGATCCCATCGAGCGCGGCGACGATGAGCTACTCGATGTGCTCCCCGAGTCAAACCGCAAGCCGTATGACATGTACGAGGTCATCAAGCGGATCGTGGACGACGGGGAGATCTTCGACATGAAGGGCCAGTGGGCCAAGACGATCATCACCTGCTTCGCCCGCTTCGGTGGCAGACCCGCCGGAATCGTCGCCAACCAGCCCAAGCAGCTCGGCGGCATCCTCGACAACAACTCCGCCGACAAGGCCGCGCGCTTCGTCAACCTGTGCAATGCCTTCGGGATTCCCTTGGTGTTCATCCAGGACGTGCCCGGCTTCATGGTCGGCACAAAGGTTGAGGCCGAAGGGATCATCCGCCACGGCGCCAAGATGCTCTACGCGGTCGCCAACGCGACCGTGCCCAAGCTGACTGTGATCACGCGCAAGGCTTACGGCGCCGGCTACTACGTGATGTGCGGACGCGCCTATGAGCCCGACCTGATCGTGGCCTGGCCGAGCGCGGAGATCTCCGTGATGGGCGCCGAGGGGGTCGTCGAGATCGCCTTCCGCAAGGCTGTCGACGCGGCCGAGGACCCTGCCGCCAAGAAGGCTGAGCTAGTCGAGAACTTCAAAAAGATGTTCGACGTCTACATCGCCGCCGGCAACGACCTGATCGACGACGTGATCGACCCGCGCGAGACCCGGCTCACGATCTGTCGCGGGTTGGAGCTGGCCGAGGGCAAGAAGATCGAGCGTCCCTACAAGAAGTCTGGAGTGGTGCCCGTATGAGCCTTGAGGATCCTGTTGTAATCACCTGCTCGATCTCAGGTGTGATCGCCAATCGCGAGCAGTGTCCAGCGATTCCCTATACGCCTGAGGAGTACGGCGCCGAGGCCAAGCGGGCGGTGGACGAGGGTGCCTCGATGATTCACATTCACGCGCGCAAACCCGACGGCACGCCGTCCTATGAGGTCGACGACTTCTCTGCGATCACCGAGGCGATTCGCGGCGCGGTAGACGATGTGATCATCAACTACTCAACGGGCACGATCGGTGTGCCGACGTCGACGCGGATCGAGTACCTGCGCGCCTGTCGCCCTGAAGTGGCGGCTTTGAACATGGGCTCGATGAACTACGCCAAGTATTCACGCTCGCGCAAAGACTTCGTGTTCAAGATGGTCTTCCAGAACCCGTTCGAGGAGATCGTCGAGCTGTTGCAGGCGATGAACGAGCTTCACATCAAGCCCGAGCATGAGTGCTTCGATCTCGGGCACGTCGGGTCGCTGACTCCATTGGTGGATATGGGTGTACTCAAAGCACCGCTGCACGTCGATTGTGTGATGGGTGTCGTCGGAGGCATCCCGCCCACGCCGCGCAATCTGGCCGCGATGGCGGACAACATCGGCGATGTTCCCGGAGGCCCACACCACTGGGGGGTCATCGGCATCAGCCGCGATCAGTGGACCCTGATCGCCACCGCGCTCACGCTCGGCGGCTCGATCAGGGCCGGTGTCGAGGACAACTTGTACCTGCCCGACGGAACGATGGCGCGCTCCAACGGCGATCTGATCGCCCAGGCGCGCAAGATGACCGAAGACGTCGGCCGGCGCCCGGCCACCGTGGCCGAGGCGCGCGGTTTGTTGGGCATCGCTTGAGCGCCCCGACTAGTCGCCTTTGAGCAGGCGCTCCACCCCGGCCTCGTCAGGTACGACGTGGGGGAGGTTGCTCACATGCGAGAAGGCTGCATCAGCGGACACAAGGGCGCTCACGTCCGCGTCCAGAGCGGTCGCGGCCAGCACTGCGTCGAATGCTCCCAAGCGCTCGTGACGCTCGAACAATGAGAGTCCCCTGCGCAGGTGCTCGTCCTCGACTGTGAGCAGTGGCGCAAGCAGATCGGCGTAGTCACCGCCAAGCGCGACAGCGTCGGAGCGGTTGCGGCGCTGGGCTCTCACATGCACGAACTCCTGTAGAGCCTCGACAGTTGTGGTCGCTTCGATCTGTTCCTCCGCGATCGCATCGATCAGTCTGCGGCATGGATCGCGGAAGGGATGATCGGCGCCCTTCGCGTATACGAGCACCGTTGTGTCGAGCAGAATCATGCGCGACGTCCGCGCAAGGCCTCCAGCTCGGCACGCAGCTCCCGAGGCTCCGGCACCGGCATGTCGGACGCTGCCAGCAGTCGTTGTCCTGCCGCGCGCCGGCGGGTCGATGGGCCGCCCACTCCGCGATCGATCGCCTCCCGCACCACAGTCGCGACAGAAACGCCGCGTTCCCGCGCTCTGCGCACGATCAGCCGATGGCGCTCATCGTCGATCAAGATCTGAAGGCGATGCTCCAATGGCATGCTCATACTGTAGCATGAGCATAATGACCCTTCCGCTCGCTGGCATCAAGGTTCTCGACCTCTCGCGCCTGCTCCCGGGGGGCTTCTGCTCGCTCTTGCTGGCCGACTTCGGTGCCGAGGTCTTGAAGGTCGAGGACACGGGCGCGGGCGACTACATCCGCTGGGCGCCTCCCTACTACGAGGGCGCCGAGGACAGTGCCAAGTCGGCCTTGTTCCTGTCCTTGAACAGAAACAAGCGCTCGATCCGGATCGACCTCAAGACCGAGGGAGGGCGCGAGGTGTTGCTGCGGCTCGTGCACGAATACGACGTTGTCCTTGAGTCCTTCCGTCCGGGTGTACTCGATCGGCTCGGCGTTGGCTATGAGCGCATGCGCGAAGTCAACCCGGGCGTCGTCTACTGTGCGATCACTGGTTACGGTCAGACCGGGCCCAAGCGCGACGCTTCGGGGCACGATATGAACTATCTCGGCTTGATCGGGTTGCTAGGGCTGAGCGGAGAAGCGGACGAGGCCGAAGGGCATCCGACACAGGCCGCCGGTCAGATCGCCGACCTCGGCGGCGGGGCCCTGATGGCTGCCTTTGGAATCTTGGCCGCATTGAGAGAGCGCGACGGGGGGGCACGCCAGCAGGGCTCCGGCGAAGGCCAAATGGTTGATGTCTCGATGGCCGACGGCGCTCTCTCTTGGCTGGCTATGGTCGCCGGCCAGTACTTTGCCGACGGCGTCGTCCCGCGTCGAGGTGAGCAGATGCTGGCGGGCTCGGTCGTCTGTTACCGACCTTACGAGTGTGCCGACGGTTGGGTCACGCTGGGGGCCCTGGAGCCGAAGTTCTGGCAGGCTTGGTGTCGCGGCGTCGGGCGCGAGGACTTGATCGAGAAGCAGTTCGAGAAACCCGCCTCTGAGGCGCACGGGCAGGTCGTCGAGGTCTTCAAGGGACGCGCGCGTGCCGAGTGGACGCAGTTCGCGACTGAACACGATTGTTGTCTGGAGCCGGTCCTCGACGTGGACGAGGCGCTCGCCTCGGATCTCGTGGGCGAGCGGGAGATGGTGGTCACGCTCGACCAGCCCGGCGTGCCCGACGGTGTGCGCCAGCTCGGCATCCCCGTCAAGCTCGATCGCACTCCCGGCGAGCACAACCGCTTGCCGGGGCCAGGTCTGGGCGAGCACACAGAGCTGGTGCTGCGCGCTGCGGGCTATACGGGTGAGCAGGTGGGCGAGCTGATGGAGCAGGGTGCGGTGGCGGGCATCGCGGGCTCCACCGACCGAGATTCTTTTCTCGGCTGATCCGCTGTCTTAGTCGCAGATTGCCACGGTCCCCTCGGGCCGTCCCGTCCGCGCGGGTTGACAAGAGTTCAGCGCTCGTGTATAACCAACCATTGACACGACGCTCATAAAGGGTGTCGCGGAAACATAAGGTCAGGTAAGGGTCGGTCTTCGTGGCCGGCAGCTAATCGTTTGACGGGGACCTTGGGAGAGGGACCGGGTCGCTTCTGAGAGGGAGTTGTATTTCGCGTGGTTTCTTTGGGGAATAGCGTTGTTGGGAGTCCGTGTGCTTCTGGCGGGTCCGTAATAGGACGCGTCAGCGTCGCTGACGCGTCTCTCTCTCTCTCTCTCTCTCTCTCTGGCCGGGCCGGCTCTCAGCTAGCTTCGGGCAGGTTCGTCGTTTCCCCCGGCCGTCAGGGTCGGGTGGGTTTCTCGTGCCCAAAGGGGTTCTCGTGCCTGCAAGGGCATTCGCACCCATTCGGGCACAGGCGCGCTGTGGGCGTGCTTTCAGCTTGTCATTTCTTCAGCCGGAGGGGTGTCGATGATTGCTCGTAGGGTTCTCTTGACGGGGTTGCTGTCGGTTGCGCTGTTCTCGGTGGTGTTCGCATTGGAGACCTCCGCGGCTTTGGCGGGTAGCGCGCACGTCTACTCGAAGAGTTTCGGCTCTGAAGGTTCGGGGGCGAGTGAGATGATCTCACCGCAAGCTGTCGCGGTCGATAACTCGACGGGTCCGGCGGCTGGGGATGTGTATGTGGCCGATGCGGGCAATCACCGTGTCGATCAATTCGACGCGGAAGGGAACTTCATTCGGGCTTGGGGTTGGGGCGTTGCGGATGGGCTAGCAAAATTCGAGACCTGCACATTGATTTGCGAGCAGGGGATCGCGGGATCGGGGCCAGGGCAGTTCGGTGCGCTCGGCGCTGGTCCTATTTCCATCGCGGTCGATGGGTCTTCGGGTCTCTCCGCCGGGGACGTCTATGTTGGGGATTACAAGACGGTGCAAAAGTTTACGTCCACCGGCGAACTCGTCTCCAGTTGGGGCGATAGCACGCCAAGCCCGAACGGTCAGCTCGCTGGCACGAATACGGAAAACGGACCGTTCGGGGGCGACGCTCGGGTGGCGACGGACCCCGCTGGCAATCTGTGGGTTCAAGGCGGTGGTGGAAAGGTTTTTGAGTTCGACCAGTCCGGTGCGTTCATCCAAAGTTGGATCTCTACCCTTCAAGAAGGGCCGATCGCCGTCGATAGTAACGAAAATGTATATTACGTTCAGGGTATCCCGATTGTGGAGAAGTTTAGCGCTAGCGGCTCTGAGATTGGTGAAGTCGTTCAAGACAGCGAAGCTCTGGCTGGTATTGCTGTTGATCAGGCTACTGGTGAATTGTACGTTGATGAGGGCGGAGAACAGCGCTTGGAGGGCAAGTCGATCCAGCGCTTTGACTCGCCATGTGAACCTTCCCACTGCAATCTGGGGGAGACGTTCGGGACTGGTCACTTGGCCGGCGGCGCAGGCTTGGCTGTCGATTCAGCGAGTGATGTCGTATATGTCGCCGACGCGGCCGCTAACCAAATACAGGTCTATTCGCCCGTGATCGATGTCCTGACCTATCCGCCTTCGAACGTGACGGCGACGAGCGCGACGCTCAACGGTGCGGTCAACCCTGACGGGTCGCTCGTCAGCGACTGTCATTTCGAATACGGTCCAACCGAAGCGTACGGGCAGAGCACTCCGTGCGTTGAGAGCGTGGGCTCTGGTGCAACTGCTGTGCCGGTCCACGCAGATATCAGCGGGTTGCAGGGCGGTACGACCTATCATTTCCGGCTCGTCGCGAGCAACGGCAAGGCAAGTAATGTCGACGGTCCTGACGAGCCACTTCCCACCTTGCCCGTCCCGGTGGTGGACAGCGCTTCCGCGGCGAATCTGACGGCCACTTCGGTTGATTTGACCGCGGAGATCAACCCTGACGGTCTCGATGCGACTTACCACTTCGAATGGGGCACCACCACCGCGTACGGTCATAGGGTCCCGCTTCTCGAAAGCGAAGACGAAACCACAGGCACCGGCACAACCGACGTAGCGATATCGACACATGTCACGGGCCTGGAAGAAGACGAAACGTATCACTGGCGCATCGTGGCCCACAACCAGAACGGCACCACCATCACCTCGGATCACGTATTCGTCTACGACACGAACGGTGGCGGACTGCCCGACAACCGCGCCTATGAGATGGTCAGTCCGCCAAGCAAGAACGCGGCCCTGATTGGCAGTACGGTTTTCGCGGCAAAAACGGATATCGCCGAAAACGGGTCACGCGTGATCGCTACCAGCATCCAATGCTTCGCAAACTCTGAATCGTGCACCGCCGAACGACAGAATGAGGGTGAGCCGTTCGCCTTTACGCGCACGGCCGGAGGCTGGACCACCAGCGCGATGGCGCCCCCGGCTACCCAATTTCAGGCCGACAGCTATTGGACCGGAAGCGCTGAAACGGGCGACGCTCTGTTTACGATGCCCGTTGCGCCCGGCAAGGAGGATGACTGGTATGTACGAAGCACTGACGGGACATTGTCGCATGTCGGTCCGACAAGCCAGCCGTCACTTGGCCTCCTTGGCCCAGGCGCCTTCGGTGATACCTCCCGCAGCGGTACGGCAGATTTTTCCCATGTAGTGTGGGCAAGTACGCCGCCGGTGTGGCCGTCTCTCGACGAAACAAAAGGTCTCATGTCGCTCTATGAGTATGTCGGTGTCGACAGTCAGGCTCCTATACTTGTGGGTGTCGGCGGTGGCGCGGGAAGCACGGATCTCATCAGTGAATGTGGAACTCAGCTTGGGGGCGACGCGTCCTCTGTAAATACGCCCGGATCGATGTCGAGGGATGGCAGTGTGGTGTTCTTTACAGCCAGGGCTTGCCTCAATTCGGGATCGGGCGCGAACAAGGGTGTCCCTGTTCCGGCGAACGAATTGTATGCTCGTATCGATCAAGCGCTTACCGTACCGATATCGCAACGGTCATCCACCGAATGCACTTCCACGGAATGTGAGAATTCCCCTCCGAGCGGCGCCCAGTTCCAAGGCGCGTCCACTGATGGGTCTACGGTGTTCTTTACGAGCACCCAGCAGCTAACGGATAGTGCGAGTCAAGATACGAACGAAGCGGAGCGCACGGCGGAAGGGGTGCATTGCAAAGTGACCGTTGGACTCAATGGGTGCAATCTGTATGAGTATGATTTTTCAGCACCCGCGGGTCATAATCTGATAGCGATATCTGCCGGCGACACAAGTGGTAGTGGTCCTCGGGTGCAGGGAGTGGTGGCGATTTCGGCCGACGGGTCGCATATCTACTTTGTCGCACGCGGGGTGCTCACCGCTCAGCCCAACGGTCAAGGTCAGGTCGCGCTGAACGGAGACAACAACCTGTACGTGTTCGAGCGTGACGCGGCCTATCCCAAGGGTCGGCTGACGTTCGTCGCGGCACTGCCCGCATCCGACGCTAGTCCCGGAATTGAAACAGCAAGCGGAATCCAACCACCGCTGTGGTCGGAAGGTGTTGAATCGGCGAATACGACTCCCAAAGGTCGGTTTCTGGTATTCGGCAGTCATGGGGTGTTGACGCCTGACGATACGCGCACGGATGGTGGACAGCAACTGTTTCGCTATGACGCGCAGACCGGTTCGCTTGTACGCATCTCGATTGGGAACGACGGCTTCGACGATGACGGTAATGGTGGGTTTGGAGCCGCCAGCATCGTCTCGCCCTGGTATCCCACGAGCGCTCTACGCACCGATCCGACGATGTCACACGACGGCTCTTACGTGTTCTTTCAGAGCCCAATAGCATTGACCCCGCGGGCGCTCAACGACCTGCCAGTAGGGACGAACCAGGAGTCGGCTCCGGTATACGCGAGGAACGTCTACGAGTATCACGACGGACACGTGTACCTGATCTCCGATGGTCGGGACACTGGACTTGTAGGCAACGAATCGACGAGCAGGCTGCTTGGTAGCGATGCCACTGGCGCAAATGTGTTCTTCACCACGTCCGATCCGCTTGTGTCGACCGACACCGATACGCAGCTAGATTATTACGACGCGAGGATGTGCAGCGCGGGCGATCCATGTGTCTCATCGCCACCTCCGCCTTTGCAGCCTTGCCTGGGTGAAGCGTGTCACGGCACGCCGGCCGCGAGCTCCCCGTTCTCCGCACCTGTCAGCGCGACCTTCTCGGGTGCGGGGAATGTCGCACCGGCCACCAAGCAGGTGGCCGCGCACAAGAAGATCAAGCCAAAGAAGAAGAAGCGCAGGCACAAGAAGACGCCGAGAAAGCGGCGAGCGACAAAAGCCAAGAGATCTTCAGGTCGAACCAGGAAGGGAAAATAATGCGAGCGAAAACCAATCCCCCCTGGGTATCGTGGAGTATGCCGGTTCGGCGACTGTTGGTCGTCGTGATGTTTGCATTCGGGCTTTTGACGACGTCGGCGGGCGCCGTCGTGCCTACTCCGGCCTTCACCGTCGATTCGATTCCGGGGCCCACGCATTTTTCAGCGAGTCGCAATGCGACGTGCATCAGTGACGCTAATTATACGGAACCTGGCTGCGATGAGTACGAGGTGACGGTGAGAAATGCGGGCGCTCAACCCACGAACGGCAGCACCGTTACCATCGCCGATCTGCTGCCGCCCGGATTGACGGTACAGAAGATCTCGTTGTTCTCGCCGGCAATAGGCGACATCGATATCGGCGTCCTGTGCTCTGTTTCATCGGTCCAATGTGAATACCCACAGGCGATCCAGCCGGACGAAACGTTGACGATGATCGTATATGTGACCGTAGACAATCTGAGCGCGTCGGGAGTCCCGCTCACGAACAAGGTGACGGTATCGGGTGGTGGCGCGCCCAGCGCGTCGGACTCGAGTACCAATGAAATAGCGTCCTCGACCCCAAAGTTTGGGGTATCAAAGTTCGACTTCGCCATCGACGGTTTGAACGGAGAACGAGACACGCAGGCCGGCGACCATCCTTACGAGGTCACCACCACGATCGACCTCAACGCATGGATCACAGACGAAGGCCATGAATCGAAAGCGACAAGTGTGGAGGACGTGAGAGACGTGGTTGTCGATTTGCCGCTCGGGTTTGCAGGCAGCACGCTCGCTGCGCCTGAGTGCACTCTCACCCAGCTGTCAGGGAAAGCGTGTCCAGCAGACACGGTGATCGGACACTTGTTGACCGAACCGACGAGCCACACGTCGATCAACAGTCCGATTTGGAATTTGGTGCCCGAGCGTGGGGTGCCGGCCGAGTTTGGGTATATCGACCTGATTGGCGGTTCGCATGTGTTCTATGTGCGTGTGGTACCCACGCCTCAGGGTTATGTGTTGCAGGCGACAAACCCCGAAACGCCCCAGATCGAATTGGCGCACATCGTCGCATCGTTCTATGGCGATCCCGCTGAACACGACGGTACCGGCAACGCGAAGATTCCGTTCTTCACGAACCCGACCGGTTGTGAAGCGGGACCGCTCGTCGCCAGCGTCCATATCGATTCGTGGCAGAACCCTGGCCGGTTCAACGCTGACGGCACCCCGGATTTCAACGACCCCGCTTGGGCGGCCGCGACGTCCGAATCGCCGGCGGTGACCGGTTGTAACAGCCTGCAGTTCACACCGGAACTGTCCACGCAGCCAACGACGCACACAGCCGATAGCCCTTCAGGTCTCGAATTCGAGATGAAACTCCCGCAGACAGAGGATGCCGCGGTACCCGCGACGCCGGCGTTGAAGCGCGCCGAAGTCGTGTTGCCTGAAGGCATGACCGTCGATCCATCCGCGGGCGATGGGCTTCAGGCGTGCAGCGAGGCGCAGATCGGTTGGCTCGGCGGAAGTCTCCACAACTTCAGCCCTGACCCTCCGGAATGTCCTGAAGCGTCGAAGATAGGCTCGCTTGAACTGGCGACGCCGTTGATCCCGGGCACGCTCAACGGAGCGTTGTATATAGCCAGACAGAACGAAAACCCATTCGGAAGCGTCCTGGCCGCGTACGTCGTGGTTGACGATCCGATCACGGGTGTGTTGATCAAGCTCGCCGGGCGGTTCCTGCCAGACCCGAGCACCGGGCGTATCACGGCGGTGTTCGACGAAAACCCGCAACTGCCGTTCAGCGATTTGAAGCTCCACTTCTTTGGGGGTCCCAGGGCGGAGCTCACAACACCCGAGGGTTGTGGTCTGTTCACGACGACCAGCGATCTGACGCCGTGGTCTGCCCCGGACTCCGGGCCGGACTCTCTGCCCTCCGACGGGTTCCTCGTGGAATCGGGTTGTGTGAACGGGTTCGCGCCCGCGTTCACCGCCGGCTCCACAAATCTGCAGGCTGGTGCGTACACGCCGTTCATTGCGTCGTTCTCGCGGTCAGACACCGATCAGGACATGGCCGGGTTGAGCGTGTCTTTGCCGCCCGGCTTGTTGGCGAACCTGAACGGCATCCCACTCTGTCCAGACGCGCAGGCCAGTGCGGGCACTTGTTCGGCGGCTTCCCAGGTGGGGACTGTCACCGCTGGCGCGGGCCCCGGCCCCAACCCGTTGTTCGTCGAAGGAAAAGCGTATTTGACCGGCCCCTATAACGGTGGACCATACGGTCTTTCCGTTGTGGTTCCCGCGATCGCGGGCCCGTTCAACTTCGGCAATGTCGTCGTGCGCCAATCGTTGCGGATCGATCCGATCGACGCGCACGTGACAGATGTCTCAGACCCGTTCCCGACGATACTCAAACCAACCGGCGCGGACGGCAACACCGTCGGCATCCCGATTCATTTGAGGCGCGTAGATGTGCGAATGGACCGCCCCGGGTTCACGTTCAACCCCACCAACTGCGGCAAACAGCAGATCGGAGGGAGCATGAGCAGCACGGGTGGGCTGAGCAGCACGCTTGCAACGTCCTTCCAAGTCACCAACTGCGCCACCTTGGGCTTCAAACCAGCATTCTCGGTATCCACCAACGGCAAAACATCTAGAGCCACCGGTGCGAGCCTGCACGTAAAGCTCGCCTACCCCAAAACACCGTTCGGCTCCCAGGCGAACATCAAGACCGTCAAGGTGGACCTACCAAAGCAGCTGCCGTCGCAGCTCAAGACGCTGCAGAAGGCGTGTCCTGACTATACGTTCAACAACAATCCGGCCGGATGCTCGGCCGAATCGCGGATCGGATCAGCTACCGCTACAACGCCAATCATCCCAGTCCCACTCACCGGCCCTGTCTACTTCGTATCTCACGCCGGCTTGAAGTTCCCCGAACTAGTGATCGTGCTCTCCGGTTACGGCACCACCGTGGATCTGCACGCTGAAACGTTCATCAGCAAGACTGGGATCACCAGCAGCACGTTCCGCACGATCCCAGACGTACCGGTCGGCAGCTTCGAATTGACACTACCCCAAGGCAAATACCCCGCCCTGGCGGCACCAGACGGGAAACTCTGCCAAGACAAGCTCACGATGCCGACAGCATTTACAGCACAAAACGGCGCGACACTCAAACAGAACACACCGATCGTCGTCACCAACTGCGCAAAGCATAGGACGAAGAAGACAGACAAACACCACAAGAAGGGCAAGCAAAGGAAATAGAGCATGCCGAGGATCGCGCCAATCGAGGTAGAGCGTGCGCTCGCATAAGCAGGCCGCCACCGAGGAGCTCTCCCGCCAAGGCGGCCACGTCGCCGAGATGCAACGCCGGCGATTGCTGCTTGCGATGAGCGAGGTGCTCGGCGAGATCGGCGTCGCGGACGCCACGGTCGGACGCGTGTCCAAGCGAGCAGGGGTCTCGCGCCGCACGTTCTACGAGGTGTTCGAGGACCGCGAAGAGTGCTTTCTCGCGGCGCTCGACCAAGCTGTAGAGCGGATTGCGGCCGAGCTGGCATCCGCCTACCGGGGTCCGGGTAAATGGAGCGTTTGCGTGTGCGCTGCCCTCACGGCCCTGCTCGAACACTTCGACGCCCATCCCGCAGTGGCGCGCATGTGCGTTGTCGAGACACTCAGAGCCGGCCCGGCGGTCTTGGAGCGACGTCGTCGCGCGCTTGGATCGCTGGCGGCTGCCGTGGACGAGGGTCGCGCCGAGGTCAGGCAGGACCAAGGGCCGTTGCCGCTAACTGCCGAGGGCGTTGTGGGCGGAGCGTTGGCGGTCATCCATGCTCGCCTGCTGGAGGTGGATCGCGGCCCGCTGGCGGAGCTGGTCAACCCGCTCACCGCAATGATCGTCCAGCCGTATCTAGGTCCGGCCGCGGCGCGACGCGAGCTGGACCGCCCGGCGCCCAAGACGGTGTCGGCTCCGACCAACGGCGCCAGGGACCCATTCAAGGGCCTGTCGATCCGCTTCACCTATCGTACGGCCAGGGTGCTGGCCACGATCGCCGATGACTCGGGCGCATCGAACCGCATGATCGCCGAGAGCGCCGGGATCGGCGACGACGGACAGATGTCCCGCCTTCTGCGTCGCCTGCAACAGGCGGGCCTGATCGAGAACCTCGGCGAAGGTCACACTCGCGGCGAGCCGAACGCCTGGTGGCTCACCGCCCGGGGCGAGGCGATCCACGCCACCCTCGCCGGCGCCGAGAAGGTCCCTGCTTAGGTCACAAAGGCCGCGATGACCGCTATTGTTGGGTAATTGACTGACCAGTCAATCCATCCATATATCGGCATTCCCACGCGGCGCGTGGCGATGCTTCGTAGTGGTGCCGGTGCCAAGGGATGCTCGGGCGAGGACGGCCCGTGAAGGCCGCCGCCGTTCAGCTTAATTCCGGCGCAGACGTCGAGGCGAACATCGCGGCTGCCGACCGGCTCGTGCGGGCCGCGGCGGCCGACGGGGCGACGCTGATCGTGCTGCCCGAGAAGTGGACGGTCCTGGGCAGCCCCGAGGATCTGCGCGCCGGCGCGCAAACGCTCGATGGCTCCGCGATCGCGTGGGCCCGCCAAGTCGCGTCCGAGCTGAAGCTCGATCTTGTGGCTGGTTCGGTTGCCGAGCGCATCGAGGGTCGCGATAAGCTTGGCAATGCGAGCGTCCACATCGGCCCCGACGGCGAGATCGAGGCCGTCTATCGCAAGCTGCACATGTTCGACGTCGAGATCGAGGGCAAGCGCTATTGCGAGTCCGACACCGACGAAGCCGGGGAGGAGGTCGTCTCCAGCGTTCTGGCCGACGGCTCCAACCTGGGCATGGCGATCTGCTACGACCTGCGCTTCCCCGAGCTGTTCCGCGTGCTCGCCCTGCGCGGCGCACGCGTGGTTTCGCTACCGGCCGCCTTCACGCTGCCGACGACGCGCGATAATTGGGAGCCGCTTGTGCGCGCCAGAGCGATCGAGGACCAGGTCTTCATGGTCGCGGCCAACCAGGTGGGCGTGCATCCCGGCGGCCACCATTCCGGCGGCTGCTCGATGATCGTCGATCCCTGGGGGACGGTGCTCGCGCGCGCGGACGGTGAGACGCCCGGATACATCGTCGCCGAGCTGGATTACGTCCACCAGGACGAGATCCGCAAGCGCGTGCCTTTGCTCTCCCACCGTCGCCCCAAGCTGTATCACCGTTCCTCCGCCCAAGCTCATGCGTCGTCGTCGTCTTCTTCCTCTTCCTCTTCCTCCTCCTCCTCCTCGCTCTCAGGCACCGGGGAAGGAAGGACCCCTTCCGGGGGTGAGGCATGAGTTCAACGCGAGCCAAGGCCGTCCCCGATCGTCGCCGCGCGATCCTCGACGCGGCCGTGCGCGTGTTCGCGCGTCAGGGCTTTCACGCCTGCCGCGTCTCGGACATCGCGGACGAGGCCGGCGTGGCCTATGGCCTGCTGTACCACTACTTCCCCTCCAAGGAGGAAGTGCTCAACACGCTCTTCCTGGAGCGCTGGGGCGTGATGTTGGAGATGATCCGCGAGGTCGACCGCGAGCCCAAGCCGGTGCGCGAGAAGCTGGGCGCGATCGCCTCGTTCATCATCGACAGTTATCGCCACGACCCCGACATGATGAAGGTGATCATCGTCGAGGTCACGCGAGCTGCGAACTCGTTCGGCCAGACGCACCTGGGCCAGATCCGCGAGGCCTACCGCCTGATCGGCGAGATCGTCACCAAGGCCCAGCGCGAAGGCATCTTCAAGGCCGAGATCGACGCCGAGTTCGCGGCGATGACGTTCTACGGGGCGATCGAGCAGGTGCTCACCGGCTGGATCTTTGGGCTGCTGCCACAGGGCGAGGAGGAGTTCGAGCGAGCCAAGCAGATGGTGGTGGAGACCGTGTGCGGGGGGCTTGAGTGCTCACCGCCGTCCGACACCTGATTTCGAGGGCTACCAGCGGGCGCGGTGGTGCTCGACCACGCCAAGCGCATGGGCCAGCGGAATCTTGCCCGGCAACGTGCCGCTGAACGTGCCGAAAGGCGCGCGGTAATCGCTGCGCACCAGCAACAGGTTCTCGCTGCGGCTGCGCTCGGCCTCGGCTGCGAAGCTCAGCTGTGAACCGTCGTCGCAAGCGATTGTGCTCAGGTCGGCCGAGAAGCGCACCGCCGGCGCCTCGTGAGGCACGCCAGCGACCCAGATCGCCCGCTCGCTGCCCGATGGAGGGTCGTTAACGCCCTGGACCAGGTTGAACGCCAGTGGCGTCCCGTCCGGGCTGAAGCCGACGCCGGCGGCCCACCACCACTCGGTCACACGCGCGTGGTAGCCGGCCGTGTCGTCGATCACGGCAAGCGCATCGATCTCCACCGGCATGCGTGCACCCAGCGTGAGCGTGCCATGGGCGCGTACACCGGCCTGCTTGCGCGTCCACACGTATGCGTTGCCGTTAGGGCAAGTCACCTCGATGTCCGCGTCTTCTTCGAGTGTGAGCTCGAGTGAGACCTCGTCGTCGCGGATGCGCAAGCGCCCGGGCGCCAAGTCCAGCGCGCCCCGCCGTGGGATCAAGCGCGTGCGCTCGATCGTCGTGCCGGCGTCCTGCGTGGCACCGGCACGATCGTAAATTCCCCAAAACGTTTGCCTCGCCGGCCCGACTTGGACGGAGGCCGCGCAAATCATGACCTGCTCGTCGAACACCCCCACATAGCGCCAGCGCTTGAGTGGGCGGGTGCCGCGAAACAGGGGCAGTGGGTCGGATGGACGCGCCATGAGCGACCCCGGCGGGCTAAGGCTTCTTAGCCGCCACGATCAGGTTGTAGAACATGGCCGCAGGCAGGCGCGACTCCAGCAGCGTGCGGTCCACCTTCTGCAGGGCCAAGTAACCGCGATAGGCGTAGTTGCGCCAGCCCCAAGGCACGTCTTCGGGGTGGGCGGTGGCCTCCAGCGTGCGGTTGGTCCAGCCGAACCAGTTGGCCAACAGCTCCTCTCCGGTGATTCGGATGTCCTCGAAGCCCGCGTCGCGCGCGAACGTCGAGAGTTCGCCCGGGGCGAAGGCATGCACGTCCACGAACCCCTCCAAAGAAGCCTCAGGCGCGCCGCCGTCCGCGGGCGGGGCGGGACGCGCCCGGATCGCCCGCCGCCACAG
>JBAVYU010000075.1:0-68436 GCA_049588415.1 Solirubrobacteraceae bacterium
CTCCAGCGCTGCCGAACGTGCCGCCGAGCGGGCAGCCGAACGTGCCTCGATGAGGGCTCCTGAAGCGGCGACCATGATCGGCGAGACGACCTCTTTGGCCGCCGAGCCCGACGCGATCTCCGAGATCTCCGAGGAAGGCTCGTCCGAGCCGACCAAGCCGAGCGCGCGCCCGCGTGGTGTGCGGCGCCCTCGAACCTCCTGAAACTCCAATCCAAAGGACACCAATGGACCGTACTTTGATCCTTGTAAAGCCGGACGCCTTCGCGCGCTCGCTCACCGGCGAGATCATCGCCCGCTTCGAGCGCAAGGGCTTGCGCATCGTCGCCTTGCGTCATATGACCGTCTCCCGCGAGCTGGCCGAGCGCCACTACGCCGAGCACGCCGAGAAGCCGTTCTTTAGCGAGCTGGTCGAGTTCATCACCTCGGGGCCGATAGTGGCGATGGTCTTGGAGGGCGTCGAGGCGGTCAAGGCCGCCCGTCAGGCGATCGGAGCCACCAACCCGCTCGACGCAGCGCCCGGCTCGATTCGCGGCGACTTCGCGATCGAGATGGGTCAGAACATGGTCCACGGCTCCGACTCGGCGGAGTCTGCGGCGCGCGAGGCTGCTCTGTTCTTCTCCGAGTTGGCTTGAGTCCAGGGCGAGTGGTGGAGCTGAACCCACCGCTCGTGCTGGCCTCGGCCTCGCCGCAGCGACGCAAGTTGCTCGAGCGTCTCGGCGTCTCCTTCACTTTGCGTCCCACCGGCGTCGCCGAGGCCGAGCACGGCGATCCGGCCGAGGTAGCCGTGGAGAACGCGCTGCGCAAGGCTCGCGCGGCTCGTATCGGCGAGGAGCCCGAGACGATTCTGGGAGTGGACACGCTGGTCGCGCTCGGGCCGCGCATCTACGGCAAGCCGGCCGACGAGATCCAGGCGCACGAGACTATATCGGCGCTTGCCGGTGCCACACACGAAGTGCTGAGTGGCGTAGCGCTGCTGCGCGGCGGGTGCGAGCAGGTTGCTTTGGCGCGCACCGAGGTGGTCTTTCGCGATTGCGACCAAGCTCTGGTCGAGCGCTATGTGGCCAGCGGCGAGTGGCGAGAGAAATCAGGGGGATACGCCATCCAAGGGCTCGGCGCGATGCTTGTGCGGGAGATCCACGGCGATTATGAGAATGTGGTCGGCCTGCCGCTTGCGACGCTGCTCGACATGGTCCCCGAGCTGCTCTCGCCGGCTTCCTAAGGGTCGCTTTCGCCTGCAAATACGCTGTCAAGCTTGCCAGTGAGGCGATTGTGTTCGCTAGACTCCCCGCGGGGTACGCCCCGGCTGCCCGCCGGGGCTGGACGACCGGCGAGGCCAAGTCGAATCCGAGCGTGCTCCCACTCTCACGATGAGCATCCTCACCTACCTGACCGGATTCGGCGGCCGCGACATGGCGGTCGATCTCGGGACGGCCAATACGCTCGTTTACGTGCGTGGTCGCGGCATCGTGCTGTCCGAGCCGAGCGTCGTAGCGATCGACTCGCGCACTGGAGAGGTGCACGCGGTGGGAATCGAGGCCAAGCGGATGCTGGGCCGCACACCCGGAACGATTCAGGCGATTCGGCCCTTGAAGGACGGCGTGATCGCCGACTTCGACGTGACCGAGGAGATGCTGCGTCATTTCATCCAGAAGGTCCACCAAAACCGCTGGGCACACCCACGCGTGGTCGTCTGTGTGCCTTCTGGGGTCACCGGCGTTGAGAAGCGCGCCGTCGAGGAGGCTTGCCTCTCGGCGGGCGCCCGTACCGCTTATCTGATCGAGGAGCCGATGGCGGCCGCGATCGGGGCGGGCCTACCCGTCGGCGAGCCGACCGGATCGATGGTCGTGGACATCGGCGGTGGCACCTCGGAGGTTGCTGTCATCTCGCTCGGCGGGATCGTCGTCTCGCAGTCGATCAGGGTCGGCGGGGATGAGATGGACGAGGCGATCATCAACTACGCCAAGAAGGAGTACAAGCTCCTGATCGGCCAGCAGACCGCCGAGGAGCTGAAGCTCGAGATCGGCTCCGCCTGTGCGATGGAGGAGGAGCTGCAGGCCGAGATTCGTGGGCGCGACATGGTTGCCGGTCTGCCCAAGACCGTCGTTCTTACAAGCGAGGAGATCCGCCAAGCGCTGGAGGAGCCCCTCTCGCAGATCATCGAGGCCGTCAAGGAGACACTCGACCGAACTCCGCCAGAGCTTGCCTCGGACATCATGGATCGCGGGATCATGCTCGCGGGGGGTGGGGCTCTCTTGCAAGGCCTCGATCAGCGTTTGCGCGAGGAGACGCAGATGCCCGCGCATCTGGCCGAGTCACCGCTCACCTGTGTGGCCGTGGGTTCGGGGCGCTCGCTTGAGGAGTTCGAGGCGATCCACCGCTCCAACCGCAACTCGCGCAGTCGCCGGCGCCGATGAGCGGCTGTCGCCCGTGGTGTGCGCGGGTACTCTGTCGATGAAGGCCTCAGAAGCTCCCGTTGCGGAAGGTCCCCATTCGTGTATGACAAGACGGTCCGGCGTAGACGTGCGGTGCTTGCACTGCTCGTCGTGCTCTCCCTGATACTCCTAAGCGCCTATTTCGGCGAGGCCCCGAGCGGGGGCTTGCATTCGGTGCAGCGCGGCTTTCTGACGGTCGTCGCGCCGATCCAGGATGGCGCCAACAAGGCGCTCAAGCCTGTGCGCGACCTGTTCGGCTGGTTCGGGAGCACCTTGAAAGCCAAGGAACAGAACGCCGAATTGCGCAAGCAGCTGGCCACCGTGCGCCAGCAGCTGACAACCAAGCAGTCTGACGAAGGCAGCTATCGCGAACTGATCAAGCTCTACCACCTCGATACCGCTCTCAGCCTCTCCGATTATCGTCCGCTGGCGGCCACGGTCATCTACCAGTCGCCAAATGTCTGGTATTCCACAATCGTGATCGATCACGGCTCCTCGGCCGGGGTGCGAGTCAACGATCCGGTGATCGCCGACGGCGCGCTGATCGGCAAGGTCACGAGAGTGGTCTCAGATGGTGCGCTGGTGAGCCTGATCACCGACAGCGAAGTCGAAGTGAGCGCCAAGATCAGCGCCACCGGAGAGCCCGGCATGGTGCAGCCGGAGGTCGGCGAACCGGGCCGCCTGTTGATGCAGTACCTGCCTTCCACCAGCGCGGTGGTGCCGGGTGACTATGTGGTCACATCGGGCACCATCTCCAGCAAGGGCGAATCGCTGTTCCCAAAGGGCATTCCGATCGGCCAGGTCACCTCGACCAGCGAACAGAGCGGCTTTAAGTCGGTTGAGGTCAGTCCGCTCGCCGACTTGCACGGGCTGGATGTAGTGCAAGTGCTCACCTATCGCTCCGGTTCGCGTCCTGAATCGCTGAACGGCGTGGCGGCCAGCCTCACACCGGTCCACCAGTTGGGCCCCGAAGAAGAAACCCAGACGGGACAGGTGGCGCAGACCGGGGGTGGCGGATGAGGCCCGATACGGCCTGGCTCCCCGGCTCGCTGCTGTGGCGGGTTGCGCTGCTCTCGATCGTGGTCGTGTTCCTACAGATCAGCGTCGTCTCGGAGGTGCCCGTGTTCGGCGTGAGCGTCGATCTCTCGCCGCTGCTGGTTGCTTTCATTGGGTTGTTGTGTGGCTCCACGGTGGGCGCCGTGGCCGGGTTCTGTGTGGGCCTGTTGATCGACCTGGCCTTGATGCAGATGCTTGGCGTCACGTCTTTGACGTTCACGATCATCGGCTACTGGGCCGGGCGCCTGCGTGAGCTGCGCGATCCTCAGGCGGCGCTCACGCCGCTGTTCGTGGGCGCCGCTGCTGCCACCGCCGCGATGGTGGGCTACTCGGTGATCGAGTTCCTGCTTGGCGTGGATGCCCCGGTCAGCTTCGAGCTGTTGCGCGAGATCGTGGTCGGCGTGCTCGTGGACACCGTCGTCGCCTTGCCGATGTGGGCGCTGGTGCGACGCTGTTTGGTGGGCGGGCTGCCCGACGATCCACGTCGCCGTCGCCGTCGCGCGTACACGACGGGCGGGCTCAGTCCGCTCTCCCAGAGCAGAGGAGCGCGGTGAGCAGCATCGAAAGGTTGCAGCCGAACGAGCCGCGTGGCGGGGTGGGTGGGCCTTCGTCCCCTCAGCTGGCCTTGAGAGTCGCGATCCTGGGCAGCTTCGCGCTCGTGATGTTCGGGATCGTCTTCTTCCGGCTGTGGTATCTGCAGGTGCTGACTGGCGAACAGTACGTCAAGCAGGCACAGGCCAACGATCAGCGCACCCTGCCGATCGCCGCCCCGCGTGGGGAGATCGTCGATCGCGCGGGCACGCCGATAGTGACGAGCACCGTCACCAACGCGGTGCAGATTCTGCCGAGTGCCCTACCGGCCTCGGTCAAGCTGGAGGCAGCCGAATATCAGAAGGCGGTGGCTACCGCGGCAAGCGAATACGCACAGGCCAAGGAACGCTTGAAAGCCTTCGAGGAGGATCTGCGCGACGCCAAACACCACGCGACGGCCGGCGAGCGGGCCGAGCTGCGTCTATTGCGTGCTCAAGCGCATCTGAGGCACGTGCCGATCCCGCGACTACCGGCCTCGGCGGTGGGTCTACGCCATCTATACGATCGCCTGGCCCCGGTGATCAGCCTAAGCCCGAGGCTGATCGACGAACGCGTGATCGCCGGCATCGTGGCGTTGCCCTATGCCCCGGTCACGATCAAGACCGATGCGGGCAGAGCTGCCTTGACCGTGCTGGGGGAGCGTCACAACGACTTCCCGGGCGTGCGCCAGGAACCGGTCTCGATCAGGCACTACCCGTACGGGGAAACGGCGGCCCAGGTGCTCGGCTACGTCGGCTCGGTGGGCAAAGAACAGCTCAAGCAAGCCGCATTCCGCGGTGTCCAACCAGGCACGATCGTCGGTCAGGAAGGTCTCGAGTTCTATTACGACCGGTATCTGCGCGGTCGGCCCGGCGCGCGAAAGGTGCAGGTCAACGCCTTCGGCGAACCCGAACCGATCGCCCTGCCGCTGACACCTCCGGCGGCCGGGCACAACCTCAGGCTCTCGCTCGATCTCGGCCTGGAGCAGGAGGGAGAAAAGGCGCTGCGCGAAGGGATCGAAATCGCTCGCGCGGCCGGCAAGCCCGCCAACGGCGGCGCTTATGTGGCGATGGATCCCCGTAATGGGCAGATCCTCGCGATCGGCTCCAACCCGAGCTTCAACCCGAATGTGTTCGCCAAACCACTGACTTCCTCGCAGTACGAAGCGTTGATTGGCGGCGACGAAGCCGGTGGTGGCCCCTTGTTCGACCGGGCCACCGAAGGGGCCTATCCGACCGGGTCGACGTTCAAGCCGATCACGGCGATGGCGGCGCTCGAAGGCGGGGTGATCACTCCAGGCGAAGCGCTCGGGCCCGGTTCGTGTATCGAAGCGGGCAAAGAGCAGTTCTGCAACTCTGGGAAAACCGACTACGGCGCGCTGCCCTTGGTCGAAGCGTTGAAGGTGTCCTCCGACACCTACTTCTTTGAAACCGGAGAGCGCGCCAACAGTCACGGCAACGTCATTCAGGACATGGCCCACCGTCTCGGCGTCGGCCAGGAAACCGGCATCGACTTGCCCAAAGAGTTCCAGGGCGTTGTGCCGGACCGAAAATGGCGGGCACAGCGCGACCGGGAAGAGCTCGAGTGCGAGCACCGAGAACACGTAGCCTCCTGTGGTTACGTCGCCGAAGTCAGGCCATGGAGCGTGGGCGACAACATGCAGCTTGCGGTGGGTCAGGGAGACCTCTTGACAGATCCGCTGCAGATGGCGGTCGTTTACTCGACGTTGGCCAACGCCTACATGCACGAAGGCCAAGGGACCGTCGTGCGCCCCCACCTGGGGATGGAGATAGACGAAGCCAAAGGCGGCTTGGTCCAGGAGCTCGCCTCACCTCCAGTTCGCCACGTCCACCTCAACTACAGCGACCTCAGCCTTGTGATGGAGGGCATCCACGAGGCCGCCAGCGCACCGGGGGGGACCTCGGCCGCGGTATGGGCCGGCTGGAATCAAGCTCAGCACCCGGTCTACGGCAAGACCGGCACAGCCCAGCACACCGGTAAGGAAGATCAGTCGTGGTACATGTGCTACGTCGCCGATCCGACGCGGCCGGTCGTGATTGCGGTGACTGTCGAACAGGGTGGCTTCGGTGCGGAAACGGCCGCCCCGATCGCTCGCTTGATCGCCTCCAAGTGGTTTAACCAGCCGGAGAAGTTCGTCGCCGGCTCCTCCAAGACCTATTGACCGGATGACGCCCGCAAGCACGACAAGCCCGATCGAGGTGCCCGACGAGCCGCACGGTCACGGAGCCGGTGCGCCCCGCCAGATGCGCTTGCCGCTGGACCCGCTGCTGACGCTCGCCACGATCGGCCTGGGGATCTGCTCGATCCTCACCTTGGGGGTGGCCACGCGTGAATTCGTACCCGGCAGTCCCCACTACTACGTGGACCGTCAGGCCATCTACCTGTTCGTCGGCTTCGTCCTGATGCTGGCGCTTTCGCGCCTGGACTACTCGCGCCTGCGCCATCTCATGTATCCGATCTACGGGGCACTGCTCCTGAGCATCCTGGCCGTGCTTGCGCTCGGGCACAAGACGGCCTTGGGTGCCCAGCGTGCGATCGAATTCCCACTCTTCTCCTTCCAGGCATCGGAGATTGGCAAGGTGCTCCTGATCCTCGCGCTGTCGGCCTTCGTCGTCAGCCGCTCGAGGCACCTGCGCGAGCTCGAGACGACCGCCAAGGTCATGTTGGCGGCGCTCGTGCCGGCGATGTTCGTCGTGATCCAGCCCGACTTGGGTTCGGGCCTGGTGTATATGGCGATCGCCTTCATGCTGCTGTTCGTCGCCGGTACTTCTTGGCGTCAGATGACGGGACTGCTCGCCCTGGTCGCCATAGCGGGAGCTTTCATGCTCGTGGTCGCCCCCGCGGCAGGTGTGCACGTGATCAAGACCTACCAGGTGGAACGTTTGACGGCCTTCCTACACCCTTCTACCGACTCCAAAAAGCAGGGCTACCAGCAGGAGGAGTCGAAGGTGGCGATAGGCGCCGGCCAGAAGACCGGGCGTGGCGTGAACTCGACGCAGATCAAGGGCAGCTATGTACCCGAGGACGACACCGACTTCATCTTCGCCGCGGTCGGCGAGCAATACGGCTTCGTCGGAGCTGCGCTTGTCCTGTCCCTCTACGCGCTGCTGATATGGCGCACCCTGCGCATACTCGTGATGTCCAAGGACCTGTTCGGCTCGCTGGTCGCGGCCGGGGTTGTGGCTATGCTGATGTTTCAGGTGTTTGTGAACGTGGGGATGTCGGTTGGGATAATGCCCATCACCGGCGTCACGCTACCGCTCATGAGCTACGGCGGATCGTCGGTCATAACGACTCTGCTGGCCATAGGTCTGTTGCAGTCGATCTACGTTCAAGCAAGCGCCTCCCAGGCGATGAAGGGCCGCGTTTACCGCTACTAGAAGATGCACACCGATCCTCCACAACCAGCCCAGGCTTTGCCGCCGTCCACATCGCCGCGGCGCTCACCTGCACGGGACTCGGTCAGTACGCGGGCCGCGAGGACTCTGTCCTCGCCCACTACAGCTATCGAAAGACTGGATCAAATTGAGAAAGCAAGTACTTGTCAGCGTCGATCGCGCCGAGACGCGCGTGGCGCTCCTGGAGGCGGCCGGCACCCCCGGCGCCTCACGTCCCGAGGGGCGCTCGCGCAAGCGCTCCAGTGCTCGCCCAGGAGCCGGCTATCGAATAGCTGAGCTATATATCGAGCGTCGCGGAGGACGCTCGATCGTCGGCAACATCTATAAGGGCAAGGTCGACAATGTCCTTCCCGGCCTGGAGGCCGCGTTCGTCGACATCGGCCTGGAGAAGAACGGGTTCCTGCACGTCGATGAGATCGTGCTTCCCGGTGTGGAGGCGCCTAAGCGCGGGCGTGGCGGAGGTCGCAAGATCGCCGAGTTGCTCCAGCCCGGGCAGGAGATTGTCGTGCAGGTTGTCAAGGATCCTTTGAAAACCAAGGGCGCACGCCTGTCGATGGAGCTGACGATCGCCGGGCGCTACATGGTCTATGCCCCCACCGGCGAGGGCATCGGCGTGTCACGGCGCTTGGAGGACAAAGAGCGCGAGCGCTTGCGCCGTCAAACGGCCAAGCTCGAGATAGGGCAGGGAGGGGCAATTATCAGGACGGCTGCCCACGGCGCCCAGCGCGAGGACTTCGAAAGAGAGCTGCTCTACCTGCACAAGCTGCACGAGGTGCTGATGAAGCGCGTGCAGGAAACGCAAGCCCCGGCGATGGTCTTCCAGGAGGCCGATCTGTCGGTTCGGGTCGTCAGGGACATCTTCTCCGAGCATTTCGAGCGGGCGATCGTCGACGACGAGCAGCAGCACCGCCGGCTCGTCTCATTCTTTGCGCGGACCGCACCCGAGCTGGTCGAGCGAGTCGAGCTGTGGGAGGGACCTGAGCCGCTACTCGACGCCTACAAGGTGACCGAGGCGATCGACGGAGTCATGTCTCGGCGCGTGGATTTGCCCAGCGGTGGCTATCTGATGATCGACTATGCCGAGGCCTTGACCGTGATCGACGTGAACTCGGGCAGTTTCATCGGGCGTGGCAAGGGAGCAGGTCTTGAGGAAACGATCACCAAGACAAATCTGGAGGCCGCCGAGGAGGTTGTGAACCAGCTGCGCTTGCGCGACATCGGCGGGATCATCGTGATCGACTTCATCGACATGGCGCGCGCGCGCAACCGCGACGCGGTCATGAAGACCTTGCGCAAGGCTTTGGACGAGGACCGCACCAAGACCTTCACGGCTGAGATCTCACGATTGGGACTGGTCGAGATGACCCGCCAGAACGTCACAGAGGGCGTGCGCGAGATCATGAGCCGAGCCTGTCCCACCTGCGACGGGGAGGGCGTGATTCGCTCGGAGGAGACGATCGCGATCGAATTCGAGCGCAAGCTGCGCGACCTGGTGGTCGAGCACCCCGACGCGGAGGCGTTCTTGGTGCAGGTAAATCCGCGCGTCAGCACCCAATTCACCGGGCAGGGCTCGAGGGTCTTGCATGCTTTGGAGGCCCAGACGGGACGCTCGTTTCACTTCGAGGGCTCCGAAGGGCTCGCGTTGGACCACTTCGCGATCACGTTCCAAGGTACTTGCCAGGAGGTCGAAGAACGCGCGCTGCCGTTCCGCGAGGGCGACGAGGTGCTCGTGGACATCGTCGAGCCGCACATGTACGACGTGGACGACGCCGTGGCCAAGCTCGACGGTTACATCATCTCGATCGCCGGCGCCGCGCGTCATGTCGGCGAGAAGCGCATGGTGCGCATCGACACGGTCGGGCGCACGGCCGCCAGCGCGTTTCTGCTCGACGAGGCCGGCGAGATCATTCGTCCCGCGCCGCGCCCGGCGGCACGTCCTGCCGCAAAACGCTCGCGCAGGCGTAAACCGGCCGAGCGATCGGCTTCGGTCGTGGCGCACGCAGACGAGGCAGAGGAGTCTGAGGCCGAGGTGGTAGAGGAGGAGGGCCAGACGAGCGCTTCTGAGTCCGAGCGTCGGCCCGTGCCCGAGGCTCCGCAGGGCGATGTCGAGGAGGCTGAGGACGAGTCCGAGCAGGATGACCTACAATCAAAGCCTCGGCGCCGCGGCCGCAGAGGCGGACGGCGCCGTTCGGCTGCAAAGGCCCAGGCAACCTCGGAGTAGACATGTACGCGATCGTCAAGACAGGCGGCAAGCAATACCGCGTCGAGCGGGGTCAGACCCTGCTCGTAGAGCGTCTCGCTGCCGAGCAGGGTGCGAGCGTGGCGCTCGAGCCGATCCTCTACCGCTCCGAGGATGCCGTGTTCGATGCGGCGTCGTTGAAGAAGGTCAAGGTCACGGCAAAGATCGTGGCCCACGAGCGCGGAGAGAAGCTGCGCGTGTTCAAGTTCAAGCCCAAGCGCGGCTACAAGCGTCGCACCGGTCACCGTCAGGAGCTCACGCGGATCGAGGTCACCGACATCTCGATGGGCGCCGGGGCCAAGGCAACGGCTTCTAAGAGTGCCGCCAAGCCTGCCGCGGCCAAGGAGTCGGCGGCAAGCAAACCCGCATCCACCACCTCGAATCCCGCCGCCGCTGCAGGCGGCGGCGAGGAGCAGGAGAACCAAAATGGCTCATAAGAAGGGGCTGGGGTCCAGCCGTAACGGCCGTGACTCCAACGCTCAACGCCTCGGTGTCAAGACGTTTGCCGGTCAGACAGTCACCGGCGGGGAGATCATCGTGCGCCAGCGCGGTACTCGCTTCAAGCCCGGTACCGGCGTCGGGATCGGTAAGGACGACACGCTTTATGCACGTGCCGCCGGCACCGTCGAGTTCACGGTCGGTCGTCGTGGGCGCGTTGTGAACGTGCTCTCTGAGAACAGCTGACGCCGGCGCCCGGGCGCGCCGGGCTGCCACCATTGCGGGATGCTCCACGACCGTGCAAGAATCGAAGTAAGGGCCGGCGGCGGCGGCGAGGGCTCCGCCGGGTTTCGCCGCGAAGCGCACGTGCCACGTGGAGGACCCGACGGCGGCGACGGCGGTCGTGGGGGAGATGTCGTGCTCGTGTGCGACGACTCCTTGCGCGATCTTCAGAGCTTCAGGCGCACCGCGCATTACCGGGCGGGCCGCGGTGGACGGGGCGAAGGGTCATTGCGTCATGGCGCCGACGGCGAGACCTTGGTCGTGAGAGTGCCGCCAGGCACGCAGGTCGAAGGTGTCGAGGGCGATGTCGAGGGGCGGCGCTGGGATCTGCTTGCCGCGGGTCAACGGGCACTGGTCGCCAAGGGCGGCTCCGGCGGCAGAGGAAACAAGCGCTTTGCGACCCCCACCCGTCAGGCCCCCCGTTTTGCCGAGCGGGGACTGATTGGCGAGGAAGGTTGGCTTCAGCTGCAGCTCAAGCTGCTTGCCGACGTCGGCCTGGTTGGTCTGCCCAACGCCGGCAAGTCCTCGCTGCTGGCTCGCCTCACGCGAGCTGCGCCAAAGGTCGCGAGCTACCCCTTCACGACGCTCTCGCCGATTCTGGGTGTGCTCGAAGGTGACGAACGTCAGCTCGTGATCGCCGATATCCCAGGCTTGATCGAAGGCGCAAGCGAAGGGGCTGGGCTCGGTCATGATTTCCTTGCCCATGTCGAGCGGACCAGATTGCTTGTGCACGTGCTCGATCTAGCACCTGAGCTGAGTTCTGACGCGCAAGCCGACGCGCCGGCCAACCACGCCACGATCGAGCGTGAGTTGCTGGCTCACGATGAGCGCTTGGCGCGGCTGCCGCGCGTACTGGCGCTGTCGAAGACCGACCTCGTTCCAGCGGAGCGCGTCGCCGAGGCGATCGCATTCTGGTCGGAGAGGCTCGGCGAGGAGGTGCCCGTGATCGCCACGTCGAGCGCCACCGGCACGGGCGTGCGAGAGCTGGGGGCAGAGCTCTTGCGACGGGTACCGGAGCTTGCCCTCGACGCGGGCACCGAGCTGGCCGCCCCCAACGGAGCAGGTGTTGACACGGAGGAGCAGGAGCTGGCCGAGCATATGGTCTTCCGTCCAGCCGCCACCAGCGGCTTTGTCGTAGAGCTAGTGGGACCTGGCTCCTTTGCAGTCAAGGGCAGGGGCATTGAGCGTCTGCTCGCGCGCTATGACGTTGACAACGAGGATGCGATGGCTTATCTGGAGGGACGCCTACGCAAGATCGGCGTGCTGCGTGCATTGGAGGCCGAGGGCTTTCAGGCGGGCGACGATTTGGAGATCGCGGGCGTAGCGTTCGAGCTCGACCCCGACGAGCCCGCTTAGCGACGCGCCTAACAATGCAGTCTCCACGGACGAAGCCTCCGCGCGAGTCCAGATCGCGCGAACCGCCGTGCGGCGCATAAGCTCCAAGGCGTGAAGCGCGTGGTCATCAAGCTCGGCTCGAGCATCGTTGCCGACGACAGTGGAGAGTTGCGCGAAGAGGTGTTGCGACGCATCTGCGATGTCGTCGCCTCGTTGCATGGCGAAGGCAAGGAGGTCGTGATCGTCTCCTCCGGCGCGATCGCGCGCGGGGTTCGCATCATGGGCCTGCCCTCCCGCCCGGGCGCGGTCGAGGAGTTGCAGGCCGCGAGCGCGGTGGGGCAGGGCAAGCTCTATCGCGTTTACGACGAGCTTCTGCGCGAGCGCGAGCTGGTCTCCGCGCAGCTGTTGCTCACGTTCATGGATATGAGTGCGCGCACCCACTACCTCAACGCCCGCCAGACTCTGCGCAAGCTGCTGGACTGGAGAGTGGTGCCGGTCATCAACGAGAACGACACGACCGCCACCGACGAGATCTCCTTCGGCGACAACGACTTCTTGGCTGCCCAGGTGGCGATTCTTGTGTCTGCCGATCTCCTTGTTCTGTTGACCGACATCGATGGACTGCATACCGCCGATCCGCGCCAAGACCCGGAGGCGCGTCTCGTGCGCGAGATCACCGACTTCGAGGCGCTCGAGGGGATCGAGGTGGGCCACAGCACCTCTCCGCTGGGCTCGGGTGGGATGCGCTCGAAGGTCGTTGCGGCCGACATGGCGACCGCGGCCGGCATTCGCGCCGTTATCTGCAACGGCGTGCGCGCAGGGGCCTTGGAGGCTGTCATGGCCGGGCACATGGAGGGAACGAACTTTCCCCCCCGCGCGGCTCGTCACTCTTCCTTCAAGCTGTGGTTGCGCTACGCCAAGCCCAGTCACGGGACGCTGATCGTGGACGCCGGCGCTGCTCGCGCTCTGCGCGAGGATGGCACCAGCCTGTTGCCGGTCGGCATAGTCGAGGTGCTCGGCTCGTTCGACGCGGGCGACGCCGTGGAGATCGCCGAGCGTGCCCCCTCCGAGCACGCCGCCGTGAGCGGCGCCGGTGCGCCGCTGGGCAAGGGCATCTGCAGCTATTCGGCCGAGGAGTTGCGCCGCGTGATGGGCTTGAAGTCAAAGGCGGTCCAGGAGATCCTGCCGCGAGCCACCGAGGAGGCGGTTCACCGCGACTACTTGGTGCTCGCCTGAGCGCGTCCTACGGGCGGCGGCCCTGTCGTACCCTGTAGAGCAATGGCGGTGACGCTCTCATCGGTGGCGGATGTCTGTGCTCGTGCCCGGGAGGCGGCAAGGACCCTTGCTCAGACCGACACTGTTACCAAGAACGCTGCTTTGCGAGCCATCGCCGCGGATCTGCGGACACGCTCGCAAGAGATCTTGGCGGCCAACGAGCTGGATCTCATCGCCGGGCGTGAGGCCGATATCGGCGCGGCACTGCTCGACCGCCTGGCACTCGACGAGTCCCGCATCGAGTCGATCGCCTGGGCTGTCGAGTCGATCGCTTCGCTCGGCGACCCGGTCGGCGAGACGATCGACGGTCATCGTCTACCCAACGGGATGGATGTGCGCAAGGTGCGCGTTCCTTTGGGCGTGATCGCGGTTGTCTACGAGGCGCGTCCCAACGTCACGATCGACGCGGCTTGCCTGTGCTTGAAGTCGGGCAACGCGATCGTTCTGCGTGGCTCCTCCAGCGCCGCGAACTCAAACGCGGTGCTCTGCTCGATCGCCGCTGAGGCCGCTGTCGGCGTCGGTCTGCCCGACGGGTCGATCGGATTGGTGGCCGGCGGCGGGCGTGGAGAGCTGGCGGAACTCGCCACTCAAGACGACTCGATCGATCTCTTGATTCCGCGTGGCGGCGAGGGCTTGAAGGCGGCGCTGAAGGATGTGGCCAGCGTGCCCGTCATCTATGCGGCTTCGGGCAACTGTCACGTGTATGTCGACGCTTCGGCCGACATCGAGCAGGCGCTGGCGATCGTACTGAACGCCAAGACCCAGCGTCCGGGGGTATGCAACGCCGCCGAGACCTTGCTCGTCCACGAGGCGCTCACCTCGAGCTTCCTACCCAAGGTGCTGGCTGAGCTGAGCGCTGCCGGCGTCCAGTTGCGGGCAGACGAGCGCGCCGCCCACATTGCCGCGCAGGCGGGTGTTCCCGTTCAGGTAGCGGTGGCGGAGGACTGGGACACCGAGTATTTGGCGATGACCTTGGCGGTCGCGGTAGTCGACAGCACCGAGCAGGCGATCGAGCACATCGCCCATCACGGCTCCGGGCACTCCGAGGCGATCCTCACTAAAGACACCGCCGACGCGCGCGCATTCCAGCTCGGGGTCGACGCCGCCTGCGTGTACGTGAACGCCTCGACCCGCTTCACCGACGGAGGTGAGTTTGGGATGGGCGCCGAGATAGGCAACTCCACCCAGAAGCTTCATGCTCGCGGCCCCATCGGTCTGCGCGAGCTGTGCACGTTCAAGTACCTCGTCGAAGGCGCCGGCCACGTCCGCCCCTGAAGCCGGGGAGGCTATCGGCATCCTTGGCGGGATGTTCAACCCACCTCATCTCGGCCACCTGGCCCTGGCAAGGGCTGCCGCCGACCGGCTGGGGCTCGGGCGGGTGCTCCTGACGCCGGTCCTGGTGCCTCCGCACAAGCCGGCCAAGTGGGATCCGGGAGCCGCACATCGTTTGGCCATGTGTCGTCTCGCTGTCGAGGGGGATCCGCGTTTGGGGGTTTGTACGCTCGAGCTGGAGCGCCCGGGCCCGTCCTACACGGTCGATACTCTGAGAAGCATCCATGAAAGCAATCCCGATGCAGAGCTGACCCTGATCGTCGGCGCCGACATGGCTCGCACGCTTGCCTCTTGGCGTGAGCCACGCGAGATCCTTGGCTTGGCTCGACTGGCCGTGGCCGAGCGCGAACGCTCGACTCGTGACGAGGTCACAGAAGCCCTTGCCCAGTTGGACGAATCGGCGAAGATGGTCTTCGTGGACATGGCGCCGCTTGATATCTCCTCCTCACTGGTGCGCCGGCGGTTGACCGCCGGTGAGCCGATCGATGAGCTCGTGGGCACAAAGGTGGCGGGCTATATCGCCGAGCACGAACTCTACGGTCGCCAACCGGCGGCGCGAGCCGGGGGTGGGGGATGAGCTCGGAGGAGTTGCTCGCAGAGATCTGCCGCTACGCCGAGGACAAGAAGGCGGGCGATCTTCTGCAGCTGGATTTGCGCGAGGTGCTCGGCTACACCGACTGGTTCGTGATCTGCTCAGGCAACACCGAGCGCCAAACCAAGGCGATCCACGATGGGATTCTGGAGGGCCTCAAGCACGAGCACGACTTGCTTCCGGGTCGCGTCGAGGGTGTGACCAGCGCCGACTGGATCTTGATGGACTACCTGGATGTGGTCGTCCACATCTTCACGCCCGCCACGCGCGAGTTCTATCGCTTGGAGCAGTTGTGGGGAGAGGTGCCCACACGCAGAGCCGAGGGCGCCGGCAGCGCCTAGGCGACCGCCCATCCGTCTAATTCCGTTGCATTGACTTTCGTGTGGCGCTAGTGTCGGCGCACAGCGCGGCGCAACCGGCGTTGCGCGGGTCATTGAAAGGGAGTTCGGATGCACGCTTCAACCACCCTCACCGCCGGTCGGCGAGCGCCCTGTGCGCTGCTCGCGGCCGTTGCGGCGACGTTCCTGATCACGCTCGTCGGTCTCGGCGCAAGCCAGACCGCGCGCGCCGACGGTCCCGGCGAAGGCACGCCTTGGGTCGTCACCCTCGGCGACTCATACATCTCGGGCGAGGCCGGGCGCTGGGCCGGCAACACCAACGAAAGCTCCTCCAAGACAGACGCGCTCGGCGAAACGGCCTACTACGACAACTCCGGCCACACCGCTGAGGAGATTCCCGGCTGTCACCGCTCACAATCGGCCGAGGCGTATATCGGGGGAGGGGTCAACGGCGAGAACCTGGCTTGCTCGGGCGCCAAGACCTCCTCCTTCACAGAGGAAAGCGACTTCAAGCCGGGCCTTGACTTCTATAACTCGGGCGGCCACGAAGGCCAGGCATTGATGCTCGAAAAATTCGCCAAAACACACAACGTGAAACTGGTGCCGATCTCGATCGGTGGCAACAACTTCAACTTCGCGAGCATTGTGCAGAGCTGCATCGAGGACTTCCTGTTGACCCCCGAATGGTGGCCGTCCTACTGCAGCGAAGAAAAATCGGTGACCGAAAACTTCACCGAAAGCAATGTGGCCAAACAGCGCACCGCAATCAAGGAAGCGGTCCTGAATGTCGCCAAAGCGATGACCAACGCCGGCTACTCGAGCACCCAGTACACGATCATGATGCAGAACTATCCCTCGCCGATCCCCAATGGGGAAGGCTTTCGCTACTCCCAGAAAGGCTATACGCGCCAAGAAGTGGGCGGTTGCGGCTTCTGGAACCACGACGCCAACGAAGCCAACGCCACGATGCTGCCTACGATCGACAGCGCGGTCTTCAAAGGCGCAGAAGAAGCGAAACTTTCAAACCTGAAGACGATGAACATTTCATCGGCCTTCAACGGGCGGCGTCTTTGCGAAAAAGGTGTGGGCTTGCTCGAGGAAGAGGGTCTCGCCTCCTGGAAATCGAGCGGCGCGGTCAACAAGACCGAGTGGATCAACCAGGTTCGCACGGTCACGGGCCTGTTCCCGCCGTATGAAATCCAGGAAGATCTGCACCCCAACTACTGGGCCCAGCTTGCCTTGCGCAACTGCTTGACTCAGGCCTATAACGCGGGCACGCCCAAGAGCGGCGCTTGCACGATCTTGGGCGAAGGGCTCAACGCCGCCGGTGAGCCCAACATGACACTCAAATAGAGCACTTGCACCAGGCGGGAGGTGCCACGCTCAACCCAGGACCTGAGCGGCATAGTCCAGGTTGAGTGTGGCACTCGCGCCCTTATCGCGCCCGTGCCCTATCGCGCCCTCGAACTGAGGCGAGTCGCGTTGCTACAAACGCGCACCCGCGCGCCCCAGACTTGCTCCAACCGTCGAAGGCGCTCGGGCTCGCGTGGGGCGAGAATCCGACGGTGGGCACCTTGACCGACACGCTCGAGGCTGGGCACTACCGGCCGCGCACGCCGTTTCGCGACGAGCTGTTTGAGCTTGACGGCACGCCCCGGACGGCGGCCCAGGCGCTCGTGGCCGAGCTTGGGCGACTCGGTCCGCAAGGGCTCGTCGAGGCAGGCCGTCGTCGTGATGCGATCTTCATGCAGCAGGGCATCACTTTCGAGACGAGCGGGGAGAGTGGCGCTTCGCACGAACGTCCCTTCCCCCTCGACCTCGTCCCCAGGGTGCTCAGCGGAGAGGAATGGCGCGCCATCAAGCGTGGCTTGGCTCAGCGCATCAGGGCGCTCAACCACTTCGTCGATGACATCTACCACGCGCGCGAGATAGTGCGAGAGGGGCTTGTGCCGTGGCGTTTGGTCGCCGGCTGTCCGCACTTCGCGCGAGCCGTGCACGGCATCAGGCCTCCCGGCGGCGTCTATTGCCATGTCGCCGGCTGCGATTTGGTGCGCGACAGCGACGGCTCTTGGCGGGTGATCGAGGACAACGTGCGCATCCCCTCGGGGATCTCCTACGTCCTTGAGAACCGCGCGGCGATGGCACGCCTGGTGCCCGAGCTGTTTGCCTCCTACCGGGTGCGTCCCGTCGACCACTACCCGCAATTGCTCTTGGGCGCTCTGCGCTCGGTGGCACCGTCCGCCGAGAGCGAGGCGACCGTCGTCGTGTGGACACCGGGACCCCTCAACTCCGCCTACTTCGAGCACGCCTTTCTGGCGCGCCAGATGGGCGTGGAGCTGGTCGAGGCCTCTGACCTGGTGGTGCGCGACGACGTGCTCTATATGCGTACCACGCGCGGCCTGGAGCGAGTGCATGCCGTCTACCGGCGCATCGACGACGACTTCGTCGATCCCTTGGAGTTCATGCCCGATTCCTTGCTGGGTGTACCCGGTTTGGTGCGCGCCTATAGGGCCGGTAGCGTCGCGATCGCCAACGCCTTCGGCACCGGTGTGGCCGACGACAAGGCGATCTACTGCTTCGTACCCGAGATGATCCGTTTCTACCTGGGCGAGGAGCCGATCCTCGAGAACGTGCGCACCTATTTGCTCTCTGACCGCGAAGTGAGAGAGCACGTGCTGGCGCGCTTGGGCGATCTGGTGGTCAAGCCGACCGGCGAGTCAGGCGGCAAAGGGGTGATGATCGGACCTCACGCCGAGGAGGCCGAGATCGCTCGGATGGATGCGCTGATCAGGGCCCACCCTGAGCGCTGGATAGCCCAGGACGTGGTGCGTCTCTCTACTGTCCCTACCGTCGCCGCGGACGGCAGCTTGCACCCGCGCCATGTCGACCTGCGCCCATTCGCGGTGTTCGGTGAGCGCATCGACATCGTTCCCGGAGGTCTCACGCGAGTGGCTTTGGAAGAGGGTTCGATGATCGTCAACTCCTCGCGTGGTGGAGGCTCAAAGGACACGTGGGTCTTGGAGGACGGCGACGACGCCGACCGCGCCGGCCCGCCGATCGCGGACACACTGCCTCCGGCATTGCCTGATCTGCGCTACGGGGCCTGGATGGGCCAGCAGCAACAACAGCAACAGGAACAGCCCCAACAACAGGCGGCGACGGTGAACGCGGGCGTGAGCGGGCAACCCTGATGCTCGCGCGGATCGCTCACGACCTGTACTGGCTCGGGCGCAACCTGGCGCGCGCCGAGTTCACCGCCCGCGCGGTGGAGGCGGTCTTCCAGGCTGAGGTCCAAGGCGCCTCGGACCTGGGATCGAGCGTCAGCTTCGGCTCGCATGGGCTCTTGGCGATGCTCGGAGACGAAGTGGAGCGCGAACGTGCCGACAGCGCAGCCGCGCTCGCCCGGCTCACGCTCGACGCCGATCGCCCCGGTTCGATGCTCGCAAGCGTGGAGCGTGCGCGCGAAGGAGCGCGCACGGTGCGCGACGTGATCAGCGCAGAGATGTGGGAGGCGATCAACACAACCACACTCAGTTTGCGCGGTGGCGGGCAGGGTGGGTGGGCTCCCGAGCCAAGCGCGCCTGCGGGCCCCTATATGGCGGCCCAGTACGTCAAGCAGCGCACCGCCCTGATTTGGGGCGTCGCCGCGCGCACGATGCTGCGCGACGAAGCCAAGTGCTTTCTTGACGCGGGTGGCACGATCGAGGTGTCCGACATGGTCTTGCGTATGCTGCGTATCGCTTTGCCGCCTGGAGACGATGCGCCCGCCGACGGGCACGCTTTGATCCTGCTGCAGGCGGTGGGCGGGTTTCACGCTTATCTACGGGCCGTAACCGCACCTCCGAACGCGCAGCCGGTCGCACGCTTTCTGTTGTTCGAGCGCGCCTATCCCGACAGCGTGGCGGCCTGTGCGGACTCGTTGCACGACGCCTTCACCACCGCCGATGCCGGTCCACGCAACTCCAAGCCCGTGTTGCGCGTCAGCCGGCTCGTGGCCGACCTCGACTTCCAGCGGCGCGCCCTGCCCGACGGGGCAGAGCTGTCCGGCATCTGCGAGCACACCCAGCAGGAGTTGGCGCGTATCGACGCCGACGTCGCCGAGCGCTATTTTGCGGGGGCCACGGCCGGCCAGGAGAGGCGATAAGTGCACTTCGCGATCCGCTACATGACCGAGTACCGATATGAAGGGCCGGTCTCCGACAATCTAAACGCCTTGCGTGTGCGTCCCGCCACGACCAGCTCTCAGCGCTGCGACGAGTTTCACACTCGTATCGAGCCCGAGGCTCGGGTGAGTAGGCACCTGGATTATTTCGGCACCGAGGTGCTCGAGTTCGGTGTGCCCACCGCCCACGAAAACCTGACGATCGATGTGAGAGCGCGCGTTGTCACCTCCGACCCGCCCGAGCCTCCGCGTGGCTCGTGGGAGAGCGTCGATAGCGACGCCTACATCGACGCGGCCGGTGAGTTCGCGCTGCCGTGGCAGGACCAACCGATGATTGCGGGTCTTGAGGAGATGCAAGCGGAGCTGGCGGGCGTCAGTCCGCTGGTGATGCTCGAACAGCTGTGCGAGCGCATCCCCGAGCGCTTTGAATACCGCCCTGGAGTCACCTACGTCGGATCTAGCGTCGAGGATCTGCTTCAGACGAGAGCGGGCGTGTGCCAGGATTTCGTGCATCTCTCGTTGGTGCTCCTACGCCGTTTTGGGATTGCCGCGCGCTATGTGTCCGGCTACCTATGGGCGGCGCCCGAGGACGGTGGCGCAGACTCCCTGGAGCTTGACACGCACGCTTGGCTCGAGGCTCTCCTGCCCGGCACCGACGGTCACGGTGAGCCGATCTGGGTCGGCGCGGACCCCACCAATCGCCGGCTCGCGGGTGAGACCCACGTGAAGATCGGTCACGGTCGCTTCTACGCCGATGTGGCCCCGGTCAAGGGCTTGTACATGGGCGGCGCTGGCGCCGAGCTGAAAGCGGCCGTCACGATGTCGCGTTTGGACCCTCAGGCCGGGGCTCGCGCTTAGCTACCGGGCACCGCTCCGTCTGAGCGTCTCCCGACGGCGCTCTCGCTCGGGATACTCGCTTGGCGCCCCTGCTCGGACGCTCGTCCCATTGCTAGTGTTGCTCGCCAGGTGCCCAACTTCGACGAGTGGCAGATCGAATTGCACGGACGCCGTGCGGTCTATCGGATCGCCGGTGAGGGCCCGCCCGTGGTGCTCGTCCACGGGATGCTCAACTCCTCCAGTCACTGGCAGGCGGTCGCGATGGACCTGGCCGCCGAACACACCGTCATCGCCCCCGACCTGATCGGCCACGGCGACTCGGCGGCGCCACGCGGGGATTATTCCCTGGGCGCCCACGCGGCCAGCATCCGCGATCTGCTGACCGCTTTGGGTATCGAGCGCGCCACGATCGTCGGCCATTCCCTGGGTGGCGGTGTGGCGATGCAGTTCTTCTACCAGTTCCCTGCCAGGGTGCAGCGCCTGGTGCTGGTCTCAAGTGGCGGTCTTGGGCACGAGGTCAGCCCGATGCTGCGCACCGCCGCTTTGCCCGGCATGTCGGCGGCCTTGTCCTTGGCGGCCCATCCAAGGCTTCTCGGGACGCTATGGGGGACGGGCGCCCGCCTGCGGAGCGTGGGGGTGCGCCATGGCGCCTACGTGCAAGCGGTTGCCCGGGCTCTGCGTCCGTTGGAGCGCCCCCAGGCGCGCGAGGCCTTTCTGCAGACCTTGCGTGCGGTGATCGACGTACGTGGACAGCGTGTCAGCGCCACCGACCGTCTCTATCTTCTGGAGTCGATGCCAACGATGATTGTGTGGGGCGAGCGCGACAACACGATTCCGCTGGAGCATGGACGCCGCGCGCACGAGGCGATTCCCCACAGCCATTTTCGTACGCTGCCGGCGAGCGCTCATTTTCCCCACCTGGAAGACCCCGTGGCCCTGGCCGGCGTCCTGCGCGAGTTCATCGGGCAGACCGAACCGTGTGAGATGGACGACGCCGAGTGGGGTGCGCTGCTCTCCAGACACTCCACGCTCGAGCGTCGGCTCAGTGGTGTTGCGGTCTAGCGATGGCCGGCGTCGAGACATTAGCGCCGCTCAATGAGGACAGACCGCCACCACGTCCGCGCGCAAGCAGTGAGCTGCCAGTCATGCGGGGCTCGGTATTGCTGCGCGCTCTGCGTTTCACTTTTGATCCCGACGGCTTCTTCTGGTCCGCGCACCGCCGCTACGGCGACGTCTTCAAGTTGCGGATCTTGGGGCAGGAGTGGGTCGCGATCGCGCACCCCGATGCGGTCAAGGAAGTCTTCTCGCACGGTCCAGATGAGCTGAATTCGGGCGAGGCCAACGAGGCGCTCAGTCCGGTGCTTGGCGCCCGCAACCTGCTATTGCTCGACGGCGAGGAGCACCTGCATCGCCGGCGCATCGTGCTGCCCTCGTTTCACGGGGAGCGCATGCGCGCCTATGAGGAGACGATCCGCGCGGCTGCCGCCAAACAGATCGAAGGCTGGCCGCTGGGGGAGCCGGTGGCGGCGTTGGGGCGTATGCAAGAGCTCACCTTCGAGGTGATCATGCGCTGTGTGTTCGGCGTGCGCGAAGGCGAGCGCGTGGGGGAGTTGGGCGACGCCCTGAGGGGCTTGGTCTCCTGGGTCACCGACATGAGGCGGGTCTTGTTCTTCTTCATCGCGGGCCCCGAGCGGCTGAACAGCGTGCCCGCCTTTCGTCGCCAGCAGGCGCGCGTGGACCGCGAGATCCTCGCCGAGATCGCGCGCAGGCGCGCCTTGCCGGATCTCGAGGAGCGAGAGGACATCCTCTCGATGCTCGTCCAGGCCACCGACGAGGAGGGAGAGCACTTGACAGACGCGGAGTTGCGCGACGAACTGCTGACGCTCCTGATCGCCGGGCACGAGACGACCGCCACCCTGCTCTCGTGGGCGATCCACGACCTCGCACGCGATCAGGGCGCCCAGCAGCGCCTGGCTGACGAGGGGGGCGCTTTCTGCGATGCGGTCGTAGCCGAGGAGTTGCGTCTGCACCCGCCCACGGGCGGGCTGGCGCGGAGGTTGCGCGAGCCGCTGTCGATCGGTGGCTACGAGCTGCCCGCGGGGACCGACCTGGTACCAGTGACATTGCTCGTTCACCGCCGCGCGGATGTATACGAGGACCCTTGGACGTTTAAGCCGGAGCGCTTTCTTCACACGAGGCCTCCGGCCGGGGGGTGGTTTCCGTTCGGTGGGTCTGTGCGTCGCTGTATCGGCGCCTCATTTGCCCAGTTCGAGGCGAAAATCGTGCTGGAAGAGCTGACCAAAGCGTTCGCGTTGAGCCCGGCCGAGCGCCGGCCGGAGCGCACGAGCCGGCGGGCGATCGTGTTGGTGCCCTCCAAGGGCGCGAAGGTGGTGGCGCGGCGGCGCTGAATGTGTGTCGGACGTCGCACTCGATGCCGTTGACCGGAATGCGACCATTCGTGTGACTTTCGGTAAGATCGCTGCGATGCGTCGGATAATGACCGCGCCGGGGATCCGGCGTCTATCGCTTGGATGCATTGTCCGCTCTGTGATTGGCGGCGATCCGAGGTCGGCAAACGGCCTACTTCTGTTGGTTGGGGTCGGCTTGGCCCTAGGCCTATTCGGGGCTCCGGCCGCACAGGCAGGCTGGCTTGCGCCGGTCGACATTTCTGATGCTGGGGACCATGTGGGTACTCCTCATGTAGTGCTCGACTCTGGCGGAGATGCCACAGCTGTGTGGGACCGTTGGAATGGCAACGACACGGTAGTCGAAAGCGCCTACCGGCCGGCCGGGGAACCTTGGCAGGCGCCGATCGTCATTTCCGATGCTCCTGGCGAATCTTCTAACGAAGGTGTTGAAGGGGCCCACGACGCCCAATCGCCTCGTATCGCGGTCGACGGCGAGGGCGATGTCACCGTCGTGTGGGAACGTTATGTGGGCACAAACAAACTGCAAATTCAGGCTGTCTACCGATCTGCGGGCGGAAGTTGGCAGGTGCCTGTGACAATCGGCGAAGTCGACACCATGATGGACCCCGAACCTTGGGTGGCGGTCGATGCGCAGGGCGAAGCGACCGCCACATGGACTGCCGGCGGGACTATTTATGGCGCCTCTAAACCGGCTGGTGAAGGATGGCAGGCGCCGGTTCAACTATCGAGCAATGAAGCCTTTGTGCCGCAGGCGGCGGTCGATGAGCAGGGCGACGCTACCGTTGTCTGGATGCACTACGACGGGTCCACGTACATCGTGCAAAGCGCCTACAAGCCGGCTGGTGGAAGCTGGGAAACACCCACCGATCTCTCGCAACCGGGAGAAGAAGGCGGTGACCCGCAGATCGCGCTCGACGCCACCGGCGACGCGATGGTGACGTGGGACGGTCATCCCAGTGAATACGAAGATGTCGTACGTGTAGCCTACCGCCCCTCCGGCGGTAGCTGGCAAGCGCCAGTGGACATCTCCAACGAAGGTGAACAGATCCAATCGCTGCAGGTCGCGCTCGACGCGCAGGGGGACGCAATGGTGGCTTGGGCGGGGTCTGGCAAAGAGGTGGGGGACATTGTTCATGCGGCCTACCGCCCTGCCGGCGGTGCCTGGGAATCCCCCACAAGCCTCTCGCAAGACGGCGGAAACGCCTATCCGGAAGACTTGGTGTTCGACGCGGCCGGCAACGCGGCGATCTTGTGGCAGCGTAACAACGGTGCGGACAACATTTTGCAGGGTGATTATCGACCGGCCGGCGGAAGTTGGGAAACCCCGACCGACCTCTCCAAGCCTGGAAGTAACGCTACCGACGCGGTGCTTGTGCTCGATGCGCCTGGGGATGAAACCGGGGCGGACGGGGACGCCACAGCAGTATGGATTGCCGGCAACGACGGAGGTTGTGGCGAACTGCTTCACTGCGTGGGGAGCTACCTGATTCAGGCGGCTGGCTATGACATCAACCAAGCACCGGCAGAAGAAGGGCTTGAAGTGCCTTTGGCTGGGACTGTGGGGACCCCTGTCGAAGTTTCAATACCGACGGCCGATATCTGGTCGCCCGTATTGGAATTCGGTGACGGCACGAGCGTTTCCGGCGATACGGGTAAGGCGCGAACCGACAGCCAGGTGAGTCGCGCCCAGATCGCGACGGATGGTACGACCGCTATACACACGTATAGTCAGCCAGGTCGATACGAGGTGAGGTTCAACGGCACGGAGGTGCTTGGATATCGGATGAGCGGACAGCGTACTATTGTCATCGCGCCCGCCGAAAACCCGACCGGCTCTGAAGGGTCGGGCGGCTCTAAAGGTGACCCGCTGGGCTCGGGCGGAGGGACATCCGAAGCAGAAGGCGAACCTTCCGACCCACTAACCGAAGACTCGGGCACCCAAGTGACGGGTAACGGCGCTGCGCTCGACTCTGGGACCGACACCGCGGGATCTGCTGCCAACGCGTCAGCAAATGGCGTTGCCGAGCTCAGCCAGATGCCCCGGACAAAGCTCCGGCTTGCGCTTACGTGGGATGTTCAAGAGCGACGCGCAATCCTGGCCACTGGCACGATAAGGGTGGTGTGCCACTTGAACGCGCCTGGTGTGTGCACTGTGAGCGGCGAGACCGGGCACGGGAGAGGCTCAGTGGGCAAACCTGGCAGCAAGTTGATCTTGGTCAAGCTGACTCGTGCGGCGCTCGAGGCGATACGTATTGCACACATTCGAAAGCTCGCATTCGTGGTGACGGCACGTTCTTCTGGTCATCGTGTCGCCACCAAAGCGATCGTGGTTAGTCTCCCGGGCGCCTGATCGCCTAAACCTTCCACTTAACCGAGCAGCCCACGGGCTTCGTTTCCGCAGGGTCTGGCCGGCGCCCGTCGAGTACAGCGTCGAGTGCGGAGCGTAGATAGGCGGCATTCTGGGAGGGGTCTTCGTAGTCGGCGTCGGGGGCGCCTCGGTAGCGCAGGACACTGTCGGCGTCGAGCACGAACACGTCGGGTGTCGTCTTTGCGTCATAAGCGCGGGCTACCGCTTGGGTCTCGTCGCACAGGTAGGGGACGCCCTCGAACTCTCCGGCTTGCACACGTGCGCGCATCGCCTCGGAGGAGTCGCGCGGGTAGCGCTCGGCGTCGTTGGGGTTGATCGCGAGCACCTTCACTCCCCGAGCTGAATAGTCGCGGGCGACCGCCCCGATCCGCTCGTGCCAGGCGAGCGCGTAAGGGCAGTGGTTGCAGGTGAATACGATCACTGTGGCCGGAGCGCCGTCGAGGCCGTGCATCGCGCCTGAGGTGTCGGGCAAGCTGAAACTGGGAGCGGGCTCGCCGGTCTGGGGCATGTTCGTCCTTACCTGTTCGGGGGCCCGGCTGGGGCCGCGGGGTCCGAATTTGCGGGGTCGTCCTGCTTGGCTTGGGCGGCGAGCAGCGCTTCGCGAACGTCGGCCGGGTCGGGCGTCGCGGAGATGCGCCCGTCGCGACGATGGTAGACGCGGCAGCTCAGGCTGTAGGGCTCGCCCTCGGCAGGCTTGATATCGCGTCCGTCGATCCTGATCGTGGGCGAGCCGACGAAGCGCACGCGCTCGGCGTCGGCCTCGTCGCTGACTTCGCTTACGAGCACGGCGCTTGGGTCGAGTCCCAACTCGCGCATCGCCTCGTGCAGATCGGCAAGTGCCTTGGGGTGGGAGGGACATCCTCGCCAGAACAGCAACTCGACGGTCATTTGGGAGGCCGCACCATCAGGCGCAACGGCGGGCTGCCGGCGAAGCGGATTTCTTGCTGTAGCTCGAAGCCGAGGCGCTCGTACAGCGCAGCGTTGCGTTCGCTTGAGGCCTCAAGATAGGCGGGCAAGCCTTCCGCGTCGCAGCGCTCCAAGGTGGGTGACATCAGTCTGCTGCCGAGGCCTTGACCTTGGGCGGCGGGGGAGACGCCGATGTAGGCGAAGTAGTAGTGCGGCTCGCGCAGGTGACGCCGCTCGATCTGAGCCAGCAGGCCGGCGGGCCGGTCCACGCGCGCCCCGAAACAGAGCCCTTGCAGCATGACCAGGCGCGGTGGCGAGCTCCACGCTTTCGGCGGCAGCACCAGGGCCGCTCCGTTCAGGCCATCGACGGTCCAGGCAGCGCCGCGTGGAAGCACCAGGTGACGCAGCTCGAACGCGAAGAAGCGGCGTAGCCTACCGCGCCGGCGCTGCTTGCTCGGCATCAGCCAGCTGAAGACCGGATCTTCCATGAAGGCTTCCGCAAGCGCTTGGGAGAGCCGGGCGACCTCGTGTTCGGTGGCCTTGCGTGGATCGCCCGGGTGGGGTTGGGAGGGTAGGTTCGTATGTGCCGGCGAGGAGTCGGCGAGTCGCATGTTCGCGAAAGGCACACATGTTTTATACCGCTCTCTCGAACCAAAACGGTGATGTCGCAATACCGCCAGACTTTCGCCTCTGCATAGGTCAAACTGAAGGCGTGATCGAGGACTTCGAGCTTTGCTACCAGGCCGCCAGCTCACGCGATCCCCGCTTCGACGGTTGGTTCTTTACGGCTGTCACCTCGACGGGTATCTATTGCCGGCCAAGCTGCCCTGCGATGACGCCCAAGCGCGAGCATGTGCGCTTCTACCCCTCGGCCGCCGCGGCCCAGCAGGCCGGCTTCAGGGCATGCAAGCGCTGCCGCCCCGATGCCGCACCCGGCTCCCCGGAGTGGGATGGACGCGCTGATGTGGCGGCCAGGGCGATGCGCCTGATCGGCGATGGCGTTGTCGACCGTGAGGGTGTGCCCGGCTTGGCGGCGCGAGTGGGCTACAGCGTGCGCCAGCTACAGCGCATGTTGCTGGCCGAGGTTGGCGCCGGACCGGTCGCAGTCGCACGAGCTCAGCGTGCTCAGACGGCGCGAGTGTTGATCGAGACGACTGCGCTGACGATGACCGAAGTGGCCTTCGCAGCGGGTTTCTCCAGCGTGAGGCAATTCAACGAGACGATCAAGTCCGTGTTTGCCGGCGCGCCGTCTGAACTGCGCAAGCGTGCTCGTCCCCGCGGCCCAGCGGGCGCCGACACACGCTCGCGCGGTGAGCGTGGCCGGGGAAGAGTCGTGGCGGGCGACTCGAGCTTGGGCGACTCCGCGGGTGTGGGAGTCTCGGGCTCGATTCTGCTGCGACTACCCTTTCGCAGACCGCTGTGCCCGGACAATCTGTTCGGGCATCTCGCTGCCACGGCCGTGCCAGGCGTGGAGGAGGTCGTCGGAGACACATACAGGCGCACATTGCGCTTGGCGCACGGACCGGGCATCGTCGAGCTGACGCCGGGCACCGATCACGTTGCGTGCCGCATGATGCTCTCCGATTTGCGAGACCTCACGACGGCGATCGCGCGCTGTCGCTGGCTGCTTGACCTCGACGCCGATCCGCAGGCTGTCGACGAGCTGCTCGGCGCAGACCCGGACTTCGCGGCAACGGTTGCCGTGGCCCCAGGACGTCGAGTGCCGCGCTGTGTCGATGGCGCGGAGATGGCGGTGCGGGCGGTCCTCGGCCAGCAGGTCTCTACGGCGGCGGCTCGCACACACGCCGCTCGCATCGTGGCCCAATACGGTGAGCCGGTGGAGGATCCACATGGCGGGCTGACACATCTCTTCCCCGAGCCGGGAGCGCTCGGCGAGGTGAGCTTGGCGATGCCGGCTACTCGCACGCGCACACTGCGGGCGCTTGTAGGAGCGCTGTCTCATGGGCGCCTGTCGCTCGACCCCGGTTGCGACCGCGCCGAGGCGCTCTCGATCCTCTCGGACTTGCCCGGCTTCGGGCCATGGACAACCCAGGTGATCGCGATGAGGGCGCTCGGCGATCCCGACGCTTTTCCCGTCACCGACCTCGGCGTGCGACGTGCCGCGGAAGCGTTGGGCTTGCCCTGCGCACCGGTGGCGCTCACCGCGCACGCCGAGTGCTGGCGGCCGTGGCGGGCCTACGCCGTGCAGTACCTGTGGTCGGTCACACCGCACCCGATCAACCACTGGCCTTCGCCCACCGACACAACCCAACCACTCAAGGAGGCAGCATGACAGCGACCGTTGTATCGCCCTCGACCCTCTTCGCCACGATCGACAGTCCGATCGGCGTGTTGACGTTGACCTCCGAGGATGGTTCGCTCACCGGCATCCAGATGCACGAGCAGCGCCACCTCAAAGAGGTCCCGGCCGACTACCGCCGCGACGATCAGGGGCTTGCGTATGCGGTGGAGCAGTTGAATGCCTATTTTGCCGGCGAGCTGCAAGATTTCGATTTGCCGACCACGATGCATGGAACGGAGTTCCAGCGCCGCGTATGGGCGGCCCTGTGCGAGATCCCCTACGGCGAGACGATCAGCTACGGCGAGTTGGCGCGCTGGGTGGGCAACCCCAAAGCCTCGCGCGCCGTTGGCCTGGCAAATGGGCGCAACCCGGTCGCGATCGTGGTGCCTTGTCACAGGGTGATCGGCGCCGACGGCTCGCTCACCGGATATGGGGGAGGGCTCGAGCGCAAGGTGTGGCTGCTCGAGCACGAGGCGTCCGACCGGCCGGGTGCCCAGGGACGTTTGGAGGTGGAGCAGTAGCTTCCAACCGGCCCTTGGCCCTAGGGCCAAAGCTCGCGCAGCGCGGCACGAGCCGCACCCACACCGCACATCCCGTGTACGCCTCCGCCCGGGGGCGTCGAGGAGGAGCACAGATAGACGCCTTCCAGCGGCGTCCTGTAAGGGTGCGAACTGGCTGTCGGCCTGAAGATCGTCTGGCGCAAGGTGGCCGCGCCCGAGTTGATGTCACCACCCACGTAGTTTGGGTTATGGCGCTCGGTGTCGAGCGCGTTGACGCAGTGACGCGCGAGCACCAGATCGCGAAAGCCGGGGGCGAAACGCTCGATCTGGGCCTCGATGCGCTCGCTCATGTCAACGGTCGAGCCTTTGGGCACGTGACAGTAGGCGTAGAAAGTGTGCTTGCCCTGGGGCGCTCGCGTGGGGTCGAGCACACCGGGCTGCACCGCGATACAGAATGGGCGCTCGGAGTGGCGTCCGGCAGCGACGTCGGCCTCGCTGAGCGCGATCTCCTCGAAGCTTCCGCCGACGTGTAGCGTAGGCGTCTCTCTGCACTCCTCAGCCTGCCAAGGCACTGGTCCCGCAAGCGCCCAATCCATCTTGAAGATGCCTGGTCCGTAGCTGAAGCGGCGCATCGCTCTCTCATAGCGAGCTGGAAGCCCTTTGCCCGCCAGGTCGAGCAGCTGACGGGGCGTGACGTCGAGCAGCTTGATTCGCGCGGAGGGCAGCTCGCCAAGCTCCTCGACAAAGCGGCCAGTGTGTATCTGGCCTCCGGACGTTTCGATCTCAGCCGCCAAGGCCTCGGTGACGCGCGAGCTTCCTCCCTCGACCACAGGCCAGCCGACAGCGTGGGCCAGCATCCCCAGCAACAGGGCGAAGGCGCCTGTTCCGGGAGCGTCTAGCGGTCGCATCGAATGAGCGCCCAAACCAGCCAGCAGCGCCTTTGCTTGCTCGCTTTGAAAACGGCTAGCCAATAGCCCTACCGGCCAAAGTCCGCGCAAGCCAAAGCGCGCCATCGCGAGCGGATGGGTTGGAGGGGAGAGCAGTGGCGCGAGCACGCTCGGCACGATCTTCGCGGTGTCGCGCACCGGTGCGGCGAACAGGCGCCGGTAGGCGGCCGCATCTGCCCCGAGCGCCGTCGCGGTGTCGGCGACCGAGGCCGTGACCATGGCCGCTCGCCCACCGTCGAGCGGATGGGCGAAGGCGATCCGCGGTGTCTTCAACACCACCTCACGCAGAGGTGTCTGGGTGAAGAAGGGCGATGTCGCGAGCAGGGGGTGGACAGTCGAGCATACGTCGTGCTTGAAGCCGGGCAGCGTCAATTCCTCAGTGCGGCAACCCCCACCGGGAGTATCGGATCCCTCATAGACGTGTACCGCAAGACCCTTGCGCGCGAGCGTCACCGCGGCGGCCAACCCGTTGGGTCCAGAGCCGAGGACGATCGCATCCGGTGCGCTCTTGCTCGCGCTCACCGGCTACTTCTGGATCGTTGCCTGTGAGTGGAGCCGGGCTGTGCGCTCACAGTCGCAGTATCGCGTCCTGTTCGGCCAATGTCACATCGGAGGTGCTCTCATAGCGGCGCGCGAGCTCGTCCAAAGCCTTGTCGGTGCGGTCCGGGCGGTGATGGAACAGCACCACCGTGCGGGTTCCGGCGCGACAGCCCAGCTTGACCGCGTAGTCACAAACCGCGTGTCCGAAGCGTCCTTCATTGGCGAGCTCCTCGGGCGTGAGCAAGTGCGCGTCGTGGACGAGCGCGTCGGCGCCTGCCGCGAGCTCCAGCGCGGCCTCGTGATACTCGCCGCAGCCATCGGGTCCCGTCCCGAGCGAGGTGGGACAGTGGTCGGGCATATAGGTAAAGGTCGAGTGACCGTCGCTCACGCGGTAGCCGAACGTGCGTCCGCCCTTGTGGGGGATCTCGCGCGCGAGCACCTGAAAACCCTCGCACTCCCATGTGCGGGTGGTGGCGTTCGCGAACGTCCATGCTCCCCTCAACTGGCTTGGAATCATCGGAAAATGGGGTGGCGACATTGCCCGTTCGAGCACCGACTCGGCCGTGGAGCCGTCCTCCTGTGCGGGCAGCATCAGCCTCACTCGCGCGTGCTCGTGGTCGCCGGCTGAGAAGAAGGGCAGCCCTTGCACGTGATCCCAATGTAGGTGGCTGAGGAGAATCGTTCCCTCGAACGGCCGCTCGCCGAGTAGCGTGGTGACGCTCCTGATTCCGGTGCCCGCGTCGAGGATCAGCGTAGGCGCGTCATGGTCGTCGCGGGCGATCGCCACACACGAGGTATGCCCGCCATAGCGCAGGAAGTCGGCTCCCGGCGCGGGGGTGGAGCCCCGCACTCCGCACAGGTGCACCCTCACGAGACGCTAGTCCCGCGCAGGCTGCTTGAGGCTACCCATCGTGCCGCTGCCGCATAGCGGCGGGAGCTTACCAGCGTTATGAACGTCCCAGCCAAGATTCTGTGCAGACCTCAGCAATGCTGCTCAGGGGTCGAGACAACCCATGTCGCCGGCACGACCGACGAGCGTGACCCGAACAACCGGGCAAGGTCAGGAGTTCTGATGTTCGCACGAGCCGCTGCGCTTTCCGTTGCCATGTCTGTCGGAACGCTTGCCTGGGCAGCGTCGGCCTACGCCAACCCAGTGCCCGCCCCTCAGCCTGCGCAATTGGGTCTGGTCTCCGCCCCCGCGCAACTGCAGTTCGGCGAAGTCGCAATCCACTTTGGCGGCAGCACACAGGAGAGCGTCACGTTCTCCAATGAATCGCTCTCGGCTGTCAGCTTGGCGCCGGCCAAAATCGACGGCGATAGCTCCTCTGATTTCCAGGTCGTGTATGACGAATGCGCCAATCAGACAGTCTGGCCGGGTGGAGGATGCAGGGTTGAAGTGCGCTTCCAGCCGCAAGGGCTCGGCGAAGCCGCCGCAACGCTGAGCGTCGAATCGCTCGGCGGGGAAGGCACAATCGAAGTTCCACTCCTGGGTGCTGGGATCACAGGTACGCTCTCCGCCAGTCCCAATCCGGTCAGGTTCTCGGCGATCCCATATACGCGCGGTGAACGCGAAGAAAGCCAGAGCGAGGATCAACAGGTCAACGTCGAAGCCCACCAAGCCGGTGTGCAGGTCGAATCGGTCAGTATCACCGGGGCCGATGCCAGCTCCTTCTCGGTGCAATACGGAGACTGCGAAAACGATCAGCTCGGAGCGAACAACTGGTGCGACGAGGATGTCCGCTTCCAGCCCGTCTCGCCCGGACCCAAGCACGCCCAGCTCGTTATCAAGAGCGACGCTTCGGGCGGCACGACGGTTGTGCCGCTGGAAGGCGAAGGCCTGTTCGGCCCCAACGTGGATCTCAGCTCCAACGAATCGCAGCTGGGGGAAGTGCAGCTTGGCACGACTGCCTCGCACACGTTCACCGTCACCGACAGCGGCGACTACCCCCTGTTCATCCAGCAGTCGTTTCTCGTCTCGGGCACGCCCAAGATGTTTCCGCTCCTGTCCAACACCTGCGCCTCGAAGATCGTCATGCCCGGCGCATCTTGTGAGTTCACGGTCGGCTTCGAACCGGCCACGCCGGGCGATAAGGACGCTTCGCTGATCTTCATCACGAATGCCACACCACAGATCAACGTGCTGGGTGTCAACGGTATAGGAGTGGCTCCCGCGTTCGTTCCACTCGCCGGTGGCGTCGAACCGGGGGATCTCCCGTCGTCGCCCGAACCCAGACGCGTCGGTGCAGCGTCCAAACATCTTTTGGCGTTCAAACAGACATCGCATCTCTACAGTTCGATTGGGCGGGAGACGGTTGATACCGGCGTCGAAGCACAATGTCCGGCGCGCATCGCCACTTGCCAAACCGAGAGCATCATCACCGCTCGTCGCTCGCGCGGCGGGTCCAACTCGACTGCGCAAGACGTCGGCCACATCGCCGTCCTGCTCGGGTCTCGCGTCGCGAGTTTGCGGGCAGGCGAACACGTCGATATGAGCATCCCCCTGACTCGTAGCGCGGTTGCGCTGCTCAGGCGAGACGGACATCTGAGGGCGACGATCGCGATGGTGATTCGTGCAGGTGGGAGGATCATCGCCGAGCGGGCTCGCACGGTCACGCTCACGGCCTGAGACGCACCCCTCTAGCATCGAAGCCGGCGGCAGCCGATGAGTCTGAACTTCGCGATCTCACAGCACTTCCTCGACGACCGCGGACAGCGGGCCGGCTTTATCCTGCTTGGCTTCTTTCTCGCATCGTTCCTGTTCATCCGCACAAGCGCGCGTCTGATCCGCAACCCCAAAATCACATGGTGGCCAGGCAGCGTGACCACGAAGGGTGGCCTGCACCTGCACCACCTGGTGTGGGGGATAGTGCTGATCCTGGTCTCGGGCTTTCTCAACTTCGTGCTGCGCCCCGGAAGTCCGGGCGTGGAGATCCTCGCTGCCATGTTCGGCATCGGCGCCGGCCTGACCTTGGACGAGTTTGCGCTTTGGATCCACCTCGAAGACGTCTACTGGTCTCAGGAGGGGCGCTCCTCGATCGACGCCGTTGTCGTGGCGGCGCTCCTCGGTGGGCTGATCGTTGTGGGGATCGCGCCTTTCGACCTGTCCAATCGAGCGACGCCGATCGAGTCGCTGGTGCTGGTGATCGTGATCGATCTCATCTTCTCCTCGCTGGCGATCCTCAAGGGCAAGCCGATGCTCGGGCTCTTGGGAGTGTTCGTGCCCATCTTCTCGATCGTCGGTGCGGTACGTCTGGCTGCTCCGTCCTCGCCTTGGGCGCGGCGGCGTTATCCGCAGGATGGGCACCGCATGGCCCGCTCCAAGGCCCGCTACAAGCGCGTGCGCGAACGTAGGCGCCGGCTCATGAACGCAATCGGCGGCGCGCCGAGCCGGCCGGTCGACGAAGGGTCCTGAACCTCGAGCTGATGCGGCTCAGGCGAGCTGACCGTACTGCGGCTCGGCCGTGGGGCGCTCGAACAGGGCGCGCAAGGTCCAGTTGACGACGCTGATGATGATCGACGCGAGCACTGCCCACCAGAAAGTCGCGATCGTGAACTGGGGCACGATCCAGTGGGTCAGGTAGAGCATCAGCACGTTGAGTAGGAAGTAGAAGATCCCGAGCGTCACGATGATGAACGGGATCGAGAGGATCGCGAGGACGGGCTTCAAGAAGAAGTTGACCACAGTGAAGACGAAGCCGGCGATCAACAGTGCCCACCACTCGCTGCCATAGCTCAAACCGGATAGCAGCCAGGTCGCCACGAACAGAGCCACGGTGTTGAACAACCAGGTGATCGAGAATCGTCTGGCCACGACTTAAGCCTAGTGGGTTCATCCACCATGGGCTTGTGCTCGCGCCGGACATCGCTACACTGAACTATATGGTTCAGTATGAGATGGGGCTTGACGGAGCGTTCGCGGCGCTTGCCGATCCCACTCGCCGAGGCATTCTGGAGCGCCTGGGAGAAGGCGAAGCGACGATCACCGAGCTCGCCCAACCGTTCGGGATGTCTTTGACCGGGATCAAGAAGCACGTCCAGGTCCTCGAGCAGGCCGGACTGCTGAGCACCGAGAAGCAAGGGCGCAAGCGCCACTGTCGACTCGGCCCGCGCAGGCTGGAGGACGTGCGGCAATGGATCGACGCCTACCGGAGCGCGCTCGAGGAGCGCCTCGACCGCTTCGCGGAGATGCTCGCGAAGGATGAGTCACAAGATGCCAAGAGCGCGGAGAAGCGCGACCGCGAGGGCGAGCTCGAGAAGGGAAAGCAGCCATGAAAGGAGAGCCACAATGACCACGACGATCGACAACCAGGAGGATACGATGTCCGGCGTAACGAGGCTGACGACACCATCCGATCGCGAGATCTTCAGCGAGCGCACCTTCGCTGCGCCCCGCGAGCTTGTCTTTGCCGCCTACACCGACCCCGACTCGATACCACGCTGGTGGGGCCCACGGCGGATGAGCACGGTCGTCGACCGCATGGACCTGCGCCCAGGAGGGACGTGGCGCTTCGTCTCACACGACCCGGATGGCCTCGAGTACGCATTTCGTGGCGTCTACCGCGAGATCTCTCCGCCCGAGCGTCTTGTGCAGACCTTCGAATGGGAGGGCTCGCCGGGTCATGTAATCGTCGAGACCGTCACGTTCGAGGACCTCGGCGAGCGCACCAAGCTCACCGTGACTTCGCTGTTTCACACGACAGAGGAGCGCGACGGAATGCTCGCCTCCGGGATGGAGAAGGGAATGAGCGAATCGCACGAGCGCCTCGACGAGCTCCTTGCCGAAGCTATGTGAGTCACGCTCGTGCCTGTGGGTGAGGCCGAATTACATGTTGCGGACGCGACGGCCGATCTGAGGATCCCATGTGATCATTCCTTCATGCCGGCGAGCCGGGGGTTCCAGATGACCTCCCACAGATGTCCGTCAGGGTCGCGAAAGTAGCCGGAGTAGATCCCCCACGGACGTTCGTGCGCCTGATCGGTAAGCGTGGCGCCTGCTGCTTGGGCTTGGGCAAGCAGGGCGTCGACCTCCGCTGCGCTCGCGACCGCGTGTCCGATGCTGAACTCGCCCGTCTTCGGCGGTCCGAGGGGGATATTGGCGTCCTTCGCCAACTCCGAGCGAGGGTAAAGGGACAGAAACAGCCCGTCTCGTAGCTTGAACAGCGCCGTAGCTCCGGCCGGATTGACCTCGTCGCCAACGAATTCCTCGCCGATCACTCCGCTCGATTCCAGCCCCAGTCCATCTTGGTAAAAGGCAAGCGCTCGCTCCAGATCGGCGACCGCAAGCGTGATGATGTCGATGTGGGGTTCCATCTTCTGCAAAAGCCGATCGCAGGCCGTCGCTTGGACGAATGCACCGTAGCGCAGAGAGGCTCAGAACCGCTCGAGCTTCGCGTCGGGCAACCTGCCGGCGCCGACCGGCTGAGCCGCCTGCAATTGGTTGCGCGGAAGGCTCCTATAGTGGGCTCAGTTGCGTGCTCAACAAAGGAGCCTGCTGTGAACGTCGAGATCTGGTCTGACATCGCATGCCCGTGGTGCTACATCGGCAAGCGTCGTTTCGAAGCCGCTCTCGAGCGGTTCGAGCACCGCGATGACGTCAATGTGACTTGGCGTAGCTTCGAGCTCGACCCCGATGCGCCGCACGAGCGCACCGGCGATCGCGCCGAGCGTTTGGCGCAGAAGTACGGAATGACCGTCGAGCAGGCACGTGAAGCCGAGCAGCGGCTGACGGGCGTGGCGAAGGGCGAGGGCATTGCATTCCGCTTCGACATCGCTCGCGGCGGCACGACTTTCGACGCACACCGCTTGGTGCATCTGGCAGAGACACATGGCTTGCAGGATGCGATGAAGGAGCGACTGCTGCAGGGGTACTTCACGGAAGGCGAGCTGATGTCAGATCACGACATGCTCGTGCGGATGGCCCTCGAAGTGGGGCTCGAGGAGCAGGAGGTTCGCGAGCTTCTCGCCGGCGATCGCTACGCCGATGAGGTTCGCGCCGATGAGCGCACCGCCGGTGAGCTTGGGATCAGCGCCGTGCCGACTTTCGTTGTCGATCGCAAGCTCGGAGCCTCCGGCGCACAACCGCCGGACGCGCTGCTGGATCTACTGCGCCAGGGATGGGCCAAGCGCAGCCCCGCATCGGCACTCGCCTAGGATGGGCTCCATGGCGATCTTCGAGAACCTCAGCGGGCTGGATGGCGCTCCCTTGGACGAGAGTGCGCTGCAGGGACGCACCGTGTTGGTGGTGAACGTCGCCTCTCGCTGCGGACTGACCCCCCAGTACACGGGCCTGGAGCAGCTGCAGGAGCGCTACGGCGAGCGCGGCTTCACAGTGCTTGGCGTGCCGTGCAACCAATTCGGCGAGCAGGAGCCTGGCAGCGCGGAGGAGATCCATACGTTCTGCTCGACCACCTATGGCGTGAGCTTTCCAATGACAGAGAAGCTCGAGGTCAACGGGCCCGACCGCCACCCGCTCTACGGCACGTTGACCTCTCTCGCCGACGAGGCGGGAGATGCGGGTGACGTGCAATGGAACTTCGAGAAGTTCCTCGTCTCCGCCGATGGACGGCCGGTGGCACGCTTTCGCCCGACGGTGGAGCCGGAGTCTCAGGCGCTGACCGACGCGATCGAGTCGGAGCTCCCCTCCTGATGGCCTCCACACCTGCTTTGAGCGCGCCGTCGGCTGATGCTCCGTTCGTGCGCACGACGATCGATCGTCGGGAGCTGGGTGAGCGTGACGTGGCGATCGACGTGAAGTACTGCGGTATCTGCCACAGCGACATCCACCAGGTCAAGGACGAGTGGGGCGGCTCGATCTACCCGATGGTGCCCGGCCACGAGATCGCGGGCGTGGTCACGGCTGTCGGCGGCGCGGTGGAGAAGCTGTCCGTCGGCGACCGCGTAGGCGTCGGCTGCCTGGTGGACTCGTGCGAGGAGTGCGAGTACTGCAAGGCGGGCGAGGAGCAGTTCTGCGTGAAGGGCGCCGTTTTGACTTACAACGGTCGCGACTACGACGGCGAGCCGACGTATGGCGGCTACAGCCGGCGGATCGTGGTGAAGGATCGCTTCGTGGTCCGCATCCCGGACAGCATCGAGTTGGAATACGCAGCTCCGCTCCTGTGTGCCGGGATCACGACGTATGTGCCGCTGAAGCACTGGCGGGTGGGCGATGGGACGAGGGTGGCGGTGATCGGAATGGGCGGCCTGGGACACGTGGGCGTGCAGCTCGCGGCGGCGATGGGCGCCGACGTGACGGTGCTTAGCCAGACACTCAGCAAGAAGGAGGACGGCCTGCGCTTCGGTGCCAAGCATTACTACGCGACCTCCGACCGCGCCACGTTCAAGGAGCTGGCATCGAGCTTCGACATGATCTTGAACACGGTCTCGGCCAACCTGGACGTCGATGCGTATCTGCGCCTGCTGCGCGTGGACGGCACGCTGGTGAACGTGGGCGCACCCTCGGCGCCGGACAAGTTTCGAGCCTTCTCGCTGATCGGCGCCAGGCGCAGCCTTGCGGGCTCCTCGATCGGCGGCCTGCCAGACACCCAGGAGATGCTCGACTTCTGCGCCGAGCACGGCGTCAAGCCGGCGATCGAGCTGATCGGCGCGAACCAGGTGGGCGATGCGTACGACCGCGTGTTGCGCAGCGACGTGCGCTACCGCTTCGTGATCGACGCCGCGACTATCGGCTAGAGGAGCTTGAGGGCTCGATTTGTCATGCCATCTCCCATGGCTCCGAGTAGATCCACGCAAGCGCGCCACGCTGCCTCAGATAGGTAGCGCCGTGTGCTCTTGAATAGCGTGAACAACTCTGCGCCGTGTTCTGAGAGCAGAGTGTGATTGTGGGCGAGGGCGTCGAGCTCATTCGCTGCTGTGATCTCTAGGAAGGCCCGGACCTCGGGCTGTGACGGGGTGTGTAGGCGACCTGTGAACCGGTCGCGGAAGACCACCGGTCCGTTGCTCGCAAGTAGTGGGTAAACCACAGCTCGATCGCAACTGCAGTACAGATAGACGAGCTCCTCCGCCGCCTGACCGATCAGATCTACCAGCGTTCGCCGATCCATGACATCGACCATCGCTTGATCGAAGCCATCGGTTCCGTAGCAGGCATGGCACAAACCGGCTATTTGGACGGTTTCGTCCGCGCCCCAGTCCGACAACAGCATTGAGACGCGGCATAGGTGTTCGTACAGATTGCCTCCCGGGTGGGCCAAGCGCTCCGCCTCGCGTGAGCACAAAAATGTATCCACACGCTTTCGATCGACCGTAGTCATCGTGCTATGTCGCTGGTCAGAGTCAGGGATGTGTGCGGCACATGCGTGTCGAGCCATGCGCGGATTGCCGCAGTGAACGCATCGTTGTTGTCGCCGGCGACCATGTGGCCTGCGTGTGGGACCTCGGTCATGGTGGCGGTCGGTGCGAGCTCGATGAAGTCGCGCGCAATGCCGGCGCTGAGCACCTCGCTGTCAGCGCCGCGGACGAGCAGGCAGGGCTGGCGTAGCCGTAGGGCGGCGTTCGTCGGGCGCTCAGAGAGCTGAGCTTGATTGTGGATGAGTGGACGGGCCCAAGTCAGGATCTCTGGGTCCCAGTGCCAGATCCAGCGTCCGTCGTCGTTGCGTCGGAGGTTGTGGCGCAGACCATTCGTGTCGCGGGGGCGCGCGCGGTGAGGCAGATAGGCGGCGACCGCGTCGGCCGCGTCGGACAGAGTGGCAAAACCATCTGGGTGTTCCTCCATAAAACTCACGATCCGTCTCCCACCGCGTGGTTGGAAGCGATGAGCAACGTCGACAAGAACCAGCCCGGCGGCAGGCGCCGCGGGCGACTCCGTGAGTGCGAGCAGGCCGGCGATGCCGCCCAGCGAGGCTCCGACTACGATCGGATCGCCCGCGATCGAAGAGGTCAAGGCCCGAACGTCGGAGGCGAAGTCCTCGAGCGCATATGCCGGGGGTCTCGGGTGGGTGCTCTCGCCGTGGCCGCGCAGATCGACCGTGATCGCCTGCCAGCCGGCGTCCGCGAGGTTCGTGGCGGTCGTATGCCACGCCTGTCGCGTCTGTCCACCGCCGTGCAACAGGAGCACGACAGGAGCATCGGGGTCTCCGAAGGTGTCCGCGGCAAGGTGGACACCCGGCGCCACGTCGAACGGGACAGCAGCTCGCGTCACCGTGACCCACGCCCCCTTTTACGTGCCAGCGGCTCGGACAGCTCCGTCGCCCAATTCTCACTTGCGCCCGCGGCGAAAACCAGATCGACCGCGAAGCGCACCCGTCTGCGAAACGCCGCATCTGAGATCTGGCCCGCTGCCCATTGACGCAACGCGCCGCCACATGCCGTCGCGATATGCCCGACGAGCGCCTCGACGTGGAGTTCGGGTCTGAGCATCCCGCTCGCCTGCCCCCGGCGCAACGCGGCCCGCAATCGCGGGACCGGGTTCTCCTGGAGCAGCGCGCCGCTGCGCTCCCAGCTGTTGACGAGATGCTTGAAGACGGCTGCGTCGGCGATGAACAACTCGGCTGTATCGCTCACGATCTTGCGCGCCTGCTCTCGCGGGTCATCCTCGACAGCGAAAGCAAGACAGTTATCGAGTTCGCCAAGCAGCTCCTCGCACAACGCCGCCCACTGCTGCTCTCGCGGTCCGACGAGATTGAAGACGGTCGCTGGGGACAAGTCTGCCAGCTCGGCGATGCGCTCGACCGTTGGTGTCTCGTCCGGATGTTCACGCAGTAGCTCGCGGATAGCCGTGAGAATGCGCTCACGGCGTTGCTGCTTGTGACGCTCGCGCAGACCTATCGCCGATGCTGAACCTGACATCCCCGATAAGTTTAGATTAGGCTCTAAATCTAGTCAAGCCTATAAATATGGGCCTCTGTCCGTATCGGCTGGACTTACCGTGCGTCGGCAATCAGCAGCCATGCGCCGCGGTCGATGCTCTCCAGGTCGAGCAACTCGGTATTGCGCGCTGCCCACGCGGCACTGTCGAGGAGGCTGAGGAGAACCTGAGGGCAAGACACGCCACAGGCTCAGCCCTTGGACGGGAGCGTGCGGGTGAACTCGACTCCGCGTCGCGCCCAGACTTGGAGTTGGCGCTTTGTCTTCACACCATCGGCCGCGACATGGATCCAGCCAGGCATTGGGCGTCCTCTCATCTCGATCCGCTTCACATGCGGACGCGCCACCGCGTCCTCGGACGCGTCGACCCCCACGCGGACCATCAGCCCTCCGTGTGAGGAGACCGTGACCGCCATGTTGCCATGCAACAGAAAGGCCAGTCCGCCGAACATCGCCTTCTCGCTCATAGCATCCTCCCCAGCGAGCTGTTCGCGGACGCGGCTGGCAAGTTCCTGGTCGTAGGCCATCTCAGATGTGAGCGTACATTGCGTTGTGGGCTTGCGTCTTGAGAGATAAGCGCGACGGCGGCACGCAGCGTGGGGTGCTGGCGAGTACGTTGAGGCGATGAGAATAGTTGGGCTCGACCACGTGCAGGTCGCCGCTCCGCAAGGTTGCGAGGCTGACGCGCGGCGCTTCTACGGCGCTCTGTTGGGTTTGGCTGAGATCGAGAAGCCGGAGGGGTTGCGCAGAAGGGGCGGGGTCTGGTTTCGTTGCGGAGAACAGCAGTTGCATGTAGGCGTCGAGGACAAGTTCGCGCCCGCACGGAAGGCACATCCGGCGTTTCGCGTGGCCGACGGCCAACTCGACGCGCTAGCGGAGCGCCTGGACTACGCCGGTGAGCAAGTCATCTGGGACGCGGCGCTGCCTGGCGTTCGGCGGTTTTACACGCAAGACCCGTGGGGCAACCGAATCGAGTTGCTGACGTAAGCGGCCACGGACAGTTGCCCGAATGGAGCTAGTCGGGCTCGAACCGACGACCTCTACCGTGCCACGGTAGCGCTCTTCCAGCTGAGCTATAGCCCCAAGGCGGTCCATAATATCGGTTTGAGGTTCTGCGATCTGCCTTGGCCCATCACGGTGAGACGCCGTCCGACACCCCAGTCCCGGCGTAGGGCAGTCTCGAACTCGTAGTCGCGCGCCCAACGGACATTTGTGGCTTGGTTATTGCGCGTGGGCTCGAGGCGAAGGCTGAGCGCCGCCATTCCGGCGGCCTCGCCGATCGGGATCAGATAGCACCGGTCCGTGTCCGGGGCGTAGGCCGCGATTACGTCAATCTCGTCGACGGAATAGGTCGTTTTTATATACCCGCGTGGTGTGTGTCGGCTTGTCGCGCAGCGGACGTTGAGCACATCCCCGATGCGCGACGCCCACTTGCATTGAACGCGTAGCAGTCTCTCTCCGATATCGATCACGATGTCATAGCGTCCGCCCTCAGCCACCGGCCGGAGGACCGGCAGTTCAAGGCGAATAGCTGCTGCGGCTATCTCTGCCTCTGCGACCGCTCCCTTTCTGCTGGTGCTCCACGCTTGCATGAGTCCAGGCTAACTGAGCAAATGTGCCGAAACACACCAATTTGTGCCGATTCTGTGCTGATTCGGGCGCATCGTCCAAACACGCGAAGGTGGGCGCAGAGGGTTCCGTATTGCCCCTTTTCAATCCCGAGGCATGAACTCCGGCACGTCCAGATCGTCTCCCGGCTCGTCGCGGCCCGAGCGACGTAGGTGGGGGAGGGGGGCGTCTTTCCGGGAGCTACCAGCCGATCCGCCCGGCACCGTCTGGTCCAGGCGCGCCGTCATGCTGCCGTGGGTCAGGCGCACGTCGCGCAGCAGCCGCTCGGCGTTGGTTCGCATCGAGGCTGACAGGTCGCGCAGGTTCTGGGAGACCTCGGCCCCGTCGCGCATCACGTCGCGTGCCGCTTCGTGTGCGTCGCCCACGATCGCTCGGGCCTCCTCGCGGGCTCGAGCGCGAAACTCGTTGGCCTTCTCCTGGGCGTCCGCACGCTGGATGGCGAGCTGTCTTTCGCCCTCGGCCAGCTTCTCTGAGACCCGCTTCTCGGCGTCCGCCAGCAGGGCTGTCCGCTCCTCATGGACCGCGGTCGTAACTGTCTCGGCTTCCCGTTGGGCGTCCTCAAGCACGCGACCAGCCTCGTTTTGTGCGGCACTCAACTCCAAGTCAGCCTGGGCGCGAGCCTCTGCAAGTGAGACCTCTGCTCGTGTTTGGGTATCGGCGAGTATCTGCTCGGCCTCTTCACGGACGTGCGCGATCGCGCTCTCCCCATCTTCACGGGCCTTCGCCACCATGCTCTCGGCTTGCTGGTGCGCCTCGGCGCGTACCCGCTCTGCCTCCCGCACGCGCTCGTCCGCATCAGCATGGATCGCGCCCACCGCCGCGACCGCATCGTTGCGGGCCTGCTCGGCTTGCGTGCGCGCCTGGGCCAAGATCTCCGCGGCCTCCTCCTCGGCTGCCTCCACTCGGTTATCGGCGGCTCGGTCGGCCTCCGCGATCCGCTCCGCCGCGCGCTCCTCGGCGCGCTCTCGCAGTTGACGTGCTGCCCGCTCGGCCGCGTCGACGATCCCCTTTACGCGCTCGCTTGTCTCGCCCACCTCCACGATCCGAATGGTACGGGCTTCCCCTAGCGCCATCCGCTCTGCGCCTGCGTATCCTCACCCGCTTGCCGATTTCACGCAGAGACTCCAGCCTTTTCGCTCCCTTCGCGGCCTTCCTCGTGCTTCTCTGCGCGGTCGTCGTAGCCGCTCCCTCAAGGAGCGCGGCGGCCTCCGCGGCGCCCACGTGCGCCCCGGCCAAGCTCAACGTCTCAGCCGCGCTGGCCGGCGGCGCGCTCACCGTCTCCCCGGCTCCAGACACGCTCGATGCTTCCTATCTCACCCAAATCAGCTTTCTCGGCGGCCCGGCCGCCGACATCGTGAACCTGACTGTCTCCGGTTCGCGTTCGGGAAGCCACACCGGAAAACTGATCGCTTACTCACAGGGGGATGGCGCCAGCTTCGTGCCGAGCCACCCGTTCGTCCAGGGTGAGACGGTCACCGTCCATGGTGCCCTGCATCGTGGCTCAGCGACCACACCGTTCGCCTGGCGTTTCACGATCGCTGAGGTCGACTCCGTTAGCCGCTCTCTGGAGACGCCTCCGCCGCCTCCGCCGCCGGCGAAGTCAAGCGAACTGCAGCACTTCCTCTCGCGTCCGGACCTGCGTCCCCCCACCGTCTCTGTGACCACCGACACGGGCGCCCAAGCCCCTGGGGACATCTTCCTCGCGCCCTACGCCGGTCCCGGACAGTACGGCCCGATGATCCTCGACGGCTCCGGCAACCTCTTGTGGTTCAAGCCGATTCCCTCCGGCGAGCGGGGCGCGGACTTGCGGGTGCAGCAATACGAAGGCAAACCGGTCTTGACCTGGTGGCAGGACCCGCTCGTCTCCGGCGGTCGCAGCGACGCCGGTGTCGTCGTCGCCGACGACACCTACAAAGACATCGCGATCGTCCGTGCCGGCAACGGCTACCAGCCAGACCTACACGCCTTCGACATCACTCCCCAAGGCACGGCCCTGTTTACCGTCTACGACGCGATCCGCTGCAACCTATCCGCCAACGGCGGACCGGCCGACGGGGCAATCGCGGACACCTTGATCCAAGAGATCGATCTGAAGACTGGCCTGGTCCGCTTCGAGTGGCACAGCCTCGACCACGTGCCCCTAACCAATTCCTACATGCCGATTGGCCACGGCGGCACGCCCACCTCGCCGTGGGACTGGTTCCATATCAACGCGGTCTCCGAACCGCCGGGAATGCTCCTGATCGATTCGCGCAACACGTGGGCCGCCTACAGCGTCAATCCCAGTGGCGGTCAGGTCGTCTGGACCCTGGGCGGTAAGCATTCGAGCTTCAAGATGGGCGCTGGCGCAAGCCCCGCCTGGCAGCACGACGTCCGTGAGGATCCCTCCGGCACGTTCTCCTTTTTCGACAATGGCGCCACCCCCAAGGTGCACTCCCAATCGCGTGTGATCGTGCTCGCGCTGAACACCCACAACATGACCGCCAATCTGCTCTCCAGCTTCACTCACGCAAAGCCTCTGCTCGCCCCGAGCCAAGGCGATTTCCAGCCGCTTGTGGGTGGTAACTGGTTCGTCGGTTGGGGACAAGAACCATATTTCTCGGAATTCGCGCCCGAAGGCAGCCTCCTGTTCGACGCCCACCTACCGTCTCTCTACCAGTCCTACACCGTGCTCAAGTTCCCCTGGACAGGCAGCCCTCCCCAACCGCCCCGCCTTGTAGTGAGAGTGGGTGCTCATGGTGGGCTTGTTGCCTATGCAAGCTGGAATGGAGCCACCGCCATCGCTCAATGGCGGCTGCTCAGTGGCTCCAGCTCGCATGCGCTCACGCCCCTCGTGACAGTTGCGCATAGGGGGTTCGAGACTGAGATTACGACTTCCGTCGCTCCTGATTACCTGGCTGTTCAGGCGCTTGGAGCCCAGGGAGAAGTGCTTGGCACGTCCGTTTCCGCGCGTTCCTGAGTAGACAGCTCTGGCAGGAATCGTTGGAAATCCGTCCTTGCGGACAATGGCCGGCTCGGGCATGATCGAGCGATGGCTTCGCTCCATCCCCGCCAGATCACGTTTCTCGCTTTCCCCGATGTCCAGAGCCTTGATGTCACCGGTCCCCTGGAGGTGTTCGCCGGCGCCCACAAGCTGATCGAGCTCACAGGCCGCGAGGACCCTGGCTATGAGGTGCGGATCGTCAGTCCCAGCGGGGCTCCCTTGCGTACCTCCAGTGGACTGCAGATCGTGCCCCATTCCGGCTTCGAGCAGGCGTCCGCCCGGCTTGACACCTTGATCGTGGCCGGAGGCCACGGCTCTCGCGCAATGAGCGCCGATCCCGTCACCCTTGCTTGGATCGCCAAGACCTCCAAGCAAGCGCGGCGCACCGCGTCTGTCTGTACAGGCGCGTTTCTTCTGGCCGCCGCCGGCTTGCTCGACGGACGTCGGGCCACCACACACTGGTCCGCCGCACGCCAGCTTGCACGCCTGTACCCGTCCGTACAGGTCGACCCCGAGCCGATCTTTCTGCGCGACGGGGACATCTGGACCTCGGCCGGCGTCACCGCCGGGATGGACCTCGCGCTCGCCTTGGTCGAAGAAGACCTCGACCGCGAGGCCGCCTTGGCGATCGCTCGTCAACTAGTGCTGTTCCTGCGTCGCCCCGGCAACCAATCTCAGTTCAGCGCGACCTTGGCCTCACAAGAGCCGCTGCGCGAGCCCCTGCGCGAGGTGCGCCGCCACATCCTCGAGAACCTCGCCGGTGATCTCTCCGTAGAAGAGCTCGCGGATCGCGCCCACATGAGCCTGCGCCACTTCGCCCGCTCCTTCCGCGCGGAGACCGGTGTGACTCCGGCCCGCTACGTAGAGAGCGTGCGCCTGGAGGCCGCCCGCCGCGCCCTGGAGGACAGTTCCCTCTCCGTCGCGGCGGTCGCCCACACCTGTGGCTTTGGCACCCCCGAGACCCTGCGTCGCGCCTTCCTGCGTTCGCTCGGCGTTGGTCCGACCGAGTATCGCCGCCGTTTTCACCCGGCCGGGTCGGCGTCCGGGGAGGCGGCGGTGATCTGACCGAGGAGTGAGCGGAAGTAACCGATACGCACGCCCAACCATCCCAACCTAAACCCGAGAGGTAACGCACATGGACATCGCCATTCTCATCTACCCCCGTTTCACGGCGCTCGATGCCGTCGGTCCCTATGACGTGCTCAGTCGCCTTCCTGGCGCCCGCGTTACGTTCGTAGCCGAGCAGGTTGGCGCTCTGCGCACCGATACCGGCCAGCTCGGCCTGCTCGCCGACGCCGCCTTGGACGATCTCCCCAATCCCGAGATCGTGCTCGTCCCGGGAGGCCCCGGGCAATCAGAGCTGATGGAGGATGGTCCCGTACACGCTTGGCTGCGCGCGGCCGATGCCACATCGACTTGGACGGCTTCTGTTTGCACCGGTTCCCTGATCCTCGGCGCCGCCGGTCTCTTGACCGGGAAGCGCGCAACCAGCAACTGGCAAGCGCTCGATGAGCTTGGCGGTCTCGGCGCCGAAGTCGTGCCCGAGCGCGTCGTCTTCGACGGCAAGTACGCCACCTCGGCCGGCGTGACCGCAGGACTCGACATGGCACTCTCCTTGGCCGCAAAGATCGCCGGCGAGCCGGTTGCCCAAGCAATCCAATTGGGTCTCGAGTACGACCCCGAGCCTCCCTTCGACGCCGGCTCGCCGCACAAGGCGCCCGCCGAGATCGTCGAGGCTGTGCGGGCCTACTCGCGCTTTGCCGAAAACGCCGCCTGAAACGTACAGGCCCGGTCGGTCTGCGGGTAATCCTGGTTGTGATGCGTCTGCGCAGGAGGGCTCGGGTGGGTTGTGTATTCCCAGTTCGGGGTGACCTATGCGCGCGCGTGGGGCGTTGTTTTCAGAGAACCGTCCGGGGCCGGGCGCTAACCTGCGCTGTCCGATGGCAGAGCGACGCTATGACCCGTCCGAGATAGAGCCCCGCTGGCAAGAGGTGTGGGCGCGCGAGCACACCTGGGAGGTCTCCAACGAGCCCGTCCCCGGAGAGGCCGAGGACGCCACCTCCTATGTCCTTGAGATGTTGCCCTACCCGTCCGGCGAGCCCCACATCGGACATCTCAAGAAATACGCCGTCGGCGACGCCATCGCCCACTTCCACCGCCGCACCGGCCACCGGGTCTTGCATCCGATGGGCTACGACGCTTTCGGCCTGCCCGCTGAGAACCACGCGATCAAGACAGGCGTCCATCCGCGCGAGTCCACCGCCGCCTCGATCGCCTCCTTCCAGCGCCAGTTTCGCTCCTGGGGAATATCGATCGACTGGTCGCGCGAGCTGGGCACCCACGAACCCTCCTACTACCGCTGGACCCAATGGATCTTCCTGCAACTGTTCGAGGCCGGCTTGGCCTACCGGCGCGAGGCCGCCGTCAAGTGGTGTCCCAACGACCAGACGGTTCTCGCCAACGAGCAGGTGATCGACGGCTGCTGCGAGCGTTGCGGCGCCGTTGTCGAAGTCAAGCAATTGGAGCAATGGTTCTTCAGGATCACCGACTACGCCGAGCGTCTCCTCTCAGACCTGGACGGGATCGCCTGGCCCGAGCACGTAAAGACGATGCAACGCAACTGGATCGGCCGCTCCGAGGGAGCCGAGGTCATTTTCCGCTGCGAGGACTTGGATCCCGCCCACCCGATCGACTATCCCGTCTTCACGACCCGACCCGACACCCTGTTCGGTGCCACCTTCTTCGTCATGGCCCCCGAGCATCCCGACGTGTTGCGCCTGGTCGAAGGAACGCCCCAAGAGCAGGCAGTTCGAGACTACATAAACCAAGCCCTCACCGAATCCGGCGAGGAACGCGGCTCTCTCGAGAAGCCCAAGACCGGCGTCGCCCTTGGGCGCACCGTGGTCAACCCGGTCAACGGCGAGGCGATCCCCATGTACGTCGCCGACTACGTCTTGATGGAGTACGGCACCGGAGCGATCATGGCCGTGCCCGGCCACGACGAGCGCGACCACGCCTTCGCCCGCGCCTACGACTTGCCAGTTCGCCGCGTGATCCAGGAGGTTCCGGACGACGGGGGCGACACTCACGCTTGGGAGGGAGAGTTGCCTTATGTGGGCGACGGTCCGCTGGTCGGCTCCCATCCTGATTTCGACGGCATGCACAACCGCGATGCGCTCACCGCGATCGTGCAGTGGCTGGACCGTGAGGGTAAGGGCCATGCCTCTGTCAACTACCGCTTGCGAGACTGGCTGGTGTCGCGTCAGCGCTACTGGGGCTGTCCGATCCCGATCGTCTACTGCGAGCAGTGCGGCATGCAGCCCGTACCCGCCGACCAGCTCCCCATAGTCCTGCCCGACATCGAGGACTACGCGCCCCAAGGCCGCTCGCCGCTTGCCGCGGCCGAGGACTGGGTCTCCACCGAGTGCCCCTCCTGTGGCGGCCCCGCCCGGCGCGAGACCGACACGATGGACACCTTCGTCGACTCCTCCTGGTACTTCCTGCGCTACTGCGACGCCCGCAACGATCGGGCCGCCTGGGATCCCGAGGCTCTGCGTCAATGGATGCCCGTCGACCAGTACATCGGTGGCGTCGAGCACGCGATTCTGCACCTCATGTATGCCCGCTTCTTCTGTAAGGCGCTTGCCGACCTTGGACACGTCGACTTCCAGGAGCCCTTCAAGGCCCTGTTCACGCAAGGCATGGTCACCAAGGACGGGGCCAAGATGTCCAAGTCCAAGGGCAACGTCGTCTCGCCCTCCTCGATCGTCGAGCGCTATGGCGCCGACACCGCCCGCTGCTACATCCTGTTCGTCGGTCCTCCCGACCAGGACGCCGACTGGTCGGATGAGGGCGTCGAGGGCGTCCACCGCTTCCTCACACGCCTGTGGCGCCTGGCTGCGGAAACGGCCGAGCGAGGAGGCGGCGGCTCGCTGCCCTCGGTTGACGCCTTCGGCGAAAACGGCTCCTTGGACGGCGACGATCTGGAGCTTGCGCGCAAGGCCCATTGGGCGATCGAGAAGGTCTCTGAAGACATGCGCCGCTTCGCCTTCAACACGTGTATCGCGGCGGTCATGGAGTTGCTTAACGACTGTTCGCGGATGCGCGAGTCCCTACACGTCGACAGCTTGCGATTCGGCCTGGCCACGGCCGCTTCCCTGCTTTCCCCGTTCGCCCCGCATCTGTCCTCCGACGTCTACGACATGCTCACCGGCCAGCGCGTCTGGGAGCAGCCATGGCCCCACGCCGACCCCGAGATGCTCGAGCGCGAGGCCTATGAGCTGGTCTGCCAAGTCAACGGCAAGCTTCGCGACCGCGTCCAAGCGCCCTCTGACGCGACCGCCGAGGAACTCAAGGCCTTGTGCCTGGCGGCACCGAACGTGGTTGCCCACATCGACGGGCAGGAGATCGTCAAGGAGATTGTGGTGCCGGGGCGCCTGGTGAACTTGGTAGTGCGCTGACAGCCGCCACCGCGTGCTGACCGAGCGACTCGATCGAGGTGTCCGGCAATCGCGCGGCCAGGCCGCGCGGTAGCCACCAGTTCCACTTGCCGAACAGCTCCATCGCGGCGGGCACCAGCACGAGGCGCACGATCGTCGCGTCGATCGCGATCGCGATCGCGCAGCCCAGTCCCAGCTCTTTGATCGAGGGCACGCCCGTGAGCGCGAATACCGAGAACACGCACACCATGATCAACGCCGCGCTCGTGATCGTGGACGCGCTCGAAGACAGGCCTTGCGCGACCGCCGTGGGGGTGTCGCCGGTCGCCGCGTAGCGCTCGCGGATGCGGCTCAGCAGGAATACCTCGTAGTCCATCGACAGGCCGAACACCACGGCAAGCACCAGCGGCGGGATCAGCGTTTCGATCGTGCCGAACACCATCACCAGCACCCCATATGCCGCGCCAACCGACAGTAGGTTCATGAGCACCGCCTTCAACGGCAGCACGATCGAGCGCAACAGCAGCATCAGTACGAGGAACGTCACGCTCATCACGAACAGCGCCACCTTCCACATCGAGCCCATCACGCCCGCGCGATAATCGCTCAGGTACGGCCCGATCCCGCCGAGCTGGGCGCCCGCGGGCAGATGTGCACGGATGCGTGTCACAGCTTCCTGGACCTGGGAGGACTCGCCCTCGTGGCGCGGCGCCGCGCGGATCAGCACTTCGCTTCGGTCGCGCGAGAAGATCGGGGACTGCACGCTCAGAACCTCCGGGTCGGCGGCCAACACACGCCTCACCGCTGCCGCCTCTGGGGTGGGTGCCACCGCTTCAAGCGGCTCAGACGCGCCGGCGCCGGTTACCTTCGCGGCCGCGTCAAAGCCGCGCAGCGTCTCGTTGCCTTTCGGGAACTGGTGCAGCGCGCCGTCCGCGGTATGCAGGCGCAGCGCCGGTGTAGCAAGCGCCAGCATCACGATCGCCGCCACCGCCACTGTCAGTGCTGGACGGCGCGTCGCGCGCGCTGTCCAACGCTCCCAGAATCCCGCGCGTGGGCGAGCGGGGTCGGCATTACGTCCCGGGCTCAGCGCGCTCCTCCAGCGGCTCATCAGCTCCGATATGCGCGTGAACACGCGTCCTGTGCTGTACGCACGGTGGCCCAACAACGAGATGATGCTCGGCAACAGCGTGGCTGCCGCGAGCACCGACACGCTCACCACCACAATTGCTCCCAGCGCCATCGAGCGGATCGCGGTGGCGTGTACCAGGAACAGGCCCGCGAGCGCCGTCACCACCGTGGCGCCCGAGAAGATCACCGCCACCCCCGAGGTCGCAAGCGCGGTCGCGCGCGCCTGCTCCGGCGGGCTGCCCGCACGCACCTCCTGGCGGTAGCGCGCGAGCACGAACAGCGAATAGTCCACAGCCACGCCGATCCCAATCATCGACGCCATGTTCGTAACGAACACTGACATTTCCATCGTCAGCGAAAGCAGATAGATGATCGCGCCCGTGATCATCACCGACACCACCCCCAATGCCAGGGGCAGCGTGGCTGCGAGCAGCGAGCCGAACACCACGATCAGGATCAGCGCCACGATCGGAAAGCCATGTGCCTCGGCGGAAGCGAGATCCTTCTTGGAGAGATCCTGAAGGCCCGCCCACAACGCGCTCTGGCCCACCAAGTGAAGCGACACCGGCGACCCTTCGGGGCCGTTCAGGTCGAGGCGTTTGCGAAGTTCGCTCGCCACATTGGTCGCTTCTTCTTCGGTTACGTTCAGTCGCAGCGGGATCACCAGCGTGCGCTGACGCGCGCCCGCCTCGAGGATCGCCTGTTCCGCGTAGCTGCGCGTCGCGGGGGGCAGGCTCGCGTGCGGTGCCCCGTGGATCTCCCTCGCGAGGCGTGCGAGCGCCACGCGCATGTCCGTCGCGCTCGTGCCCGCTGCAGGCGCCACCACCGCGCCAAGCGTCGCATCCTGTGAGCCCGGGAACGAGTGGGCGACCGATGTCAGCACCTTCTGAGAGCCCGAGCCGGGAATCGTGTAGCCGCCGCCCGACAGGTGGTCGCTCTGGTGCGCCGCGAGTGGTACCGCCACCACTACCAGCACACCCCATAGCGCCAGTACCAGCGTCCTGCGGCGCCGTAGCCAACCGTCCAGTCTCAGCATCAGGTTCTGCATTCCGACCCCTTGGTCATTTGGTTTGGCTGTCCAGCCAGTTTCTTGGTTCGGGAGATTACTCGGTGTGACGGAGGGCACAGAGCGGCTCGTGTCGGAGCGCTGACTTACACTCGACCTGTGCCAGCCCTCAAGCCCGCCTACCTGATCCATGGCGATGACCACGGAGCTGTCGGCGAGCGACGCTCGCGGTTGAAGACGCTGGCCGAATCCGACGGCGACGCGGCAAGCGTTGAGGTATTGATCGGCGACTCGGGCACGCCGGAAGCCGTTGCGTTGGTGCTCTCCACGATGACGTTCGCAATCGGCCAGCGGGTGATCGTGGTGGACGGCGTCGAGCGCTTCAAGGATGCTGAGGTGGCCGAACACGTCGCCCCGGCGATGGCAACGATGCCGCCCGACACGACCATTGCCTTCTTCGCGCGCGAGGAGGGCCGCACGAAGGCTCCGGCAGCTCTGCACGAGGCGGTCAAGAAGGCCAAAGGCCAGGTGGTCAACGAGGCCACGATCAAGCCGTGGGAGCTTGCGGGCTGGGTGCGCGAGCAAGCCAAGCGGATGGGCATCTCACTCGACGCGTTCGCGGCCAAGACGCTGGTAGCCCAGGTGGGCGAGCGCCAACAGCGCCTCCTGCGAGAGCTGGAGAAGCTCGCGCTTGCCGCCGATCCGAGCGACGGCCCGATCAAGGTGAGCGCCGAGGAGATCGAAGGCCAGGCTGCTTACTCGACCGCTTGGCGAGCTTTCTCGCTGGCCGACTCGCTCGTGGGGGCGGACGCCGGCGAAGCGGTGCGTGCCTACCTGCGTCTGCGTGCCCAGGGAGAGCGGCTGTCGGGCCTCGTCTACCTGATGGCCCAGCGCCTGCGCGACGCCGAGGGCGTATCAGTGCGCCTGCAGGCGGGCGAGCCGCCGGCGGAGATCAAGCGCGGATTGCGGATGCCTCCAAGAGCAGCTGACCGCTTCATCGCCGACGTGGCGCGCACCGAGCCGGAGCGTTTGAGGGCGGCAGTGGGTCGCATCGCCGACCTGGAACTGGACACGCGGGGGGGAGCGCCCTTGAGCGGCTCGCGTACGCCGCTCTCATCGCTTGAAGAAGACACGCTCGCGATGCGAGCGATCCTCGCCGTGACAAGCTAGAAACGCGTCTAGGAGGACTTGCCGGCGGCTACGCGTGCCGCGCGGGACTTCTTGCGGGCACCGGTATTCCGATGCAAGGCGCCACGCTTGACGGCCTTGTCGATAGTGCGCACGAGGCGACGGTGCTCGGTCTCGGTGGCCTCGCTGTCGCTCTCCTTGGCGAGCGCTTCCAGGCGACGGAAGTAGGTCTTGATCGCCGAGGTGTATTCGCGGTTCTCCAAACGCTCGCGCTCGGAGCGGAGGATGCGCTTCTTTTGGGATGCGATGTTTGCCATGTGAAAAGACGCTTGCGACCCAAGCAGCCTGCCGGGGCGCGCCGCGCAGCGCCGTACTATAGCGCCCCGTGTCTGTGAGCGCCGGAGAACAGGAGGAGCCGCCGGAGCCGCCACGCTCGGGCAACGTGGCCCGCAACACTGCGATCTTCTCGATCGCGACCGGGATCTCGCGTGTGGTGGGCCTGGTGCGCGAAGTCGTCGCCGCGAGCTTCTTTGGCACGACCGGGGCCGCGTCGGCCTTTACGCTCGCCTTTCAAGTACCGAATCTGGTCAGCAACCTGTTCGCCAACGCGGCTCTTTCGGCCGCTTTCGTGCCCGTGTTCACCGACCTGTTGCAGCAAGGCAAGAAGCGCGAGGCCTTCCGCTTGGCCTCGACTTTGTTCTGGATCATCCTGATCGTGTTGGGGGCGCTCACGGCTTTCTTCGTCTTGGCCGCCGGCGTGATCATGCCTCTGTTCACGGGCCCCAAGTTCGGCCCCGAGCTGGACGCCTTGACGGTCGGTCTCTCGCAGGTCCTGTTTCCTGTTGTGCTGCTGCTCGGTCTGAACGGGTTGCTTGTGGGGATCCTTCAGTCCTACGACCATTTCACGATCCCTGCGATCTCTCCGGCCGTTTGGAACGTGGTGATCATCGTGTTGCTCGTGATCCTGCGTCCCCACTTCCCGGGCGGATATCAGGACGGCAACCAGCTTTATGCCTACGCGATCGCGATTCTCGTCGCCACATTCGTGCAGATGCTTATGGCGTTCGGCGCGCTCGGGCGCATCGACTTTCGCTTGCAGATGTCGATCGATTGGCGCGATCCCCGCATCAGACAGGTGTTCACTCTGATGCTGCCGGTGACGATCGGCTTGGGGATCGTCAACCTGGATCAGCTGATCAACTCGGTGTTCGGGACGCTCGTCTCCGAAGAAGCTCCGCGTGCGATCGACAACGCGTTTCGCATCTACATGCTGCCGCAGGGCCTTTTCAGTGTGGCCGTTGCGACCGTCTTGTTTCCGACGCTCAGCCGGATGGCCTCCAGGCGCGACGTGTCCTCAATGCGCAGCACGCTCGGCAACGGGATGCGCCAGATCAACCTGCTGCTGATCCCGGCGGCCGCGTTCGTCATCGTGCTGACGACTCCGATCGTCCAGCTCGTCTTCGAACGCGGCAAATTCGGGCCCCAGTCCACCCATCTCGTCTCGATCGCCCTGTTCTGGTTTGCCTTCAGCCTGCCATTCGGCGGCGTAAACCTGCTCCTGACGCGCACGTTCTTCGCGGTGCAGCGGCCTTGGATACCGACGCGGCTCGCGGGCTTGAACATCATCGTGGACATCATCGTGAGCGTCGGCCTGTACAAGCCGCTGGGGATCGCCGGGTTGATCATAGGCACGGTCGCGGCCAACGCGGTCATGATGGCCTTGCAATTGCATCGCTTGCGGATCGGCTTCAACGGGCGCCTGGAAGGCAGGCAGACAACGATGATCACGGCCCGCATCATGGTCGCCTCGGCCTTGCTCGCGGGCGTCTCTTGGGTGGTCTGGTACCCGTTGCATAAGCTGCTCGGCGTCTCCTTCCCGGCCCAGCTCGTCAGTCTCGGCGCCGCTGGAGTGGCCGGGGTGGCCGTGTATGTGAGGGCGGTGTTCGCGATGAAGGTACCCGAGGCCCACCAAGTGCACCGCCTGATCATGGCCCAGCTCGGCCGGGCTTGAGATCCCGGCTGACCATCCCAGGAAAGTGCAGGGCGGGCTAACGCGAAACGAAGGGCCGAGAAGACTTTCGCCCTCCCGGCCCTGGTCCGGACAAAGATCACCGGGTTACTACTACGTCCCAGGACTTAAATACGTGTCTATGCCTGGGCGGCTATGACACTCCCAACCACCGGGACTGGCCACCAACACAAGGCTGGTGCGTGGCCCGGTTGAGCCCGAGGGCTCCGGTTGAGTAGGCGATCCGCCGGACCATGAAGGCTAGCGCCTCTACAGTGTGGACGCCCATGCAGCAGGACAAGATCCGCAACTTCTCGATCATCGCCCACATCGACCACGGCAAGTCGACGCTGGCTGACCGCATCCTGGAGCTGACGCACGCCGTGGACGAGCGAGCGATGCGGGCGCAGGTGCTCGACTCGATGGACCTGGAGCGTGAGCGGGGGATCACGATCAAGGCGCAGGCCGTGAAGGTGGCCTACACGGCCTCCGACGGGGAGACCTACCAGCTGCACCTGATCGACACGCCCGGGCACGTCGACTTCACGTATGAGGTGTCGCGCTCCCTGGCGGCGTGTGAGGGTGCGCTGTTGGTCGTGGACGCCTCCCAAGGCGTGGAGGCGCAGACGGTGGCCAACACCTACCTGGCGGTCGAGGCGGGCCTGGAGCTGATCCCCTGCCTGAACAAGATCGACCTGCCCGGCGCCGAGCCGGAGCGCGTGGCCGGCGAAGTGGCGGAGCTGATCGGGGAGCCTGACGAGGCGATCCTGAAGATCAGCGGCAAGACGGGCGCGGGCGTGGCTGAGGTGCTCGACGAGCTGGTCCGGCGCGTGCCGCCGCCCTCAGGCGACCCGGATGCGCCTCCGCGTGCGCTGATCTTCGACTCCGAGTTCGACCAGTACCGGGGCGTGATCGCCTACATCAGGGTCGTCGACGGAGTGTTCCGCAAGGGCGAGGCGATCAGGGCGATGGCGGCGGGCACGCATGCCGAGATCGACGACATCGGCTTCTTCTCGCCGACGATGACACCGGTGAAGGAGCTGAGCGCGGGCGAGGTGGGCTATCTGATCACGGGTATTAAGGACGTGACGCACCTGAGGGTCGGCGACACGCTCACGACGGAGGTGCGAGGCAAGAGCGCCTCAGAGCCCTTGCCCGGATATCGCGAGGTCAAGCCGATGGTGTTCTGCGGCCTGTTCCCGATCGACTCAGACCGCTACCCCGATCTGAGGGATGCCTTGGAGAAGCTCACGCTCAACGATGCCGCTCTCTCTTGGGAGCCGGAGACCTCTGACGCGCTCGGCTTCGGCTTCAGGTGCGGCTTTCTCGGCCTCTTGCACATGGACATCGTGCGAGAGCGCCTCGAGCGTGAGTACGACCTGGAGCTGCTTGCGACGATGCCCTCGGTCGAGTTCGACCTGACCCTGACCAATGGGGAGGAGCTCGAGGTGCACAACCCGTCGGACATGCCCGACCCCGGCACGATCGCGGAGATCAGGGAGCCGTTCATCAAGGCCCAGGTGATCGCCCCAAGGGAGTACGTAGGCGCCGTCATGGAGCTATGCCAGGAACGCAGGGGCGAGCCGGCGGGGATGCACTATCTCTCGCCCGAGCGGGTCCAGATGAGCTACGACCTGCCACTTGCTGAAATCGTGCTCGACTTCTTCGACCAGCTCAAGTCGCGCACACGCGGCTATGCCTCGCTCGACTACGAGCTCAGCGACATGAAGCCCGCCAACCTCGTCAAGCTCGACGTGCTCCTGGCGGGCGACACGGTCGATGCCCTGTCGATGGTCGTGCACAAGGACAAGGCCTACGACATGGGCCGAACGCTCACCGAAAAGCTGCGCAAGCGCATCCCGCGCCAGCAGTACGACGTGCCGATCCAAGCCGCGATCGGCTCGCACATCATCGCCAGGGAGACCGTCAAGGCCTTCCGCAAGGACGTGATCGCCAAGTGCTATGGCGGCGATATCTCGCGCAAGAAGAAGCTTCTCAGTAAGCAGAAGGAAGGCAAGAAGCGCATGAAGCAGGTCGGCCGCGTCGAGGTTCCCCAAGAGGCGTTCCTGGCGGTGCTCGAGATCGGAGAGGAGTAAGCCTTGGGCTCGCGAGGGCAGCTCCCCCGTATGGGTGGCGTGGGTTGGTGGGGATCGTCGTTCGTACCCTCCGGAGACCGCGCGTGACGCACGTCCTGTTTGTGTGTCTGGGAAACATCTGCCGCTCGCCGACAGCCGAGGGAGTGATGCGCCTACTGGTCGCCGAAGCGGGGCTCCAGGACGAGATCGTGCTCGACAGCGCGGGCACAGGGGCTTGGCATGTGGGCGAGCCGCCCGACCCCAGAGCGCGGCAGGCGGCGACTCGCCGCGGAATCGCGCTTGAAAGCGTGGCTCGCCAGGTGACTGAAGACGACTTCGAACGCTTCGATCTGATCCTCGCGATGGATGCCTCCAACCAGCATGCCCTGCGTCAGCTGGCTCCAGACAAGCAGGGGCGCGCCAAGGTGCATCTGTTGCGCGAGTTCGACCCTGCGAGTACCGATACGCACGAACTGGACGTCCCTGACCCTTACTATGACAGCGAACGTGGCTTTGAGGTCGTGCTCGATCAGGTGCAGGCAGCTTGTGCCGGCTTGCTGGAGCGGCTGCGATCCGCCGAGTCCGCCTGAGGCGGCGGTGAGCGAGGGCACGCGCGCGTGAGTCTGCCGGCGGGAGCGAGCGAGCCGCGTCGTGTGGGCGGTGGCGACATCAACGAGGCTTGGCATGTGTGCCTTCACGGAGAGGACGCTTTTGTCAAGACGCGCCCCGACGCCGGCGAGGGCGAGTATGCGCTGGAGGCCGCGGGCTTGAAGTGGTTGGCTGAGCCGGGGGCGCTGCGCACGCCGCGCGTGATCGAGGTCGCAGAGGGTTATCTAGTCCTCGAATGGGTGACGCCGGGGCGACTCAGCCACGAGGGCGCCGAGGAGCTGGGCCGCGGTCTTGCCACGACACATCTGGCGGGCGCTCCCTGTTTCGGCGATCCCGGCTTCGGCGAGCGCCTGGGCGTGCAGGCGCGCATCGGATCGTTGCGCCTGCCGAACGAGCCGTGCGAGGACTGGCCCAGCTTTTATGCGCAGCGGCGCCTGCTTCCGCTGGCGCGGATCGCGAGCGAACGTGGAGCGCTGAGCAGCTCGGGAGTGGCAGCGGTGGAGCGCGTGTGCGCTCGCCTCGACCGTCTGGCCGGGCCTGCCGAGCCGCCGGCTCGCCTGCACGGCGACCTGTGGAGCGGCAACGTGCACGCCGACGAGCAGGGGCGTCCATGGTTGATCGACCCCTCCGCCTACGGTGGGCACCGCGAGGTCGACTTGGCGATGCTGCGCCTGTTTGGCGCTCCCTCTGAGCGTGTGTTTGCCGCCTATGAGGAGCTGGTGCCGCTTGCCGAGGGTTGGCGGGAGCGTGTAAATCTGTGGCAGCTTCTGCCGCTGCTCGTGCACGCGGTGTTGTTCGGCGGCTCCTATCGCGATGGGGCCGAACGGATTGCCGCCGATTACGCGGGCTGACGCGCTTTGCCGGCGCGAACGAATGAGCGCCAGGCCGGTGGCTCCGGTCGGGTGTCTCCGGCCGGTGTCCAACCTGGACGGGGCTGTCGGATAAGGGGGTGTGCGTCCCTCCACGGTCGAACAGCGCCGTCGCTTGTACCTGCAGGCGCGTGTCGTCATCACCCGCCACTATCGAGGGCCGCTCACGCTCGAAGCGGTCGCACGAGCGCTCGCCAGCTCGCCACGTCAGCTCACACGCGCTTTCGCCCAGTTCGGCGAGATTGGCTTCCACGAGGAGCTGAGCAAGCGCAGGCTGAACGTGGCCGCCCAGCTTCTGATCGAGCAGCCGGCGATCCCGGTGCGCGACGTGGCTCGGCTGGTCGGCTTCCGCCAAGCCTCGCATTTCGGGCGGTCGTTCAGGATCCGCTACGGGCTCACGCCCGCGGCTTTTCGCGCCGAGGGCAGGGCCTACGCGCGGGGGTCCGCTAAGGAGTCGCGTGAACCGGTGTGTCCAAGACCACCAGCGACTCGACCGGCCCCGCGTCGGGAAGACGCAGACGCATCAGGGTGCCGCCCCCCGGCGCGGGTTGGGCACTGACGCTGCCGCTGTGCTGTTCGGCGACCTGACGCACGATCGCCAGTCCGAGGCCCGAGCCGGGCCGTCCCCGCGCCTCGGCGCCGCGGTAGAAGCGGTCGAACACGTGGGGGAGATCGGTGCCTGAGATGCCCGGGCCGTGGTCGCGCACGGTCAGCTCGACACCATGCAGCGCGATCTCGACCGGACTGCCGGGTGGGCTGTAGTTGACGGCGTTGTCGACCAGGTTGTTGATCGCGCGCCCGAGCCGCACCGGCTCGCCGGTGAGCACCACCGGGTCTAGCTCGACGTGGAAAGTGGTGTCGGGCGAGTGGCGCCGCGCGCGCTCGATCGCCTCTTCGACGATCTGGTCCAAGCGCACGTCCTCGCTGCCGGCGCTCGGCTGCTCGCCTCGGCCCAACTCGATCAGGTCGTTCATCAGCAGGGTCAGCTCCTCGATCTGCTCGACCACGTCGTCGAGCATCCTTTGGCGCTCCTCGACCGGCATGTCCTGCTCCTGCTTGAGGATTTCGATGTTCGTGCGCAGGCTGGTCACGGGTGTGCGCAGCTCGTGCGAAGCGTCGGCAACGAGTTGGCGCTGGGCGTGCACCGAGGCGTCCAGCGCGCTCATCGAGTGCTCCAAAGCATCGAGCATGGCGTTGAAGCTCACGGCCAGGCGTCCGATCTCATCCTCGCCGGCAGGCTCGATCCGGTTGGACAGATCCTGTGTGCGGGTCACATGCTCGGTCGCCTCGGTCAGTCGCTTGACTGGCGCCACCGCGGCGCCCGCAACGAGCCGTCCGAGCAGGGCCGCCAGGGCGATGCCGCCGATGTCCAGCAGCACCAGGATCAGCCGCAGCCGCGCGAGCGCGCTGTCCACGTCGGTGAGCGGCTGAGCCAGCTGCACGGCGTAGCCGGGCGGAAGGGCCTCGGTGAGCATGCGCAGGTGGATGCCGTTCGCACGCGCATCGCTGAAGAACGACTTCCCGCCTTTTGCGGCAAGCCGGCGCGCCGCGGCGCTGACGGGCAATTGCACGTGGGGAGAGGAGTCGAACCAGATCCTGCCACTGGAGTCGATCACCTGCTGGTAGCCGCGCACCTGGTTTGGGCCGGGCGGGATCCCAGGAAAGGCACGGTGGCGGTTGCCCGTTCGGATGGGCAATCGGGGGAGACGATCGAAGCGCGTGACCAGAGGTTGAGCGCGCCCGCGCAGCTGGCTGTCCACCTGGCCGTAGAGCTCGCGCGCGGAGAGCAGATAGGTGAGCACCGAGGCGAGCACCACCGCGACCGCGACCGCGGCGGCCGAGACGAGCGTGATGCGCCGGCGAAAGCTCATCAGCCCTCCTTCAAGACGTATCCCACGCCGCGCACCGTGTGCAACAGGCGGGGCTCCCCACCGGCCTCTGTCTTTCGGCGCAGGTAGCCCATATAGACGCCCAAAGAGTTGGAGCTGGAACCGAAGTCATAGCCCCACACGTGCTCGAAGATGATCGAGCGGGTGAGCACCTGCTTGGGGTGGCGCAGGAACAGCTCGAGCAACAGGAACTCAGTGCGGGTCAGGTTGAGGCTGCGCTCGCCGCGCCAAGCCTCGTGGGCCAGCCGGTCCAAGTGCAGGTCCTCGAATCTGAGCGTCTCCTCTTGGTCGATCTCATCCGCTCGTCTGAGCAGGGCGCGCACTCGCGCCATCAGCTCACGCAGGGCGAATGGCTTGACCAGATAGTCATCGGCGCCGGCGTCCAGGCCGGCCACGCGATCGTCGACCTGCTCGCGTGCCGTCAGCATCAGGACCGGCGTGCGATCGCCGCTTTCGCGCACGCGCTTGCACACTTCCAAGCCGTCGAGCACCGGCATCGAGACGTCCAGGATGACTGCGTCGTAGGAACCGTCGACCATCCGCTCCAAAGCGTCCCCACCGTTACCGGAAAGGGCCACCTCGTAGCGTTCCAAGGTGAGCGCGCGCGACAGCGCGTGCTGGACGGCTGGCTCGTCGTCGACTACCAGTATGCGGGCGGTCTCTGCCATGGGTTGCGCCGCTCCTCGGCCGGGCAATGGTGTGCGGTAGAGGTGAGGCTAAGGTGACGGTAGCGCCAAAGAACCTAATTACGAGGCCGAAGAGGATGCGAAGAATCGTCGACTACGACACGCGCGCGGCGATTAGCGGGGATCGGAGTGGGGCAGACGGGAGCGTTGAAGAGCAGAGCGCTGCAGACGGCCGCATGAGCGGGCCGGAGAATGTTGACCCCGCGGGAGGCATGTCGGACCAGTCGCGGCGCTTGCGCAACGGCTTGATCAGCCTCGCGATCTTCTTCGTGCTGGTCGCCGCCCTGCTGCTGGCGGTACCCGGGCTGCGCTCCGCCGGCGAGAAGATCACAGACGCCAACCTCGCCTGGGTCGCCGCCGGGGTCGGTTTCGAGTTGCTCTCCTGCGCCGGCTATGTCGTGCTGTTCGAGCTCGTCTTCAAGATGGAGCGACGCTTCAGCCGTCGCCTGGCGTTGTCCGAGCTGGCCGTCAACTCGGTCGTGTCGATCAGCGGGATCGGGGGGATCGCCCTGGGGGCTTGGGTGCTGCGCACCAAGGGCGTATCGGTCGAGCGCATCGCCAGGCGCTCGGTCCTGCTGTTCGTGCTGACCAGCGCCGTAAATGTGAGCGCGGTGGCCCTGATCGGTGTTCTGATGTGGCTGGGGTTGTTGCCGGGCTCCCAGGATCCTTTGCTCACGCTTTTGCCGGCAGCGCTCGCGATCGCGACGATCGCGGCCACGCTCGCGGTCGCCGTCCTGGCCGGGCGACTGGCGGTCCGCGGGCGTTTGAGCGAAGGGCGTATCCACGTTGGGCTCGTAGCAATCAGCGACGGTGTGCGGGCGGCGTTGCGCCTGATCGGGCGGCGCGAGCCGCGGCTGCTGGGTGCGGTTGGCTACTGGCTGTTCGACACGATGGTGCTCTACGTGTGCCTGCTGGCGTATGGGCCGTCGCCTGGGTTCTGGGTGGTCGCGATGGCCTACCTGGTGGGCTTGATGGCCAACTCGATCCCGATCCCGGCCGGGCTGGTGGCGGTCGAAGGCGGTTTGATCGGGATGCTCGTGCTCTTCCATGTGCGGCCCGTCGCGGCGGTCGTCGCGGCGGTCGTCACCTATCGGGCGATCTCGCTGTGGTTGCCGGCTCTGATCGGCTCGGCGGCCTTCTTCAGCTTGCGCCGTGAGATCGGCGAGCCGGTGGTCGGCACCTCGCCCGAGCCCGCGCCGGGGGCCTAGCCGGCGAGCTTTTCGGTAGCCGCCAGAGCCGCTTGGGCCTTCTGGCAGGGACGGCCAGGGAGTGCGTTCATGGTTGCCTGCACGCGCGCCGGGACCGGTCCGGACAGGCCTGGGCAATAGGCGGGCGGGGGAAGCTTTTCGGTGGCGCTGCCAGGGGCGTTGATGGGACGCAGTTGTGAGGTTCCGGCCAAAGCGTCGGCGAGGGTGTCGGAGAACACGTCGATCGCCAGACGCCCGCTGTAGAGCTCGATCGAGTGTTCTTCGTCGTAGATCGTGGCCGGCACGCCTCTGATCAGCGCGTTACGCTGCGGACCGAGCGCGCTGTTGGAGTGCAAGCCGTAGATGACGGTGCTCACCTGCAAAGGCAGCAGGCAGCTGCCGCCACCGCCGAGCAGGCCCTTGCCGTTTACGCAGTCTCCGTAGTACACAGAGTCGCCAACTCCGGCGCTGTAGCTCTTTATGCCGTCTACGGCCGCAAGCGGCTTGCCGAGGAAGGTGGGGCCCGCCCAATAGAGGCGAAAGTAGGGAAAGCTCCGCGCTTCGGCGAACGCTTTGGCTTCGAGCGGGGGCGGATGGGTGGTACCGCAGCCGCTTATCGGAAGGGCGAGCGCCACCAAGGCGAGCGCGAGCAGGTGGCGGGCGCTCGTGGGGGGTGTTCTCATCGGCGCTGATTATCGGCCACCGGAGCCACCGATGCGCAGTGCGAGTCGCGAGGCCCCGCATCCGTTGTGGCGCAGCGCGCGTTGCGGGCGCCCATTCGTCGTCCGCGCAGCGCGACTTCGGAGGCTCCCACCTGTTCGTAAGAACATAGGCGCGACTCGTCCAATTGAGTTCGACTCGCGCGAGTGCTGAGGCTCGGCGGGGTAGCACGCCGAGCCTCAGCCAACTTGGGGTCCGCTCGCCATACTGGGCGCTGTGGAGAGCCAGGCACTCACCGAGCGTGCGCCCTCGCTCGGGCGGGTACGCGCGCTGCTTGTCGACCGTGATTTCTCGCCGGCGCTGCCCTTCGCGGGTGTGCTGATTGCGGCGTGGCTGGTGGTGGCGCCGCGCTCACCGGATCTGGCGGCGCAGACCTATCGCGCATGGCTGTTTGAAAACTCGGGCTTCAGCATCTGGGACAACAACTGGTACGGCGGCCATCACCTACCCGGCTACAGCCTCGTGTTCCCATGGCTGGCTTTGGTCTTGGGGATCAAGCTGGTGGGGGCTTTGGCGGTACTCGTGTCCACTTTCGCCTTCGAGCGGATCGCATTGGAGGTATACGGGCCGCGCGCACGCTGGGGCGCGGTCTGCTTTGCCTTGGCGGCCGCCGGCGATCTGTGGATCGGCAGGGTCACGTTCGCTTTGGGGGTCACGTTCGCGACGCTCGCGGTATGGGCGCTCGTGCGTGAGCGGCCTTGGCTCGCCGGCGTGCTTGCCTCTGTGTGCGCGGCCACGAGTCCGGTTGCTGGTTTGCTGCTGGCGTTGGCAGGCGCTACGCACGTGCTTGCCACGCGCAGGGCTCGCACTGGTTTTGTTTTGGTTCTGCCCGTCTTGTTGGTCGTGGTGCCGTTGGAGTTGCTGTTCCCGGAGGGCGGCTGGGAGCCGTTTGCCGCCAGCTCGGTGACCGCCACGCTGGCGGTCATCTTGGCGTTCCTATACGCGGTCCCGCGCTCGGAGCGGCTGTTGCGGATCGGGGCCTGGGTCTATCTGGGCGTGACGATCCTGTCGATCGCACCAACACCGATGGGCAGCAACATCGACCGTTATGCCGTGCTGTTGGCAGGGCCGCTGGCTCTGTGCGCGCTGGGGCGTGACGGGTTCAGGCAGCCTGGTCGGCCATTGGCGGCGATCGTGGCCGCGGTGGGGCTGATCGTCGTGTGGACTGCTTGGGGGCCGGTGCGCGAGAGCGCGGGGGTCGCCGGCGATCCCTCTACGCGCGCCGCCTATTACTTGCCGCTGGAACGTTTTTTGGACGCGCACGGCGGTTCGCTGGTGCGGGTGGAGGTCCCATTCACCCATTCCCACTGGGAGGCCGCTCTGCTGGCCCCCAAATTCTCGCTGGCCCGTGGTTGGGAGCGCCAGCTCGACACCAAGTACGACCCGATCTTCTTCAAAGAAGGCCTCACAGCGGCGGCCTACCACGCCTGGCTTGCCAACAACGCGGTCAGCTATGTGGCGCTCCCGGACGTGCGACTCGACGGCTCAAGCGACGAAGAGGCGGCCTTGATTCGTGCGGGACAGCCCTACCTGCACGAAGTGTTCTCAAGCGCCCATTGGCGCGTGTTCGCGGTGCTCGACTCAAGGTCCCTGGCCTCGGCGCCGGCAAAGCTGACTAAGTTGGGCCACGACTCGTTCAGCCTGCGCTTCTTGGAGGCGGGCGAGTCGTTTGTGAGGTTGCACTATACGCGCTACTGGAGCGTCGTCGAAGGCCATGCGTGTCTGGCGGTCCACGATGGCTGGACCGCGGTGAGTGCTAAGTCCCCCGGTGTGGTGCGCGTCGCGGCGCGCTTTTCGCCGCGGCGCGCTTTGGGGCTGGCCGGCGCTTGTGGATGACCACGACCGCAGCGCCTGCCTTGGCCGTTGTACTTGCCGCTGGTTTGGCGCTCGTCCTCGCGTGAACCTTGGCGGTGTTGCTTGTGCTGGGCTTTTCTCTCTGGGGAGGGGCATCCAAGGGCGCGAGCGCGTATAGGCCGGTGATGCCGGACAGGTAGAGGTAGTGGTCGTCGCTTATGACCGGGTCGAAGGAGCCGGTGCTCTTGGTGAACGCGACTTTGCCGGTGGAGATACCGAGGCCGATCGTGTCGTGGGTGCCGAGGTCGGCGAAGTAGACGATATTGCCGACGATCGTGGCCGAGCCGGAGATCTTGCCGCCGGCGTGGTACTGCCACTCGATGTGCCCTGAGCGGGCGTTGAGGGCATAGAAGGTGCCGTCGTAGGAACCCAAGTAGATGGTCGGACCGAGCCCCGGAGCGTTGGTGACGGCTGGCGACGCGTATACATAAGCGCCGGTTTGCACCGCCCAGTCCAATGCACCCGAGGCGGCGTCGTAAGCGTAGACACGCCCGTCGGTGTTGCCGAGGAATACGCGTCCGTACATGACGGCCGGGGTCGAGTAGAAGGTGCCGCTGCCGAGCAGGGCGCCCCCGGAGCCGCTGCGCCACAAGAGGTGGCCGTGCTCCTCGCCGACAGCCTGCAGATTGCCGGAGTAGTCGCCGAAATAGAGAACGCCGCCCGAGAGGCTGGGACTCGCCTTGACCGCGCCGGAGGCGTGGTAGGTCCATAGGATGTTGCCGCTATGGGCGTTGAGCGCGTAGACGGTGCCGTTCTGGGAGCCGAAGAACAGCTTGCCTTTGTCGAGCAGCGGCGAGGACTCGGCGCGGCTGGGCAGGTCGCGTGACCAGCGGAAATGGCCGTTGAGCGTGTTCAGGGCGACCACGCGTCCGGCCTGGGAGCCGGACGAGCGCGAGAGTATGGTCGCGTACACGGTGTCGCCGGAGACGGCCGGGGTGGAGGCTGAGAGGGCGCCGAGGCGCCGGCTCCAGAGGGTCTGCCCGGTGTACTTGTCGATCGCGTTCAGCGTGGCGTCGTCGGCGAGCTGGAAGATGCGGTTGCCCCACATCACGGGCGGGAACTCGAGCAGCGCGCCGCCCCCGCGCGCCCACACGGTCCGGTAGGGCGGGCGCATGGTGGGTGAGGCGGGGAAGAAGCGGGTGTGGTTCTTGGTGTAGCCGTACAAGGGCCAGGCGAAATGGTCCTGGCCTTTGACCTTGGGCAAAGTGGGCGTCGGTTGGGGCACGAACACGGCGTGGGGGTGGTAGATGTTGCCGGTGCGGTGCTTCTCGTAGAGGTAGCCCGCCAAGGCGACCACGGCGATGGCGAGCACTATGACCGCCGCCAAAAGGAGGCGGCCCCGGGTGGAGCGTGGCAGCAGGCGACGAGGGCGCTCGCTCATTGCGGAATCTTCAACTCCGTGGTCGCCCTCAGGCGGCGAGCTTGCGGGACGACGACTCTTGGCGCTCGGCCGGCGTGGTTGTCGTGTGCTGCGAGACGGGTGCGCTGCGCGCGTGCGCGCGGGCGCGCGGACCAGACTTGCCGAGCAGGCGCCCGCACAGGCGGGCGCCTGCAAGCACGAGCCCGCCAAGGCTGAGCGCGGCGAGCGGCAGGAGGGTGAGACCGGCCACGAGCGAGACGATGTCGTGCCCGTTGGCGATCGACCAGTCCCACAGGGCGTAGTCCACGCCCGTCAGCACGAGCAGAGGCACCAGGGCTCGGAGGCGCACGGGCCGTAGGTTATAGGGGGGTTGGGACGGTACGATGTCAAGCGACTCGCGGGCGAAGTGTTGTGGTTGCACAAAAGCCTTCCAAGCTTTTAGGGCGGGTTCGATTCCCGTCGCCCGCTTCAGGCAGATCTCCACGCGAAATCGTCCAAAGGAGGCAGAGCGATGGTCAAGCCGATACCGGACAACTACCCGCAAGTGATGCCTTATCTGATCGTCGACGGCGCGAATGAGGCGATCGAGTTCTACAAGGGCGTGTTGGGCGCCACTGAGCGCATGCGCTTGGAGGGCCCCGACGGGGGGATCGGTCACGCCGAGCTTGAAATCGGCGAGTCCGTGATCATGCTCGCCGACGAGAACCCGGGAATGAACATCGAAGGCCCCAAGTCGGTCGGCGGCACGCCTGTGACGATCCACGTCTACATCGAGGACGCGGACGCCGCGTTCGAGCGGGCGGTCCAAGCGGGGGCCAAGCCGCTGCGGGCGGTCGAAGATCAGTTCTATGGGGATCGCTCGGGGCAATTCGAGGATCCTTACGGTCACCGTTGGAATGTGGCTACGCATGTCGAGGACATCTCCGAGGAGGAGATGTCTCGGCGGGCTGCGAAGATGGGGGAGGGTTGAGCCAAATGGTCGAGCCGACAAGCAAACCCGACGGGATCGCCGTGGAGCGACCAGGGGTCGATTCCTCTCCCGTACCCATCGTCGAGAGCTTCCTGGAGTTCTTGCGCTGCGGGGACCTCGACGAGGCGCTGGCACTCCTGGCGGTGGACGTGGTCTACGAGAACGTTGGTCTGCCCACCATTCACGGACGCGAGCGTGTTCGCCGTCTCTTCGGCAGGGCATACGGTGTTGGAGGCGGTTTCGATGTCGTCATCCATACGATCTGCGCAGACGGGCCGTCCGTCCTCACCGAGCGCACCGACTTCCTCACTTTCCGCAAGCTCCACATGGAGTTCTGGGTTTGTGGCCGCTTCGACGTGCGCGACGGCCAGATCGTGCTGTGGCGCGACTACTTCGACTTCCTCGCGTTCAATACGGCTCTCTTGCGGGGATTGCTTGGAGTGGGTCTGCCCAAGCTGCGCGCCAAGCTTCCTGTGAGGGCTTGACCTGGGGGAGGTGCCCCGCGGCCGTTGTCCGTAGAATCGAAGAGCACCACGGGGAGTGGCGCAGTCTGGTAGCGCACCCGGCTGGGGGCCGGGCGGTCGCAGGTTCAAATCCTGTCTCCCCGATACCGAGAATCTTCTCTATCTGAGCTAAATGATCGCTCGCTAGCAAACTGTCGGATCGGCCTGTATGTTCTATTTGTGTTCTATTTGTGGGTCTGTCTGCTAAATCTGGACTGGTCAAGCAGCGGCGGCGTCTCGAGAAGCGAGCCGATCCTGGCTAACTTGGGTTAGCCAGCGAGCGCAAGGCCACATATGTACTTTGATCGAGACTGGCTTCAAGTGCTGCCGACGCCTGACCTGCGGGTCTTGGTTAGGACAGGCGGTAGGCCGATCCAGCACTATGCCGTGATCTTGGAGCGTCGCCTCTCGGGCTTGCGCCCACGATGGCGGGCGGTCTGCATCATCGACAACCATCTGGACACCTGCCATATGCACCGATACCATGGAGAGACCAAGCTAGATCCCGAACTTTTCGTAGCTGGGACGGGCTTGGCAACTAACGAACAACTGGCAAACGCCATCCGACATATGGTCGAGCATCATCAAGCGATCTTCGACGGATGGAGACGACGAAGCTAACCATGGATTTGGCCAGTACGACAGACGCTCTTGTGGCCGAGGTTCTCTCGGAGAGTCCCCGCTACCCGAATGGGACGATGTTCCTGTCGGCCGACCACGACACCGCGTTGCCGTCGATACTCGACGCCATTAGGGAAGAGCGAGCCTTCGTGATCGTTCTTTCAGACCGCACGGAGGTGGCATGTGCGCCGATCATGACCCCAATCGCGCGTATTCGTCGTCGTCTCTGGTGGCCTTTGTTTCGGCTTCGTGCTCGGCCGCTGCCGCGTCTAGTCGTGGAGGATGACGGCGGCTACGACATCTCGCCGCCAGACGGGTTCCGGGTGCACCTGCACCGCCCGAGCCACATGCCCGGCTGATAGCAAGCTCGTCGCTACCCGATCCCGATCTCGTAACGTGCACTTCGAGCATTTGATGCTCCTGGACTTGTAGCAGCACCTTCAGACGATTGTCATCGAATGACAAGGTAACTGCATACAGGCAACAGGGGGCTGCGTGGCCAAATTGGTGTCGCGTGGTTGTCGCGTTCGTGTCCCGGGGTGTGACAGGTTTGGGACAGTTAGTGACTCGGTCCGATGCTTGTGTTTTGGCTTGGGCATTGGGTTTTAGGCCAGCCACCCCGACGGGGGCTGGTTGGTGTCGGTGCTTGAC
>JBAVYU010000076.1:0-1568 GCA_049588415.1 Solirubrobacteraceae bacterium
TCCTACATCTATCGCTGGGATATCGGCACCCAGCATCTCAGCGGATACGTAACGGGCGACGACAGGCAGCAGGTCGAGAACGTCAGTCGGTGGCGCAATCGGAGCCGCGACGTCAAGCTGCACGGCGAACTGGAGGCTGCCGATCTCTCGACAAGATGGACGCAGTACCTCGCGGGTGTCCGCGACCAGGTTGCACCGGAAAACTGGCAGACGCTTCAATCCCGGCTACAGCCGTTGCTATCCGCTTGAACGCGCAGTGTCGCGCGCTGAAACCTGGTCTGTCGCCGTGCGGGTATTGGTCCTGAAATCCGGAAATTCCTTTTCCACGTCCTCGACCATTCGCGCGCCGACCCCGTTTCCGAGAAATGCCTTGAAATGTTCGGCGATCGGCGCGGTGTCCCAGCCCAACTCTTGAAAGCCAATCCAGTAATTGCGGTCACGGTCGTTCCAGGTGTTCGCATAGGGTATTCCCAATGGACGGTGAAAGCGGTGCATCCATCGCAGGAACGGCAAGCAAAGCGTACGGCCGCCTGCGCGTCGAAACTTCTCGTGGATATAACCCTCTTCGCCGCCGAAACCGCGGAACGCGGGATTGAAGCCCGGCCATGCCTCACGGCGGCAAGCGAACAAGCCGAGCCCTTGCATCGGAATCCCGAACGGCGGCAGCTCGGGGTCAGCTCCATCGGAGCTGGACTCCCAGGTGCCGTACATCCCCTCGCGCCAGTTCGGCTCGAAGTGCGTGGAGATGGTTTTCAGGTTGTCGTAGAGAAGCGGCCCCTGAAGGAGATCCGCGGTGCCCGGGTTGGCATCGAAGTAATCGATCAGCCGCTTCAGGGCCCCCGGCACGACGAAGACGTGGCAATCGAGGCACACGACGATTTCGCCCGTGGCTTCGCGAAAAACCGCGTCCCTGATCGCCGTACCCGAAACCCCGCCCATTGGTACGTAGCGGTAGTTCGGGATCCAGGTCTCGAGGTCCTTGAGCGCTCGTGCCGCGCGGCCATCCGGGTGATTGTCGACGACCAGGAGTTCGGCGTCGTCGAGAATTTCCGGATGGTACATCCGGATCGCCTGAAGCGTAAAATATGTGCCATCGAAGTCATCATAGGTCGCCATGCCGATGGTGACTATTTTGGGCGGCTTGCGCGGCGTCGTCTCGGGAACCGGCGTGAGTGCGCTGGCGATGCCGTCAAACCTCGTTGAACCGGGTACCGCCATCGAAGTCGAGGCGCCGAATGCCGAAGCGATCCTCTTGAAGGCCGACGTGCTGACATTGCCTTCAAGGACCATTTTGATGAGATTGTCGGCAACGCCCTCGAGCTGATCGTAGTTGCCGTAGGTCAGCACCACGGCTGGTATGTTACGCGCAAGGGCGCTGAGGATCGCCATGCCGTGATCGGGCAGGTTGCGCGCGTTCAAATTGGACTGCATCAATCGCAAGCCGACCAGGGCCGGGCTGATTGGCGCCAACGCGAGTTCGCCTCCCGTAACGAACTGCGGAAAGATCAAGAGGCCCGCCTGCCGCTTTGAAGACCCGGCCGAGCCAGGCCGCTGGAGCGCAATGAAGG
>JBAVYU010000077.1:0-19252 GCA_049588415.1 Solirubrobacteraceae bacterium
GCGCATGCGCCGGTCGGTAGCTCATTAGTCCATGGACGACGGACGATCGCCTTCATGCGCCGGGCCTAGCCTGCGAGTGCAGGAGGCACGACCAGCTTCATGTGCCGGCGCGGATAAGATCATGAGCATGCGCGACGAGGCGACATTCACAGTCAAGAGCGGCCTGGCGGAGATGCTCAAGGGCGGAGTCATCATGGACGTGGTCACCCCCGAGCAGGCCAAGGTCGCCGAGGACGCGGGCGCCGCTGCCGTCATGGCTTTGGAGCGGGTGCCGGCCGACATCAGGCGCGATGGGGGAGTGGCACGCATGTCCGACCCCGAGATGATCTCCGGCATCCAGGAGACCGTCACGATTCCGGTGATGGCAAAGGCCCGGATCGGCCATTTCGTTGAGGCCCAGGTGTTGGAGGCTTTGGAGGTCGACTACATCGACGAGTCCGAGGTCCTCACGCCCGCGGACGAGTCAAACCACATCGACAAGTGGGCCTTCAAGGTGCCTTTCGTGTGCGGCGCCACCAACCTGGGCGAGGCGTTGCGACGGATAGGGGAGGGCGCCGCGATGATCCGCTCCAAGGGCGAGGCCGGCACCGGCGACATCGTCGAGGCGGTACGCCACATGCGCGGCATCACCGGCGAGATCCGGCGTCTCGGCGCTTTGCAAGAGAGCGAGCTTGCAAGCGCCGCCAAGGAGCATGCAGCGCCGCTTGACTTGGTCAGGTCTGTCGCGGCCGCCGGTCGTCTGCCCGTTGTTCTGTTCTGCGCCGGCGGTATCGCCACCCCGGCCGACGCCGCTTTGATGATGGCATTGGGAGCCGAAGGCGTGTTCGTGGGCTCAGGCATATTCAAGTCCGACGATCCGCCCGCTCGCGCACGAGCCATCGTTGAGGCCACAACCCACTGGCAGGATCCCGAGCGCGTCGCCGCCGCCTCGCGTGGCCTCGGGCCGGCAATGGTGAGCTTGGAGAGCTCGAAGTTGGCAGACGAGCAGCTCCTTTCCCAGCGCGGTTGGTAGCGCTAACGATGGGAGGATCGCCGGTGGGATCGCCACCGGTACTCCAAAGGACACCGCTGATCGGGGTGCTCGCCCTGCAGGGCGACTTTGATGCGCATCGTCGCGTTTTGGAAGGTCTGCGCGCGCGCGTGCGCGAGGTAAGGATCCCCGCGGACCTCGACGGACTCGAAGGACTCGTGATCCCTGGAGGAGAGTCAACCACGATGACTTTGGGTATCGCACGCGAGGGTTTGGCCGTCCCCTTGCGCCGCCTTGCGGGCGTGGACGAGGAGGGGGGTCGTATCGCCGGTTCGGGCGGAGTGCCCGTCCTCGGCTCGTGCGCGGGTCTGATCATGCTCGACCGCGATCACCTGGGGATCATGGATATCCGTGCTGAGCGCAACGCTTTCGGGCGCCAGTTGCGCTCCTTCGAGGCCGATCTCGACGTGAAGGGTCTATCCGGAGGGCCTATGCATGGCATCTTCATCCGCGCCCCTTGGATTGCGGAGCATGGCCCCGACGTTGAGATCTTGGCCGAGATCGAAGGTCATCCCGTAGCCGCCCGACAAGGTCGCGTGACGGCGGTCGCGTTCCACACCGAGCTGGGAGCCGACGAGCGCCTTCACCGGCTGTTCTTGGCCGATGTGGCCGCAAGCTCGGGCTCCGATGAGAGCGTCGTCTCGGCAGCTTGAAGGGTGAGCGGAAGTTGCGGCTCGTCCAGCGCCCCGAGCGCGCGGTTCAGCGCATCGTGGATCTCGCCCGCCAGTAGACCCTCGTCGTCGAGTCGCTCCGCTTCGTTCCAGTCCCAAGAGCGCGACACGTGGATGGTGGGCCGCAGGTGGGCGAATCGTCGTCCGAGCGCGTGCAGGAACGGGTCGAGCCGGTCGCGGTCCTGTTCTGAGGCATAGCCCCGGTCCAACAGCCAGGGCCACAGGTCGGGAACAATGTGGTTGCGGTGGTGGGCGCCCACCTTCTTCCAGTCCTCACCTTGCCAGCGTCTGGCGTACTCGGCAGGGTCGAGGCGACAGGTGAGATAGACGCGCGTGCGCACCGGAGCGTTGCGAAAGCCGAGCAGCGGCTGCGGCTTGACTCGCCAAGCGCCCGGGCCGTCCAGCTCTTCGAGCTCGCACAGATTCTCGGCGTGCCCGCCCGCATACAGATGCTCTGCCTGCGCCTTCAGCTCTCCGGGCCATACGTGAAGGGTCAACCGCTCCTCCTCGATGTCAAGCGCCGCGCGCTGTAGCGATGCGACCCCGAGCGCAACATCGAGGCGCACGTGCACAAGGCCGGCGCGCTCGGGCACGATCCCGGTGGCTTCGCGCAGCAGCGAGCGCAGTCTCCACTTGCGCCGCACCGGGTCCGCTCCGACTCGGCGCAGCGTGCCGAATGGCAACAGTTGACCGAAGTCCTGGTGAGCGTAGGAGAGCACGTCCTTGACAATCGCCTGCTCAGCGGGCCCCAACACGCCCAACTCGACCAGACGCCACCATGACTCGAGTAGATCGTGCCAGCGCAACACGCTCGTGCGCTGCTGCTCAAAATGCGTTCCGTTCAGGTTCAACTCGGCCACACGATGGCCGTTGCGCCGCGCCCAGCGCCTGCAGACCTTGCTCTCCAGCACCACCACCAGTTCCGGGTCGAAACGGAGCACCCCGTCGAAGCGCTGGTTGTCCTCGGTCTCGCTGACCTCTTCGGCAAGCTCGAAGGGCTCGGTGTCCGGGGTCAAGAAGACGCTCACCAAACGTCCACGCTCGACCGCGCCGCCCGCCAAGTTTTCCTCGGAGGGATCGACCAGGTTGGTGGCCTGCATGTCAACGACACAGTCCGGCAGTTGCGCCTGGGAGGGCTCGCCGATAGCTCGCAGCAGAGTCTCTCTGGCCAATGGCACAAGGCGTAGCACGATCATCGCGGCCCGCGTGAGCTGATCCTCGTGGCCACGCCCGAGCTCGCGATAGGGCTCGAACACGTTCAGGTGCGGATTTGATGTGGCGCTCTCCACGACCCCCTCCTCCTAACCGACAGTCATGGAGTTTATTGTACTCTACTGTTTCAAGTGGCTTGGAAGCTCGTCACGCCGTCCGTTTTATGTTCCCTCACACGGCCTTCGTCGATCAGCACATCCACGTGCCCAAGCACCTCCGAGAGCGTCAAAAAGGCTTGCGTCACCGCCACATTGCCCCACATCTCCTGAGCCATCTCATAAGCGTTGCGCGGGCGTTCGGCGATCAGCGCATACAGCTTGTTGGCTCGCCGCTCGTGCATTCCCATCCGCTCGTCGATCAGTTTGCGATGGTCTTCGACCGGTGCCCCATGTCCCGCATACACGACCTTCAACTCCATCGCCTGCGTCGCTCGTAGCGACTCCATGTAGCTCATCAGCGCTCTTGGACGCTCGACAACGCTCTCGTCCAAGTCCGTCCCAGCCCCCTCGTCCGCGCCGACGGACAAGGCCTTCAAAGGCCGGGATATGAGCGGGTTGGAGGAGATGTGCTTGATCAAGTGGTCCCCGCCGAACAGCTCGCCCCTTGCCTCGTCGAAGAACACGGTGTCCGAAGGGGAGTGCCCAGGGCGATGCAGCACCCGCCAGGCGCGCGATGCGAACTGGAGCAACTCGCCCTCGGCGAGGGGCCTGGTCACCTGAGCGGCGGAGCCCCACCCGCGAAAGCTGGCCGAGACCGCCCTCAGGGCGTACACCACGTCCTGAGGAATGCCGTTGCGCAACATGATCTGCGCCGAAAAACTGTCGTTGGCCTCCATCTCCTGCTTGTAGCTGGCAAGCCATGGAGCCAGCCGGTCCAGCGTGCACACCTCGGCGCCCGAGCGCTTTGCGAGGATGTCGAGCAAGCCGATGTGATCGATGTGCTGGTGAGTGACCACGATCCGCTCCAAGTCCTCCACGCGACGACCGTGCTCGCTAAGCGCCGCTTCAAGCGCCGTTAGCGAGGTGGCCGAGTTCGGTCCAGCGTCAAGCAGCGTGAGCGGTTCGTCCTCGATCAGGTAGCAGTTGACGCGACCCACCACGAAGGGCGTGGGGATCGCCAAGCAGTGGACCCCGCGCGCGCCCGCATAGGGCGTGGAGGGGGCGCTCACGAGCGGATCAGCGCGAGCACCTCGTCGCGAGCCTGTTCCATGTGCTCGCGCGAGCGTAGCGACTCCAAGCACAGCCTCAGCAGCGGCTCGGTGTTCGAGGGCCGCACGTTGAAGTGCCAGTCCTCGTAGTCGATAGAGACGCCGTCCAGCCAGTCCTGTTTAGCGTCGGAGTAGCGCTCTGATATCTCCTTCATCTTCCCCTCCTGATCTGAGACCTCCGTGTTGATCTCACCGGAGATGAAGTACCGATCTCGGTAGGGCTTCAACAGCTCTGAGAGGCGCTTGTCCTGCTTGGAGAGCTGCTCCAGGATCAGTAGCGCCGGGATCGTGCCCGAGTCGGCACAGTAGAAGTCCCTGAAGTAATAGTGCCCTGAAACCTCGCCGCCGAACAGCGAGCCCTCCTTGCGCATCCGCGTCTTGAAGAAGGCGTGGCCCACCCGGTTTATGTGCGGGGTGCCACCCGCACGCTTGACTGTGTCAGGCACCGCCCAGCTGGCCCGCACGTCATAGAGGATGGCTGAAGGGTGGGTGGGGTCCTCTGAATCCTTGCCGAGCAGCGATTCGGCCAGCAGCGCCGTCAAGAAATCGCCATCCACGAACTTCCCCGTGTCGTCGATAAAGAAGCAGCGGTCGGCGTCCCCATCCCAAGCGATTCCCAGATCGGCGCCGGTCTCGCGCACCTTCTCGATGATGAACGTCCTGTTCTCAGGCAGCAGTGGATTGGGCTCGTGGTCGGGGAAGTTCCCGTCAGGGGTCCAATAGGTCTCGATCAAGTCAAGGCCAAGGCGGTCAAGCAGCGGTCCGACCATCGGTCCGGCCATGCCGTTGCCGCCGTCCACGACAACCTTCAAAGGCTTGATCGCCTCGGCATCGATCATCGCGAGCGCGGCGGTCTGGAACTCCTCATAGACATCGACTTCCTGAAGCGTGCCGATCACCGGCGTGCTCCCGTCGCCGTCGAGTCCATCCTCGATCGCGCGGCGGATGTCCTGAATGCCCTCGTCTCCAGAGAGTGCGATGGCTCCCTCTCGCACGAGCTTGGCGCCGGTATAGGCCTTGGGATTGTGCGAGGCGGTGCACATCAAGCCACCGTCGAGCCCGCGCGAGCCGACCAGGTAGTAGAGCATCTCCGTGCCCACCTGACCGGCGTCGAGCACGCTTGCGCCTTCCATCAGAATCCCCTCTCGATAGCGCGCCGCCAGCTCGGGAGCGGTAAGACGCATATCGCGGCCCAAGCCCACGTGCAAGTCGGTGGTGGGCTTGCCCGACAGGGCGCTCAACACCCGAGCAAAGCCGCGACCGATCGCAAGAGCGGTCTCGCCGTCGATCTGCTCGCCGTAGAGGCCACGGATGTCGTACGCCTTGAAGATGCTTGGGTCGATGCTCATGTGGTCGCCAATCCTAGACGTGGGCGCCTCGAAGTATCCTCATGGCCATGTCCGGACATTCCAAGTGGGCTTCAATCAAGCACAAGAAGGCGATCGTCGATTCTCGTCGCGGCCAGCAGTTCACCAAGCTCGCACGCGCTGTCACCGTGGCCGCACGCGACGGTGGTGGAGATCCGACCGGAAACGCTCCGCTTGCCTTGGCGATCGCCAAGGCCAAGGCGGCTTCCATGCCGAAGGACAACATCGAGCGGGCGATCGCCAAAGGCACGGGGGAGGGAGGCGAGGCCGACGCGATCGAGACCGTTCTCTACGAGGGTTACGGGCCCGGCGGCGTAGCAGTGCTCGTCGAGGCGCTGACTGACAATCGCAACCGCACGGGCGCTGATGTACGCCACGCCTTCTCAAAGCATGGCGGTAATCTCGGAGAGCCCGGCTCGGTGGCCTACCTGTTTGAGAAGCAGGGCTCGATAGCTGTCGACTCAGGCGCCTATTCCGAGGACGACCTCATGGTGGCGGTCGAGGCAGGTGCCCAGGACATCTCCATCGACGAGGACCTCTTCGAGGTGATCACCCAGCTCGCCGACTTCACGGCGGTGCGTGGAGCACTGGAAGAGGCCGGCATCGAGATCCAGAGCGCCGAGCTGGCCTACCGACCCAAGACGCTCGTGCCGATCGACGAGTCTCAGACGATGCGTTTGATGAAGCTGATCGACGTGCTCGACGAGCTCGACGACGTGGACGAGGTATACGCCAACTTCGACGCCCCCGCCGAGGTGCTCGAGCGCGTCGCCGGATGAGCCGCGATCGCTCGGGGAGCGGACGCGCATGACGGGGGCAGCGAATCGACCGCAAGTCGCGATCCTCTGCGGCGGGCGGGGTACACGCTTGCGCGAGCACACCCAGGAGATCCCTAAGCCGCTTGTTGAGATCGGAGGCCTGCCGATCCTGTGGCACGTCATCCAGCTGTACGCCGTGCAAGGGTTCACCCGGTTTCTGCTGGCCACCGGGTACAAGGGCGAGCTGATCGAGCGTTTCGCCCGACAGACGCCTTGGCCCGAGGGAGTGGAGGTGCACTGCGTGGACACCGGCCTGGACACCCCCACCGGAGGGCGCATTAAGCTCCTCGAGGACCGGTTGGCAGGAGAGCGCTTCTGTGCGACCTACGCCGACGGAGTCGCCCGGCTGGACCTGGAGCGCCTGCTCGACTTCCATGCCGGACACGGCGCCTTGGCGACGATGACAGTGGTCCGACCGCGCTTGCAATTCGGCGTCACCGAGCTCGACCCGAACAGCGGGCGAGTGCTCGGCTTTCAGGAGAAGCCACGCTCCGAGCACTGGATCAACGGTGGCTTCTTCTGCTTTGAGCCTGGTGTCTTGGAGTATTTGGAGCCTGAGAGCGTGCTCGAGCGCGAGCCTTTGGAGCGCCTGGCCGACGCCGGAGAGTTGCGGGCTTATCGACACGAGGATTTCTGGGAGTGCATGGACACCTACAAGGACGCGGTCGCCCTCAACGACCTGTGGGAGTCCGGCGAGGCTCCTTGGCGCATTTGGGACCTCGAGCCGGCCGGCCCACACAGCTGAGCCCACGATCGCCGGTGGATCGGCTTTGGGGGGTGCGCGGCGGTGTGTTCGGTTGGGCGCTGCAGGGTGCCTGTGCGCGCGCGCGTATGAGCAGGCGTCCGGGCTTGCACGCAGAATCCTTCAAACGATGGTCGTTCTAGGCATAGACCCCGGACTCGCCAACACCGGCTTCGGTGTGGTGGCGCGCGTGGGCGGTCGCTTTGCGGCGCTTGACGGTGGAGTGATCGAGACCGCCGCCGGATTGCCCATCGAGCACCGACTCACGAGCATCGCCGAGCGTATGCGAGCGATCCTGTGCGAACGCGAGTACGCGGCGGTGGCGATCGAGGAGCTCTACTTCGGCCAGAACGTGCGAACCGCCTTCGCTGTCGGTCACGCTCGGGGTGTGACGATGCTGGTCGCCGGGGAACACGGCATCCCGTGCTTTTCATACACCCCCCAGAAGATCAAGTCCTCTGTCTGCGGACACGGGCGTGCGGACAAGGACCAAGTGGCCCGGATGGTGCAAACGCTGCTCTCCCTGGAGCGGACTCCCGCGAGCGATCACGCCTCCGACGCGCTCGCGGTAGCTCTTTGCCACCTCAACGGCGCGCCACTGGCCGATGCGCTGGCCAAGGCGACCCAGCCGACGGTAGTGCCCGCATGATCGCGCTCGTTCGAGGGGAGGTGGCGATCCGTCGCTCAGACCACGTGGTCGTACTTTGCGGCGGCGTCGGCTATCGCATGGCGGTCTCCGACGAGACGCTCCGCCACGTGCCCGCGGTCGGAGGGGAGACAACTTTGCACACACATTTGGTCGTGCGCGATGACGCCTTGCTCCTGCACGGCTTTCACTCTGAGCAGGAGCGCGACCTCTTCCTGATGCTGATCTCCGTGCAGGCGGTCGGTCCGAAGGTCGCCTTGGCGGTCCTCTCCAGCGGCCCCCCGCGTGAGCTGCTCGGCTCTATCGCCTCGGCCGACAGCGCCCGTTTTCAAGCAGTCCCGGGGATCGGCAAGCGCACCGCCGAGCGCATCATCGTCGAGTTGCGCGAGAAGGTGGCGCCCGGCATCGAGGTCGAGAGCGCGGGAGTGGGGGCGCCGGCATCGAGCCCGCGAGCGCTAGCTCAAGAGGGACTTTTGGCACTCGGCTACAGCGCGCTGGAGACCGACGAACTTTTGCGCGACCTCGAGGGCGACAGCCCCGAGGAGTTGATCGCACAGGCGCTGCGAACCGCTCGCCGAGCAGCATGAAGCCATTCTTTAGATGACCCAGGCCGAACGCATACAAACCCCTCCCGAGCGCATCCAAACGCCCTACCTCACTTCAGAGGATGAGCTGGACCGCTCGCTGCGCCCACGTGCGCTCGAGGAGTTCGTCGGCCAGCCCGTTTTGCGCGAGCAGCTGGCCGTCGCGATCGAGGCCGCTGGAGCGCGCGGTGAGGCGCTCGATCACCTGTTGCTCGCCGGTCCTCCAGGACTGGGCAAGACCTCGCTTGCGCAGATCGTCGCGGCGGAGCTGGACGTTCCGTTCGTGCAGACGGCGGGACCCGCTTTGGAGCGCAAGGGAGACATCGCAGCGTTTCTGACTGCTTTGGAGCCGCGCAGCGTGTTCTTTGTCGATGAGATCCACAGGTTGCCGCGCACCTTGGAGGAGACTTTCTACCCGGCGATGGAGGATCGACGCCTGCCTATCACTGTCGGTCAAGGGGCCGGCGCCCGCGTAGTCACGCTTGAGTTGCCTCAGTTCACCTTGATCGGCGCGACCACCAGGGCCGGGCTCTTGACGACGCCGCTGCGCGACCGTTTCGGCATCCAGGCGCGTCTGGAGCATTACGCCGTCGAGGAGCTGGCTCAGATCGTGAGCCGCTCGGCGGAGATCCTGCAAATCTCGATCGACCCGGACGGCGCTCGTGCGATTGCCTCCCGCAGCAGGGGCACGCCTCGCGTGGCCAACCGCCTGCTCAAGCGCGCGCGCGACTACGCCGAGGTGCGCGGCGACGGGATCGTGAGCGCCGAGGCGGCATACGGAGCGCTTGAGCTGCTGGAGGTCGACGAGCAGGGCTTGGACCGCCTGGACAGGGAGATCTTGAAGGCCATCTGCCTCAAGTTCGATGGTGGCCCGGTGGGGCTCTCGACACTGGCGATCGCCGTCGGTGAGGAGCGCGACACGATTGAGGACGTTTACGAGCCCTACCTGCTCCAGCAGGGCCTGATCAAGCGCACCGCCCGAGGTAGAACGGCGACGTTGTCGGCCTTCGAGCATCTCGGTCTGGATCCGCCCGCCGTCGAGGCGAGCGCCCCTGGGCTGTTCTGATCGTGTCCGTTTCAGTGCCGGCGGTATCGAGCAAGGCGATCGCTCTCATCGCATTTACACGCCGATAAGCCGGCTCCCCTACTCTGTGGAGTCCAATGGCTCATCCCTTCATCTGTCCCAACTGCGGGCACCGCACCAGAGAGATCGACCGCAATATCGGCTTCACGCGCCAGCCAAAGGGCTGTGAGAAGTGTGGCTTTGCCTTCCTGTTCGAGTTGCTCGACGACTACTACCCCGCCCCTGACGCCGCCTTCTTCGTGTGCGACGGGGAGGGACGCGTGATCGGCTGCGGACGCAATTCGTTTGCATTCACGGGCCTTGAGGAGGAGGAAGTGATCGGTCAGCGCGTCGAGCAGGTGCTCGGCCTCACCTTCCAGAACGGCGACGACCCTGTCGAAACGGTGCTCGAGTGGGGCGTGCGCGCTCTGGACGTGCCTGTCCAGGTGAGCGGCGAGCGCGACGTTGACGCGGGCGCCAAGGCGGACATGTTCCCGGCATACGACGACGACGGTGGGCTCTTGCTGGTGCTCACCCCGGACAAGTAGTCTCAGAAGCAATGGGCAGCCGTCGCCGAAACACTCTTGTTCTGTTGATCGTCGCGGGGCTCGTGGCCGCCTCGCTGGTGGTCATCGCCACGAAGCCCACCCGTCTCGGCCTGGACCTGAAGGGTGGAGTGCAGCTGATCTATCAGGGACGGGCCACGGCCGAAGCGAAGGTGGACACCGAATCGCTGAACCGCGCGATCGACATCATGCGCAAGCGCGTCGATCAGCTGGGCGTCGCCCAGCCGGAAATCGAGCGTACCGGCAGCAGCGAAATCGACGTGGCGCTGCCGGACGTGAGCAACGCGGCGCGCGCCCAGCAGCAGGTGGGCAAGACAGCTCAGCTGTTCTTCTACGACTGGGAGCCCAATGTGATCGGCCCCGACGGCAAAACGCCGCAGGGCCTTGAACCGAAGGTGACCGGCGGCCCGTCGCCGGCGCAAGCCGAAACGGGCATCCCGGAGTACGAAGCGGTACAGCGCGCGGCCAAGCGCCCGGCAATCATCCGCAAAAACGACACAACCTACGAGCAGGGCTGCACTCCGGCGCAGGTCAATGGGTGCATCTACGGCCAGTGGTATCTGCTCGACGAAGCCCACAAAAAGGTCTTGAAAGGCCCTGAGGACACCGAACAGGACCTTTACGCCGACGGCTACAAACCCCCCAAGGGCATCAAGGCGAAGGCGATACGCGTGAATCCGGGCACCGTGCTCGCCCAAGCGCAACCGGTGACCGGCAAGGAAGGCAAGGTCACCCAGCCATCTCCGGAAAGCTATTACGTGCTCAATGACGATCCGGTGCTCAACGGCCAGGAAATCAAGAATCCCCGTCAGAGCTCCGACAATGGCGGCTCGGGCGCGCCGAATGTCACTTTCGAATTTGACTCGAAAGGAATCTCCACCTTCAAGCGCGTGACCCGCGAAATCGCCGAACGTGGCCAGCGCGAACAGTTGCCGGGCATCTCCAAAGAAGAGGCCCAACAGCACTTCGCGGCCGTGCTCGACAACCAGATCATCACCGCGCCCTTCATCAACTACACCGAAAACCCGGAAGGGATCGACCCGACCACCGGCTCGCAGATATCGGGCGGATTCACGCTCACCTCCGCCCAGAACCTTGCCGACGAGCTCCAGTCAGGCGCGCTGCCGATCAAGCTCGAACTGATCTCCCAGTCCCAAGTGTCAGCGACGCTTGGCAAGACCGCGCTCAAACAGGGCTTGATCGCGGGCTTGGTGGGCCTTTTGATCGTGTGCCTGTTCCTGCTGCTCTTCTACCGCGTGCTCGGAGCGATCGCGGTAGGGGGCCTGATCATCTACGGGATCTACTTCTTCGCGCTGATCAAGCTGATCCCGATCACCTTGACCTTGCCTGGCATCGCGGGCCTTATCCTCACGATCGGAATTGCCGCGGATGCCAATATCGTGATCTTCGAGCGCGTCAAGGAGGAGATCAGAGGAGGGCGCTCGATCGCGGCGGGCATAGCGACCGGCTACAAGCGCGGCTTTGCCGCGATCGTGGACGCCAACGTGGTGACTTTCATGACCGCGTTCATCCTGTTCGCCTTGGCCACCTCCGAAGTACAGGGCTTCGCGTTTACGCTCGGGATCGGCACGCTCTTGACCCTGTTCACAGCGGTGCTGGCGACCCAGGCCGCGCTCGGCGCGATGGGTCGCTCGCGCGCGGTCTCCCACCCGGCGCTGCTGGGCGCCAGCAAGCGCAACCGTAAATGGACTTTCGACTTCATGGGCGCCTCGCGCTGGTTCTTCTCGCTGTCGGGTTGCATCTTGATGATCGGGGCACTGGCGATCGGCGGCAGGGGCTTGAACCTGGGCATCGACTTCACCTCGGGCACGCGAATTCAGACCGCTTTCATCAAGCACGTCAGCGAGAACCAGGTTCAGTCGGCGATTGCTCAAGCCGGCTATCCGAGCGCCGAGGTCCAGGGCTTCACGAACAAGAGCATTGGTGGGCAGGGCTATCAGATCTCCCTGAAAAAGCTGAAGCCAGAAGAAGTGGTGAAAGTCAAGGAAGCGCTCGACAAAAAGTTTGGGTCCGGTCCCAGTTCACCAGGGACGAAGAACTTCTCAAATACCTCGATCGGGCCGACTTTCGGCCAGACCGTCGCTAAAAGCGCGATCATCGCGATCATCGCCTCACTGCTGGTGATCTCGGCCTATATCGCCCTGCGATTCGAATGGAAGTACGCGGTTCCGGTCCTGATCGCTTTGATGCACGACCTACTCATCACCAGCGGCGTCTATGCGCTGACCGGTCGTGAAGTGACGACCGCCACCGTGGCGGCGCTGTTGACGATCCTGGGTTATTCGATGTACGACACCATCATTGTGTTCGACCGCGTGCGCGAGAACGTGCCACGCATGCCGCGAGCGGCGTTCTCGCAGATCGTCAACCGCTCGATGTCCGAGGTCTTGACGCGGTCCTTGGCCACAAGCTTCTGCACGCTGCTACCGGTGACCGCGATCCTGTTGTTCGGCGGCTCCACGCTGAAGGACTTCGCGTTCGCCATGCTCGTCGGTATCGCCTCGGGCGCATACTCCTCAATCTTCATCGCCTCCCCGGTGCTCACGCACTGGAAGGAGCGCGAGGGTATCTATCGCAACCGCCGTGCGCGGATCGTGCGCGATTTGGGCTACGTGCCGCCCTATGCGACCGTAATCGGCGATGGCCCGGTCGACGTGGAGCCGGAACCCAAGCCGACGCGCAAGCGTGGTCGCCGGGGCGCGGCGGCCGCTGCCGAAGAACCCGGCGAGCAGCTCTCAAAGGATGAGTTCGACGAGCTGGTGGCCGAGATAGGACCAGAGCTTGCCGAGCAACAACAGGCTGCACGTACCGGTAGCGCCGTCGGCTCCAGCAGACGCGGCCGCCGGGCCACGGCTGGGGCGCCCCAGGCGGGCACGAGTATAAGCCCTGTCACCGGCAAGGGCGATGGGCGCAAGGAGGCCGTCAACGGCAACGACGAGACGGCGCCCGCACGTGACCCCGCTGCCGACCTGACCCCTGAGGACCTCGTGCTCAAGCAGGACTCCTCCTCCCAGCGTGGCAAAACGCGACGGTCGCGAAACCGCCGGCACGGGAGGTCGCGCTGATGGCCGCGATAGCACGGGTCGTGGCCATGCTCCTGCACGGCGCCCGCACTATCGACAAGGAGGCCCGCTGATGGGAATGCTTGGCTGGGTGATGATGGGCTTGTCGATCTGGCACTTCACGATCTTCCTGCCCGACCGCTTCTGGGGCGGGATCGTGGGAGCGTTTGTCGGGTCACTCGTGGGAGCGATCGTCTCCGGGCTTTTGATCTACGGGATCAAGAGCTCCTCCTTCGGCGTGCCCGGTCTCAAAGCGACCGACATAGCCGTCGTCCTGTATGCGGTACCCGGCGCTCTGTTGGGGATAGCCGCGATCTACTTCGAGGGGGCCCGTCGCGAAGCGGCTCCAATCGGAGAACTTCGCGCCTAGGGCCCCAGGGCGCGTCGGCGGCGCGCGGCCGATTCGACGAGCGGACTCCGCGGGGGCCCGTAGCGGGCGGACACTCTTATCCGTCTAGTCCGCACCGTAGTGTCCAGGCGATGGTTCGCTTTGACATTCCCACCTGTGACAGCAGTGATGTGGCTGTGCTGTGCGAGTTGTTGGATGTAAGCGATGCGCTCGCACAGACGCTTGTGCGACGCGGTTTCAGTGACCCTTTGCGCGCGCGTGCCTTCCTGGCCGCCGACGAGCGCCATGAGCTGGATGCTTTCGCAGGGCTGCGCGAGACTGCCGACTTGGTCCTCACGAGCGCGCGGGCGGGACGTAAAATCACGATCCACGGCGATTACGATGTCGACGGCGTCTGCTCGACGGCGATCCTGGTACGCACGCTGCGCCTGCTCGGCGCACGCGTCGACTGGTTTCTGCCCAACCGAGCCGATGGCTACGGACTGAGCGCCGACACGGTGCGGCGGCTTGCCCAGCGCGGGACGGAGCTGCTCATCACCGTCGACTGCGGGATTACCGCTGTCGAGGAGGTCGCCCTGGCCGGCTCGTTGGGGATCGAGACGATCGTCAGCGACCATCATCTGCCACGCGCAGATGGGAAGTTGCCGGACGCCCCGATAGTGCACCCTGCCCTGTGTGGCTATCCCTGCAGGGAGCTGTGTGCGGCAGCGGTGGCCCACAAGCTCGCTCAAGCGATTCTCCAGGCCGCTGGACATGGGCTCAGCGCAGCCGAGGAGGACCTCGACCTGGTCGCCCTGGCGACGATCGCCGACGTGGTGCCGCTGATCGGCGAGAACCGCAATTTGGTGCGACGTGGCCTGCGTGCGCTTGCAGCCACCGCCAAGCCTGGCCTGCGCGCCCTGATGGCGGTGGCGCGCGTACAGCCGGACAAGGTGGACGAGCGCGCCGTCGGATTCGGGCTCGCCCCTCGTATCAATGCCGCGGGGCGCCTGTACAGAGCCGATGCGGCGTTGGAGTTGATCCTCACCGAGGACTCCCTACGGGCAGCCCAGATAGCCGACGAGCTGGATCGGGCGAATAGCGAGCGCCGCCATACCGAGCAAACAATCAGGATCCAGGCCGAAGCCCAGATCGCGCAATTGAGCGAGGACGGTTCACGCTCGGCCTACGTGCTCGCCGGCGAGGGTTGGCATCCGGGCGTGATCGGGATCGTCGCTTCGCGCCTGGCCGAGCGCCATCGGCGTCCGGTCGTCTTGATCGCGCTTGACGGCGAGAGCGCGCGCGGCTCGGGACGCAGCATCGAGGGATACGACCTACTTGCGGGGTTGACCGCCTGCTCTGGACATCTGGGGCGCTACGGAGGTCACAAGGCGGCGGCGGGCGTCGAGCTCGAACAATCCTCGGTGACCGGATTTGCGCAAGCGCTCGACGCGCATGCCGCGCGCACGCTTTCAGCCGACGATCTGATCGCACGCGAGCGAGTCGACGCCGTTATCACCGGTCCACAGCTCGGTATGGAGCTGGCCGAAGAGCTGGGCCGCCTGGCTCCGTTCGGACGTGGTAATCCGGCGGTCTCGCTGATGGTCGCCGATGCGGTGCTCAGCGACGTGCGACCGATGGGAGAAGGCAAACACGCCCGCTTCACGGTCGAGTCCGGCGGCTCGCGCGCACGAGCGGTCGCTTTCGGCAACGGAGGCCGGCTGGGCGTAGCCGAAGGAGAGCCCATCCAGGCTACGTTCGCGCTTGAGGTAAACGAGTGGAGGGGTGCCGTCGAGCCCCGTTTGGTGCTCCGCCATGCCCAATCAGCGCCCAAGGAGGCTACCCTTAAGCCATGTCCGAAAGCAGGCCCAGCTCAGTCCACACTGTTTCCCTTGCCGACACCCATCGCCGCGGCCGCCGCGCAGAGCTGAGCGAGCTCGAGCGGCGCCTGCTCGACGACCTGTTCGCGATCGTCTCGGAGCACGCCGCGGACGCGGTTGTAGAGATCGACCGCGAGCGCGTCGAAGACGCGTTCGTGTTCGCCTGCGAGCACCATGCCGCGCAGCGACGTAAGTCGGGCGAGGACTTCATCGTGCACCCGGTCGGGGTGGCGCGTATCTGCGCGGGGATGCGTTTGGACACAGATACTTTGTGCGCGGCCTTGTTGCACGACACGGTCGAGGACACCTCTGCCTCGTTGGAGGAGGTCAGCGAGCGCTTCGGCGAGGAGATCGCCCAGATCGTCGACGGCGTGACGAAGCTGACCGGGATCACTTTCCAATCGCGCGACGAGGCTCAGGCTGAGAACTACCGCAAGATGATGGTGGCGATGGCCAGCGATGTGCGGGTCATCCTGATCAAGCTCGCCGACCGCTTGCACAATATGCGCACGATCGACGCGATGCCCAAGCAAAAGCAGCTTGAGAAGTCGCGCGAGACACTTGAGATCTACGCGCCGATCGCCCATCGCCTGGGTATCCACGCGATCAAGTGGGAGCTCGAGGATCTCGCGTTCGCGACCCTGCATCCGCGCAAGTACAAGGAGATCAAGGAGCTCGTCTCACAGCAGCGCGAGGACCGCGAGCGCTACGTGGCCGAGGCAGGCGACTATCTGGCAAGCGAACTGGACACGGTAGGGATAACCGCCCAGATCGCCGGGCGGGCCAAGCACTTCTACTCGATCTACTCGAAGATGACCAAGAAGGGCAGGGAGTTCAACGAGATCTACGACCTCACCGCGATGCGGGTGATCGTGGAGTCGGTCAAGGACTGCTACGGGGCGATTGGCGTGATCCACTCCTTGTGGAAGCCGTTGCCCGGTCGCTTCAAGGACTTCGTGGCGATGCCCAAGTTCAACATGTACCAGTCCTTGCACACGACTGTGATCGGCCCCGAGGGTCGTCCTTTGGAGATCCAGATTCGCACCCAGGACATGCACGAGATGGCCGAGTTTGGCGTCGCCGCGCACTGGATGTACAAGCAGCGCCCGCAATCCAAGGACGGCCTGAGCGGCTCCGAGGGCGAGGACGCCAAGATGAAGTGGCTGCGCTCGATGCTCGACTGGCAGCAGGAGATGTCAGACCCCCAGGAGTTCATGGAGAGTCTGAAGATCGACCTGTTCGAGGACGAGGTGTACGTGTTTACACCCAAGGGCGAGGTCAAGTCACTTGCGGCCGGCGCCACGCCTTTGGACTTCGCCTACGAGGTGCACACCGAGATCGGCCACCGCTGCGTTGGCGCGAGGGTGAACGGCAAGATCGTGCCGCTTCACTACGAGCTGCGCTCAGGTGACATCGTTGAGATCCTGACCGCCAAGCGCGAGCGCGGCCCTTCGCGCGACTGGCTGGCGATGGTCAAGACGACCCGAGCCCGCAACAAGATCAAGCAGTGGTTCAAGGCCGAGTCGCGCGAGGGGACCGAGCACACCGGCAGGGAGCTATTGCAGGAACACCTCAAGAAGCAAGGCCTGCCGGCCCAGAAGATCACGGGCTCGGCGCTGCTGGCGGACGTGATCAGAGAGATGGGCTACCGCAAGGCGGATGACTTCTATATCGCGCTCGGGGCTGCCAAGATCTCACCGAAGGTGGTCGTCAACAAAGTGCTGCAGCGCCTCAAGCAGGGTGAGGCCGCCGACGGCGATACGAGCGCCACCGACCTGCTCAAGGTGGGACGCCCACGCCAGCGTCCGACCAGCTCCTCGGGCCAGTACGGGATCAGAGTCGACGGGGTGGAGGACGTGATGTTGCGCCTCGCCAAGTGCTGTCGCCCGGTGCCCGGCGATCCGATCATCGGCTACATCTCGCTCGGTCGCGGTATCACGATCCACCGCAAGGACTGCCCTAACGCGAAGCTCTTGCAACGCAACCCCGAACGCTTCACCGACGTTAGCTGGGAAGGCGATCAGGCGACCTCGTTCGTGGTGGAAATCCATATCGACGCTTGGGACAGGCATCGTCTGCTGGAGGATCTCTCGCGCGCCTTCTCGGAGTCGGGCGCGAACATCCTCGAAGCGCGTTGCCTGTCGAGCCCGCCGATGGTCAAGAACCGCTTCGTGGTAGAGCTGGCCGACACCCAGAGCTTGAAGGGCGCGATCTCGCGTCTGCGTAACACGGAGGCCGTGTTCGACGCCTACCGCGTCACGCCTGGGGGCGCCGGTTAGGAACCCGGCTAAGACTCCTGTTGCTAGGAGATAACGCTGAGGGCGCGCGGCAAGACCGAGTAGGTCGCCTGCGTGACATCGCCCAAGTAGTCGCCGTCCACCTGCAGAGGCAGCGGCTTGCCGTCGCTTGAAGAGACCCGCAATTCGTTTGTCTCAGCCAGGGGAAGCACCTGTCGGTGGCGCGTGACCCGAGCCCGCTTGGAGAAGGCACGGAAAGCGATCGACGGCATGTCGAAGGGTCGCGCGCGGCGCAGCACGCTGGTCTGCAACGTGCCGGAATCGAGCTCGGAAGCTTCGGCGACCTCGATCGGCCGGTCCTTGAAATAAGTGAAGGGCGAGCCGTTCTGGATGATCGCCGTGACGCCCTTGTGCTGCTCGCCGCCCAACTCGACGGTGAGCCGAGGCGCTTTGAGGATATAGCGGCGGGTGAACGTGCTTACCGCGGCCCAAGTGAAGTAGTAGGCGCCGAAGCGGGCCTTCAGGTGCGGGTTGGAGTCCACGCGCTTAACGACGCTCGCATCAAGACCGAGCCCGGAGGCGAACGTGAAGCAGCGGTCGTTGACCACTCCGAGGTCGACCTTGCGTGGGCGCCAATCATCAGCCATACCGAGCAGATGCTCGGTCGCGTCGACAAGCTCGCCTGGGATCCCCAGGATCTTGCCGTATACGTTGGCCGACCCGCCAGGCAGGCAGGTGAGCGGAGTGGGGGAACCGCGCAGACCATTGGCCGCTTCGTTGACAGTGCCATCCCCGCCGAAGGCCACGACTACGTCATAGCCCTCATGGGCTGCCTCGCGACATAGCTCGATGGCGTGGCCACGCGCCTCGGTGTCCACGGCGTCCACCTCGTAGCGACCTTGCAAGGCGTAGACGACCAGGTGACGCAGGCGGTCGGAGACCGTTGTGGCGTAGGGGTTGACGATGATCAGCATCCGCTTCTTGGTCGCGGGGTCGAGCGGCTCGAAGACCTCCGACGCATCGTCGGGAGCTTGTCCTTCGGGACTGACGCGGATGCTCACGCAAGCCCGTACACCGTCACGGCGCAAGCGTTACCGAACCTCCCAAACGGACCCTGCAACAGGGGTCTTGTGTTCCGCTGGCGAGCCTCGTATACTTTGCGGGCACATAGCTGAACACATCCAGAGGGGTGGAGGGACCTGGCCCAGTGAACCCCCGACAACCACCGTGTAAGAGCGGCAGGTGCCAATTCCAGAGAGATGTGTGGCGGGCTTCCAGTCTTTGCCACACGGTTCACCGGCGAAGACGATATGGAAGGAGCCCTCCGTGGCTGTTACACACCTTAGATGCAGAGAGTGCCGCACCGAGTATCCGCTTGAGGCTTTGTACGTGTGCGAGCGCTGCTTCGGGCCGCTCGAGGTTGCCTATGACCACAGTCGCCTCGGCGGGGATGTCGACGGTTTGCGTCGACGCATCCAAGGCGGCCCGCAGAACATCTGGCGCTACGCGGACTTCTTGCCGGTCGTGGACGGCCCTCCGGGGCCGTCGGGTCGTCTTGCCTCGCGCACCGGCCTACCCGCCGGCTGCACGCCCCTGATCAAGGCGGACCGCTTGGCGGAGCGCTTGGGATTGCGCGAGGTGTGGGTCAAGAACGATGCCGCCAACCCGACCCATTCCTTCAAGGACCGGGTCGTGTCGGTGGCCACGGCACGCGCTCGCGAGCTGGGCTTTCAGACGATCGCATGCGCCTCCACCGGCAACCTGGCCAACTCGGTGGCGGCTCATGGCGCTGCGTTGGGCCTTGAGTCCTACGTGTTC
>JBAVYU010000078.1:0-2098 GCA_049588415.1 Solirubrobacteraceae bacterium
CCAATATCGAGCAGCTACAGGCGCTGCTGCCCGACCTCATCCCCGGCTGGGCCGTCGCCAGCGGCCGTCACGTCATCATCACCGGCGCCGATAACCGCGTGCTCGCCAAAGAGCCGACCGAAGGCCCCGGCAGCAGCGACCGCGTGCTCGACGTCATCAGCACCGCACAGTTGCTGGCTGCGCCCGGCCAACAGGGCACCGTCAACGACATGACGTTGCCGAACGGCACCGGCGCCATGGCGATCTCGAAACTGGTCAGGGCGCTGCCGGGCCAGGTCATCGTCATCCAGGAGAAGAACGATCCGCTCTGGGGATCGGATTCTGCCCTTACGGTCACGCTGTCCGCCACCACGGGGTTCGACGTGCTGATCCTCGGCTTCGCCTTCCACTGGCAGTCCACCCGCGCCCGTGAGGGCGACCTGATCAACGATGCCGTGCGCGGCCGGATCGATACCGCGCTGAACCGCGGCCGCTGCGGGCTATGGGACTGGGACCTGTCGCGCGGCCGGATCTTCTGGTCGCAGTCGATGTTCACCATGCTTGGGCTCGACGCGCGCGGCGACTTGCTGACCTTCGGCGAGGTCAATGCGCTGGTGAAATCCGACGACATCGACCTGTTCGCGATCGCGGAGCAGCTGATCGCGGGCCAAATCGACCACATCGACCAGACCTTCCGCATGCAGCACACCGACGGACACTGGATCTGGCTTCGGGTGCGTTGCGAGCTGAGCCGCAGCGCCGAGGGCAGCCATCACCTGATCGGCATTGCCCTCGATATCACCGAGCAGAAGAGTCTCGCCGAAAAGAGCATCGAGGCCGACCTGCGGCTCCGCGACGCCATCGAGACCATTCCCGAGGCCTTCGTGCTGTGGGACGCCAGCGATAGGCTCGTGCTCTGCAACTCGCATTTCCAGAAGCTGCACAAGCTGCCTGATTCCGCCGTGATCCCCGGCACCTCCTACGAGACCGTGATCGAGGTCGGCCGCATGCCGGAGATCCGCACGCGCCAGCAGGAAGGCAGCAACCACGCGCCGGGGGCGCGCACCTTCGAAGCGCAGCTCGAGGACGGCAACTGGCTGCATGTCAGCGAACGCCGCACCAAGGATGGCGGTTACGTCTCGGTCGGAACCGACATCACCCGCATCAAGGCGCACGAGCAGAAGCTGGTGGACAACGACCTTCGTCTCCGCGCGACGGTCATCGACCTGAAGCGTTCGCAGGTCGCGCTGGAGCAGCAGACCATCGAGCTCGCCGACCTAGCCGAACGCTATGCTCAGGAGAAGGGCCGCGCCGAGGAAGCCAACGCGACCAAGTCGAAATTCCTCGCCAACATGAGTCACGAGCTGCGCACGCCGCTCAACGCCATCATCGGCTTCTCCGAGATCATGGAGAGCGGCATGTTCGGCGCGCTCGGCTCGGAGAAATACCGGGAGTATTGCCACGACATCCTCACCAGCGGCCACTATTTGCTGGAAGTGATCAACGACATCCTCGACATGTCGAAGATCGAGGCCGGTCGGATGAAGCTCGACATGGAGCCGCTCGACCTGTCGCGGACGCTCGCGGAATCGCTGCGCGTGGTCTCGGGCCGCGCCCAGGACAAGAGCCTCGTGCTCGACGCCGATATCGAGCAGTGCATTCCCGTCTTTGCCGATCGCCGCGCCACCAAGCAGATCATGGTCAATCTGCTCTCCAACGCGGTGAAGTTCACGCCCGAGGGCGGCAAGGTGGTGGTGCGCAGCCATGTGCTGGAGAACCACATCGTGCTCTTGATCGCCGACTCCGGCATCGGCATCGCGCCGCAATCCCTGCAGCGGCTCGGTCGCCCCTTCGAACAGGTCGAGAGCCAGCTCACCAAGACCTATCACGGCTCCGGCCTTGGCCTTGCGATCGCGCGCTCGCTCGCGCACTTGCACGGCGGCTCGATGAAGCTGCGCTCCCGGCTCGGCACCGGCACGGTGGTGCGCGTCTCGCTGCCGCGCCGGCCCCGGGAGAAAGAGGCGGCGTAGCCTCGCTTCACCTCTCCCCGCGTGCGGAGAGAGATGATCCGGATTCGCGGCGCCCATCGGGCAATTCGCTTGTTCGCGGCGTGCAGCGG
>JBAVYU010000079.1:0-2740 GCA_049588415.1 Solirubrobacteraceae bacterium
GTCCTTGCCCTCCATCCGGGCCTTGCCCTTCGACCTCGCCTCGGGGATCGAGCCGCAGACCAGGAGGTCCTCGTACGAGACGATCTCCGCCTTGATGAAGCCCTTCTGGAAGTCCGTGTGGATCACGCCCGCCGCCTCGGGGGCCGTCGCGCCCTTCTTGATCGTCCAGGCGCGCGCCTCCTTCGGGCCCGCCGTCAGGTACGTCTGCAGACCCAGCGTGTCGAAGCCGACCCGCGCCAGCGTCGCCAGGCCCGGCTCCTCCTGGCCCATCGACTGCAGGAGCTCCAGCGCCTCGTCGTCGTCCAGCTCGATCAGCTCGGACTCGATCTTCGCGTTCAGGAAGATCGCCTCGGCCGGGGCGACCAGCGCACGCTGCTCGTTCTTGAAGTCCTCGTCGACCAGCTCGTCCTCGTCCACGTTGAACACGTACAGGAACGGCTTGGTCGTCAGCAGGTGCAGCTCGTGCAGCAGCCGCCCCTGCTCGCTGCCCGGCGTGATGCCCGCCGAGAACAGCGTGCGCCCCTCCTCCAGGACGGTCCGCGCCGCCTCGACCGCCGCGACGACCGGGATCTTCTCCTTCTGGAGCCGCGAGTCCTTGGTCAGCCGCGGCAGGACCTTCTCGACGGTCTGGAGGTCGGCGAGGATCAGCTCGGTGTTGATGGTCTCGATGTCGTCCTTGGGCGAGACCTTGCCGTCGACGTGCACGACGTTCTCGTCGCGGAACGCCCGGATCACCTGGCAGATCGCGTCGGACTCCCGGATGTTGGCCAGGAACTTGTTGCCCAGCCCCTCGCCCTCGCTCGCGCCGCGCACGATGCCCGCGATGTCCACGAAGTCCACCGTGGCCGGCAGCCTGCGCTGCGAGGAGAAGATCTCGGCGAGCCGGTCCAGCCGCGGGTCGGGGACCCCGACGACGCCGACGTTGGGCTCGATGGTGGCGAACGGGTAGTTGGCCGCCAGTACGTCGTTCTTGGTCAGGGCGTTGAACAGGGTCGACTTGCCGACATTCGGCAGACCGACGATTCCGATCGTGAGCGACACGTGGCGACTTCCCGTTGCGAGGCTGGAGGATGCTGGAGGTGTGGAGTGCGCCGGAAGGTGCGGAGCGCGGTCCCCCAGTCTAAGCGGCCCCCGCCGGCACGCGCCGAACCCCCGTGCCCGGCGCCCGTACCAATGGGGCATGACCGCTACGACAGCCCGCCGTGTCCTGCTCGCCGCCCCCCGTGGCTACTGCGCGGGCGTGGACCGCGCAGTGATCACCGTCGAGAAGGCGCTCGAGCAGTACGGCGCGCCGATCTACGTGCGCAAGCAGATCGTCCACAACAAGTACGTCGTGCAGACCCTGGAGAAGAAGGGCGCCGTCTTCGTCGACGAGACCCAGGAGGTGCCGGAGGGCGCCATCGTGATCTTCTCGGCGCACGGCGTCTCCCCGGTGGTGCACGAGGAGGCGGCCGGGCGGCGGCTCGCCTCCATCGACGCGACCTGCCCGCTGGTGACCAAGGTCCACAAGGAGGCCCAGCGCTTCGCCGGCGAGGACTACGACATCCTGCTCATCGGCCACGAGGGCCACGAGGAGGTCGTCGGCACCATGGGCGAGGCGCCGGACCGCATCCACCTGGTGGACGGCCCGCAGGACGTCGACGGGCTCCGGGTGCGCGACGAGAACCGCCTGGTGTGGCTGTCGCAGACCACGCTGTCGGTGGACGAGACGATGGAGACCGTCGACCGGCTCAAGGAGCGCTTCCCCGCGCTGGTCAGCCCGCCGAGCGACGACATCTGCTACGCCACCCAGAACCGCCAGGTCGCCGTCAAGGAGATCGGCGCCGAGGCGGACCTGGTGATCGTGGTCGGCTCGAAGAACTCCTCGAACTCGGTGCGGCTCGTCGAGGTCGCGCTCCAGGCCGGCGCCAAGGACGCGCACCTGGTGGACTTCGCCGACGAGATCGACGAGGCGTGGCTGGAGGGCGCGGCCACGGTCGGCGTGACCTCGGGCGCCTCGGTGCCGGAGATCCTGGTGAACGGCGTCCTGGAGTGGCTGGCGGCCCGCGGCTTCGCCGACGTCGAGGTGGTGACCTCGGCCCGCGAGAGCATCCAGTTCTCGCTGCCCAAGGAGCTGCGCCGCGACCTGCGGGACGAGGCGGCCAGGGTGCCGGGGACCCAGTCCTGACCAGTGGGCCCGTACGGCCGCCCGCCCGGTGGAATGACCGCGTACGACGGGTGACCGGCGCCGTCGCACCGTAGCGTTGGGGGCATGAATGTCTTTGGCGTGGACATCGGCGGATCCGGCATCAAGGGTGCGCCGGTGGATCTGGAACGCGGCGACCTCGCGCAGGAGCGGCACAAGGTCCTGACCCCGCATCCGCCGGAGCCGGACGCGGTGGCCGCCGCGGTCCGGGAGGTCGTCGGCCACTTCGAGTGGTCGGGCCCGGTCGGGGTGACCTTCCCCGGGGTGATCGCGGGCGGGGTGACCCGCACCGCCGCCAACATGGATCCGGGCTGGGTCGGGCTGGACGCGGGCGGACTGCTGTCGGACACCCTCGGGATGCCGGTCACGCTGATCAACGACGCGGACGCCGCCGGGATCGCCGAGATGACCTTCGGCGCCGGGAAGGGCCGCGGCGGGACCGTGGTGCTGCTGACCCTCGGCACCGGCATCGGCAGCGCGGTCTTCGTGGACGGGCGGCTGCTGCCCAACACCGAGCTGGGCCATCTCGAACTCAACGGCCACGACGCGGAGAAG
>JBAVYU010000080.1:0-1709 GCA_049588415.1 Solirubrobacteraceae bacterium
GCGTGCCGCTGCCGACCATCAGCCGCAAGGTTTCGGAGCTGGAGGCGCTCCTCAACACCAAGCTGCTGACGAGGTCGACCCGCAAGCTGGCGCTCACTGCGGCGGGAGCGGCCTATGTCGCGGCATCAAAGCGCATTCTCGAACAGGTCGGCGAGGCGGAAGCCCAGGCTACCGGTGAGTTCGCGGTCCCGCGCGGCGAGTTGATCGTCACGGGACCGATGACGTTCGGCAGGATTCACCTGCTGCCGATCGTGAACGATTTCCTCATCGCCTTTCCCGAGATCAATGTGCGGATGGCGCTTTCCGATCGCGACATGAACCTGGTCGATGAGCAGATCGATGCCGCCGTGCGGATCGGGCAACTGCCCGACAGCGGCATGATTGCGACGAGACTCGGCAGCGTCCGACGCGTGATCTGCGGAAGCCCGGACTATTTTAATGCAAACGGGATACCGAGAACGCCCGACGACCTCGCTGCGCTGACTTGCGTGACTTTCGCCAACCTGCCGGCAGGATCGTCATGGTCGTTTGCCGCTGGTGAGAAGAATCTCACGCAGTATCAGCGTCCGCGCTGCCGGTTGAACATCAACACGGCCGATGCCGCGATCGAGGCGGCGATTGCCGGCATCGGCGTCACCCATGTGCTGTCGTACCAGATCACCAAAGCCGTGGAGCAGGGCCTGCTCCGCATCGTGCTGACGGATTTCGAACCCGATCCGATGCCGGTGCACCTGATTCATGCAGGCCAGGGTCTGGCGCCGCGCAAGCTGCGCAGCTTCATCGAGTTTGCCACGCCGCGCCTGCGCAAAATCCTGGCTGTCGATCAAAAGCAGCTCGAACGCGGCGAACTCAGGCCGGGCGGCCGTGCGCGAAGATCGCGGCACGGTTAGCCAGAGCGGTCTTTGGCGTCGCGCCGGACGGCTCGCCTGCGGACAACGCCGCCAACCGCTACGAAGGGCGGCTGGCAAAGTGCCTCCCATATTGTAAGTTCGCTCCAAGACCGGCGCGGCCCGTAAGTCGCCTCGCCGTAAAAAAGAACAAATCCGGAGGATTCCCATGACTGCCCCCGTCAGCCGCATTCTGCTCAATCGCCGGTCGGTGCTGCGCGCCAGCGCCGGCATGGCCGGCATCATCGCCACCGGCCGCGCCCCCGCATTCGCGCAAGCCCAGCCCAAGAAGCTGGTGTTCGCCCACATCAATGCGGTCCCCGAGTCGGCCGCCGTCGCCTTCGACTGGATGGCCAAGGAGGCCACCGCGCGCTCGAACGGCGCGCTCGACGTGCAATTCTTCGGCAAGACCCTGATCCCGCAGGAACTGGAGATCATGAACGCGGTGAAGTCGGGCAGCATCGCCATGGGAAGCCCCGCCGGCGCCGCCGCCACCGTCTTTCCGGAAATGGGCGCGCTGCTCGTGCCCTATCTGGTGAAGGATTATGCCTCGGCCTACGCCATGCTGAACGGCACGGTCGGCGACAAGCTCAACAGGCAGATCGAGGACAAGTACAAGCTCAAGGTGCTCTGCTATTTCGACTACGGTTTCCGACACTTCTGGACCTCGAAGAAGCCGATCATCGAGCCGAGGGATTTGCGCGGGGCGAAAATCCGCGTGCAGCAGGCCAAGGTGTTCGGCGACACCATCACCGGGCTCGGCGGCAATGCCGTGCCGATGGCCTGGGGCGAGGTCATCACCGCCGCCAAGCAGGGCGTGAT
>JBAVYU010000081.1:0-33645 GCA_049588415.1 Solirubrobacteraceae bacterium
GGACGAGCACGGGCGGTGGCCGGGCAGCGAGCTTGTTCGGGGCGAGCGGCGCCGGCGGCGCGGGCGGTCTTGGCGCGACGGTCGGACAAGTCGCCTACGTGTCCGGCTCCACCCTGTATGTGACCAATACGGAAGGCAATACCGTGAAGGTCAAGACTTCGGACGCATCGACGGTGAGCAAGACGGTCAAATCCGACGTCAAAGGCATCCATCCCGGGGAAACCGTGATTGTGACTGGCAGCGCAAGCTCGGGCGGCGCCGTCCAGGCCGAATCGATCCGTGTCAGCGAAGCCGGTGCAAGCGGCGGTCTGGGCGCTCTCTTCGGCGGCGGTCTGCGCGGCGGCTCGGGCTCGCAAGGCAGCGGAGCGAATTCGAGCGGCGGGGCCACAGGGTCAGGCGGCGGAACCTCAGGCGCGGGCGGCGAACCAGCGCTGTTTGGAAAGTAGACATGCGACAGTTCACCCACCAATGGACCGGCAAATGAGGAGTTCGATGCCCAACTTCGAGGAAGTTCCCCGCCCACTCACAAATGTGGACACCATGCGAAGCGCCCGCCCTGCGCACCCCTCCACGGGGAAAGATCAGAGGAAACGTCGAGCCGCTGCGCGCAAGCAGGCGTCCGGGGTGTTCGCGATTCTGGTGCTTGCCTGCCTGGGATTGAGCGCCTGTGGCGGCTCGTCGGGAAGCTCCTCAAACGCGGCCGCCACAGCTGCCTCCACAACCGGATCCGCCACCGGAGGATCCACCGGCGCTACGTCCACCGGCGGATCCTCCACCCAAGGCAGTGCGGCTGGAGCTGGGCGGAGGCGCTTTGGGGCGATCCGCGAATGCCTGCAGAAGAACGGCGTGACCCTCCCCCAACGCACGCCCGGCTCAGGTGCTCCCGGCGGTGGATTTCCAGGCGCCGGCGGTGGACCGGCATTGCCGAAGGGCGTGACCCGAACCCAATTCGAAGCCGCCATGAAGAAGTGTGGCGGTGGCAATTTCGGAGCACGTTCCGGCCGCAACGGCGGGGCGGGCTTCCGCCGCGTAAACAACCCTGTCTTCAAGGCTGCGCTCACCAAGTACGCGGCATGCTTGCGTCAGAACGGCATCGACATCCCCGCTCCCAACACGTCAGGCAAGGGCCCGATCTTCAGCACGAAGGGCATCGACACGTCAAGCGCCAAGTTCAGGGCAGCCACGTTGAAGTGCCGAGCCGGCCTGACCGGCGCGTTCCGGCGACCTCAGGGCGCTAATGGAGCGCCCGGCGCGCCAGCACCACCCGCAAGTGGCACGACCAAGAGCGCGGAAGCCTCTCGCTAGAGGCTCTAGGGCAACGTGCGGGCTTTGGACCCGCCGTTGCTCGGGAGGGTGAGCTTGTCGCGAATCGCCGCAGAGGTCGGCTTGTGCGGCACGTGGGGCTGCTGCAAAGTCCCCACTTGACCAATCAAGCGCTGCCATTCGATCGAGTTCAAGACGAGGTTGGCGGGAGCAGTCGCGCTGGAGGCGCCGCCGGCCGCTGCGGAACCGGCCGGCTTGGCGCTCGCGGTCCTGCTGACTGTGGCTTTGGCGATATGGCGGGGCAGCTCGATCTGAATGTAGGCGGAGTGATCGGCCTTGGCGACCGTGCTGGGCGCGCTTGGATACTTCATCAAGCTGACGATCCGCTTGGGTGCGAACTTGTGCCCAAGCGTCAGCAACGTGCGGATCGTAATGTCCGTGATCGTGCCCGCTCCTTGATGGCCGGAAATCGGGATGCCGTTGATGGCCGCGATATCGAGCGTGCCGGCTGCCGGAAAGACGGTCCGTGGACCATTCGCAGTCGATGCGATGTGACCACAGCGCAGCTCCCCCACCGTCGGCTTGAGCCCGCTACGTGAGAGAAAGACGAGCAGGGCGAGCGCTTGGCGAGTCACTTTGCCGGAGGCCACCTGCGTACGGTCGCAGTGGCCCAGCTCGATACCCGGATCGGCCAGGACGGCGCGCTCCAGTTCGGGCTGGGAGAGCAGGAAGGCGTCGCTCGCGGTAGCCCCGTCGAGCACGGGTCCGTCCTTGGCGCCCTGGGGATGTAGAGCCAATTCGAGCTGGCGCCAGTTCGCGAGGATTGGCTGTGGGTCGATGGCGCTCTGCGCGCCGGCTGGACGAATCGCAAAACGCATACTCGCCTGCTTTGCTTCCCCACCCTCGCCGAGATGGCCGAGAACGGTGCCTTGGGCCACTACCGAGCCGCGAGCCAGCTTCATCCAACCGCCCCTGTCCGGGTGCCTCATTGCGCTGATCCGCGCGGCAGCAAGCGCATCGGGGTTACCGGGGTGGGCGAAGACTCGCACCTTGCCGGCGGGCGCGGTCGCTTCCTCGCTGTCCGATTCCCCACTCGCGGGGTTCGCGGAGGGGGCCGCTTGCTTGAGCTTGTTCTGAGCGCCCCTCTGCTTTTTGGACACATGCAACGTGACGGGCAGTTGGCGCCCTGCGCTGGCAGCCTGCTTGGGGGTTGGGTCGCTCGCCGATTCGCCGCTTGGGAGAGAGCCTGTCGGCACCTTCACCTGGGTCGGCTTGGGCAGGCGGTAGCGTGGAGCTACGCTGCCAAGACCCGCATAGGTGAAGAGATCCCCATAGGTGTCGCGCAACACCACATAGTGACCGAGCTTGCGTGACGCGCCGATCCCGACGATGCGCCCATCCTCGACCGCGACCACGGGCGCCTTTTCGCGTGCAAGCAGCTCGGACAGCTGAGAAGGCGGCGCCGCGGCATTCAAGGCCCTTTCGGCACGAGCGGCGCTGGTGGCCGGAGACGGCGCCGGCGTCGAGCCGGGAAGAGCAGCCGCATGGGCGGCCTGGCTGCTCGCTGTGGAGGGTGTGGAGACTCCGGTTTGACTCGCGGCTCCCGTGGCGGTATCGCTCGCGGCGCCCGTGGGCGAGGGCGCCAGGACTCCCTGGGGGATCTTCGCGGTTGGGCTCAAAATCGCACCTATGACTGGCAGGCTGCCCTCGGTAAGCCCTGTCAGGGTGGCGATCACCGAAGGGGGATAACTGGCGAACAAGCGCGCGCGGAGCAGGACCGATTCGACGTAGGCTTCGGAGTGGTTGTAGGCGAGGATCGCCGAACGCAGGTTGCTTGAGGCGCCCGCAGCGTGCAAATAGCGTGCCGCCGCGAAGACAGCGTCGACCGGATTGTAGGGGTCTGCGTAGCCCGCGCCCAAAGCGTCCACCCCATATTGCAGCCAGGTTTCGGGCATGAACTGCATCCAGCCGACCGCTCCTGCTGTGGACACCGACAGATCGGTGCCGAAATTGGTCTCCACTTCGTTGATGGCCGCCAACACGGGCCAAGGCACGCCGTATTGGACCGCGGCCGCCTGATAGATCGGAAGCAGGAACAGCGGGATGCGGTAGAAGTCAAGCGCCCGCGCGGAGGCGGCCGAACCGGCGATCGCCGCGGCGAGCGCACTCTGCTGAGCCGCGGCCAACTGTGGGGCCACCGCGATGTTGCCCGCACCCTTCGCCGGGGATGTCACCGGCGTTGGGGTAGTTGTGGCGGCGGTCGTGGTGGTCTGAGCGCCTTCGCTGGACTGCTGGGTGCGCTGGACGACAACTCGCGGCGCCTTGATGCGACGTGAGGGCTGCGGTGTGTTCGTGGGCGCCGTCTGGGTGCCGGCCGGCGTGGTTGTGCTCGAAGTGGTGGTCTGGGTGGGAGAGCTTTGGGTTGTCGGCGGAGTGCTCGCCACCGGAGTCGAAGCCGTCGTCGTTTCAGGCGGCGCAGGAGTTGTGGTCGTGGGCGTGGTGCCGGTTGTCGACTGGGCAGGTGTTTCCGGTGCGGGCGTGGTCGAGGTTTCGGTCGCAGGTCCGGTACTGACCTGAGGGTCGGCGGCGAGTGCGCCTCCCGACAATGGCCCGCCGAGGCCCGCGACGGTCAAACCACCGCCTGCGAGCGCCGAGAGGATCGCCCGGCGCATCCATAGCGGCCCGCCCTTGGGCACGACCTCAGACGCGTCCGCGCGGGCGTCGTTCACGCCTGACATACCTGGCCCCTGCTCATTGTGGTCTCGTCCCATGGTCGCGTTGGAGCAAGGCACTCAAAACGCCCGAGCGCCCCCTGACGCAATTCATATCGGCAGGGAAGCACGCCTTGGTAAAGGATTCGTAATCGAATTTGCGATCGAGCGGCGCGATCGCCGAATGAATGAGCATGGAAACCACCACAGCGGGAGAGCGACCGGACTGTACCGATGCCCGAGGCGTCAGCGCCAAACCTGGCCGAATTGGCCGACTTTGCGCACGCCCGCTTGCAAAAGAAGCTACGCTTGATCGATGGAAGCGATCTTCTCCGTCATCCAGGTTTTCATCGCGTTCGGGCTCATCTTCCTGGTGCTGATGCACTCCGGCAAGGATTCCGGGCTCTCGGGTGCGTTCGGCGTCGGCAGCGGCCAAGGACCGCTCGGCGGCGGTTCCATGGTCGAGCGCAACCTCAACCGCTGGACGGTTGGCTTCGCGATCCTGTTCGCCTTGAACACGATCCTGCTGCTCAAGAAACCCTGGTAGAGAGTGCCCACGCCGGCAAGCGGCGTGCACGGGATCCAGAAGCGGCTCAAGAAACCCTGGTAGTCGGCCCACCAGGCGTACTTCGGGGGATTGGTGCTCTGCTCCTCCCCTATGCGTCGTCAATCTCCCCCTATGCGTCGTCAATCTCCGCCTGACCCCTCACGCTCGTCGTCTAGCCCCTCACGCTCGTCGTCTAGCGCATCCAGCTGGTCGAGGATGTTCACCGCCTCGGCGCGCAGGGCGCCGTTGACGGCCTCGTAGTCCTCGTTGGAGAGCTTGCCTGTGCGAAAGTCGAGCTCGGTGTCCCGGATCTCGCGGTACTTCGCCTCTCGTGCCACCTCCAGCTCCGTTCGCGCGGGCGCCGGCAAATCTCCCGACTCGCTTGGTTCGAGCGGAGCGCGTACCGTAAATAGAGGCCTGCTCACGACCGCGATCACCGCGGCGAGCAGAACAAGCGTAAGAACAGCGACCAGGGCGCTCATCCGCCGCTCAGGCGCGGGCCAGATCCCGGGCGGCTCGGCTACCGGCGCGCACCCTCACGCGCTGACGGACCGCGCTCGGCGCGGGCCACAACGCGATCAAACTGCCGCCCAAGACAATGGCGCCGCCGATCCAGATCCACAGGACCAAGGGCGAGACGATCAGCTTGAACTGGGCCGGCGGCGGCGCCTTCAGGTATTCGCGCTCGAGCACCGCCAGGGCGATCATGCCCTCGTCGGGACGTATATAGGGGATCGTTCTGTTGGCGATCGTCATGATCCGTTGCAGACGCGGAGTGCTGATGTCGGGCGCAATCGCACTCCACACATCGCGCGTCACTCCTGAGTTCATGCTCACATGGCTGACCGCTTGGCCGCCAATCAGATGACTGACCGAGCCTTCGCTCGGGTCGCCTGAGTCATAGAAGCCCTCGCTTGGCAAGAGCGTCGCGACATGCTTGCCCCCCTTGCTCACGTCGAGCACGGCGCCGAGGCTCATCGTGGCGCCGGTGTGGGCCGTGTCGGACTGGGAGGTGATCGTGGCGGTCGGGCGCACATAGCCGACCTTGTAGGCGCCTACCTTGGTCGACTGGCCCGGCGAAAGACTCAGCTCGGAGACGTGCTGAAACGAGGAGGAGGCGGCGACGCCCACAAACAGGACCGCGATCCCGATATGGACGACATAACCGCCGTAGCGCCTACGATTGCGCTTGACCAGAGCCACGAGCGCGGTCGGCGCCGGCTCGCCGGCGATCGCCCTGCGCACTCGCACGCCGCGCCAGTACTCCTGGCCGACGCTGCCCACGACAAAGGCCGCACAACAGAACATCGCGATCGCGAACGGTTTGCCGGTGCTGAGACCCGCGATGAGCAGCACCGTCAAAGTGATCAGGGCCGCCAGTACGGGGACCATGAAGTTGCGACGTGCATTGGCCAAAGTCGCCCTGCGCCACGCGATGACAGGACCGATCCCGCTCAGCAACACCAGGATCAGAGCGAGCGGCACCGTATAGCGGTCGAACCAAGGTGGGCCGACCGAAGACTCATGGCCGGTGAGCGCTTCGGAGATGAGCGGGAAGTAGGTGCCCCAGAAGATCACGAAGCAGAGCCCCACGAGGACCACGTTGTTGGCGAGGAAGACCGACTCGCGCGAGAGCAGGGAGTCCAAACGGTGCTCGCTGCGCAACATCTCACGACGTGAGCTGACCAGATAGATCGACCCGATGATGAGGACACCGATCAAGACGACGAAAGGCACTCCAAGGGTGGCACCCCCGAAAGCGTGGATCGAGCTGAGGACACCGCTGCGCACCAGAAACGTGCCCATGATCGCCAGCGTGCCCGTGGCCAGCACCAAGGACACGTTCCACACCTTGAGCATCCCCCGCTTCTCTTGGATCATCAAAGAGTGCAGAAAGGCGGTCCCTGTGAGCCAAGGCATCAGAGAGGCATTCTCCACCGCGTCCCAGCCCCAGTAGCCACCCCAGCCAAGCTCTGAGTAGGACCAGCGCGCGCCGAGCATGATGCCGATACCAAGGAATAGCCAGGCGGCGAACGCGAAGCGGCGCGTGGCCCGGATCCACTCGGCGTCGACTTTGCGCGCGAGTAGCGCTCCCATGCCAAAAGCGAGCGGCACGATGCACAAGGTGTAGCCCGAATAGAGCATCGGCGGGTGGATCATCATGCTCGGGTGGCGCAGGAGCGGATCGAGTCCTACGCCGTTGGCGGGCGCCGGGTTGGTGGTGGCGAAGGGCGTGGCATAGAAGATCATCAAGGAGATGAAGAAACCGCCGAAGCCGAGCAGGATCGCCGTGGCGTAGGCGCTCACATCGCGCATCCGCTTACGCGTCAAGAACAGAACGAGGCTCGACCACAGCGACAGCAGCCATGCCCACAGCAGCAGAGAGCCTTCCTGGGAGGACCACACCGCCGCCGCCCTGTAGAAGGTCGGCGTCGTCGTGCTGGAGGTGTCGGCGACCGTGTTGAAGCTGAAATCGTTGCGCAGGAACGCCAGCTCGAGCACCAGGAAGGCAACGGTGAGAATGCCCGCCAAGGCGTATACGGAGCGTCGTCCAGACTCCGAGAACTCGGGCCGGTGGGCCCGCACGCCATAGATCGAGGCGCAGATCCCGTACACGCACACGCCAAGCGCCAAGACCAAGCATGCGCCGCCAAGCAGGGCCATCAGGAGCTCGTCGTCTTGCTCGGCGTTTCCTTGTACTTGGAGGGGCACTTGGTAATCAAGGAGTCCTGCTGGCCCACGTACCGTGTCCCTTTCTTTTCGACGGTCACGATCACCTCGCGTCCTTCGCGGAAGGGGCCGGGCACCTCGCCGGTGTAGCTGAGCGGAACCGAGACTTCACCGGTGCGGTCCTGAATGCTGAAGTAGAGCGTCTGCTCTTCGTGGCGCACGGAGCCGGGCTTGACCTTGCCTGTGAGCTGATAGGCGTGTCCCGGCACTGCTTCGTGCACGAGCTGACTCGGCGTGACGGTCGGGCTGGCGGCGCTGAAGCTGGTGTAGATCAGGGCGCTCGCCAGGATCACGGCCGCGCTCAGGGCCACCACCAACCGCACCGTTCGCTTGCGGGCGGGGTTCATCGGCGCTGATTATCACAGAAGCGCACGGGCGTCAGTCCCAGCAGCGGCATGTCAGCGCTGGTCAGTCGGCCAGGAAATATCGGCTTGACACCGAAACCTTTGGGCATCGGGCGAGTCATAAGAGATAGAGATCGATGAGAGCAAGCCTTCTACACCCACTGACAGCCTGGCGTCAACAGGAGCAGGCGTCTTCTCCCGCCACGGCAAGCGACATCGCGGTCCGGCGCAACCGGGACGCCGGTGGGCCGGTCGATGAAGCCTGCTACCCGTGCTCGTGCGGCTTCTTCTTCATCGCACCGGTCTCGACCAGCGTGCGGTGCCCGCACTGCGGTACCACACAAGCCTGGTAGAAACCCTGACTTCGCGGTCAGCTCGCGGCCTGTTCGAGGCGGTGCGCGGCGTCGACGAGTCGATCGTCGCCCCAGAAAAGCTCCCCTTCGACGGCGACCGTTGGCACCCCAAACACGCCAAGGGCGTGTGCGGCATCTGTGGCTTCGCGCAAGGCAAGCTTGATCAAAGGGTCCTGTGCGGCCGCCTCCGTCTCCCCCGGGTCAAGCCCGGCGTCGGCGGCCGCTCGGAGGACGTTGACGGGGATACTGAGATCGGCGCCCTCGTGGAATGCGTGTCGAAAAGCGGAGATCGTGAACTCGCGGCCGCGCCCAACACGATAGGCGAAGGTGGCGGCGCGCATCGCCATCAGATAGTTGTCCGGCCACGGGTCTGGCCAGCGCATCGGCGCCAGCCCGTACAGATGTGCACGACGCTCCACCTCGATCATGCCGGCCTGCCGTGCCTGCGGCTCCCCGAGCGCCCACGAGGAGCGGCCGGTCAGCTTGAACAAGGCGCCTAGCGAGACCGGCTGCCAGGTGATCGGCGCGGGTATGACCTCGTGCATACGCTCGGCCGCTAGATACGCAAACGGTGATCCAAGGTCGAAATAGAACGTCGCTTGCGCCATTTGGACCTCCATTCTTGTAGACAGTATAATGAACGAAGCGTTCATTATGATACATCGGGCAACAAGTGACACGGTGCGTTCTCATCTGGCGGGCAATCTTCGCCGCCTGCGAGTCGCACGCCGCCTGTCACTGTCCGAACTGGCGCGCGCTACCTCGATGAGCAAGGCCACGTTGTCGGGCATCGAAAGAGGCAGCGCCAATCCCACGATCGACACCCTCACTGCTCTCGCGACCGCATTGCGCGTACCCATAGGCGAGCTGCTCGAACCCGCGGCCGCCAACGAGATGAGGGTCGTACGCGCGGTCGACAGTCCCCAAACCGCGGACCGAATCAGCTTGCGTGTACTCGAGGCAATCGCCCCCGACGGGCACGCCGAGCTGTTCGAATTGAGCCTGCCGGCCGGCTACGCGCACAAGGGCGATCCGCGCGGCCCTGGATCGCGCTCGCACGTACTGGTCCTACAAGGCAAGATGATCCTCGGACCAGTCGAGCGCATCAGCGAGCTGAATGCAGGCGACTACGCGTCATTTCCCGCGGACGTGCCGCATGTCTATGAAACCGTCCAAAGCGCAGCCAAGGCGCTCGTGCTCGCCTATACCCCGGCCTGACGTTCGGCCCCGCGTGGCCGGCACGCGGGGCCGGCGCTCTACTTGATGTGCATTCCCGAGATCGCGCGGGAGATGACGAGCTGCTGGATCTCGGCTGTGCCCTCAAAGATGTCGTAGATCTTGGCGTCGCGGTGGAAGCGCTCGACCGGGAACTCACGCGTGTACCCGTTGCCGCCGAGGATCTGGATCGCGCGCTCGGTTACCCACACGGCAACCTCGCCGGACTTGAGCTTCGACATCGAGCCCTCCGCGTTCTCGAAGGGCACCTGGTTGCGACCCATCCAGGAAGCGCGCCATACGAGCAGACGGGCGGCGTCGATCTCCATCTTCATGCGTGCCAAAGTGAAGGCGATGGACTGGTTCTCGATGATCTTCTTGCCGAACTGTTCGCGCTCCTTGGCGTAGTCCAGCGAGTACTCGTAGGCCGCCCTGGCGATGCCCAGAGCTTGCGAGCCAACCGTGGGACGGGAAGCCTCGAAAGTGGCCATCGAAGCGTTCGACTTGTTCTTCTTGCCCTCCTTCGCGCGAGCAAGACGCTCGTCAAGCTTCTCCTTGCCGCCGAGCACGTAATTCTCGGGGATGCGACAGTCGTCGAGGTAGACGTCGGCGGTGTGCGAGGCGCGCAGGCCGTGCTTTGAGACCTTCGCGCCTTCAGAGATCCCCTTGGCTTCGCTCATCGGCACAACGAAGGCCGCATGGCCGCGCGAGCCCAGCTCCCGATCGACGGTGGCTATCACGACGTGGACATCGGAGATGCCGCCGTTGGTTGCCCATGCCTTCTGGCCGTTGAGCACCCACTCTTTGGTGGCCTCGTCGTACTTGGCGTTGGTGCGCACAGCGCTCACGTCAGAGCCGGCATTGGGCTCGGAGGAGCAGAACGCGGCCACCTTGATGTCCTCAGGGGTGCCGAAGCAGCGCGGAATCCACTCGCCGATTTGCTCGCCGGTACCCTGTCCAAAGATCGCGGCTACGGCGAGCGATGTGCCCATGATTGCCATGCCCATGCCGGCGTCGCCCCAGAACAGCTCCTCGTTGACGATCGGCAAGGTCAGGCCCGTGGGATCGGCGAAGAACTGGGCCAAGCCCTCGAAGCCATAGAGGCCGATCTTGGCCGCCTCTTCGATGATCGGCCAAGGGGTCTTCTCCTTCTCGTCCCACTCGTGCGCCGCCGGGCGCATCACATCAGCGGCGAAGCCATGAACCCAGTCGCGTATGTCCTTCTGGTCTTGGCTCAAAGCCATCGAGAAGGCCACGTCTTTGCCGGCCGAGCTCGTGATCGCCTCGACAGCGGCCTCGGCGGCCTCGGTCGCCTCGCTGGCGGTTACGTCGGTTGCTGACATGGGACGAAAGCTCCTTTGCTGGCTCGGTGACGTGGTGCGTCTGAAATCAAACGATTGTGTGGCGCTCCGGCCGACCGGCTGGAGCGCCTCCACCCGGCCGTGACGCTAAGCGAAAGCGGACGCCGGGGTCGAACAACGACGGACGGGCCACAGCTCGACATCTTCATGCTAGCAAAGCGTAAACGGTTGTCAAATACGAGATTGAACAGCGTTTACATTCGCGATATAGTCGGGAAAGATGGCCAGCGCACCCAGCTATCAAGAGTCCCCGCCGAGCCGTGCCTCTCGTCGACGGGAGCGCGAGCGCGAGATCATCGCGGCTACACGCCTGCTGTTTGACGAACGTGGCCTTCAGGACGCTCCGATCGAGAGCATCGCGCGCGCTGTTGGGATCAACAAGGCCCTCATCTACAGACACTTCTCTTCCAAGGAGGAGCTGTATGTGTTGACCCTCTCCAGTTATCTGGCCGACTTGGCCCAGCAGTTGGAGAACGTGCCGCTGGAGCTCGATCCGGTGGCACGCCTGGAGGAGGGCTGGGTGCGCTACACCGACTTCTGCCTCGAGCACCCAGCCTTCCTGGATTGTGGCCTGTCCTTGATGCGCCGCTCAGGCGAGGAGTTGCGCGAGACGATCTCCGACGCCACCTGGATCCGCCTCGGCCAGAACATGGCGTCCTGTCTGGGAAAGCTGTCGAAGATCCTCGCCGAGGGCGCCGCCCAGAATGTTTTCGAGGTCGAGGATCCCGACTTCACGGCCAACCAGCTGTATGCCCAGACACTCGGCACGATGCAACTTGCGCGCATCGGTGTCGGCGTGCGCACAACCGGCGGCGGTATCCCCGAGCCGTTCGCGATCGACGCACAGCGCGTGCAGCGCGCCTGCATCGACGCGGTGCTCGCCTCGGTGGGCGCGCACCGCGATCCCTGAGCCACAGACTAAATCGCTAATCCCGATATGGATTTGCGGTGTTAGACTCGGGGCTCATCGTTCATGTCTCCGATGCAGAAAGTGGCTATGCGCAAACGCACACCGTCAGCTGTCCTGTCCACCCTCGCCGTGCTCGGCGCCTTGCTCGGAGTGGCCGCGTGCGGCTCCTCAAGCACCAGTAAGGAACTCACGCTCGTCGCCTATTCTACGCCGCAGGGTGCATACGCCGACCTGATTCCAGCGTTCACAGCCACAAGCGAAGGCAAGGGGATCAAGTTCAACCAGTCTTACGGTCCCTCGGGAGACCAAAGCAGGGCGGTTGCTGCCGGGCTGAAAGCGGATGTCGTGAACTTCTCCCTGGAACCGGACGTGACGCGTTTGGTGAAGGCGGGCCTTGTTTCCTCCAACTGGAACCAGAACGCTACGCACGGTTTCGTGACCAACTCGGTCGCGGTCATCATCGTGCGCAAGGGCAACCCGAAGCACATCACCAGCTGGAGCGACCTCGTCAAGCCAGGCGTGGGCGTAGTGACCCCCAACCCGTTCACCTCGGGCAGCGCGCGCTGGAACATCATGGCCGCCTATGGGGCCCAGATCAAGGAAGGCAAGACCCCCGCAGAAGCAGAGGCCTATCTGAAGCAGCTGTTTCACAACGTGGTCAGCCAAGACAGCTCTGCGCGCAACGCCTTGCAAACGTTCCTTGCCGGGCGCGGCGATGCCCTGATCGACTACGAGGACGAGGCCATCTCCGATCAGAAGAAGGGCTCGCCGATCGAATATGTGATCCCCAAGTACACGATCCTGATCCAGAACCCGATCGCGATCGTCAACAACGGGAACACGGCCGAGGCGCAGAAGTTCGTCAACTATCTGCTCTCCCCTGCCGGCCAGAAGATCTGGGCGGAAAATGGCTACAGGCCGGTAATCGAAGGCGTGGCCAAGCCCGGTGAGTTCCCGACCCCCACCGGACTGTTCACGATCGACGATCTTGGCGGTTGGAGCAAGGTGGACAAGGAATTCTTCGAAACCGAAGGCACCGCCGGGATCGTCACCAAGATCGAGGAATCGCTGGGAGTGTCCACCAGCAAATGAGCCCTGAGCCGGCATCGCAAGCGCTCGCCCCGTCCGCCGTCGGCGGGCAGGGCCGGCGCCGGCTGTCGTTCGGCCGGCGCTCACAGGGTCGATCTGGCCAGGATGGCCCCGACGGAATCGGACGCGGACGCTTGCGCGGACGCGCCGGTACGGCGCTTGGCGCGGGGCTTCTCGGTGTGTACCTGTCGGTGCTCGTCCTGCTGCCCATTGCAGCCCTGCTCGACAGCGCCACCAAGGGCGGGACGACCGCTTTCTGGCACGCGGTCTCGAGCCCGGAGGCCGTAGCCGCGCTGAAGCTGACCCTGATTGTCTCGGCGATCGTGGTCGCGATCAACGCTCTGTTCGGCACTTTGATCGCGTGGGTGCTCGTGCGCGACGAGTTTCCGGGTAAGGGTGTGGTCAACGCCCTGATCGATCTGCCCTTCGCCCTCCCGACGATCGTCGCGGGCGTGGTCCTGCTTGCCCTCTATGGCAAGGGGGGCCCAACTGGGATCGACATCACTTTCACCAGGGCAGCCGTAGGGTTGGCGCTGCTGTTCGTGACATTGCCGTTCGTGGTGCGCTCGGTGCAACCGGTCCTGCTGGAGTTGGACGGTTCGATGGAGGAAGCGGCAAGCTCTTTGGGGGCTGGCGGATTGACGGTGTTCAGACGGATCGTCCTGCCCAACCTTACCCCTGCCATTCTCTCGGGAGCGGCGCTCTCCTTTGCGCGCGCGCTCGGCGAGTTCGGATCGGTCGTGCTGATCTCGGGCAACCTGCCTTTCAAGACCGAAGTGGGCTCGGTCTACATCTTCAACCAGGTCGAGAACGACAACGTGTCGGCCGCGGCATCGGTGTCGGTCGTGCTGCTTGTGTGCGCGCTGATAGTGCTCGGCGGGATGACTTGGCTTTCGCGCAGGAGTTCGCGCCATGTGCTCTAAGACCCCTCCGCCACCATTGAAGGCGAACGATGTCGACAGGTGAGACAGCCGTAATCGGTCGATCGGCCGTCCGCGCTCGTTCGAGCGAGCCCGGGCGCGCACGGAATCACGACAGCGAGGCGGCCAAGACCGCCAGACGGCTGGGCCTGCGCTTCGTGGCGCTGGGCTACCTACTCGCACTGTTGGGCGCGCCCGTGGCGATGATCTTCTACAGGACTTTCGAACACGGCCTGGCGCCTGTCTGGAACGCGGTGACTCAGCCCAACGCGATGCACGCATTTTGGCTGTCTGTCGAGCTGGTGGCGATCGTGGTGCCTTTGAACACCGTGTTCGGTATCGGGATTGCACTCTTGATCGAGCGGGGGCGCTTTCGCGGCAAATGGTTGCTCGGCTTGATCTTGGACCTCCCCTTCGCCATCTCTCCCGTGGTGGTGGGCCTCTCGCTCGTTCTCCTGTATGGGCGTACCGGCTGGTTCGGGAACTGGCTGAGCGCCCACGGCATCGAGGTGATCTTCTCGATTCCCGGGATGGTGCTCGCCACTGCCTTCGTGTCACTGCCGTTCGTCGCGCGCGAGACTGTGCCGGTCCTGCACGAGCTCGGGACAGACGCCGAGCAGGCCGCGGCGACACTTGGCGCGAATGCATGGCAGACCTTCCGCAAGGTCACCCTGCCTGCAATCAGGTGGGGCGTCGTTTACGGAGTCGTGCTCACCACAGCCCGGGCGCTCGGCGAGTTTGGGGCGGTGAGCATCGTGAGCGGGCGCTTGGAGGGACAAACCCAGACGCTGCCTCTGTACGTGCAGGACCGCTTCGAGAACTTCGACACGACAGGCGCCTATGCGGCGGCAGTCGTGCTCGCGCTGCTGGCTTTTGCGACCTTGCTTGGGATGAACCTGCTTGCAAGACGGACACATCGAGACAAGGTGGTTTGATGGCGATCGAAGTCAACAAAGTGACCAAGCGCTTCGGCGAGTTCGTCGCGCTCGACGATGTGGACGTGACGGTGCAAGACGGCGCGCTAATGGCCCTGCTCGGCCCGAGCGGCGGCGGCAAGTCGACTTTGCTGCGCATCATCGCGGGCCTTGAGACACCGGATGAAGGCAGCGTGTCCATAGGAGGTCAGGACCTCACGCACGCGCCGGCGCGCACCAGAGGGGTGGGCTTCGTCTTCCAGCACTATGCCCCCTTCAAGCACATGACCGTCTATGACAACGTCGCCTTCGGCCTCACTGTGCGCCGTGCCCCCAAGAGCGAAGTGAAGGAGCGCGTTGAGGAATTGCTTGGGTTGGTGCGCTTGGACGGTTTGGCCAAGCGCTATCCCTCCCAGCTGTCGGGCGGCCAGCTTCAGCGCATGGCCTTGGCGCGTGCGCTGGCGCCGCGTCCAGAGGTGCTGCTGCTGGACGAGCCGTTCGGAGCGCTCGACGTACAGGTGAGAGGCGAGCTACGCGAGTGGTTGAGGCGATTGCACGAGGAGATCCACGTGACCACGATCTTCGTGACTCACGACCAGGAGGAGGCGATGGACGTGGCGGGCCAGATCGTGGTCATGAACGGAGGACGCGTCGAGCAGACGGGCACTCCTCACGAATTGTATGAGCACCCGAACAACGAGTTCGTGATGTCGTTCATCGGACCGGTCAACCGCCTGGGCAACGCACTCTTGCGCCCCCACGACATCCAAATCCTGGAGGGCGGCCAAGACCTCTACTCAGAGGGAACCGTTGAGGCGCTCGTGCGCCGCGTGGTGCACCTCGGTTTCGAGGTGCGCGTCGAGCTGACCTTGCCCGATGGCCGCGACGTATGGGCCCAAGTCACACGCGAGACAGCCGCCCAGCTGGAGTTGACCGAGGGCCAGATCCTGGCCGCCCGGCTACCTCCGCCGCGCGTTTTCGCCTGACCACGCTTAAACCCTTCAGCGCCTAGCGGGCCGCTGGGCAAGCGAGGCAAGGACGCAGGGAGCGAAATGTGCTCCGCACATGAGCGACCGAGGACACCGCCTCGCGCCGCCCAGCGGCCCGCTAGCGGGTTTCCCAGGCTTCCTCTTGCTTTGTCAGGGAAACGATCTCCTTGGGAAGTTTGCCAGAGGCGACGTCGGCAACCGTGACATGCTCCAAGACCTTGCGCAGGTTGGCCCGCAGAGCCAGCCATACCTGCTGTAGACACTCGGCCGAGCCGATGTACTCGACCTCCTCGGGGCGCTGCCCGCGTACGCCGACCAAGGGCCCGTCGACGGCTCGGATCACCTGGGCGAGGTTGATCTCCTCGGCCGGCTGGGCCAGCCAGTAGCCGCCCTCGGGCCCGCGCTGGGAGCGAACCAAGCCGGAGGAGCGAAGTTGGGTGAGGATGTTCTCCAGGAACGAGAGCGGGATCTGTTGCGCTTGGGCGAGTTGATCGACCTTGCGGGGTGCTTCTTGGCTGGAGCCGGCCAGCTCTACGACGGCGCGAACGGCGTAATCGGCCTTGGCGGTTACGTGCATTGCGCGGATTCTCTCCTAAACGGAGGCAGGACGCGTCGTCGCCTAACATGGTCGCCGTGGCAGAGCCCACCTCGACCGTTGCGCCCGATCAACTCGAGCAGGAGCTGGAGCGCTATCGCCGCGAGCTGACCGGCTACTGCTACCGGATGCTGGGCTCCCCTTTCGAGGCCGAGGACGCGGTGCAGGAGACGATGCTGCGGGCCTGGCGGGGATACGCGCGCTTTGAAGGTCGCTCAGGGCTGCGTTCGTGGCTGTACAGAATCGCGACGAACGTCTGCTTCGACATGACCGCCGGTCGCGCCCGACGCGCCCGCCCGATGGATTTGGGCAGTGCGCAGACGCCGGAGGAGAGCAACCTGAACACGTTGGCGGAGGTGACTTGGATCGAGCCGATCCCCGCGAACATGCTGCCCTCCAGCGACGACCCGGAGCAGGCCGCAATCGAGCGCGAGACGGTGCGCTTGGCGTTCGTAGCCGCGCTGCAGCGCTTGGCACCTCGTCAGCGCGCGGCCCTGCTGCTGTGCGAGGTGATGCACTGGCAGGCGAAGGAGGTCGCCGAGCTGCTCGACACGAGCGCGGCGGCGATCAACAGCGCCTTGCAGCGCGCCCGCGCAACCTTGCAGGCGAGCGACGCGGGCTCCGAGCACGCCCTAAGTGAGGGTATGGATGCTGCACAGGAGCAGCTGTTGGCTCGCTACGTGGCGGCGTTCGAGGCGTACGACCTCGATTCGCTTACGACCCTCATTCAGGAGGACGCTCGTCAGTCGATGCCTCCGTATGACATGTGGTTGAGCGGGCGCGAGGATATCTTGGCTTGGTGGTTTGGCCCGGGTATCGGGTGTAGGGGATCGAAGCTCGTACCCACCGTCACCCCGAGCGGATCGGTGGCCTTCGGCCAGTACAAGCCCAGCGCGGATGGCTCCGGCTATGAGCCGTGGGCGTTGCAGGTGATCGAGCCCTCCCAGGGAGGGATCGGCGAATTCACGTTCTTCCTGAGCACAGAGCGGCTATTCCCTCTCTTCGGCCTGCCGCCTCGGCTCGCTCGGGAGGATGTCCGCCAGCCCCGCGAAGGCGATCAGATCGAGTAGCTCCGGAGAGGCGCACCGTAGCCTCACCGTACAGCCGTGGCGGCGCGCGACCAGCCCCAGGCGGGCGAGCGCGTCGAGTGTGATGGCGTCGGCATCGGACTCGCCAACATCGAAGATGGCGACGTCCACGTCTCCTTCATGCAAGAGCGCGCCCAGGCGCCCACAGAGCGCCGGCAAAGCCGAGTGCTCCAGTGGGGCGCCGATGCGGAGGGCCAGGCTTGTCAGCAGCCGACCCTTAGGGAATGGCGGTGTAGACGAGCGCGGCGATGCCGTCCCCGACCACCGTTGAATCGGTGAGTTGCATGCGCTTGGAGTCGCTTGTCGCGCCGAACAGGCGCTTGCCTTCGCCGAGGACGACGGGGAACACCATCAGGCGCAGTTCGTCGATGAGATCGTGCTCCAGCAGGCCTTGCACGAGTTGGGCGCTGCCTGCGACGAGGATGTCGCCCTCGAGTCGCTCCCTCAGCTGAGCGACCTCCTCTGACATCTCGCCCGCGAGCACGGTCGAGTTGTTCCACTCGGGACTCTGCAGCGTCGTGGAGACCACATACTTGGGCATCGAATTGAACTTGTCGGCGAACGGTCCCTCCATCGCAGGCCACGCAGCGGCGAAACCTTCGTATGTGGCCCGTCCGAGCAGTTGGGCCTCCGCACGCGTGAGCTCGTCGACCTTGAACTTGTCGCCCTCCTCCCCGCGGGCGAACTTGAATGTCCAACCCCCGTGCTTGAAGTCCTCGGCCCCGCCGGGGTCCTCCATGACACCGTCCAGCGAGACGAACTCCGTCACCACAATTCTTCCCATCACGATCCTCTCGTCGTTATGTTCGGGCAAGGCACTGCACGAGCGATGACTCCAAATGCTCGACAGACTGCAAGTGCCGTCGCGAGCCGTGTCGCGACGGCCTTCATGGCTGACTTTCAGCCGCGCTGGACAATCAGCAGACGGTTACCGTCTTGGTCACGGAAGAAGAACATCGGCGGCACCGGGTCTCCCATCCGCATGACCTCCTCGTCGACATCCACCCCCCGCGCGCGCAGGTCGGCATGATCGGCGTCGACATCCTCGCTGGTAAAGGCAACACGAGTGGAGATCCCAACTTCTTCTCCCTCCTGCGGGAGCACGAGCGCCAACGAGGTCTGCCCACCTTGGGGAGTTACTTCAACCCAGCGATCTCCCTTGCCGAACGGGATGTCGGCACTCTTCTCCAGACCGAGCTGGCCAACATAGAAGTCGAGCGCGCGGTCTTGGTCGCTAACTGGGACCATCACCGTCCCGACTTGGGTGATGTGGGTCTTGGTCGAAGTCTCGCTCATCCTGTCCTCCTGGGTAGTAGGTCTTACCCATAGGACTGTGCCACGCCTGAAAACTCATCGCGGCCCACGCCTAGAGCGCTCGGTTCAAGCGAGAGCAGTCGTCCGACCAGCGCAATCGCGCCGCTGGGAGCCGCGAGCGGAGTGGACCTGAGGCCGGCGCGCCGAGCGGCGCGCCGGCCGGTCCGATGCATCTTGACCTAAGAAGCTACGCGGTCTTCGGCTCGCCCAGAACCGCCAGCCCGTGGATGACGATCAGGCAGATGGCAAAGATGCCCAGCGACCAGAAGGGATAGGCCCCGCCGATCGAAAGCAAAGCCCCGACGGCTCCGATGGTGGCGGCAACGATCCCAACCACGCGACCGTAGGCGCCGCCGCCGAACAAGGACAGACCGGCGGTCAACTGAATGATGCCTAGGATGATCGTGATCCAGCCCCACGTGTGGAGGCTCGCAAACACGTAGCGGTTGTCGTTGACGAAGAAGCTCGCGTTCCCGACGGCAGCGATGCCGTAGATGATGTTGAGCGTGCCCGCGATCAGCAAGAGGATGCCCGCGAACAACGCACTACCTACTCCTCGCATATGCACTCCTTCCGTTAGGGTGCCTTGTGACACCTGTCACATATTCGAGGGAAGCGGTTGGAATCCTGTCGCCATCGCGGGATTCGCCGGCCGAGCGTCCGCGCTCAACTCGGCTAGACCCTCAATATCCGGTTTTCGTCTTTACCCGCTTGCGGTCGGACTCGTGCAGGTGACCCTTCTTCTCCAAGGTCGCACACGCTTCCACGATGTCGTTGCCGAGCGTGGCCACGAGGGAGTGCCCGAGTGTCTGCTTGACCAAGGCTCGCATGATCTTGATGTGCTCGGCGTTTGGCGGCAAGGTGTAGGCGGGAACCATCCAGCCTCGCTCGGCAGCCAGTTGGGCGGCGACGTCGAACTCGTCGTAGTTGTGCTCGCCTTCCAGTTGGAAAGCGACGAGCGGCAGCTGCTCGTCCTGCTCTGAGCCGATCAGGGCGAACTCGCCGCAGTCGACTATCTCCTTGGCGAGCAGGCGCGCGTTGTACTGCATCGTCTCCATGATGTAGCGGTAACCTTCGTGGCCATAGCGCACGAAGTTGTAGTACTGCGCGAGCACCATCGCCGAGCCAGTCGAGAAGTTGAGCGTGAACGTCGCGTCGCGTTTGCCGAGATAGTTCTCGTAGAAGACAAGGTCGTCGGGAAGGTCGCTCTTTTCTCTGAACACGAGCCAACCAATGCCGGGGTAGACCAGGCCGAACTTGTGGCCTGAGACGTTGATCGAGCGAACCTGCTCGAGGCGGAAGTCCCACTCGGTGTGGGGATAGAGGAATGGCCACACAAAGCCGCCACTAGCCGCGTCGATGTGCAACGGAACATCGACGCCCTTCTCCAGCTTGAGTTGGATGAGGTAATCGTTGATCCCGGTTATATCGTCGGAGTGCCCGGTAAACGTGGTCCCGAGTACCGCCGCGACACCGATCGTGTTCTCGTCGATGTGTGGCTCCACGTCCTCTGCGCCGATCGTGTACTTGTCGCGCGCGAGCGGCACGATGCGCGGTTCGACATCGAAGTAGCGACAGAACTTCTCCCAAACGACGTGCACGTCGCCGCCGAAGACGAGGTTGGGTCTATCGATTGGCTTGCCCTGCGCCTGGCGGCGATCGCGCCACTTCCACTTCAGTGACAAAGCGCCGAGCATGATCGCCTCGGAGGAGCCCTGCGTACGCGCCCCGGTCGTCTCGCCCGGCGCGTTGAAGAGGTTGGCGAGCATGCGGATGCAGCGCTGCTCGATCTCGGCGGTCTGCGGGTACTCGGCGTGGTCAATGAAATTGGTGTGAAGCGACCCGGCAATCAGGTGCTCGGCCTCTGGCTCCATCCAGGTTGTTACGAAGGTCGCCAAGTTGCGCATCGGGATCCCATCGAGCAACACCTCTTCGCTCACCAGCCCAAGCGCATCCTCGGCCGGCATGCCGCCCTTGGGCAGCTTGTCGTCGGGCGGCGGCTCGAGCCGGTAGCGGTTGCCGTACTCGCTCTCAAGCTTCGCGATACGCCTTCCCCGTAGGTCCGGCGGGCCCTCGTCCGTGCGCTGATCGGCTGTCTGGTCCTTGGACGGCACAGTCATCCTCCTCGAAGTCGCACTGCGGGTAGCGGATCGCTTGGTGCAGACTACTCGTCTGCTACGCACGTCCGCGTACGACGACGCGGGCGCCGCGCGCCGGGATCATGGTGACGTTGCGATGCTGCGCATGCTCGGGCTCGGGCCTGTCGGCTTCGAGTTCCAGGCGCTGAGCGATCGCCGCAAGCACAATCTGCTGCTCAGCCATCGCCAGCGCCGCGCCGAGGCAGCGACGCGTGCCGCCTCCGAAGGGCAGCCACTCGTAAGTTCCGGGCTTACGGTTGAGCCATCGCTCAGGACAAAACGCGAACGGATCGGGGTAGATGTCATCGCGGTGGTGGACCAGCAGGATGCTGATGCTGATCGCCGATCCGGCGGGCAAGACGTAGTCGCCGAGCCGCCAGGGCACCGTGACGCGACGCCCGACGATAGGGATCACAGGACGGCAGCGCATACCCTCGACGATCGCCGCCTCCACGTTCTCGGCCGCCTGCTCGCCGGAGCGCACCGCGATCCGCAACCGCTCGTAGGCCGCGGGTGTGCGTACCAGCCGCTCCCAGGTCCAGGCAAGCGAGTTCGCAGTTGTCTCAAAACCCGCAAGCACGAGTGTGAGCAACTCGTCGCGCAGCTCCCTGTCTGAGAGAAGCTCACCGTCCTCGGTCCTGGCGGTGAGCAACAGCGAGAGGATGTCTTGACGATCGGCCAAGTCCTCGGCGCGCCGGCGATCCCTGATGATCGGGTATGTGGCTCGATCCAGCAGCGCAATTCCGGAGCGCATCAATCCAACGGGCTCCTCGCGTCCCATGTTCGTCAGCTCGCCCAGCTTGGCGAGCGGGGAGGTCGACAAAGCGGTCAGTTGCTTGATCGTTGTCCGCAGACGATGCTCGGCGGTGCCGCGCGCGGGCCGTTCCTCGATGCCGAAAATGCCGGACATGATCACGTCGAGCGTGATTGCCTGCATCCGTGGAGCGAGCGCAAACGGTCGATCGATCGGCCAACGTTCGAGCTCGCGGTCGGTTGCGTGGCCGATCATCTGCTTGTAGCGGGCAATCGCGTCGCCATGAAACGGCGGCAAGAGCAATTTGCGCTGGCGCAAATGACGCGGACCGTTGGCGGTCAGCACCGAGCCTGACCCCACGATCGGACGCAGAGGCGACTCCGCGGTCAACGAAGGCACATGCTCGGGCTTGGCAGTGAACAGCGAGCGAGCGTGATCGGGATGACTGCTCACAACGGCCCCCCCGGCGATCCCTGCCTGCATCTGGAAGACCTCGCCGTATTCGCGCCGAGCCTTGAACACGAACTCGATTTGGCGCTGGCTGAAGCGCAGGATCTGTGCCGTCCGCCCGAGTGCGATGGCCGGCGGAGAACGAACCTCGTCACCCTCCTCGGCCGGACCGGCGGGCGAGGGCAGAGCCGCGCTCAAATACATCGCGCAACCGCCGGCAACGAGGGCTTGTGCAGGGAAGCCATTGTCGAAATACGCTATCGCACGCTTGGGTCTCATCTCTGCGCGGGCCGCGAGAATCTCAAGCGGCGGACGGGCTTCGAACCCGCGACCTCAAGCTTGGGAAGCTTGCGCTCTACCAACTGAGCTACCACCGCGCTCAGGCAGATATTACGCCGTCGGAGCGCGTGCGCACTACGCTTGGCCGTCGATGTCCAAACGTCCCCTGATGCCTATCGCGATTGGCCTGCTCGGGGCCGCCTTGATCGGGCTGCTCGTGTATGGGATCTCCACGCAATCGCCGACCCGCACACTCGATGACGCAATCGAGCACGGAGTGCGGCCGGTTGCACCCTCGGCCGCGACCCACCTGCCGTTGCTCTCGGGAGCGGGCGAGCGCTCGCTCGCCTCCTACCGGGGAAAGGTCGTCGTCCTGAACTTCTGGGCATCATGGTGTCTGCCCTGCCAGGAAGAGGCGCCGATCCTCGAGCGCGCGCAGCATTCGCTTGCTGCTCACGACGGGACTGTGCTCGGTGTGACGTTCAGGGACGCCTCCTCGGACTCGCTGCAATTCGTCAAGCAGCACAAGCTCACGTTCCCCATGTTGCGCGACACCAGCGGCGAATTCGCGCGGTCCTACGGCACCAGCGAGATCCCGGAGACGTTCGTGATCGACCGCTACGGTCATGTCGTGGCGATCTCGCGCCAGGAAGTCAGTGAAGCCTGGCTGAATCGCGCCGTGAAGCTCGCGGAGAGCGCGTGAAGAAGCCCGTCCTGATCCTGACGATCGCCCTGAGCTTTGCGGCAATCGCACTGCCCACGAGCGCCGGGGCCATTGTCCCAACAACGAGCTTGCCCGTGATCGAACGCCAAGTCATGTGCGTCACTTGCAAGATTCCCTTGAATGTCGCCGAATCGCCTCAGGCAGACCGTGAGCGGGCCCTGATTCGGCACCTGATCGCCGAAGGCAGGAGCGAAGCCCAGGTCAAGAACGCGCTGGTCGGACAGTATGGCCCCGCTGTGCTCGGTCTACCGGAGTCCAAAGGCTTTGACTTGGCCGCCTATCTCGTGCCTGTCGCCGTGGTCTTGGCACTGCTCGCGTTGCTGGGACTGCTCCTGCCGAGCTGGCGTCGCCATTCACGGGCGAATGCTGCCATTGCGCCCGCACCGGAGCTGAGCGACGGGGACGCCGCGCGCCTGGACGCTGATTTGAAGCGCTTCGACTGACTACATCTCGGTCGGCGCCTGCACCCCCAGCAACTCCAGGGCGCGGGCGATCGTGTTCAAGGACGCCACGCATAGGGCAAGCCGCTGCGATTCGAGCGTCTCGGGCTGGGCACCGAGCACGCGGCAGTCGCGATAGAAGGCGGTGAACTGCTGCGCCAACTCCAAGGCGTACGCGGCGATCCGATGGGGCGCCCTGCGCGTGGCCGACTCGCGTACCTCGCCCGGGAAGGCGAGTAGCTTCTTGATCAAGGTCCGCTCGGGAGCCTCCAACGGCTCGCCGCTTTCGCCCACGGCGCGCAAAGCCGCCTCGACGCGCTCCACGCCGGCCTTGGTCAGCATCGAGGCAATACGCGCGTGCGCATATTGGACGTAGTAGACGGGGTTCTCGTTGGACTGCTCGCGGGCCAGGTCGAGGTCCAAGTCGATCGTGGTGTCGTGCGAGCGCGAGAGCAAGAACCAGCGCGCCGCGTCCACTCCGATCTCCCCGAGCAAGTCCTCCAAGGTGACGAACTCGCCCGCGCGCTTTGACATCTGGGCGCGCTCGCCACGGCGCACCAGGTGCACCAGTTGCATGATCAGCATCTCCAAGTGCCCCGGATCGCCGCCCAAAGCCTCGTAGGCGGCCTTCATGCGAGCGACATAACCGTGATGGTCGGCGCCCCACACGTCGATCTGGCGGTCGAAACCGCGCTCGCGCTTGTCCTGGTGGTAGGCGATGTCGGAAGCGAAGTAGGTGTGCTCGCCGCTCGAGCGAACCAGCACGCGATCCTTGTCGTCGCCGTAGTCGGTCGTTCTCAACCACAGGGCGCCCTCACTGCGATACGTGTGACCGCTCTGCTCAAGCAGCACCAGTGCGTGCTCAACAGGACTGACCGGGTTGCTCTCCCCTCCCGTCGCCTGTGGATGAGGCTCATGCAAAGTGCTCTCATACGCCCAGCGGTCAAAGCTCTGAACCCGAAAGGCCTCAAGGGAAGATTGCATCCGCCCGACCATCACCCGTACGGCCGCGGCGCCCAGTTCGCCCGGGTCGAGCTGAGCCGCCTGGCCGGCTTCTCCAAGCTCACTCTCGACTTCGGCCACGAGCGGCCCCACGTACTCTCCGCGATAGCCATCCTCGGGAACCTCCTTCCCAAGCGCCAGCGCGCTGAGCGATTCGCCGAGCTTGAATACCTGCGAGCCGGCGTCGTTTACGTAGAACTCGCGCTCGACCTGATGTCCATGAAAAGCGAGCACGCGCGCCAAAGCATCGCCGTAGGCAGCGTTGCGAGCGTGCCCGACGTGCATCGGACCGGTCGGATTGGCCGACACGAACTCCACGATGATCCGCTCGGGCGTGGGCGCCCCCGCGCGAGCGAAGCTCTCCCCTGCGGCGAGTACAGCGGCGAGCGCGGCCCGGTGCCAAGCATCGGCCAAGAACAAGTTGAGAAAGCCGGGTCCGGCAACCTCGAAGCGCTCGAGCTGCTCCCCGAGCCGCTGTGCCAAGGTCTCACCGAGGCGTTGGGCCAGCTCACGCGGTGGAGTGCCGGCCGCGGGCGCGAGCAGGAGCGCGGCGTTGGTCGAGTAGTCGCCGAAGTCCGCTCGCGGCGGGCGCTCGAGTGTGATCGCCTGACGGCCGGCGTGCCCCTCGGAGACTTCCGCAGCTATCGCCAGCACGGTCTCGCGCAGACCCATCTCGGTGGTTATCGGGCTCATTGGCGAGGATCTTATGCACCGCTCGCGCACTGTCCCCCGCCCGTGTTGCGATACTAGCCTTGTGAACGACGAGAATCCAGGCGCCGAGCGCCACATAAACATTCATCTCTCCCCAGAGATCATGGGGGGCGTATACGCGAACTTCGCGAACGTGAGCCACTCCGACTACGAGTTCACGGTCACTTTCGCGAGAGTCGACCATGAGGTCGAGTCCGAGGAGGTCCCAGGTGTGGTCGTCTCGCGCGTGAACCTCTCTCCGCGCTTCATGCGCGAGCTGATCGACGCGATGGAGGACAACTACTCGAAGTGGCGCACGCGCGAGGGCATCAAGAACCTGCCCGAGTACGGGGGCGCCGAGGCCGGGGAATCCGACGAGTAGTGACGCGAGGTTGGGCCTGTGAGGAGAGCGCTCCCGCTCGCTTGCACACTCCTGCGCCTCGCTAGGCGCAGGCGGCAGCTTGGCGAAGGCTCTGCGGGATGAAGGTCGCGGTCGTCTCAGATATCCACTCAAACCTGCAGGCCTTCGAAGCCGTGCTTGAGGCGGTGGCAGACAGCGACGCCGGCGAGCTTTGGTGCCTTGGAGACATCGTCGGTTATGGCGCGGACCCTGACGCGTGCGTCGAGCTGGTGCGTCGTCATGTCGCGGTGTGTTTGGCGGGAAATCACGACATCGCGGTCGCCGGCGAGCTGTCCTTGGACGAGTTCACGCGAGGGGCCGGCCTAGCCGCCCAATGGACGCGCGAAACGATCAAGCGGGCAAACCTGTCTTTTCTGTCCGAGTTGAGCCCCCTGGGAGAGGAGAGCGGGATGGGCCTCTACCACGCCAGCCCGCGCGACCCGATCTGGGAGTACGTGCTCTCGGCACTACTCGCCGAGCTTTGTCTCGACGCCCAAACCAGACGGGTGTGCTTGATCGGCCATTCTCACGTCGCCTCCTCATTCGTTCGCTATGCCGGCGAGGCAACAACCGGTGAGCCCCGCCGTGAGGGAACCGAACTGGACATATCGACTGGAGAGTGGCTTTTGAACCCGGGAAGCGTCGGCCAGCCGCGCGACGGCGACCCACGTGCCGCCTGGATGTTGCTGGACCTGGATGGTCAGGTGGTTTCCTACAAGCGCACTTCCTACGATGTTGCGGGCGCAGCCGCGGCAATCCGGGCGGCGCGCCTGCCAGACTCTCTGGCCGAGCGCTTGGAGTACGGTCAGTGAAGCCAGTGAACATGCGAATCCTTATCCGTCTGCTAGTCGCGGCCTTGCTCGGCGTAGCGGCAGCTGCGCTGGTCTCTTGTGGCGGATCGGGTAAGGGTTTGATCCCCTCCGCCAATGCGGGCCCGCTACAGAGCGACTTCGAAGCTGTTGCCCACGCGGCCGAAACGGGCGAAGGTAGCTGCGCTGAAACCGAATCGGCGCTCGGCCAGACCGAGCAGGATTTCCTGAAGCTCCCGACGACCGTTGACCGGGGTCTGCACGCACGCCTGCAACTGGGCATCGAAAACTTGCGCAAACAGGCCTTGGCGATGTGCGAGCAATCGGCGGAAACCAAGACCGCGGGCACGCAGACCTCGTCGACTTCGACCACGACCACTTCGACAAGCACCGAAACGACACCCCCCGCCCAGACGAGTCCGACCACGACAACCGGCACCACGAGCACACCGACCACACCCACGCCGCCGAGCGAAAGCGGTGGAACCGAAGCCCAGGAAGCCGAAGAAAGCCTCAAAGACAAAGGCCAGGGCGAAGGCAACGGGAAAGTCGAAAGCGAAAACAATTCCGGCGCCGGCGTTGGCGGGGCAAGCCCGGGAGGCGGCCAATGAGCGGGTTGGAGATCGCCGGACGCTACAAGCTCGAGGATCGTCTCGGCTTCGGCGGCATGTCCCAAGTGCATCTCGCTTTCGACCGGCGCTTGGAGCGCCGTGTGGCGGTCAAGCTGCTGGCCGAGCACCTCGCCGAGGATCCCACTTTCGTCTCGCGCTTCCAGCGCGAGGCCCAAGCCGCCGCGCGTCTGATCCACCCGAACATCGTGCAGGTGTTCGACTCGGGCCAGGACGAGCACACTGGTCAGTACTTCATCGTGATGGAGTACATCGAGGGGCAGTCCTGCGCGGAGATCCTGCGCGACGATGGGTGGGTCGAGGTCGACGAAGCGGTCGCGATCATCGAACAGGCGTGCGAGGGCTTGCACTATGCGCACCGCCACGGAGTGGTGCACCGCGATGTCAAGCCAGGCAACCTGTTGCGCTCACGCGACGGGGAGGTCAAGCTGGCGGACTTCGGCATCGCCAAGGCGACCGAGCAGTCGAGCATCACCCAGGTCGGCTCGGTGCTTGGCACAGCGGCCTACCTGGCGCCCGAGCAAGCGCGTGGCGAGGAGGCGGGCCCGCGCGCGGACTTGTATGCGCTCGGCGTGGTCACCTATCAGTTGGTCTCAGGCCGGCTGCCTTACGAAGCTGCCTCGCTGACAGAGCTGGCGCTCAAACAGCAGCAGGAAGATCCCGCGATGCTGGACTCGCTCGTGGCCGCCGTTACGCCCGAGCTGGCCGAGGCCGTTGCGATAGCGCTGGCTCTAGACCCGCGCGATCGCTACGAGAGCGCACGCGAGATGGGACGCGCGATCAACGATGGAGCACTCGGCATCTCGCCCGTCGAACATCAGACTCATTCACGTAGAGGTGCGCCTGCGACCGAGGCCACAAGCGTGCTTACGAGCGCCACACGCGCGCACGAAGGCGCGAGTGGGCGCGCGGGAGCCGTTGTTCCTCGCCAGCCACGCCGCGGTCCCGCTCGTACCGCTCCCCCGGTGGTTGCCCAGACCGTCCCCCGGCGTCGGTCGGGGCCCAGACGGCTGATGACATTGCTGGTCGCGCTGCTCGCCCTTGGCGGTGTAATTGCCGCGATCGTCGTGCTCAGCGCTCCTGCGTCCACCAAGATCACGTTGCGCAACGTCGTCTACAACGATGCCCAAGAATCAGCCGAAGCACTGAAGCAACTGGTTGACGAAAACACCAAGTAGCGCCGTGTGTGCGAAGAACCTCACGCTCGCGCGCAAGGCCTTCGGACGACTGTCACTCACCGCGTAGCCTAGCGGCCGTCTCAGACAACTGTCCGTCGAGAATCGCCTGGCGCAGGTCCCCCATCAGGCGCGCAAGAAAAGCCAGATTGTGTTCGGTCAGCAGTCTCATCCCGGTGATCTCGCGGGAACGCACAAGGTAGGACAGGTAAGCCCGGGAGAGCCCGCGGCGGCAGGCCTTGCAGGCACAGTCCTCCATCAGTGGCTCCGCCGACTCACGCCACACACTTTTGGTGAGGTCCACCCGCCAGCGATTCGCGGGAGCGTGCACAAGCGCTGTGCCGTGACGCCCTAGGCGCGTGGGCATCGCGCAGTCGAACGTGTCGATCCCCAACTCGACCCCCTTGATCAGGTCGTCTACCTCGCCGATCCCGAGCAGGTGGCGCGGCAAGGACTCGTACTCGCCACCCAGCTCCGCCACGGCGTGGCCGACGACTTCATACATCTGAGCCTTCTCCGCCCCCAGCGAACCCCCGATCGCAACCCCGTCACAGCCGCTGGCGGCCACGACCCGCGCTGAGGCACGGCGCATGTCCTCGTAGACGCCGCCCTGCACGATCCCGTAGACCAACTGATCGGCGGGGCCTTGCTCAGAGTGCCACGTCAGGCAGCGCTCCAACCAGCGGTGAGTGCGCTCGGTCGACTGCTCGGTATAAGCGCGATCCACGTGGAAGGGGGTGCACTCGTCGAACACGAGCGCGATATCGGAGTGAAGCGATGCTTGTACCGCCATCGAGTCCTCGGGCGCCATGAAACGCTCGGCGCCGTCCACGTAGGAGCGAAAGCGCACGCCTTGCTCCTCGATCGAGAGGATTGCGCCCTCGCGCACAACTTCCTCGCCCTGGCGCGAGCGCGATGGGCGAGCCTTGATCTCATCGGCCACGGTGCCGTGCCCCATAGAGAAGACCTGAAATCCCCCCGAGTCGGTGATTATCGGGGCGTCCCAGCCCATGAAGCTGTGCAGTCCGCCGAAGCGCCCGATCAGATCGGCGCCTGGATTGAGCATCAAGTGGAACGTATTGCCGAGGACCATGTCATAGCCGAGCGCCTTCACCTCCTCGGGCAAGAGTCCCTTGATGGTGGCCTTTGTGGCCAAGGGCACAAAGGCCGGGGTACGGACATCGCCGTGCGCGGTAGCCAATCGCCCGGCACGAGCTTCGGTGGCGCCGTCGCGCACTTCGATAGTCAGGGCCGCCACTTATGCGCCATCTTAATGCTCCCAGCCGGGGGTTCGGTGCGATAGAGCCGAGACGCAAGACCGGCGCTGGACCGAGACGCAAGACCGGCGCCGGACCGAGACGCAAGGCCGGCGCCGGACCGAGACGCAAGGCCGGCGCTGGATCGAGACGCAAGGCCGGCGCCGGATACCCTGGCGCAAAGGTCTCGAACACCTTTTCGCCATGTTCGCCTCCGTCATCGACGTCACCCACCTGATCGAAGTCTTCGGCTACCCGTTGCTATTTCTGGTCGTGATGGCCGAGTCCAGCGGCGTTCCCGTCCCTGGAGAGACCGCCTTGATCGCCGCCGCGGTGGCAGCCAGCCAAGGCAAGCTGCAGATCGAGCTGGTGATCCCGATCGCAGCGCTTGCGGCGATCGTGGGCGACAACATCGGCTATCAGATCGGGCGCAAGGGCGGGCGCTGGATCCTTGAGCGGCCCGGACGCTTTGAACGACAGCGACGCCAGGTGCTCGTCACCGGCGAGCCTTTCTTCGAACGCCACGGGCCCAAGGCCGTGTTCTTCGGGCGCTTCCTGCTCGGCTTGCGCGTTTGGGCCTCGTGGCTGGCGGGCGCCACCCATATGCAGTGGCGCTCCTTCTTCTTGTGGAACGCCTTGGGCGGAATCTGCTGGGCGACGGCAATCGGCCTGCTCGCTTACTTCCTGGGCAACGCCGCCGGCAACGCGATCGAAGCCTTCGGTCTCTACGGCGTCGCCGCGGTCCTGATCGCGATCGGCGTGTTCGTTGTGGCGCATGTACGCCACCGCCGAGCACAAGCGGAGGCCACGGAGCCAAACCCGACGCAAGACGCCGCGAGCGAGGGACAACCTCGCTGAACCTGAGCTGGACCGGGCGCTCTGATGGCGCTAGACCTGCGCGCCCTGCCTCTGATGGCGCGCTAGACCTGCGCGCCCTGCTGGAGCGGTACTTCGGTGTGGGACACCGCTTGAGAGGAAGCTCCACAACAGTTGGCGGCGACGCGCTCCCACATCTGACCGAGCGCCTCCAGCTCGGACTCTGAGAAGTGGGAGAGGAAGTGCTCTCGCACAACCGCCCTGTGAGTGCCGCGCGCTGCCTCCAAACGCTCCCGACCACTGTCGGTGAGGCACGCGTAGGCGCCGCGGGCGTCGTGCTGGCAAGTGCAGCGACTGAGAAGCTCGTCGCGCTCCAGGCGATCCACCAAACGCGTCAGTCCGCTGCGCGAGAGCTGGGCGTGCTCGGCCAGGTCGCACATGCGCATCTTGCCGGCCGGAGCATCCATCAAGTGCTGGAGGACCTCGTAGGAGCTGAGCTGCAATCCATGTTCGCGCTCCAGTCGGCCCTCCAAGCGCTTGGCGAGCGAGGCATGTGCCCGCAGCAACCCGCGCCAGGCGCGAAGCTCGGACTCACTGAGCGAGTCCTGCTCTCCCAGGCCCTGCTCCTTGCCTGGAGCGAGCTTGAGGACCGTCGCGGTTGCGGTTGCGGTGGACATGATGGCAATCGACACTAGCTGCGTGCTGAATCGAACATAGCAGCGTCAGAGGTGGAAATCCCTGTCAACCGAGCCCTTAGAAGCGACTCAGCTCGAACGTCGGGTGGCCCTCCAGGCCCACCACATCATCAGAGGTTGCAGAGGCAAGCGCCCGTACAAGGCCCAGCGAGGGATCTTGGCGAAGTGCTCAGGCGTCCGGGCCATGTAGAGGTTCGCTGGAAACACCGCCATCAGCAAAGCGACCAAACCGAGCCCCGCAGGGCGGCGCGTCCAAGGCAGCAGCACGCCCAGACCACCTGCGAACTCCGCCACACCACTAACCGCGACGAGGTCCTTGGCGCGACCCTTCATGCTCGGCGGCACGATCCTTTCGTATGCCTTGGGCATCAGGAAATGGTTGGCGCCCGCACCCATAAACGCGAGGCCGAGCAGTATGCGCGAGCGTCTCTGCCCCCGTGTGCTGCCTGCGTCGACTTGGGTCGTGTCCTCGCCCAGGTGGCCGTCTACGAACATGCTCATCGCGGCCGCGAGTGTGTCCTTGGTCTCGGTGTCCATCGTCTCTCCTCTTGAGCTGTCACGCTGTCTGTTTCCGGCCCTCGACCAGCGATCTCCCAGTCATCTGAGCGGGTTGGTCAACTCCGAGCAGGTCAAGGACAGTCGGCGCCACGTCCGCGAGGATACCGCCCTCGGAGCGCAATTCGACCTCGGGCGTGGTCACGATCAAAGGAACCGCGTTGAGCGAATGGGCGGTGTTGGGTGACCCGTCGGGCTCGAGCATGTGGTCGGCGTTGCCATGGTCGGCGGTTACCACACACACACCGCCGTCGCGTCCGACGATCTCGACGATCCTGCCGAGGCACTCGTCGACCGTTTCGATCGCCTCGACCGCGGCCGGAATCACACCGGTGTGACCGACCATGTCGGCGTTTGCGAAGTTGATCACCCCGAATTGAAAGGCCGATCCGTCCTCGCTCCAGGCGTCCTCGAAGGCCGTGGCTGCCTCGCGGGCGCTCATCTGCGGCTTGTGGTCGTAAGTGGGCACGTCGCGCGGCGAGGACACCAGCTCGCGCCGCTCCCCCTCGCAGGGAGTCTCCTCGCCGCCGTTAAAGAAGTAGGTCACGTGTGGATACTTCTCGGTCTCGGCCACGTGCAATTGGCGCAGCCCGGCTTGGGCGATCACCCTGGAGAGCGTTATCTGTGGCCGCGCCGGCGCGAACGCGACGGGATAGGGCCAGCCCTCCTCGTACTCGGTCAAGCTCGCCAACCAGCTCACGGACGGCGTGTCTCCGCGTCCCTGCCAGCCCGGGAACTCTTCCCCTCCACCGGGACCTTCGGTGGAGCTGAGTGAATCGGCTTCTGCGCCCTCGACTTCCGCGCCTGGCGTCCCGAATCCAGGCTCGGCCAAGGCCCTGACGATCTCGCGCATGCGGTCAGGCCGGAAGTTGAAGCACAGAACGCTGTCGCCCGCCCGGATGCATGCCTCCTCGCCGACGAGCGTGGGCTCGACGAACTCATCGGTCTCGCCCCGCTCGTAAGCGTCCCTGACGGCTCGCTCACCGCTGTCGGCACGATAAGGGGCGACACCGTGGACGAGCATGTCGTATGCGCGCTGGATGCGCTCCCAACGGCGGTCGCGATCCATCGCCCAATAGCGCCCCACGACCGACCCGATACGTATCCCCGCGGTTCGGTCAAGCTCAGCGATATAACCAACCCCGGCATGGGGCAAGGTGTCGCGCCCGTCGGTGAAGGCGTGTAGCACCAGATCCGCTTCTGGCGCTACTTCGTGGCCAAGCGCGATCAGGGCGCGCAGGTGCTCCAAGGAAGAGTGCACGCCACCATCTGAGACCAGGCCGATCAGATGTACGCGAGGCGCCGCCAAGAAGGCGTTGCGCAACACCTGATTCTCGGCCAGCGAGCCGTCGGCGATCGCCTCGTCGATGCGCACCAAGTCCTGCTTTACGATGGCGCCCGCGCCCAGATTGAGATGGCCGACCTCGGAGTTGCCCATCTGGCCTTCAGGCAAGCCCACCGCGGCTCCGCACGCGGTGAGAGTGGTGTGAGGGTAGCCGGCCCACAGCCGGTCGAATACTGGTGTAGCGGCAAGCGAGACGGCGTTGCCCGGACTCGGCTCGGCCAAACCCCATCCGTCGAGCACAACCAGGCACACGCTGGTTACGTGCCCCTGCGCAGCATTCATGACTGGGCGGCGGCCACGATCTCGGCGAACGATGTCGCCTGAAGAGAAGCCCCTCCCACGAGCGCCCCGTCGATGTCGGGCAAGGCCAGCAATTCGCGTGCGTTCTCCGGCTTGACCGAACCGCCGTAGAGGATCCTCACACGCTCGGCGGCCTCCGAGGAGCGGCCTCCCACGAGCGCACGCACGAACGCGATCGCCTCCTGGGCCTGTTCAAGTGTGGCGACCCGCCCGGTGCCAATCGCCCAGATCGGCTCATAGGCGATCGTCACCTCGGCGAGGCGCTCCTCGGGCACGCCCGCTAGATCCTCGCCTATCTGGTGGCGCAGCTTGCGCTCGGTGTCACCCTCGTCACGCTCGGCCTCCGTCTCCCCCACGCACAGGATCGGCGCCAGTCCAGCCGCCAACGCGGCCGGCACCTTCAGGGCGAGCGCCTTGTCGGTCTCGCCGAACAGCTCACGACGCTCGGAGTGGCCGAGCACCACGCCACCCACGTCCAGCTCTGAGAGCATCGGCGCCGACACCTCCCCGGTGAAAGCACCCTCGGGCTCATAGTGCATGTTCTGGGCATACACCTCCACCCGTGAGCCCCGTGCGCTGTCCACCATCGCGCGCAGATCGGTGAAAGGCACACAGATCGCGATATCGACGCCGCTGACCGAAGACACCCGCGGGAGTAGCGCCTGGATGTGCTCCTCGGCTTGAGCCTCAGTCTTATGCATCTTCCAGTTACCCGCAATCAGCGGGGTCCGCTGCTGGTCGGCCATCAGAGAATTCCGGCGCCGTCGAGCGCCTGGACTCCGGGCAGCACACGACCCTCGACAAGCTCGAGGGTGGCGCCACCGCCGGTCGAGAGGTGATCGACC
>JBAVYU010000082.1:0-14874 GCA_049588415.1 Solirubrobacteraceae bacterium
GCGCCGCTGTCCCGGGTGGCGAATGCGCCACCCGGCCGGGACGCACATGTGCGTCCCGGTTCCCCGTGAGGGTCATCACTCCGCTGTTGACCCTCGCGCGCGTGGGGTCGGTTGAGAGGATTCTTATGGGCCTGCGCCGTGCTTGTGCATAGCCTGCCGTGTTCTTGGCAAGTATGTGCGATGTGGGTTCCCCCAGGATCACACGCCGATCCCTGATCGCGACCACGGTAGCCGCGGCAGGCGCCACCGTGCGTTCGCCGTCTGCCTTGGCGAATCTCGCGACGGGTCGCTCCTCGACAGCAGGCCTGCCCCTCGTCAGCTCGGGATTGCAAGCAGGGCCCGGCCAGCCTCCGATTGTCGCGCGCCACGCCTGGGCCCAGGGCGGCGCCCACCCCAAGGTCGCGCCCGAGTACGGGACGGTGCAGCTCGCCTTCGTCCATCACACCGAGAACCCCGACGGCTATTCCGCCGCCGAGGTGCCTCCAATGTTGCGCTCGATCTACGAGTTCCATCGCTACGGTCGAGGCTGGAACGACATCGGCTACAACTTCGTGATCGACCGCTTCGGACGCATCTTCGAGGCCCGCGCCGGCGGGATCGACGAGCCGGTGGTTGGTGCCCAAGCCGGCGGCTACAACCTCTATTCGACCGGCATCGCGATCTTGGGCACCTACAGCGCGCAAGAGATCTCGGCCCCCGCTCGCACTGCCCTCGAACATCTCTTGGCATGGAAGCTGTCGCTGCACGGGGCCCCGCTTGAGGGGCGCGTCACGGTGCGCGTGACCGCCGACGGAGCCGTGTACAGCCGTTTCCCCGCCCACGCCCCCGTCTCTTTGCCACGGGTCGCAGGCCATCGCGACGCCGACTCCACCGATTGTCCCGGCGACGCCCTCTACGGCGAGCTGCAGTCCGTGAGAAACTCTTGCCTGCGCTTGGTCGGGCTCTCAGGACGCGCCATCCTGCGCCTGCAGCAGGCCGAAGCGCCCGGCGCCTCGGCGTCGCTCGCGGGCAGTCTTCGGCTCGCCGACGGCACGCCTCTCGCGGGCGCACCCTTGAAGATCCAGGTGCGCCAAGTCACCCACCGCGGCGAAGCGGTCAGCGAGCTGACGCTCGCCGAAGTCCACACCGACCCCGCCGGCCAATGGTCCACCCCGATCGCCATCTCCTCCGCGGAGGTCGAAACGAGCCTGCGGGCCCTATGCCCCGGGGGTCCTGGCTTGCCGGTGGTCGTCTCGGCGCCGCTGGTCGTCGCCGGCTACGTGTCGTTCAACCCGCCTTCGCCTACCCCTGCTCAACCGCCCGCTCCGTCTCAACCGCCTGCTCCGTCTTAACCGCCTGCTCCGTCTTAACCGCCTGCTCCTGCTCAAACGCCTGCTCCAGGCGTCCAAGGTCCTGTGCCCACCGCTCCAGAATCGCCGCCTCCCGCTGCGTGAGGCCTTCCGCGGGCATTGTCTGAACAAGCAGCGTCGGCTGCGCGCGGGCGCCGGCCCACGCGTGGCAGGCCTCGTTGAAAGCGTCGTCGATCCAGGCCAAAGGCCTCTCGCCTGCATAGGCTTCGATCGAGTCGAGCTTCCAGTGAGCATTGGTGCGCCCGACCCTGCCTTCGAAGCCCAAGTGCGGCAGCTTCGGCAGCCCAAGCAGATGGGGCAGGTATTCGTTGGCCTTCTCTTCCCAACCGCTGGCCCAGGCCAACTCGAAGGAGGCTGTGAGCTCGAGCAGGTGCTCGGCCGCCTTGGCAGAAAGGAAGTGGGGTATGCCATCGATCGAGTGGAAAGAGCCCGCCTGCGGGGGTCCCTCTTCGAACGCGAACAGGGAGATGACGCCGTCGATGTCCACCAACAGCAAGGGGAGCTTCGGTTTGCTCTCTGTTAGGCGTGGGTCGTCTTTAGCTTGCACAGAGGTGGCGGCCTGTAATCTGCCCGGGTCGCATCGGTGCAGTAAAGCATCGGGCGGTCCTTGCCGATGGATCATCACTCCATCTGGTTCCCCCGCATGACTCTAGATCTAGGCATACTCCTCGCGCTCGCCTGCGCCTTCGTGGCCAACCTCGGCTTCTTCTACAAGTACCGGGGCGCCAACTCCGTCGGCAAGGTCGACGTGCGCCATCCTCTGCGCTCAGGGCGTGACCTGTTCTCCTCCAAGTGGTTTGCCATCGGGATGCTCGTGGCAGCCGCATCCTGGGCTTTGCACGTGGCCGCGCTAGCCCTGGCGCCAATGTCGGTCGTGCAGGTCGCCTTGGCCGCCGGCGTGGTCCTGATCGCGGTGATGGCCGACCGCATGTTCGGCTTCAAGGTAGGTCGTCGCCAGTGGCTAGGCCTATGGTTGACGGCTGGAGGTCTGGTCATGCTGGGCTTGACTTTGCCCGCCATGCACGGCGCCCACTCCCACTTCTCAGATCCCGCCATGATCTCCTTCGAGGCCGGCCTGTTCGGGCTCGGCGGCCTGCTCATCATGGGGCCCCGCATGGGTGGACCAGTGGAGCACCACGGGATGATGCTAGGCGCCGCCGCGGGCATCCTCTTCGGCGTCTCGGATATCTCGATCAAGGCGCTAACCGGCATCGTCGGAGCGCACGGGCCTCTGGCCTTGCTGCTCAGCCCATGGCTCCTGGTTGCCGCTCTAGCCTCGGTCTTGGCCTTCTACGCATCGGCGCGCGGACTCCAAGACGGGGATGCCGTGCCGGTCATCGCAGTCACCGGCACCGCTGCCAACATCGCAGGCGTGGCAGGCGGGATCCTTGTGTTTGGTGACCCCATGCCCGGCAACGCCGTCGGGATCGTGCTCCAATCGCTCGCTTTCGTGATGGTTCTCGTAGCGGCGGCCTTGATGCCGGCGCCTGTGCGCTCCGCCGGTCTGCGCGCGAACGCTTGACTTCCTCGCGGCTCCCGATCCAGCGGCCCCGATCGAGTCGGAGCGAGACCAGGCAGCTCCGATTGAGTAGGAGCTGGGTGTGTGTTTCGTCGCGAGGGGTGTCCTACGCGCGCGCGTGGGGTGTCGTTGAGTTGAGGTGCGTGCGGCGGTCCTCGACAGGTCGCGGGTCGGCGCGAAGCGGACGCTGCTAGGATTCCCGCCGAATGCCCACCACCTCGCAACTAGTGCGCAAGGGACGCATCGCCCCCAAGAAAAAGCTTGCCACTCCCGGCCTGAAGTCGGGCAAGGGTCGCAAGAAGAAGGTCGCCGCTCCGCAACGACGTGGCGTGTGCACCCGCGTGTACACGACGACCCCGAAGAAGCCGAACTCCGCCCTGCGCAAGGTCGCGCGTGTGCGTATCGCCGGCTCGATCGAGGTCACTGCGTACATACCGGGCGAGGGCCACAACTTGCAAGAGCACTCCGTGGTGTTGGTGCGCGGCGGTCGCGTCAAGGACCTGCCTGGCGTGCGCTACAAGGTAGTCCGCGGCACTTTGGACGCGGCCGGCGTGAGCGACCGCAAGCAAGGTCGCTCCCAGTACGGCGTCAAGAAGAAGTAGGAGACCCATGCCCCGTCGCGCAGCCGCCCAGGTGCGTCCGCTGGAAGCGGACCCAATCCATCGCTCCAAGCTGGTCCAGCAGATCATCAACAAGGTCATGCTCGACGGCAAGAAGTCCACCGCTGAGCGCATTGTCTACGACGCTCTGGCTTTGCTAGGCGAGCGCTCCGACAAGGACCCCATCGAGCAGCTCGAGGCTTCAATCAGGGCTTTGACTCCCGCCTTGGAGGTCCGCTCCAGGCGAGTCGGTGGGGCCACCTACCAGGTGCCCGTCGAGGTTCCCTCGACCCGCGCCCGCACTCTGGCGGTGCGCTGGCTAGTCGAGTTCGCCCGCAATCGGCGCGAGAAGACGATGGCCCAGCGCTTGGCCAACGAGTTGCTCGATGCCCAGTCCCAGCAAGGCGGCGCCTACAAGCGCAAGGACGACATCTACCGCATGGCCCAGGCCAACAAGGCCTTCGCGCACTACCGCTGGTAGCGGCCCGACGACCGGCGCGAGGCTGCGTCCTCAGTCGCTCATGTGCAGAGCACATTTCGCGGGGCGGGCGGGCCCATTCGATTTTGCCTCGCTTGGTCCTCGACCCGCTCACGAGGCTTTCGTGTACCGCGGTTTGTAGTGATCGCCGGGCTTACCTGCGCCTGTGTGAGCTGAAGCACACTCCTGGGTCTTGAAGCAAGAAGGTTTGGTACCTAAACTTTCGGTACCTCATGTCTTCGCGGCCCGTCATTCAGCAGACCGACCCTCACGCCTCGACCCACATCGAGCGCCATGTCTGGGTGGTCTGCGGGGTGGTCATCCTCGGGATGATCATGTCGATCCTCGATACGACGATCGTCAACGTCGCGCTGCACACCCTTTCGCACGACCTGCACAGCCCGCTCTCCCAAGTCCAGTGGGTTATCACCGGATATCTGCTCGCACTTGCGGCCGTTATCCCGGTCACGGGCTGGGCGGCCAGACGCTTCGGGGCCAAGCAGGTCTACCTGACGTCTTTGGTGCTCTTCACCGCCGGCTCCGCTTTGTGTGGCTTGGCCAACTCGGCCACCTCCTTGGTCGTGTTCCGCGTCCTGCAAGGTGCAGGCGGCGGCATGATCATGCCGGTCGCGATGATGATCATGGCCCAGGTTGCCGGGCCCCAGCGCATGGGCAGGGTGATGGGCTACGTCTCGATGCCCGCCATGCTCGCACCGATCCTGGGCCCCGTCGTGGGCGGGCTGATCCTCGAGAACCTGCACTGGTCTTGGATCTTCTTCGTCAACGTCCCGATCGGAATCGTCGCGTTCGCGCTCGCCTGGCGCATGTTGCCCCGCACCGACTCCGGCGAGGCGGGGCGCCTCGATGTCGTGGGTTTGGCGCTCCTGCCGGCCGGCTTCGCGGCCCTGATCTACGGCATCAGCGAGCTGGGCGCGGGCTCTGCTTTGGGCTCAGGCAAGGTGATCGTGCCAAGCGTCCTCGGAGTCGTCTTGATCGTGCTCTTCTGTCTGCATGCCCTGCGCGTCGAGCGTCCCCTGCTCGACATCCGTATGTACGCCAATCGAGTGTTCGCCGGTGCCGCCTTCACCAACTTCGGCTTGGGCGCGGCACTCTTCGGTGCGATGATCTTGGTGCCGCTCTACTACCAAGAAGTACGCGGCCTAAGCGTCGTCAACACCGGCTTGCTCACCGGTCCCCAAGGCTTGGGCGCCTTGATGGCCATGCCCTTGGCCAGTCGCCTCACCCAGCGCTTCGGCGGCGGTCGCGTGGCGCTGTGCGGAGTGTCTTTGTTGTGCGTAAGCACGATCCCCTTCACTTTCATCGGAGCCCACACCTCGATCCTCGCGATCTCCTTGGTGCTGGTGGTGCGTGGGCTGTCCATCGGCCTGTGCTTCATGCCGGCGATGAGCGCCGCCTTCTCGGCGATGCGCCCGGATCAGATATCCGACGCCACCCCTCAGATCAACGCCTTGCAGCGCACCGGCGGGGCGATCGGCACAGCGATTCTGGCGGTGGTCTTGCAGCGCACCTCAGCGGGTGCCCACACGCCCGAGCAGCTTGCCGGCGCGTTCGGCACCGCCTACTGGTGGGCCTTTGGCATAGCTGCCTTGTCTTTGATTCCTTGCATCATGCTCCTGCGGGCCGAGCGACCTCAAGCTGAGACGGAGTCGCTCGGGGCGCCTCCCGAGGCCATTGCCGAGGCCGTCGGGGCCTGAATTCGGTCCACACCGTCATGCCGCCCGCCGCAGAGCTGCCCTCCACCGCCGTGGCCCAAGCCGCGGAGCGTCCCGTCGGCGAGTCGACCGGAGAGTGGCAGGCCGAGCTCCTCGACCTCGGCAAGGCCTTTCGTCGCGTGTTTCGCAGCCTCAGGCGTCTACGCGGGCGCGACACGCACCTGATCGGCTCGGAGGTCAGCCATGCCCAGATGGAACTTCTGATCGAGTTGAGCGAGCAGGGCCCGCTCTCGGCCGGTGAGCTCGCCCTCGCGGCCCAGCTCACGCCGGCCACTGTCACGCAAATGCTCGAGCACCTGGCAGCCAGTGGTCATGTCGAGCGCACCCGCTCCGAGGTCGACCGGCGCGTGGTCGTGACCCGATTGACCTCTCAAGGAGAGCTCAAGGTACAGGCCAAGCGCGAGCTCTGGCAAGCACGTTGGGAGAGCATCTTGGCCGATGTCGACGCGGAGGACCTGCGTACCACAACGCGGGTCTTGGAGCGTCTCAACGCCGTCTTCGCGGACGCCCCTGACAAGTTCGATTGCAAGGCTGAGCAGTAGCTTCCCAACATGGCTGGGGACCTGCGCGCCGGCCATAGATCGCGCTCCATAGCTCTGCTATAGTCGCCCCCCGCGGGCAATGTGACGTGGCCGTGGGTCAAGCCCTTCGCCGAGCGAGAACATCATGGAGACTCTGACCAGATAGACAAGCGAATCGCCCGAGGACCGGTAGCGCATGGGCCCGAGGGGCCTCTTTTTTTGCCCTGACCCCGCTCTTTGCCACTGCTCTTCGCGTATCAGTTCACACCCTTCGGAAACGATCCCCCACACCATCTGAAAATGCCCCGCAAGTTCCCACTAGAGAAGACCCGCAACATCGGGATCATGGCCCACATCGACGCGGGCAAGACGACCACGACCGAGCGCATCCTTTACTACACGGGGCGCACCTACAAGATCGGTGAGGTCCACGAGGGCGCCGCTGTGATGGACTGGATGGAACAGGAGCAGGAGCGCGGCATCACGATCACCTCGGCCGCCACCACCGCCGAGTGGGACGACCACCGCATCAACATCATCGACACCCCAGGCCACGTCGATTTCACCGTCGAGGTCGAGCGCTCCCTGCGCGTACTCGACGGTGCCATCGCCCTGTTTGATTCCGTTGCCGGTGTGGAGCCCCAGTCCGAGACGGTCTGGCGCCAGGCCGACAAGTACCACGTGCCGCGCATCGCCTACATCAACAAGATGGATCGCATCGGCGCCGACTTCGAGCAGGGCGTGCAAACGATGATCGACCGGCTTGCTGCCCATCCCGTGCCGATTCAGCTTCCGATCGGAGCGGAGGGGGACTTCGAGGGCGTCATCGACCTCGTCAGGATGAAGGCGATCGTCTACAAAGACGAGCTCGGCACCGAGCAGGAAATCGTGGCGATTCCGGACGGGCTTCTCGAAGCCGCCGAGGCTGCCCGCGAGCATCTGCTCGAGGAGGTCTCCCACTACGACGATGCATTGCTCGAGCTACTTCTAGAGGAAGCCGAGATCCCCGAGGACGCGCTCAAGCAGGCGATCCGCAAGGCCACACTCTCGACCAAGCTGACGCCGGTCCTGTGCGGCTCATCTTTCAAGAACAAGGGCGTTCAACCGCTCCTGGATGCCGTCGTCGACTACCTGCCCTCGCCTCTGGACGTGCCCGCCGTGACCGGCGCCGAACCAGTCAAGGGCGACGGCGAGGAGCCTCAGATCGAGCGCCACGCCGACGACTCCGAGCCGTTCACGGCGCTCGCCTTCAAGATCATGGCCGACCCCTATGTCGGCAAGCTCACCTATTTCAGGGTCTACTCCGGGAAACTGGAGGCCGGCTCGCGCGTGCTCAACGTCAACAGTGGGCGCGCGGAGCGCATCGGGCGCATCCTGATGATGCACGCCAACGAGCGCGAGGAGGTCTCCGAGGTCTACGCCGGCGACATCGCCGCCGCCGTGGGCATCAAGCAGGTGATCACCGGCGACACCTTGGCTGCTCCCGACGCGCCGATCAAGCTCGAGAACATCACCTTCCCCGAGCCGGTCATCAAGGTTGCGGTCGAGCCCAAGACAAAGATCGACCAGGAGAAGATGTCGGTTGCCCTGGGACGTCTTGCTGAGGAGGACCCCACCTTCCAGGTGCGGACCAACGAAGAAACCGGTCAGACCGAGATCTCGGGCATGGGCGAGCTTCACCTCGAAGTGCTTGTGGACCGCATGAAGCGCGAGTTTGGCGTCGAGGCGAACGTGGGGCGCCCGCAGGTCTCCTACCGCGAGACGATCCGCGGCACGGTCGAGAAGGTCGAAGGCAAGTTCGTGCGCCAGACCGGCGGCTCGGGCCAGTTCGGTGTCGTCTACATCGACATGGAGCCCGCGCCCGGCGAGGGCTTCGATTTCATCAACAAGATCAAGGGTGGCTCCATCCCCTCGGAGTTCATTCCGGCTGTGGAGAAGGGCGTCGAGGAGGCTTTGGAGAACGGCGTCAAGGCGGGCTACCCGATGGTGGATGTGCGTGTGACTTTGGTCGACGGCAAGTACCACGATGTCGACTCTTCGGAGATCGCCTTCAAGGTGGCCGGGTCGATCGCCCTCAAGGAGGCGGCCAAGCGGGCTAAGCCGGTCCTGTTGGAGCCTGTGTTTGCCGTCGAGGTGGTCACCCCCGAGGACTTCATGGGCGACGTGATGGGCGACCTTTCGCGCCGTCGCGGGCATCTTCAGGGCTCCGAGCAGCGAGGCAACGCTTTGGCGATTCACGCCAAGGTTCCCCTCAGCGAGATGTTCGGGTATGCGACCGATCTGCGCTCCAACACGCAGGGCAGGGCCAACTACACGATGCAGTTCGAGGGCTACGAGGAGGTACCCCCGAACATCGCCGAGAAGATCATTGAGCAGCGCACAGGAGAGCCTGTGCCCGCCTAGGCCGGCTCGGAAGCGACGTCACAAGACCTTTCACAACAGGCACAAGTCAAGAAAATCCCTATTTAGATAGATTTCCCAGGTTCGCCCTCTTCAGCGGCGGACGTCAAAGTCGATAACAGGAGCTAACGCAAAGTGGCGAAGGAGAAGTTCGAGCGCGACAAGCCGCACGTCAACGTCGGCACCATCGGTCACATCGACCATGGCAAGACGACCTTGACCGCTGCCATCACGACCGTCTTGGCAGAGAAGATGGGCGGCGAAGCACGTAGCTTCGAGGAGATCGACAACGCTCCGGAGGAGAAGGAGCGCGGGATCACCATCGCCACATCGCACGTCGAGTACCAGACCGAGAACCGCCATTACGCGCACGTCGACTGCCCCGGGCACGCCGACTACGTGAAGAACATGATCACCGGCGCGGCCCAGATGGACGGGGCGATCCTGGTGGTCTCCGCGGCCGACGGCCCGATGCCCCAGACTCGCGAGCACATTCTGCTTGCCCGTCAGGTGGGCGTGCCGTACATCGTGGTGTTCCTCAACAAGGCCGACATGGTCGACGACGAGGAGCTGATGGAACTGGTCGAGGTCGAGGTGCGCGAGCTGCTCTCCGAGTACGACTTCCCCGGCGACGACATTCCCTTCGTTATCGGCTCGGCCCTGAAGGCGCTCGAAGGCGACGAGGCATACAAGGACAAGATCGTCGAGCTTGCCGCAGCGCTCGACAGCTACATTCCCCAGCCGGTACGCGAGCTCGACAAGCCCTTCCTGATGCCCGTCGAGGACGTCTTCACGATCACGGGCCGTGGCACAGTCGCCACCGGCCGTGTGGAGCAGGGCATCGTCAACACCGGCGACACGGTCGAGATCGTGGGCGTCCACGACACGACGACCACGGTTGTCACGGGCGTGGAGATGTTCCGCAAGATCCTCGACCAGGGTCAGGCGGGCGACAACGTGGGCTGTCTTCTGCGCGGCACCAAGCGCGAGGAGATCGAGCGTGGCCAGGTGCTATGCAAGCCCGGCTCGATCACCCCCCACACCAAGTTCAAAGCTGAGGTCTACATCCTCAAGAAGGAGGAGGGTGGTCGTCACACTCCGTTCTTCACGGGTTACCGGCCGCAGTTCTATTTCCGCACCACCGATGTCACCGGCGTAGCGAAGCTGCCCGAGGGCGTCGAGATGGTCATGCCCGGCGACAACGTCCAGATGGAGATCGAGCTGATCCAGCCGATCGCCATGGATCAGGGCCTGCGCTTCGCCATCCGAGAGGGTGGGCGCACGGTCGGCTCGGGCGTGGTTACCGAGGTTATCGAGTAGTACCAGAGGGCGCCTCCGGATTTCCGGGGCGCCCTTTTATTGGCAGTCCGATACGACGAAATGCAAGCTCCGCTGTCGAGGCGGTGAAGGGCGAATTTCCCACGCAGGGGGTTCGCTTCTCGCCCGCGGAGGAGCTAGGTGGGCGCCAGCGCCCGGCCCACACACCAAACGAAGGCGATCGAGAGAAACAAATGGCAGCAGCAACCCAAAATAAGATCCGCATCCGCTTGAAGGCGTACGACACTTCCGCCATCGAGTCGGCCGCGAAGGAGATCGTTGAGACCGCCGCGCGCACCGGAGCCACGGTGTCCGGTCCCGTGCCGCTGCCGACCGAGAAGAACGTCTATTGCGTGATCCGCTCGCCCTTCAAGGACAAGGACTCACGTGAGCACTTCGAGATCCGCACGCACAAGCGCTTGATCGATATTCACCAGCCGAGCCCCAAGACGGTCGACTCCCTGCAACGCCTGGACAACCTCCCGGCGGGTGTCGACATCGAGATCCGTCTAGCCACCTGATTGTCTGAGATGTCAGCGATTCTCGCCAAGAAGCTGGGGATGACCCAGGTCTTCCAAGACGACGGCTCCGTCGCCCGCGTCACCGTGCTCGAGGCCGGCCCCTGTCCGGTCACGGCAGTGCGGACAACCGAGCGTGACGGCTACGACGCTGTACAGCTTGCTTTCGGGCAGACCAAGGAGAAGCACCTCTCAAAGCCTGAGCTCGGCCACCTGAAGAAGGCCGACGCCGCTCCGATGCGTCATCTAGTGGAGTTCCGGGGCGAGGCCGGCGAGTTGGGACAGTCGGTGACGGTCGACTCCTTCGAGGTTGGGGCACGCGTGAAGATCGCGGGCGTCTCCAAGGGCAAGGGCTTCCAAGGCACAGTCAAACGCCACAACTTCAAACGCGGCCCCGTCTCTCACGGCTCGCACAATGTGCGAGCGCCTGGGTCGATCGGCGCCTCGGCGGACCCCGCACGCGTCTTCAAGGGAATCCGCGGACCCGGCCAGATGGGTAACAAGCGTGCAACCCAACCCGGCCTGGAGATCGTGGCCGTCGATCCCCAAAAGAACCTGATGCTTGTGCGAGGCTCGGTCCCAGGCCCAAGGGGCTCGGTTGTAGAGGTGCGCGGCGATGCCTGACGCTCCCATACTCAATGCCGACGGCTCGTCCACCAAGAAGGTCAAGCTCGACCAGTCCGCTTTCGAGGCGAAGTTCAACGGACCGCTCGTGCACCAGAGCGTGCGCGCCGAGCAGGCCGCCCGTCGGCGCGGAACCGCGGCCACTAAGACACGCGGCAAGGTCTCCGGCGGTGGCGCCAAGCCCTGGCGCCAGAAGGGCACCGGCCGCGCACGCGCCGGCTCCAGCCGCTCTCCCATTTGGACCGGAGGTGGAGTCGTCTTCGGCCCGCACCCACGCTCCTACACCTTCAAGGTCAACCGCAAGGAGCAGCGTGCCGCTTTGCGCAGCGCCCTCTCTCTCCACGCTGACCGTGGATCGGTCGCGATTCTCGACGCGGCGGCCTTCAAGACACCCAAGACCAGCGACGCCTTCGACTTGCTCGAGGACTGGAACCAGTCCCAGCCGACTTTGGTTGTGTTGGACACGGAGGAGTCCGCGGCGGCGCTGTCTTTCCGCAACTTGGCACGGGTGGCGGTCCTCCAACCCGAAAGCGTCGGCGTGGCGGACTTGCTTGGCGCGGCCTCGTTGCTCGTTTCCGAGAAGGCCTTGCAAGAGTTGACGACGCGCGCCGCGGCGCCTACGAGGGAGAAGGCGCCGTCCGAGCCCGCGGGGGAGAAGGCCTGATGGAAGCGACCCAAGTGATCATCAAGCCGGTCCTCTCCGAGAAGAGCTATGTGCTCTCGGCAGCCGGCAAGTACACCTTCCGCGTTCATCCCGACGCACACCGCACCCAGATCCGCCAAGCAGTGGAAGAGCTGTTCGACGTGCACGTGGTCGATGTGCGCACGCTCAACGTCAAATCCAAGCCCAAGCGGCGCGGCATCACGCGCGGCTCCACCCGGGCGTGGAAGAAGGCCATCGTTCAAGTTCGCTCCGGCGAGTCCATCCCGATCTTCCAAGGCCTCGAGGGCCTGAACGAGTAGGAGCCCCTCAGCCATGCCGATTCGCAAGCCCAAGCCCACCAGCCCCGGAAGGCGCTTTGCCTCCTATCCGGATTTCGCCGAGGTCACCAAGACCGAGCCCGAGCGCACCTTGGTCGAAGGCATCAAGAAGAGCGGTGGGCGCAACGCCCATGGCCGCAAGACGGCCCGCCACCGCGGCGGCGGCGCCAAGCGTCTGTACCGGCGCATCGATTTCAAGCGGCGCAAGGACGGCGTTCCCGCCAAGGTCGCCGCGATCGAGTACGACCCCAATCGGTCCTCCTACATCGCCCTTCTTCATTACGCCGACGGCGAGAAGCGCTACATCCTGGCGCCCCAGCGGCTCACGGTTGGGATGAGCGTTGCATCTGGCGACGAGGCCGAGATCACGGTCGGCAACTGCATTCCGCTCTCCCGCATGCCCGTCGGCACGGTCATCCATAACGTCGAGCTGCAGCCCGGACGCGGCGGGCAGATGGCGCGCTCGGCGGGAGCTTCGGTTCAGCTGATGGCCAAGGACGGAGATATGGCCACCTTGCGTCTGCCCTCCGGGGAGATGCGTATGGTCCGCGCCGAGTGTCGCGCCACGGTGGGTGTCATCGGCAACGCCGAGCACCAAAACGTCAAGGTCGGCAAGGCCGGGCGCAAGCGCCACATGGGTGTGCGCCCGCAGACCCGCGGTGTGGCCATGAACCCGGTCGACCACCCCCACGGCGGTGGTGAGGGATCGACCACCGCCGGACGTCACCCGGTCACGCCTTGGGGAGTACCCACCTTGGGCTATCGCACACGCAAGAAGAACAAGGCTTCGGACAAGTACATAGTGCGCGGCCGTCGCCGAGGGAAGGGTAAGCAGCGATGAGCGGTGCGTATGCCGGCGCCTCGCGGCGTCCTCGGTCGCTCATGTGCGCAGCACATTTCGCTCCCTGCGTCCTTGCGGGGCTTGGCCTACGCACCGCTCATGGGCTTGTGATGATTTCGATGGAGGGAGGGCTGCGGTGAGCCGTTCAAGCAAGAAGGGACCGTGGGTGGAAGAGCGCTTGATGACGCGCATCGAAGCCATGAATGCGGCCAACACAAAGAAGATGCTCAGGACTTGGTCGCGGGCGTCCACGATTTTCCCCGACATGGTCGGCCACACCTTGGCGGTCCACGACGGCAAGAAGCACGTGCCCGTATTCATCAGCGAGTCGATGGTCGGCCACAAGCTCGGCGAGTTCGCGCCTACACGCATGTTCCGCGGGCACGCGGGCTCCGGGAAGGTTCGATGAGCGCCGAGAAGCCGATAGAGGAGCAGCCCGCCGAGGGTGAGGAGCAGGCAAAGCCCGCCGCCAAGGCAAAGCCTGACTCCGCGAAGAAGCCTGCTTCTGAGAAGGCCGCTGCTGAGAAGCCGGCCGCAAAGAAGGCCGGGGCTGAGAAGCCGGCGGCGAAGAAGCCCACGGCCAGGGCTGTCGCCGAGGACGAGTCTGCCGGCGCGGAGGAGGAGTCCACCGCGAAGAAGCCCACGGCCAAGAAGTCTGCGGCCGCGAAGAAGCCTGCCGCCGAGACAGAGAAGCCTGACGCGGCCAAGGCCGAGAAGTCTGCCGCTGAGAAAGCTGGGGCTGAGAAGCCGACCGCGAAGAAGTCGGCCGGCGCGAAGGCCGAGAAGGCCGCTGCCACCCCTGAGGCCGAGGAGCCGGCGAGCAGCGCTCGCCGCGAGTCCGCGGCATCTCCCTCGCGTGCCAGTCGCAAGGTGGTGCGTGCCCAGGCACGTTACGTGCGCACCTCGGCACGCAAGGCGCGCATGGTGTGCGGTCACCTGCGGGGCAAGTCTGTCGATGAGGCACGCGCTATCCTCGCCTTCACCCCTCGTGAGGTAGCTCGCGACTGGAGCAAGCTCTTGGAGTCGGCTGTGGCCAACGCCGAGAACAACCACGAATTGATCGAGGACGATCTTCTCGTGCGTGAGGCTTTTGCCGACGAGGGGCCCACCATCAAGCGCTTCCGGCCGCGCGCTCAGGGACGAGCCACCCCGATCCGCAAGCGCACCAGCCATTTGACGATCACGCTCACGCCCAAGCCCTAGGCACGGGCACAAGGACAAAGACAGGACTTCGATACAGACATGGGTCAAAAGGTTCATCCAGAGGCAATGCGCGTGGGTTATATCCACGACTGGAAGTCCAACTGGTTCAACGAGCGTCACTTCGCCGAGTACTTGCACGAGGACATCAAGATCCGCAAGCACATCGAGGACAAGCTCGCCCACGCCGGTCTCTCGGACATCACGATCCGCAAGGACGCAAACGACCTCGAGGTCAACATCCACACTGCCCGTCCAGGCATCGTGATCGGCAAGTCGGGCGCCGAAGTGGATGCCTTGCGACGCGACCTGCACAAGATGACCTCCAAGCAGATCAAGGTCAACATCCTTGAGATCAAGCGCCCCGAGCTCGATGCCAAGCTCGTGGCCCAGTCGATCGCCGAGCAACTGCAAAACAGGGTCGCTTTCCGCCGCGCCATGAAGCGTGCGCTCACCAGCGCGATGCGCTCGGGCGCCAAGGGCGTCAAGGTTCAGGTGTCCGGTCGCCTCGGTGGAGCAGAGATGGCGCGTACCGAGAGCTACTCCGACGGACGTGTGCCGCTGCACACGATGCGCGCGGACATCGACTACGGCTTCTATGAGGCTCGCACCACCTTCGGGCGAATCGGCGTGAAGTGTTGGGTCAACAAGGGCGAGATCATGCCTGAGGGCTACACCGGCGCAGACCTCACCGACATGAGCGCGCCGGCTCCCCCCAGCGGCGACCGCGACGGTCGCGGTGGACGCGATGGGCGCGACGGTCGCGGTAGGGGTCGCGGCGGACCGGGCGGTGG
>JBAVYU010000083.1:0-1610 GCA_049588415.1 Solirubrobacteraceae bacterium
GTTCTATGTCGATCCTTCCGTGGTGAAGGACAGCGACAATGACGGGCTCAACACCATCACGCTATCCTACACTTTCTATCCCGTGCGCGATCCGGCGCCGAAGCCGCTGGCCGCGGGCGAATCGGACAAGCGCAAGAAGGACCTCTGATCGCGGAACTCCCCTGGTTTCGCGAGCGGCGGAATTTGATTTTTGAGACGACACGTGCCGGTTGACGCCGGCACCGCTAACGGAGAGACCGCAATGGCTACGGCGCAAGTCAAGCACCACGACTATCACCTCGTCGATCCCAGCCCGTGGCCGATCGTCGGCTCGATCTCGGCTTTGATCATGGCGATCGGTGCGATCAGCTGGATGCACCATCTATACGGGGCGGCGCCGATCGTGTTCGGCATCGGCGTGATCGGCGTGCTCTACACCATGGCAAGCTGGTGGGCGGACGTGATCCGCGAAGCCCAGTACAAGGGCGACCACACCCGCGTCGTGCAGATCAGCCACCGCTATGGCATGATCCTGTTCATCGCTTCCGAGGTGATGTTCTTCGTCGCCTGGTTCTGGGCCTTCTTCAACTCCTCGCTGTTCCCCGCCGATCCCGTCCACATCACCCGCGACGCGTTGTTCGGCGGCGCGTGGCCGCCGAAGGGCATCGAGGCGTTCGATCCCTGGCATCTGCCGCTCCTCAACACGCTGTTGCTGCTGACCTCCGGCACCACGGTGACCTGGGCGCATCACGCCTTGCTCGAGAACGACCGCAAGGGTCTGAAATGGGGCTTGGTCCTCACCATCCTGTTGGGCGCGACCTTCACCTGCGTGCAGGCCTATGAGTACAGCCACGCGTTGTTCGGTTTCGCCGGCAATATCTACGGCGCGACCTTCTTCATGGCGACCGGCTTCCACGGCTTCCACGTTCTGGTCGGCACCATCTTCCTGATCGTGTGCCTGCTGCGCGCCAATGCCGGGCATTTCACCCCGACGCAGCACCTCGGCTTCGAATTCGCCGCGTGGTACTGGCACTTCGTCGACGTGGTCTGGCTGTTCCTGTTCGTCTGCATCTATGTCTGGGGCACCGGCGGCGGCCGGCTCGTCGGCGCCGAATAGGTTAGGGGTTTTCGAGTTCGAGGCTTTCGAGTTATTGTCTCATCTGATGCGACAAAGGGCGGCCTCGGGGCCGCCCTTTTGTTTGGCGCAGGTTGTTTGGCGCATGGCGTTTTCGAGCGAAGCGGATTCGCCTTCGCGTGAAGAAAACGCGTCGAGACAGAAACTAGCGCCAGGTTCCGATGCAGTCAGAACCGGCCTAGCCAGCGGCCGGCTTGGGCAAAAACGACGAATGCTGATGGGCGATCGCCCAAGCGCCATGTTGCTGCGCCAGCACGAAGCTGTATCGGGCGGGAAGGGCCATCGTTGTTCCGTCGACGGCGCGCGAGAATTCGTAATGGCCGCAATCGATGGCGCCGCCCGCGGCGACCGGCAGCAACACGTGCACGCCCAGTTTGACCTTGAGTCCGCTGCGCGTTGCCTGCTGAAAATAACTCCTTATATCGGCGATAGAAGTGGTCATCTCCTGCGCCAGCGTTCCCCACAGCGTTGCTGACGGCGCATACAAGGCGGTCAC
>JBAVYU010000084.1:0-9414 GCA_049588415.1 Solirubrobacteraceae bacterium
CACCAACGAATGTCTCTTCTGCGCAGAAGCGACACGGTACCGGTGCCACCACCGATGCGCGGTCGCCGGCGAGACGTTCAGCAAAGCCGCGGCCTGCCTGAACGTCATCCCACTCTCAACTGCCTCGCACAGCGCCAACCGCCCAGCCGGTCCGAGCTTCGCTCTACCGTGAATCTGCATCCGGGTCCTCCCAGTCTCGTGAGTTCTCGCAGACCCACAGACTGGGATGAGGCCCGGATGCCTCCTCAACCGTTCACAACCTATGTAGGCACGTCAGCTAGCTATTCATACTCCGCTGCGCTTGCATGACGCTTCCATACAACGCGCGACCACGGCTCCGCTACAACAATGAGCAGTAGCGCGAATAGAAGCGGCGCGTACGTCGTGTGAAGGCCAGCGACAAATGCGCCCAAGAGGCCACAGCAACCTCCGGTCAACGCCAGAACGCCGCGTGACGGGCGTGCCTTTCGATACTCAGCGCCACGTGCCCGCGCGGCGGCCCAACCGAATGCGATCTCCAAGCTAACCCCGGGAACCAAAAGTGCGTAAGTCACGTATCGGGGCCACTCGAAGACCGCGCCCAGTAGCGCCGGAACTAGGATCAAGATCGACGCCGTCAGAGACCGCCGCAGGGGAGGCGGAGCCGACTCGAACCACCGCGCCTTCTGCCTACCGACGTTCGGGACATGACTTGTTGAGTTCATCGCCATCTAATGATCCACGATCTGGCTGACATTGCACCTCGACCGACTAGTCGCCGTCTGTCGCCTACCGACACGAAAAAGGCAGAGGAAAAGGCAATCGAGGCATATTTCGGAGAGGTGACGCCCAATCCAAAACCTACTTGGAGGGCCACAACCCGCACGGTTGAACGGGATTCCAAGACGCGCCCGGCAAGATTCGAACTTGCGACCTTCCGCTCCGGAGGAACATCACGCAGGAAGCGAAAGAGGGGCAGAAATGGCTCTAATAAGCCAGATTCGCCAACACCCAGGAGCGGCTGATACCTGCGGATATGGGCCGATTTGGGTGGGTTTGGGCTACTGAAGGGCCGCAGTAGCCCAAAACGATTCGGTGTGCGCCGGGGCCTCCTGCTTGATTGCGGGGGAGTAGTTCGCTAAAGTGCTCCTAGCAAGGAGTGCTTTATGCCGAAGACTGCCGACAGCCCCATGCTCACGCGTCGCGAGGCGGCCGAGATCACCGGCCTATCGGTTGGCGTCCTAGACAAGGCGATCGAGCAAAAGATCGTGACGGTCTATAGGCGCGGCAATCAGAGCTTCCTGCGTAGCGACGACCTGGCAGTGGTCGTGCTCCTACAGAACACCACGCTCCCTCTGCCAACCACGATCAAGCGACAGATCAAGCGCTGGGTACATGACACAAAGCCCTACCGTGCGACTGAGAGCGCAGAGCTGTCCATCAGCGATGCTCTGGTCATCAGGTGGCTTCCCACGGCCAGCGACACAATCAACGCAGCCGAAACGTATGCCAAGCTTCGCGATCAATGGATCGAGTCCGACCCGCAGATCAAGGGAGGCGAGCCCGTAATCCGGGGAACCCGGATCGGCGCGCGTGGTGTCGCGCAGCGCATGGACAAAGGGGAGAGGGTGGAGGCCCTAATGGAGGACTATCCCCAGATTCCTGCGGAGGTGTTTCGCGCAGCCCGTACGTACGCGAACGCGCATCCGCGACGGGGACGCCCCGTAAGGCCCTGGCGCGACTCAAATGAAGCTCTGGATAGACGAGGACCTGTCGCCAGCACTCGTTGAAGCTGCACATTGCCGTAGGCTGGACGCCGCCTGCAACCGCGATCGAGGCTTGCTAGGCGGCTCAGATGTCAAAGTTCTACGCCGTTGTATTGATGAGGACCGAACGCTCGTCACGAACAACTTCGGCGACTTTCGCCGACTCTGCGAAACGCGCCTGGTTCATCCTGGCCTTCTCGTGATGCCAACAGTCGCGCGCGATGCGCAGAAGCGATTGCTCGATATCGCGCTTAACCACATCGAGCAACAACGACTCAGAGCGGTGCCACGGACTCCGGCGAGTTCATGATCAACCGCGTTGTCGAGATCGACGAAGAGGGTATCTGCACCGACACTCCGCTTCCGAGTTAGGGCCAGGCGCTCACATGCCAATGAGACTATTCGTCTGGGGTGTTCGCGTCCTCAGACACAGCAAGGTGGCCCAGATTGTGGCGATGGACTCGCAAAGTGCATATGCGCGCAGAGAACTGTTGGACGCTGGTGAGCAGTACGAAGCCCACGTCCTACCACGGAACCAGCAACGGCGCAAGCTGCTGTTTCATGTTTTGTGCGAACGCTGACATGCCCTCGGTTTGGGTGATGACGAGCTTGCCCCTGGGAAACACGTCGCCGAGGTTTCGCTGCACATCCGCGAGGTCCGGCTGGCTACCTGTGACGATCCCGAGGTAGAAGCCGGGATAGATGTCCTGCAATATCTGGATCACATGAGCCTCTGCGGCTCTCCAACCACAGACCAAGAGGCGGCGAATCTCCGGGACTGTGCTCCTGAACCTCTCCATTTGTATGTCTTCACATTCGAACGTTGTCTTGTTCGCCAAAGGCACGGCTATGGCCGGGAACAGCACGTCACCGTTGTCCGTTGAGATTATGCTTGTGGCGCTCTGTGCTCGGAGGGGAAGATCCTCGACATTCACTGTGTTGGTTGCGGCAAGTGCACGGACGGAGTTGGATTCGCTGCGAGGGTCGTCTCCGAGGCTAGCCACACGCGACCAGCCGACGGAACCGTGAAGCTTTAGCAAGCTCCAATCAGGGCGACTGATGTAATCGTCGAACGCGTTGATTCGCCAGTCGGGGATTACGCGTGCCGCAGCGTTCTCTAGGAGCGTGTCGTAGTTGAAAGTGACGAGCTGCACCCGCTCCCCCGAGGACTCCTGCCACTCTAGGAGCAGGTTCAGCAGGCTTAGGTAAATCGTCAGGCCATGAGTTTCACGCAGCCACTCCACCGTCGCGTTAGTGATGAGACTACATAGGTAGAACCGGAACGCGGTGAGAGCTTGACGGCAAGCAAAGCTGTTGTCTGCTCTCGCTGCGTACTGCGCAAGAATTATCTCCAAGCTGGTAGGCGTGCCGTCGGCGAGGTTCTGCTGCACGTAGTCAATCACGGAGATACTGGCCGGATACTCGTTAGCGATCGGGCGATACTGCTCGTCAATTAGATGCTCAGTCAACGGCAGCCGTGAACCGCGCTGAGTACCGTTGACTGGACGTTTCGCGTCGCTGTCGTACGACGCACCCGCGCCGAAGATGACCATGAGCATCGCGTCAGCCTACGACAAGGAGCATCGGGTTGGCGGCCATCTACCTGGACGAGTCCAATTGGTGGCGCCCTCGCTACGACGGTGTCGGACGCTCCGGGACCTGGCAGGCGGACACCATATGTGCGGCAAACTCGGTCGTGAGCGAGCGGGTACCGAGAGACTACGCGAGTACGATCGGGCGACCCATAGGCTCGTGGCTATCGAGGTCTAAGACGAGAGCACCCGGCTTCCCCGGACGTTGCTCAAAAGCACTCCCCTCGCCAGCCGCGCCGCAAAGCGGCGCTTAGGCTGGGTCAGCGCGAAAGCATGCCTCGGTCGAGCGTAGTCGCACCGCTGGAAAGGCCGGGCGGTTGTAGCGTCAACACACACGCATAAGGTTGACGGGTGCCCGAAGTCCTTCCGTCCGTCCGCTTCCAAGCAGACGACCCACGCCCAGTCGGCTTCGTCGAGAGTGCCGACGGCGCACACATCGCCGCCGTCGAAAGCGCCCTACGCGAAGTAGCGGCCACCGTCGAGGAGGTCACCGACGACACCGAGCCGCAGCTGTCCGTTCGCTTCGCGAGCGTCCGCTACATGCCGACATTGCCGTTCCTGCTCTACAGCTTCCATATCCTGAGCATCGGAGCCGACGGACAGTTCGAAGATGAGATAGAGCAGGGCGGCGAGATCAGCTACGCGATCGTCGCGAACCACGCCCTCGAGGTCCAGCGCGAGGCAGCCGTCCTGTTCCTCTACGACCTCGTCACCCGCCAGGTAGCGCTGCGCTCCTACGGCGAGGACGACAGCGCCGACATCGCAGACATAGACCAGGTCGCAGCCGTCGCTGATCGCAAGGCCAAGCAGGAGTTCCGTGACGCGATCCGCGCAGGATGGGCATCCGCGACCCGCAGCATCGCCAGGGACGCCCTCGCCGCCGGCCTCCCGCTCCGGGTCCGCTACGAGACTGACGTGCTCCCGAGCAGGAACGACATCGTCCGCCGTATCCCGACCCTCCGAGAGGCCTACAACACGATCCCGATAGCCCGCGAGGCCGTCGACAAGACCGTCTCGCTGATCGGCGGCAAAGACCCGCGCATCACCGCACGAGGACTCACGCAGGCCGACGAGGCCAAGATCCAACGCCAAGTGTCCGCGATGAACCTGCGGCTTTGGATCAGCCAGACCACCCGAGACGCACAGGTCTGCGGCAACGGCTATGTAGTCACCCGCGAGCACCCCGACCCGGGCCTGTACAACCTGCGCCCAGAGGAGGTCGAGATCGCCGGGCGCGACACGTTCTACCTACTGCGCAACGGCGCACGCGAACCGATCGAAGGTCACGTCCTGCACATCCCTGGCATCGAGCAGTTCGAAAGTCCGTACGGCATCTCGATCCTTGAGCCGGTCCTCGCGGAGCTACGAACACGCCGCATCTTCGAAGACGCCACCCGCTTCGCTGAGAAAGTGATCGCCGAATACGGCGCGGACTCGCCACACGGGCTCCGCGTCAAGCACACGGTGCCGCTCTCAGAACGCGCCCTCATAGCGAGCGATGCGCGACTCCAGCAGCTCCTGCGCTACCCCCGCGACTGGGTCAAAGACGCTCGCGACGGGCTCTACTTCCCCGGCCAGGAGCTGATGTGACGCCCAGGCACGCCTGGCAACGACTCGTCGACGCTACAAAACGCCAGATAGCCGCCGCGGCGCTACGGACCCTGTGCATCTCACGGGCGCCGACATGGATTCAGACGCGGGCTGCCCGCCTTGCTACCGTCGCGCCGGCGCTACGCAAAGTCGGCCTCGGCCGGCTCGCCGCCGAGCGTGTGCTCGCGATCAGGCAGGACCCAGAGCTGCGCAGCCTGCTCGACCCGGACGCCGAGATCAGCGTCAGACGTCTCCTTGACCTGTCGGTCGAGCACCCGGACCTCGACCAGGCCCTCCGCATGCGCCTGCGTTCCGCCGACGAAGCGAGCATCTCCCAGGAACTCTACGAGACGATCGTCCTCGGCCAAGCCGGACCGCAACCCAGGCTGATCTTCGCGCTCAGCTTCGTGGAGGCGGCCGCCCCGCAGCTTATAGGCGAACACAGGCGTGCAATCTTCGCCCGCTGCCTGAGCATCGTGCGGCGCCCCGCCGACCCCTACGACAGTGCGGCCGCCCTGATCAGCGGCTCCGCGCGTCAAGCCGCCGCTGCCATCCTCGCCGTCGACTCGAGTTTCGACGAGGACGTCACCGCCGCCCTCTCGGAACCTCTGGCTCGCGCGAACGTGCAGGCTCTCATCGCGAACGCACTGAAGGAGCGCCCCGAGGAGGCGGCCGACAGGTTCGCCACGTATCTGTCTGCACTCGCGCCCAGCGAGGAGTCGCTGATTCGATTCGCCGAGGACTGCGATGCGGAGCGGTCATCGCTGCGCTCCACAGCCAGACGTCGCCACAGCCTGCTCAAGCGCGTTCTCGCACTGATCAGGTGCCTACGGCCACGCGGAAGCGCCTGGTACGCAGCGGCCATCACGCTGCCGCCACTCGCGGCGCTGCTGCTAGCCCTCCTCAGCAGAAAAGCCACCGGGGCGATCGTCACCGCTGGCACCGAACCGGGTGTCGCGATCGGCGCACTCGCGTTGCTCGCCGCCGTGCACGTGCTCGGCGTACAGCTCGCAGCGCAACGCCTCCCAGGACCGATCGCCTCGGCGACCGTCGCCACGCCGCTCACCCTCAGCGCCTACGTCACAGGACTGCTGACGCTCATCGCGTCCCTGATCGGCAAGGAGAACCCGAGCCCGGACTGGAACCCGGCGCTCGTTGCCAGCGGACTGCTCGTCATCCTGATCGTGCTAGCCATCTCCACCACGCTGCTCAGCCTCCGCGGCACGACGATCGCCCCCGCCGTCGAGAGCGTTGGGCGACGTCGCATCCGCCAAGCCAGACGCAGCGGTGCTCGCATCGGTCGCCTGCACCGCGCATCCGTCGAAGTTCGCGGGCTCCTCGATACCCAACCGTCCATTCGCCAGTTTACGACCGCGCAGGAGAACGCGCACCGCATCAGAGTCCTCGCGCAAACCACCGGTTTCATGCGGGTCGACGCCCCCCGCATCAAAGAGGCCGTGGCGTCGCCGCCATGGCGTAACGGCGACCTACGCCTGGACCTGCTCGTCATCTCGGGGGTGCGGGTCGACACCGATCAGGAGATCGCGTCGATCGTCCCCTCCAACGGAAGCGAAGTCCACGAGAGCGAAATCGCAGGCGTCGAACGCGCATTCACGGTGCGCCCCGAAACCGCCCTCGAGCGCTGCTGTGAGCTGTGCGTCACGCTCTGTTCCCAACTGCCGCTGCTCGTGAAGGCGGGCGACCCCGGAGGCGCCGCCCGCGTCCTACAGGTCCTGCTCGATCTCCTCGACGCGCACACCGCCTCCGACACGCGACAGTGGGCCCATACGGAAGGGCTCCTCCAGATGAGCCCGGTGATCGTCGAGACCGTCAACCAGGCACTCGCCGACATCCGAAACGCCGACGCCGACGCCGAACGCGAAATGACCGGACGGCTCCTCGTGGCACTCATCGACCGCGCGGGCCGCGACGACGGACTGTCCGGTCTGATCTCCATGAAGCTCAAAGGGGCCGCGACTCTCCCCGAGTTCAACGTTCTCTACCGCTCCGGCAGCCGGGCCGCGCTCACCGGATCGCACGCAGGGCTCCTCGCGGCCCAGACGACGTTCGCTCGGCTCACAGCTGGCAGCAGCGAAACAGCTCGCTACGCGAACGAGATCGCCGCGAGACTGGTCCTCTACTGTGCCTCGGTCGCACCGAAACTCAGCCGTGCGGCGTGGTCGAGGTGGTGGACAGCAGCCGCCTCGTCTCCGGTCAACGACCGCCATCTCCTGGCCGCTCGCATCGGCGCAGGCAGCCTGCCGGTCGGCAACCTCTCCCTCGCCGTCGAGGTCGCCGTCGCGCTCCGCGACACGAACGCCGATTTCGACGACTTGATCGCCTCGGCCCACGAGCCCGAGCAGGCGGCATTCGAGCAGTTCCTCTCAGAGAACTACGGTCGCCTGCTCGGCACCGACGCCGAGCAGCGACTTGTCGACTTCCTCACGTTTGCAAAGACCGTGTGCGCATCCATTGCCACCACCGCTGGGGGGACTAACTAGCTCAGGAGCGCCAGAGGCCCCTAATGACACGCCTTCGGCCTCATGCAAGCACGAATCCGCTTCGAGACCTCGGAAGGGAGGCACGCGATGTGTCACTTCAGGGTGGAAATCGAGAATCAGTCCCGCGTGACCCGCGCCGACGCGAATCGTCTCGGCGTGGGGGGTCCTGGCGGAGCTGGTGACTGAAGTCGAAAAAGACTTCGAAGGCTCCGGTTGGCCTACACTTCTCGTCGCGCTATGTCGCAGCTTCCTTCTCCCAGCAAGGCCGTAAAGTACGCTGCCGTTTGGCTGGCATCGAACCTGACGTGGACATTGGTCAGTGGCGCCGTCGGTGCCAGCGTGAGTTCGATCGTCAGGGCTAACGGCGTGTTTGACAACCCGTATGGTTTGGTAGCAATTGGGCTCCTGGTCACGGCGCTTATAGCGAGTATTCCTTCGGCCAAGAAGCGGGCAAGCGCTTTGCTTTCCAGGTCTGGCACACGTCGTCCAGCTACTTTCCCTCCTTTGCTGCTGTCGTTCCAGTCGCAGGCCCAATCCGACGATAAAAAGCCGGATATACAGAAACTGCGGCATCAGGCCATAGACCGAGCCTTGGCACATTCCAAGCGGGAGGATGCGGCTATATCGCGTCACATCGCGGCCTACCACGCCGACCCGCTTCCGACGGAGGCGACTGAGCCGCTCACACACCTTGAGCAGTGGCTTCAGGAGCGAGGCCGCGCGGCTTCCACCGTGGCCCGTCAGCGCGCTGTCAGGGGCGACAAGTGGTATTTCCGCAACATGGCCGAGTGGGACAACAAGAACACCTTCGAATTGATGCTGGGAAAGGCCCCTGAACTTGTAGACAGCTATCGAGCAGACGTGCGGAGTCCAGAGCAGGTCGATGGTGTGGGACCTTCACACGACACAAAGGAGCAAGAACGCTATTACGCGCAGCGGCTCGCGTGGCTGGAGCACGTTCGACCAGCTCCGAGATGGTATGTCCGCTTCGGGTATCAGGCGTAAGTAAACGTGACTCTCCGCCCAGCTATGTGACTTAACGATCAGCGCGAACACGGGAGCGCGATGCTTGCCGACTGGGCGCCGATGATCAACATGCCGCTGCATGCGCCGATGTCGGCGTCTGCACCGGCTAGCCGAAATCCAGGACTGTCCGGAGCGGCCGTAATGCTATTGGCGCTTTAGTCAAATACAAGAAAGTGGAGGACGTGATCCAAATGACAACTAGCAAGAAGGATGCATCCAAGGCTGCGAAGCTCCTCAGAAACCCGAAAACGTCGAAGGTAGTCAAGTCGGTTGCTGGCAGCGACCTCTCCGGGAGAAAATCAGCGAAAGCGAAAGGTAAGAAGAAATAGATATACAACCCATGCCGGGAGTTGAGGTGCTTACGGCTGGCGGAAGATTCCGTGTGTGCCTACCCGCCGCCAGATGATGTGTGGTTCGCCCGGCTGCATCTCGTCGCCATATTCAAAGGTGGCGCGTCCATTAGGAGCCCAGGTCATCTCCCAGACGCCCGGGTACCCCTGCACCCTCTTGACGCGCAAGGCCGGCTCGAATCTCCCGCTCCGAAGGCACGCTATGAATAGATCGAGCGCTTTGTCCCACGCTGCCGCCTGCTCCCGGCTCAGGCTCTTGAAATCGCGCAGGAACCGAGGCCGCGCCTGATAGGTCGGCACTACTCGCTGCGGACGGCCTGTAGCGCGGCCTTGAAGGCGTCAGCGTCCTCATAGACGACGCCCGGCTCAGTCCTCGCCTCGCGGTCGGCTTCCAGCTCACCGGAAAGCCAGTCCGAGGTCCAAAACCACGCCTGGTCCGGATCGATCCGGCCGCTGGAAAGGCTGCGCAGCAGGACGGCAGCGCCGTCGAGCGTGTTCTCAGGCAGATGCTCCACCAGCTCATGTAGCTCGGTCTTAGTCATTCTCGTCATTCTCGCACGTCTCTAGGACTGTTCGTCTCGGGTGTTCGTTTGGGTGTTCGTCTATAAGC
>JBAVYU010000085.1:0-33409 GCA_049588415.1 Solirubrobacteraceae bacterium
CGCGCGCAGTGCACCCTTCCGCCGTACAACACAACCTCAGCCCAGGCTGCTGCGCAAAAGTCTCGGGGTCGGGTCATACACTCACGGAATGGATCGTCTGAGCACTAGCCCGCCCCCGGGGACAAGCCTGGCCGTCGAGGCGGATGGCGTCGAGGTGATCCGCACCGTCGGGCTCACGAAGGTCTATGCGGGTGCGGACTTTGCCGCCGTGGACGGCCTCGACCTGACTGTTCAGGCCGGTGAGATCTTCGGCCTGCTCGGGCCTAACGGGGCGGGCAAGACGACGACTGCCGGCATGCTCACGACCCGTGTCGTCCCGACTTCCGGGCAAGCCTGGATCGGCGAGGTCGACGTGATCTCAAGTCCGGCGCTCGCAAAGCAGCTGATCGGAATGGTCTCCCAGCAGAACACGCTTGACCGTCAGCTCACGGTGTGGGAGAACCTGTACTTCCACGGTCGCCTGTTTGGCATCAGCGCAGCCGACTCGACGCGCATCGCCGACGAGCTGCTCGAGCAATTTCAGCTCGCGAAGTGGGCCAAGGCTTCGGTGTTCGCGCTCTCCGGTGGTATGGCGCAGCGCCTGATGGTGGCGCGCGCGATCTTTCACCGCCCAGCCGTGCTGTTTTTGGACGAGCCGACTGCGGGGCTTGATCCGCAGAGTCGTCTTGCGCTGTGGGAGATCCTGGGCGAACTCAACCGCGATGGACAGACGATCCTCTTGACGACCCATTACATGGAGGAGGCCGACCAGCTGTGCGAGCGCGTGGCGATCATGGATCACGGCAAGATCCTCGCACTCGATACTCCCGCGAACCTGAAGCAGTCGGTCGACGCCGACACGATCGTGACAATCAAGGCCGATGGGGACATGGACGCGCTCGCCGCTGCCCTGTCCAGCGGGGTCGAGGGTGCCACGCGTACGCGAGTGGTCCAGGGTGGTGTGGAGCTGCACGTGCAAGGGGCCAGTCGGCTCGTGCCGAGGGTCGTCGACGTAGCCGAGCAAGGTGGCTTCGAGGTGGCCGACCTGTCTGTTGCCGAACCGAGTCTTGAGAACGTGTTCATCAACCTCACCGGCAAGGAGCTGCGCGACTGATGGCCACGCCTGTCACCACCCCCGCCGAGCCGACCCGTCTCTCCGCAAAGCATGCGCCGATCACGCTGAAGCCGACACGCTCGACGATGGCTGCCAGCCGCACCGCGCTGCGCGCGCTGATCCTGCGCGACCTGGTCGTATTGCGCAAGAACTTTGGCGAATTTGTGGTGCGTACGATCATCCAGCCGTTCCTGCTCGTGTTCGTGTTCTTGTACGTGTTCCCCTCGATCGGCCAGGGCGTTGGCGGGGGTGGAGGAAAGGTGGCCGAGTCGGTCTTCGCGACGGTGTTGGTGCCTGGCGTGGTGGCGATCTCGATCATGTTTCAAGGCATCCAGGCGGTGGCGCTACAGCTCTCTGCGGAGTTCGGCTACACACGCGAGATCGAGGATCGCGTGCAGGCGCCGTGCCCGATCTGGCTGGTGGCCGTCTCCAAGGTCCTCTCCGGCGCCGTGCAGGGAGCGCTGGCGGCCGTGATCGTGTTCCCGATCGCCGCGGTCATCCACGCGCCGGGGGTGCACGCGCACTTGACCGTGAACTGGCCGGTGTTGTTGACCTTGATCCCGCTCGCTTGCGTGGCGATGACCTCGCTCGGGCTGTTGCTCGGCACAATCTTCGAGCCGCGCAATATCGGCCTGATGTTCGGCTTCGTCGTGCTACCGCTCACCTTCCTCGGCGGCACCTACTACCAGTGGACCAAGCTCGCTCCCGTACAGGTCTACGGCATCCACTGGCTTCAGATCATCGTGCTCGTCAATCCCCTGATCTACGTGGCCGAGGGCATGCGTGCCGCACTCACTCCGATTCCGCACATGTCGCTTTGGGCGGTTTATCCCGTGCTCGTCGCGTTCTGTGCGGGCTTCTTGGCGCTCGGCCTGCGCAGCTTCCGCAAACGAGTGCTCGTATGAGGGTACCCTGCGAACGCGCTTGCTCGCCATAGCCGCGTCTGATGTGTAGCGACTGAAGGTGCGCAATGGCCAGCCTTGCCCACCAATCGACACGTATATGTCGTCAGACGGCGGCTGCTGAAGTCTTGGGTGGTCATTAGGGAGCGGGACTACATCACCAAACCGAAGAGCAGCGGCTATCGGTCACTGCATCTGATCGTCAGGCGCAAGGACTATCCGATCGAGGTTCAGCTCCGAACGATCGGGCAGGACATATGGGCCAACACGGTCGAGGAGGTCGGCAGGCGGTCAGGCATCGACCTCAAGTTTGGCGCCGGCAACGAACGTTTCCACAGCGTCTTCATGGCGATGGCAGAGCTGATCGCAAGCTTCGACCGAGCCGAACTTTCTTCTGATGATCTACGGGAGGGCTTGATGCGCCTGCCATCATTGAGAACGCAGACACGTGCGTAAGGACGATCCAAATGAGCCCCGCTGACGACATCAAGCACTTTCTCGTGACGCGTGACGTGACGTGCGGCAAGACGGCCGTAGTGGAGCTCGGCACAGACTACGAGGCTGCGCAGCAGGCCTACGAGGAAGCCGAGCGGGAGGCTCGAGGGCGTGCGCACCTCGACGTTGTGCTGCTTAGCGCTGATTCGCTCGAGACAATTAAGCGTACGCATTCCAGCTACTTCGATCCGAAGTCGCTCGACGAGTTGTTGCCCGCGTAGGACCGACCGGATTACCGGTCGCGTGCGTGTGTAGTCCGGTGCGTCGAGCTGGCCGTATACGCAATCCGTACGAGCTGGCGGGGGCTTGGGCTTGCCGCGACGTCGTGCTTGTATGGGACATCCCATGAGCGTCATCGAGGTCACCCACTTCACCGATCCGGGCTGTCCCTGGGCCTATTCGGCGAGTCCCGCGCTCGCAGTGCTGCACTGGCGCTACGGGACGCAGCTGCGCTGGCGCCTGGTGACGATCGGCCTGACCGAGAGCGCCGAGCAGTACACGAGCCGTGGATACACCCCGGTGCGGGCCGCCCACGGCTATATGCGCTTCCGTCGCTTCGGCATGCCGTTCGCGACCGCTCCCCGCGCGCGCATCACGGCCACTGCGCGTATGTGTCGCACGATCGTGGCAGCGCGTTTGCTCGCACCTGAGCGCGAATACGCCGTGTTCAGGGCTTTGCAGTTCGCTCAGTTCACGAGCACACTCGTACTCGACGATGCGCGCGATATCGCGACGGCGCTAGAGCGCGTGCCTGGACTGGACGCGCAGGCGATCGTAGGCGCGCTCGACGACGACCGGGTGAGCGTCGCATATGAGGCCGATCGTGCGCTCTCGCGCAGCGCCGTCGGCGGTCCCACTGAGTTCCAGGGCAAGTCCGCGCAGAGCGATGGCCCGGTGCGCTACACCGCCCCCTCGCTGATTATGCGTGCGGGCGAGCGCACGCTTGAGGGTGGTGGTTTTCAGCCTGTTGAGGCGTATGACGTCCTGATCGCCAATCTCGATCCAAAGCTCGAGCGTGAACCGCCGCCAGAGAGCCCGCTCGATGCGTTGCAGCGCTTTCCCGAAGGGCTCGTGACTCAAGAGGTGGCGGCGATCATGACCCGCGGCAACGATGCCATCGACCGGGTGGACGCGGAGAGCAGACTGGTCGAGCTGGCGGGTGAGGGCAGCGTGCGCCGTGTGGCGCTTGGCGACGATGCCCTGTGGCTCGTTGCTGAGTAGCCTGCGTAGCGAATGTCTGTGACAGCCACACTCCCCGACGGCAAAGTGCTGGAGCTCGCTGATGGCGCCAGCGGTGCCGACGCCGCCGCAGCGATCGGACCCGGTCTTGCCAAAGCGGCCCTGGCTGTTGAAGTAGGCCATCCCGAGATCGGTGAAACGTCAGAGGTTCGAGACCTTGCGCGCCCTCTGCCAAGCGGGGCGCAAATCGCGATCCTCACGGCCAAGAGCGGCGATCCTTCGCTCGCCCTGATCCGCCACGACGCCGCGCACGTGCTTGCGAGCGCCGTGATGGAACTGTGGCCCGGCGTAAAGATCTCGATCGGACCGTCGATCGAGAACGGCTTCTACTACGACTTCGAGTTCCCCGACGGTGTCTCCATCTCCGATCAGGAGTTCCCCGCGATCGAAGCGAAGATGGCCGAACATGTACGTGCGGCTGAGCCGTTCGTGCGTGAGGACGTATCGGTGCAGAGCGCACGCGAGCGCTTCGTCGCCGAGAGCCAGGACTACAAGGTCGAGCTGATCGACGATCTCCTGAAGGCGGCGCCGTCCGATCAGCCGCTGCAAACCGTGTCGCTGTACACCAACGGGCCGTTCACAGACCTGTGCCGCGGCCCGCACGCGCCCACGACAAAGACAGTGGGCGCCTTCAAGTTGCAATCGGTCGCCGGCGCGTACTGGCGCGGCGACTCGACGCGCACGATGCTCACTCGCATCTATGGCACCGCGTTTCACACCAGTGCTCAGCTAAACGAGTATCTGGAGCGTCTCGAGCAGGCCGCCCAGCGCGACCACCGCAAGCTCGGACGCGAGCTCGGGCTGTTTCACTTCTCCGACGTGTCACCCGGCGCCGCGTTCTGGCTGCCCGCGGGCACCGGCATGTACAACGCGCTCGTATCGCTCTCTCGCGAAATGGGCTCAGAGCGCGGCTACAGCGAGGTCAAGACTCCGCTGATCTACGACGCCGAGCTATGGAAGATCTCCGGGCACTGGGGGAAGTACAAGGAGAACATGTTCACCGTGCAGGTGGAGGAGCGCGAGATGGGCGTCAAGCCGATGAACTGCCCCGGGCATGCCCACCTGTTCAACAGCAGCCGCCACTCATATCGAGACCTGCCCGTGCGCTACTCAGAGCCGGGACTGCTTCACCGCAACGAGGCCTCGGGCGTGCTCCACGGGTTGCTGCGCGTGAGGCACTTCGCCCAAGACGACGCTCACATCTTCTGCAGCGAGGATCAAATCCAGGAGGAGGTGGCGGGCTGCCTGGAGTTCGCGTTTGCCACCTACCGCCTGTTCGACTTCGACGTGCGCCTGGAGCTCTCCACGCGACCCGAGCAACGGGTGGGCTCGGACGAGCTGTGGGATCGCGCCGAGGAAGCTCTTACGAACGCGCTCGACTCCCAAGGCCTCAGCTACGAGCTGAACCCCGGTGACGGAGCCTTCTACGGGCCAAAGATCGACATGCACATGACCGACTCGCTCGGGCGCTCGTGGCAGCTCGGCACAGTGCAGCTTGACTACAACATGCCTGAACGCTTCGGGCTTACCTACACGGGTGCCGACAACGCCGAGCACCAGCCCGTGATGATTCATCGCGCGCTGTTCGGCTCCTACGAGCGTTTCATCGGCATCATGATCGAGCACTACGGGGGAGAGTTCCCGCTGTGGCTCGCGCCGGTGCAGGCGATCGTGCTGCCGATCTCCGAGCGTTTGAACGATTACGCCGAGAGTGTGCGTGAGCGCTTGCGGGCTGCCGGCGTGCGCGTAGAGCTGGACGATCGCGGCGAGTCGATCGGGCGCAAGATCCGCGAGGCCGAGTTGCGCAAGATCCCCAACATGCTGATCGTGGGGGACCGCGAGGCCGAGAGCGACAGCGTGTCGCTGCGCACCCGCTCGGGCGCCCCCGATGGTGGGGGGCCGGCAGGCGAGCATCGCGGCGGCGATCGTGGCAGCGTGCCTGTGGCCGAGCTGATCGACGATCTCCTTGGCCAGACTCGTGCGCGAGACGAGCGTGAGCATGTCAGCTAGACCCGCCAGGCAAGCGGTTGGGAACAGTTGCATGCCCCTTGAGCAAAAAGCCCTTGCGGGCAGAGCTGCGCCCGCTATACTCGGCCGCCTTGAAGCTCGGAATCCATTCACGGCGCAGCGCGTAGTCTCAACTTGACGCGCACCACCACAAGCTAGTGGCCGTTCCCCGCAGGTTCGACCGCCGGCCCCCCGAGCGGGACCAGACGAGGATCAACGAGCGTATCCGCGTGCCCGAGGTGCGTGTGATCGACGACGAGGGCAACCAGGTCGGCGTGATGAAGACACCCGACGCGCTCAAGTTCGCCCAAGAACGCGACCTTGACTTGGTCGAGGTCGCACCCGAGGCCAAACCGCCGGTCTGTCGCGTCCTCGACTACTCCAAGTACAAGTACGAGCAGGCCCAGAAGGTCAAGCAGGCGCGCAAGCACCAGCAGCAGATAACCGTGCGCGAGATCAAGTTCAGGCCGAAGATCGCCGAGCACGATTACGACACCAAGAAGCATCACGTGGAGCGGTTTCTGCGCCACAAGGACAAGGTCAAGATCACGATCATGTTCCGTGGCCGTGAGGTGACCCATCCAGAGCGCGGAGTGATGATCCTCGACCGGCTCGCCGAGGAGCTCTCGGAGCTCGGCGTTGTCGAGCAGCGCCCGACCCAGGACGGGCGCAACATGACGATGATGCTGGCTCCCTCCAAGGCGGTGCTGGCCGGCAAGGCCGACGGGGCCGACGGACATGTCGAGGTGTCCCCGGACGGTCGCGTGGAGGCGTCGGCCGACGGTCAGGTCGAGGCGGGCACCGATGGGCAGGTCGCTACAGCTGTGGACGTTGTCGAGACCTCGGAAGAGGCTTCCGCGGAGGTCGCCGCGCCCGCGATCGAGAGCCAGAACGGCGCGTCCGACGGCGCCGTGTCATAATCAGCGGCTCGCTATGCCCAAGATGAAGACACACAGCGGCGCCAAGAAGCGCTTCAAGGTCACCGGGACCGGCAAGGTCCGGGCGAGGCACTCCTACTCGAGCCACATCCTCGAGAAGAAGTCGCCCAAGCGCAAGCGCACCTTGGCTCATCCCGTGATCCTCACCGATCACGACACGCCGCGTGTCAAGCGGATGTTGGGGGTCGGCAAATGACGAGGGTCAAGCGCTCCGTTCACGCACGCAAGAAGCGCAGGGCAACGCTCGAGTTGACGAAGGGCTTCAGAGGCGAAGCCCACTCCAACTACAAGCGCGCCAAGGAGGCCTTGATGAAGGCCGACTCCTATGCCTACCGGGACAGGCGCAACCGCAAGCGCGACTTCCGCAGGCTTTGGATCACGCGCATCAACGCAGCCGCTCGCCAGAACGGGATGAGCTACTCCCAGTTCATGCACGGCCTCACGCTTGCCGGCGTCGAGCTGGACCGCAAGGTCCTGGCAGACATCGCAGTGCGCGACGCCGACACATTCCGACGTTTTGCCGAAACCGCCCGCGAGGCGTCGGCTGCCTGATCGGAGTCGACAGAGGAACCTCTCGGGCGCTGCTCCTTCGGGACCGGCGCCTTTTTTTTACCCATGACACCCATCACTTCACAACAGAACCCCAAGATCAAGGAGCTGCGCAAGTTGCGGCGCTCGCGCGATCGCACGCGCACAGGCCGGTTCCTGGCCGAGGGAGAGGACCTGATCGCGGCAGCCGTCGCCGCGGGCAAGCCTGCGGTCGAAGGCTTCCGACTGGCGGGGACAGCCATAGGCGGCCACAACTTCGAGGACGTCGAGGCGGACGTGCTGACAGGCGTCTCCACGCTGGGGTCGGGAACGCGCGCGATCGGTGTGTACGAGCAGCGCTTCGGCGAGCCTGTCGGTCCTCTCTGCGTGTACCTGCACGGAGTGGCCGATCCGGGCAACGTAGGCACAGTGCTGCGCTCGGCGCTCGCCTTCGGGGCCTCCTCCGTGGCACTGGGCCCGGGATGTGCGGATCCCCATTCCCCGAAGGCCGTGCGGGCGAGCATGGGCGCGATCTTCGCTGTGGCGCTGGCGCGAGTGGAGAACCTCGACGAGCTGCCGGGCAAGCGCTGCGCGCTGGTGGCAGGAGCGGGCGTGCCGATACACATGCTTGCTACTAGCGGTCCTCTCACGCTGCTCGTGGGTGCCGAGCGCGATGGGCTGCCGGAGGAGGTGGTGGCGGCCTGCGAGCACACCGCTCATATACCGATCGCCTCGGAGTCGCTGAATGCGGCGATGGCGGCGACGGTAGCTCTATACGAGACGACACGCCCCTCGAATCAAGCGACCGAGAGAGGGGGCCGGCTTCCGAGCCTGCGGCCGGCTGCGCCACCCTCTAGGGTGCCAGCCTCATGATCGATCGGATACAACAGTTGCGCACGCAGGCGCACGGCGAGATCGAGGCGGCGTCCAGCAGCGAGGCTGTAGAGGAGCTGAGGGTGCGCTATCTGGGGCGCAAGGCCGAGCTTCCGCAGATGCTGCGCTCGGTCGCCACGCTCGCCCCAGAGGAGCGTGGGGTTGTTGGCAAAGCGGCCAACGAAGCCAGGCGCGCTTTGGAGCAGGCGATTGAGGCGCGCGCACAGGCGCTCGACGCGAGTGAGCTGGAAGAGCGCTTGAAGGCCGACACGGTCGACGTGACGCTGCCCGGCACTCCGGCTCAGCCAGTGGGCAGGCTGCACGTGCTGAGCGCCACGATGCGCGAGCTCGAAGATATCTTCCTGGGGCTTGGCTTCACCGTGCTGGAAGGCCAAGAGGTGGAGACGGTTCACTACAACTTCGATGCGCTCAACCACTCGCCCACGCATCCGGCGCGAGCGAAGACCGACACCTTCTACCTATCCGGGCGCGAGGACGTCGTCCTGCGCACGCACACCTCGCCGATGCAGATCAGGGCGATGGAGGCGCATCCGCCACCCCTTTACGTGGTGATCCCAGGACGGGTGTACAGGCCCGACAGCGACGCCACCCATACGCCGCAGTTCCACCAAGTCGAGGGGCTCGCAGTGGACGAGGACATCACATTGGCCGACTTGAAGGGAACGCTGCTGGCATTCGCCAAGACCGTTTTCGGCGAAGAGCGCGACGTGCGCTTGCGGCCCCACTTCTTCCCGTTCACCGAGCCGAGCGTAGAGGTGGACGTGTCCTGCTTTCACTGCTCAGGCAAGGGCTTCATGGGCGACGGATCGCGCTGTCCCCTGTGCAAGGGCGAGGGTTGGTTGGAGGTGCTGGGAGCAGGAGAGATCGATCCGAACGTGTACTCATATGTGCCCACGACCGAACGCAACGCTCCGGGGTATGACCCCGAGAAGGTGCAGGGCTACGCGTGGGGGATGGGTGTAGAGCGGATCGCGATGCTCAAGCACGGCATCCCCGACCTGCGCCTCTACTACGAAAACGACGTGAGGTTCTTGGAGCAATTCGGATGAAGGTCCCCTTGGACTGGCTACAGGAATACTGCTCGCCCGACCTTGACACCGCGGCGATCGAGGAGCGGTTGACGATGACTGGGACCAAGGTCGAGACGATCCTCCATCATGGTGTGCCCACGGTTGAGAATTTCGTGGTGGGCCGCGTGCTCGACGCTCAGCCTCACCCAGATGCCGACCGGCTGAAAGTGTGCAAGGTCGACGTGGGGGAGGCCGAGCCGGCCGGGATCGTGTGTGGGGCGCCGAACGTCGCGGCCGGTCAAACGGTCGCGGTGGCGCTGCCGGGCGCGAGGATGCCGGACGGGACGAAGATCAAGGCGGCCAAGCTGCGCGGGGTGCCTTCGCACGGCATGATCCTGGCGGCGGACGAGCTGCAGATCGACAACGACCACGCCGGAATTATGGTGCTCGACGATCTGGTGCTGGACGCGGAGCTGGCGCCCGGGACGCCACTGTCGGATGTGCTGGCGATCAGCACGGACGTGCTCGAGCTTGAGATCACTCCCAACCGGCCGGACTGCCTGGGGGTGTTCGGTGTGGCACGCGAGCTGCACGCGGCCACGGGTGCGCCGCTCGCGCACGAGCCGTGGGCGGAGGACCCCGAGGACACCCCCCACGCGCGCGCGGGGCAACCCCTCGTGGACATAACAGTCGACTGTCCGGACCTCTGCAAGCGCTTCACGGCAAGGGCCTTCGAGGGCGTCACGATCGCTCCCTCGCCTCCCTGGCTGAAGGCGAGGCTAAGCGCTGCCGGGCAGCGTCCGATCAACAACGTGGTTGACATAACCAACTATGTGATGCTGCTGACGGGGCAGCCGCTGCACGCCTTCGACCTCGACCGCATCGCCGGAGCTCGGCTGACCGTGCGCCGGGCCCATGACGGCGAGCGGGTCGCGACGCTCGACGGTCACGAGCGCACTCTCGACGGTGAGATGGTCGTGATCGAGGACGCCGAAGGACCAACTTCGATCGCCGGCATCATGGGTGGTTCGCGCTCTGAGGTGGGGCCCGTGACGAGGAAAGTCCTAATGGAGGTGGCCAACTGGAGCGGGCCCAACATCCACCGGACCTCGTGGGCCTTGGGCCTGCGCAGCGAGGCCTCGGGGCGCTTCGAGAAGGGGCTGGCGCCTGAGCAGTGCATGCACGCTCAGGCGGTCGCGACGCGACTGATGATCGAGCTGTGCGGCGCGGAGCTCCTCCCCGGCACCACGGACCTGGCTTGGGCGCCGGAGCCGCCGCGGACGGTGAGGCTGCGCGAGCGCAAGGTCGAGGCGATCTTGGGAATGCCGGTTGCGAGAGACCGTCAGGCCGAGATCCTGCGGGCGCTCGACTTCCATGTAATCGAGGTGGAGGACGGCCTTGATGTGACGGTCCCCGCTGTCCGCCGCAACGACGTGACCAGAGAGGCCGACCTGATCGAGGAGGTGGCACGGATCAACGGACTCGCCGAACTACCGGCGACCTTGCCCGCCCGCAAAGGCGCCTACGGTCGCCTCTCCGAGGCCCAGCGGCTGCGCCGACGCGCCGCCGACGCGCTCGTTGGCAGGGGCCTGTATGAGACCGTGGGCTGGACGTTCACGACACCGAGCTTGCACGACCGTCTGCGTCTGCCCCCACAAGATCCGCGCCGAAGCGCCCCGACCTTGGAGAACCCGCTGTCCGAGGAGCAATCGCTGCTGCGCACGACCCTGCTCGGTTCACTGCTTGACGTGGCCGCTCACAACTCCGCGCGCGGGACGACGGACCTACGACTTTTCGAGATGGGATCGTCGTTCGTGCTGGCCGGCGAATCGGGCGCCGACGGGACAGGCACGGGCGTACGGGAGCACGCCGCCCTCGGAGTTCTGCTCAGTGGCCGTACGGCGCCCATGACCTGGGGCGCGCCCGATCCGCCGAAGGCAGACGTGTTCGCGGTGAAGGGCGTACTCGAAGCGCTCGGCGAGGCGCTCGGGGTCGACGTGGAGTGCAAGGCCGAGCTCCAGCCTTTCCTGCATCCTGGCCGTGCGGCGGCGGTCCTCTGCGAGGGGGAGGAGCTCGGCTGGCTGGGCGAGTTGCATCCGCTCGTGGCGCGCGAGTGGGGGATCGACGGGGCGGCTGTGATGGAGCTGGACCTCGACGCGCTGCTGGCCAAGGCCGACGGCCGGGGGGAGTATCGGGACGTGGTGTCCTATCCGGCGCTGCGCCAGGACTTGGCGATCGTGTTGCCCGAGGAGGTGCCGGCGGCGCAAGTGCTTGAGACAGTGCGCGGGGCCGGACGGGCATTGCTCGACGAAGCCGGCGTTTTCGACGTGTACAGTGGCCCCCAGGTGGGAGCAGGCAAGCGCTCTTTGGCTCTGTCGCTCTCTTTCAGGGCGCCCGACAGGACCCTCACCGACGAGGACGTAGCCCCCGTGCGGGCCGCGATCGTGGCAGCGCTCGGCAAGCTTGGGGGTGAGTTGCGTGGCTAAGGTTCTGGTCGCAGGCGCCACCGGCTTCGCGGGTGCGCTCGCGGCGCACTTGCTGTGGCGCCATCCTCGCTTCGAGTTGGTGGCGGTTACCGGGCGCTCGGAGGTAGGACGGCGCCTGGATGACCTGTATCCCCGCTACCGCGTGCCTTTGCAGCTCGAGGAGCTGAACCTCGACCGGCACGGTGACGTGGACGCGGCGCTTGTCGCCTATCCTCACGCCGCCTCGGCGCCGGTCGTCGCGGCGCTGCGCGCCCGTGGTGTGCGCGTAGTCGACCTGAGCGCGGACTTCCGGCTCTCGGAGCTCTCCACTTACGTGCAGTGGTACGGCCCCCATCCACACCCCGAGTTGCTTGAAGACGCCTCCTATGGGCTGCCGGAGCTGCACCGCGAGGCGATCGCCGCCGCGGACCTCGTGGCGACGCCCGGCTGCTACCCCACCGCGTCGCTGCTCGGGCTCGCGCCGCTCGCTCGCGCCGGGCTGATCGCAGACCTCGTGATCGATGCCAAGCAAGGCCTCTCCGGTGCCGGACGCTCGGCCACCTGGCAGACACACTTCTCAAACAGCGGCGAGAACATCCTCCCCTACAACATCGTCCACCACCGCCACACGCCCGAGATCGAGCAGCAGCTGGACGATCTCGATCCCACCCATCCGGGCCTGCGGGTGCAGTTCACGCCGCATCTGGTGCCACTCGACCAGGGCGAGCTCGTCAACTGTTACGTGACGCCCACCCGGCGGCTTGAGCAGGACGAGCTGGATGTCATGTACGAGGATGCCTACGCGGGCGAGCCTTTCGTCGAGATCGCGCCGGCGCCGGCCGAGGTGCGCGACGTGCGCGAAACGAATATTTGCCGCGTACACGTCGCGGTCAGCGAGCACACCGGCAAGGTCGTCGTGCTCTCCGCGATCGACAACCTGTGGAAGGGAACTTCCTCGCAGGCAATTCAGAACATGAACCTGATGTTCGGCTTCCCCGAGGGTGAAGGATTGGCATGAAAACGCATGGCTGCACTGGGCAGCGTCCTCGATCGCTCGCGTGCATAGCACGCCACGTTCCCTGCGTCCTTGCCCAGTTTGCCCTGCGTGTCCATGCCGACTTACTGGAAGGCGAGGCATGGTTATGAGCGCCGGCAGAGATGTGTGGGGCGACCGGGCTGCGGCGGGACCGCCACAGCCGTTCTTTCACTCGCGCTGGGTCGAGCTGCCCGCCCACGTGCGCGAGTTGGGGCCCGAGGCGGGCTTGCCCGCCGGCTTCAGGGCCGCCGGGGTCGCGTGCGGGATTAAGCCCTCGGGCAACCCCGACCTGGGTCTGTTGCTGTGCGACGCAGAGCACCCGGTCAGCGCCGCCCGCTTTGCCGACACCGGCACTCCGGCGGCGCCGGTGATGCTCAGCCGCGAGCGCTGCGCGCTGTCTTCGCTACGCGCGATCTTGGCCAATTCTGGCTGTGCCAACGCGGCCACCGGGAAACGCGGTCTGGAAGACGCCGCCAAGACTCAGGGTGCGGCGGCGATGGCTTTGGGCGTGCAAGCGCACGAGGTCCTGCTCGGATCGACCGGTGGGATCAGCGACTACCTGCCGGTGGACAATGTCCTGCGCGGCATCCGCGACGCCTCTGCCCGCTTGGCGCGTGATGGGGACACGCACTTTCAGCAGGCGATCCAGACGACCGACGCCTTCGAGAAGCGCGCCAATATCGAGGTCGAGCTCCCGGCGGGCAAGGTGCGAGTCAGCGCGCAATGCAAGGGAGCCGGAATGATCTCACCGCGCTTCGCGACCATGTTCTGTTTCGTGGAGACCGATGCCCAGCTTGCCCCTGAGACCGCCGAGCTGCTCCTGTCTGTGTGTTTGAAGCGCTCCTTCGACCGTTGTTCGGTCGATGGCCAGCTCTCCACCAACGACACAGCCACATTGATCTGCTCGGGCGAGAGCGGGGTGCAGGTCGTGCCTGAGAGTGAGGACGAGCTACGCCTCGGCGAGGCTTTGGATGCCTTGATGCGCCAGCTGGCGATCCTGATGGTCGCCGACGGCGAGGGCGCCAAGCGGATCGCGCGAGTGGTTGTCCGGGGTGGCGACTACGGCCAGTTGGAGACGGTGGCCCGGGCGGTCGCCAACTCGCCTTTGGTCAAGGCGGCGCTGTACGGGGGCGACCCCAACTGGGGCCGGATCGTGCAGGCCGTCGGCGGCGCCCTCGGCGGCGCGGGCCTCGGCGGAGGCCACTTGCCTTTGGACATCTCGATCGAGGGCGTCCAGGTCTGCTCAGCCGGAGCTGCCGTGCTCGGCGAGGACGAGCTCGAGGCCACGCTCAGGCCGGCCTTGGAACGCGCCGAGGTCGACTACGAAATCGTGCTTCCAGGCGACGGCGAGGAGACGGAGGTCTTCTTCTCCGACCTGTCCTACGAGTACGTACGAATAAATGCCGAGTACACAACGTGAGGGGACGCTTGTCATGCGCGATGTAGCCACGCTGCTGGAGGCGCTCCCCTACATCAGGGAGTTCCACGGCAAGACGGTCGTCATCAAGTATGGCGGCGCCGCGATGGAGGACGTCGCCCTGCGTGAGGAGTTCGCGCGCGACGTGGTCTTGCTCAAGTATGTGGGTCTGAACCCGATCGTGGTCCACGGCGGTGGTCCCGACATCACCTCCTACATGGAGCGCCTCGGCCTGCCCGTCGAGTTCGTGGGTGGCCTACGCGTGTCTGACCCGGCAACCGTCGAGATCGCCAAGATGGTCCTGGTCGGCAAGGTCAACAAGGAAATCGTGTTGCGTCTCGCCCGCCATGGTCAGCCCGCGGTCGGCTTGTGCGGAGACGACGGCTCCCTGTTCCGGGTGGCGCGCCGCGAGGGACCGGCCGGTGAGGACATCGGCTTCGTAGGGCAGGTCGAGCGCGTCAACGTCGACGTGCTCCATCACGTCGCGCGTGACTACATCCCGGTGATCGCCTCCGTCGGGGCCGATCGCGAGGGCAACTCCTATAACGTCAACGCCGACGAGGCCGCCGGCGCGGTCGCGGGGGCGCTCGGCGCTTACAAGATCGTGTTCCTCACCGATGTCCGCGGCTGGCTCGCCGACGCCGGGGACCCCGATTCGCTTATCGGTCAGGCCAGCGCCGCCGAGGTTCAGGCACGACTGGACGAGCTCGAAGGGGGTATGCGCCCCAAGCTCGCCGCCTGCGTGGAGGCGATCAACGGAGGCGTCAACTCCGCCCACATCCTCGACGGTCGCATTCCCCACTCGCTCCTGCTCGAGTTGTTCACCGATGCTGGGATCGGCACGAAGATAGAGGCCACATCATGAGCCGCGGCTCCTCGTCCCGGCCCGTGAGCGAGACACGTACGAACGGGCGGAGCGAAGCGGAGCTTTCCCCCCTCACAAATAACCTCTCGTGCTGAGCCGGTTGCAGGACATCGAGCGGGCCTCGGTGATTCCCTCCTACGCACGCCAACCGGTCGAGTTCGTGCGCGGGGAGGGCACTCGTCTGTGGGACGACGAGGGCAATGAGTACCTCGACTTCCTGTGCGGCATATCGGTGACCAATCTCGGTCACTGCCATCCGCGCGTGGTCGCTTCGGTGCGCGAGCAGGTGGGCGTGTTGATGCACGCCAGCAACCTCTTCTACACCGAGCCCGCGATGCGGCTCGCCGAGCGCCTGTCCAAGTCCAGTCTCGGTGGCAAGGTCTATTTCTGTAACTCGGGCGCCGAGGCGAATGAGGCCGCGATCAAGCTGGCACGCAAGGCCAAGCCAGGCGGGGACATAGTCGTCGTGCACGGCGCTTTTCACGGGCGCACCTACGGCGCCCTGTCGGCCACCCCCCAAGAGTCAAAGCAGGCCCCTTTCGCGCCGCTCGTGCCCGGCTTCAAGGCGGTCGCCCCTACGCCCGAGGCGCTCGCGAGCGCGATCGATGAGCGCACCGCGCTTGTCTTGCTCGAGCCGATCCAAGGAGAGACAGGCGTCCACGTCCTCCCGGACACCCTCTTGGCACAGGCGCGCCGGGCCTGCGACGCATACGGAGCGGCCCTCGTGTTTGACGAAATCCAGTGCGGCATGGGCCGTACCGGCACCCTGTGGGCCTATGAGCAAACCGGTGTTGTGCCCGACGCCATCACCTCCGCCAAGGCTTTGGGCGGAGGCTTGCCGATTGGCGCGCTGATCACTTCTCCGCGCTTGGCCGACGTGTTTCAGCCAGGCGACCACGGCTCCACTTTCGCGGGCGGACCGGTCGTCGCGGCGGCCGCCTTGACGGCGCTCGAGCTCACTTCGGAGTCCGCGCTGCTCGCCCAAGTGCGGGAGGCGGGAGGCTCCTTGCGCGAGCGCCTGGCCGACTTGCCCCACGTCATGTCCGTCAGGGGTCGAGGCCTGATGCTCGCCTGCGAGGTCGATGTCCCCGCGCCCGATGTGGTCCGCCTGGCCCTGCAGCGCGAGCGCCTGGTCCTCAACGCCACGGGCCCTACCACGGTCCGCCTGTTGCCGCCACTCAACGCCTCCGATGAGGATCTGCGAGATGGTGCGGTGCGGCTCGGCAGGGCGCTCGCCGGATAAAGTTTCGCGCCGATGAGCACCCCCGCAGAGAACTTCCCACCGCCGACAGCCTCCTACGAGGCGCGTCCAGAGGATGTCCACCGTGTGCTGCTGCTCTACTCCGGCGGCCTCGACACGAGTGTGATGCTCAAGTGGATCCAAGACTCCTACGAAGCCGAGGTCGTCTGCCTGACCGTCAACCTCGGCCAGCCGGGAGAGGACTACGAGGTCATATCCGAGAAGGCTCTGCGCCTAGGCGCCCTGGAATGCCACGTCGTAGACGCCCGCGAGGAGTTCGCCAAAGAGTACGTCGTTCCCGCGATCAAGGCCAACGCGCTCTACGGCGGCGGCTATCCCTTGTTCACCGCGCTCGGACGCCCTCTCATCGCCAAGCTCGCGGTCGACTACGCCCGCCGCTCCGGGTGCGACACGATCGCCCACGGTTGCACCGGCAAGGGCAACGACCAGGTTCGCATCGAGGCGACCGTCGCAACCTTGGCACCCGAGCTGAAGACGATCGCGCCCGTTCGCTCCTGGCAGATGGGCCGCGAGGAGGAGATCGCCTACGCGCGCGAGCACGGCATCCCCGTCAAGGGTGGAACAGAGATAGCGCCCTATTCGATCGATGACAACCTGTGGGGAAGATCTTCGGAGGGACGCTGGATCGAGGAGCTCGATCACGCCCCCGAGGATGACGTCTTCCAGCTCGTGACACGCCCCGAGCTGGCTCCAGAGGAGGCTGAGATCGTGGAGGTCGAGTTTGAGCGCGGCGTGCCCGTCGCTCTGAACGGCGAGCGACTCGGTCTCGTGGAGCTGCTCGAACGCGCTGCCGAGATCGCAGCGCGCCACGGCGTGGGCATCGTCGACCACATCGAGGACCGCATCGTCGGCCTGAAGGTGCGCGACATCTACGAGGCGCCCGCCGCCGCGATTCTGCTGCCTGCCCACCAAGAGCTCGAGAAGCTCGTCTGCACGATCCACCAGAATCAATTCAAGGCGGGGCTTGACCGCCAATGGGCCTATCTCGTGTATGCGGGCTTGTGGTGGGAGCCTTTGCGTGGCGACCTCGACGCCTACATGGACTCCGTCAACGCCCAAGTGAACGGCACGATAGGTCTCAAGCTCTACAAGGGCCACGCGCGTGTCGTCACGCGCTCCTCGCCGGGCGCCGTATACGACCAGGCGCTTGCCTCCTTTGGTGAGTCCGGTGGCCTGTTCTCGCAGACCGCCTCGCCCGGCTTCATCGAGCTGTGGTCCTTGCAGTCGCGCATGGCTTGGCGCTTGCGTAACGAGTAACCCTCCTTGCTCGGCGCCTATCCGCGCTGTGTCGCCAGTCTTGGCTTGTGCGCTCACGCACGCTTTCACAGCGCCTGGTGTGCCGGTGGGTTGGGTGTGTGTGTTCACATTTTGGGGTGTCCTACGCGCGCGGGGGGCCTATTCCCAATAGTGGAGCCGTCCGGAGCCCTCTCTAGGGTTTGCGGTCAATGATGATCGAGGAGAGCGAGACCCCTGACACGGGCTCCAAAGCGGATGTCGCCGGGGATGTCTTGGCTGAGCGACGCGCCCGTCATGCCGACCCTGCGGTTATCCGGCGCGCCGAGGCGGCGGAGGCAGTTGCCCGCAACCTGGAGACTCATCTGGCTGCGCTCGAGCAGCGCATCGAAGAGGTCGGGCGCGAGCGCGAGCGCGTCGCGCAACAGCTCTCTGAGAGCGAAACGGACGTGCGCAGCGTCAAGCAGCGGGAGTATGCCGAGCAACAGCTGCGTGTCGAGGCCGAGGAGCGCAGCGAGCGTCTTCAACGTGAGATGCGAGTGCAGATCCAGGAGCTCTCCACGCGTCTGCAGGAGACCGAGCACCACGTCCAGGAGCTGAAGGTCGAGCTGACCCAATTGCGTGAGCGCGATGCTCGCCTGACCCCGATCGTGCGAGAGCTGATGGATGTCGCCGCGGGCTTGCGCGCGGGCTTCGAGCGCGAGCTGACCACTTTGCGTGAGGAGCTTCAGCAGCAGGTTGTGTGGGAGCGCGAGACCTATGTGCGCGAGCTGACCGCCATGGGGGCCCGCATGGAGGATCTCCGCTTCGAGTTGACTCGCACCGCCGCTGACCTGCGCGCGCAGTTGAGCGCCGAGCCGTCCAACTCCTCTTTGCTCGAGCACACGACCGACCCTCAGTCTGAGCGTGAGGCAGCCCATCGCCGGGAGATGGCCGACGCTTTGGTAGCCGCTGTCGAACGTCTGCGGGCCAGGGTTGCCGAGGTCAAGGAGGCAGAGTCGGCCCACATGCCGGAGCCGGGTTCCGTAGCGATCGAGGAGCCTGAGATTGTTACTACACCTGAGGTTGCCGAGGAGACGTCCGGGCTGGTGGACCAGCCCACCCCGGTCATCGAGGAGGAGCCCCGGGTTGGCGCGATCGACGAGCCCGACATACAAGAGGACAGCCCCGAGACAACGGTCGAGGAGATCTCCCCCGAACCGGTTGCCGTCGAAGAGGAGCCGGAGATCGGCGAACCTGTGACTGTCGAGGAGCCCCAGCCGACGGCGCTTGAGGTAGATCAGGCCGCGACCGAGGAGCCCGAGTCTGAGACGCCTGTGATGGACATGGCTGCGATCGAGGAGCCCGAGTCCGTGACGGCCGTTGTGGATATGGCCGCGACTGAGGAGCCCGAGTCTGTGACACCCGTGGTGGACATCGCCGCGACTGAGGAGCCGGCCGCGAGCGACGAGGAGTCCGTGGCGCCTGCGGGAGACATCGATAGCCTCGCCGCGCCGGTTGCCGCCGTCGAGAGGCTGTCTGCCGGCGAACCGGCGATCGAGGGGCTTGGTCCGGGCGGCGCCATCGCTGCGAAAACGGTCGCGACCGAGCCGATCGCGTTGCAATCGCGCCTCTTGTCCGTGCCCGACAAGCGCATTTCCTGGCTGGCGCCGGCCATTCGCGGGCTGGCCGCACAGCGCGACGCGAAGCTCGCGGCGGAACTCGTGATCGAGTTGATCCCGATCCAGCGCGAGATCGTGGATGGTCCGCTCAACTACGAGATCAAGATCGGCGAGCTAGGCACTTTCTACGTCACACTCGAACCTGGCCAGGCCACGATCTCCAGGGAACCGCGAGGCTCCGTCGACTTCTCGCTGGAAGGTCCGGTCGCCGCATTCAGCGAGCTGGCCGCAGGCGGGGCGGGACGTCGCTACCCGGGCCTTCGCATGCGCAAAGGAAAGCGTCGGGCGCGACGCTTCCTCAAGACTCGCCGTCTGCCGATCGCTTTGGCCGACCTCGCCGGAGCGAACGTGGACGTGTGGCCCGGGCTGCTCCTGCTGGCGATGGCCGAGGCGATCGACGCGACCTGGACGAGCGGCCGGCGCTTCGAGCTGGCCTTCGAGATCCAGGATGCTCCGGGCGTGGCCATCTACGTGCGAGCCTGTGACGGCGAGCCGATAAGGGTCAGCCGCACCGCGGTGGGCGCCCCCGCGGCGACGATCTCCTTGAGCGGACACGCCCTCACTTGCCTCTTGGCAGGCACCCAGCCTCCGGCCGAGGACAGGACTCTCGTAACGGGCGACGTGACCTCTGTGGACATGTTTTTGCAGTGGACGGCCCGCGCTCAGGGCCTCACCGTCACCGACGCCTGAAGGCGCGCCGGCAGGCCTTTCTCGCACGGTTGAGCGCATCGCTCGCTCCGCCGCTCCACCACATACCATCCATCTCCGGTGACCCCCCAGTCCTGCGCCCATCTGCACGTCCACTCCGAGTACTCACTACTCGACGGCGCATGCAAGGTCGAGGACCTGGCCAAGCGAGCCGCCGAGTTCGACCAGCCCGCGCTCGGACTCACCGACCACGGTGTCATGAACGGCATGGTGGAGCTCCACAGCGCTTGCGCGAAGCACAACGTCAAGCCGATCTTCGGCTGTGAGATCTACCTGGTGGACGACCACACCGCGAGCGGTCCGGGCAAGGTAGAGCGCAACCATCTCACTCTCCTCGCGGCCGACGACACCGGCTATCGCAACCTCGTGGCACTGTCCTCGGCCGGCTTCCTGGAGGGGTTGCGCCGAGGCAAGCCCAGCCTCGACCTGGCCCAGATCGAGCAGCGCTCACAAGGCATCGTTGCGCTCACCGGATGTCTCGCCTCGCGCTTCTGTCAGCGCTTGCTCGACGACCGTCCCGCGGACGCGCGCGCACACGCCGACGACCTCGTGCGCATCTTCGGAGAGGACAACGTCTACTTCGAGGTACAAAAGAACGGGCTCACCCCGCAGGACAAGTGCAACGAGGGAATCGTCCAGATCGCCCGCGAGATGGGCGGCAAACTAGTCGGCACAGGCGACGTCCACTATTTGCGCCGCGAGGATTACGACCATCACACCGCGCTGTTGTGCGTGCAGACCAAGAGCACCTTGGCGGCGCCAAAGATGACCTTCGACACCAACGAGTTCTACCTGCGCGACAGCCTCGAAATGGTCAAAGCCTTCGCGGAGTGGCCTGAAGCGATCGCGAGCACTTTGGAGATCGCCGAGCGCTGCACGGTCGGCCTCGAGCTCGACCAGCAGCTGATCCCCAAATATCCCACCCCCGAAGGCATCTCAGAGCGCGACTATCTGCGTGAGCGGGTCGTCGAGGGACTGCACCTGCGCTACGGCGATCCGCCACCCGCCGAGGCGCTCGCCCGCATGGACATGGAGCTCGGCGTGATCGACCGCATGGGCTTCAACGCCTACTTCCTGATCGTATGGGACTTCGTCAAGTTCGCCAAGGAGAACGGTGTGGCGGTCGGCCCGGGCCGCGGCTCGGCCGCAGGCTCGATCGTGTCCTATTGCCTGGCCATCACCGACGTCGACCCACTGCGCTACGACCTGCTGTTCGAGCGTTTCCTGAACCCCGAGCGCGTATCCATGCCGGATATCGACATCGATTTCTCGGTGCGCGGACGCGAGCGTGTGATGCGCTACGTCACCGAGAAGTACGGACGCGAGTCGGTCGCCCAGATCGTCACATTCGGCAAGATGTTCCCGCGCGCCGCCACCCGCGACGCCGCGCGCGTGCTCGGCTACGACTACGGAGCCGGCGATCGCCTGGCGAAGCTGATCCCCGACCCGATCATGGGCCGCTCCCCCTCCTTCGAGGACTGCCTGAAGTCGGGCGAACCCCTGCGCAAAGTCTACGACGAGGAGCCCGACGCGCGCCGCATCGTTGATGTAGCGAAGGGTTTGGAGGGAATCGTACGCAACTCCTCGATCCACGCCGCGGCTGTCGTTATCGCCGATCGTCCGCTCACCGACATCGTGCCCCTGCAGCTCGCCGACGCGGGTATTGGCGAGGACGGAGAGCGCTCCTTCCGCACCGTCACCCAATTCTCGATGAAGCCGATCGAGCAGATCGGGCTGCTCAAGATGGACTTCCTCGGTTTGCGCAACCTGGACGTGATCGAGGACGCGCTGGACATCATCGAGCGCTCCAGCGGCACGCGCCCGGACATGTCCACGCTCCCGCTCGACGACGCCCGAACCTATGAGATGCTCACCAAGGGCGACTCGATCGGCGTGTTCCAGTTCGAGTCCGAGGGGATGCGCGAGGCCCTCAAGAAGGTGCGCCCCGACGAGTTCAACGACTTGGTCGCGCTCAACGCCCTCTATCGACCCGGCGCGATGGACCAGATCCCGGTGTACGCCCGGGGCAAGCACAACCCGCAAGCTATCTCCTATCCAGACGAGCGCTTGCGCCCGATCCTCGAGTCCTCAAACGGAGTGATCCTCTACCAAGAGCAGGCGATGCAGATCTCCAAGGAGATCGCCGGCTTCTCGGGTGCCAAGGCCGACGATCTGCGCAAGGCGATCGGCAAGAAGAACCGCCAGGCGATGGCTGCCTTGAAGCCGGAGTTCGTCGAGGGCTGCAAGGCCTCGGGCACACGCTCCGACGTGATCGACCTGTTGTGGCAGACCAACGAAAAATCGGCCGACTACTCCTTCAACAAGTCCCACGCCGCCTGCTACGGCCTGATCGCCTATCGCACGGCATGGCTGAAGGCCAACCACACGGCCGAGTACATGGCCGCCCTGATCTCCTCGGTCATGTCGACCAAGGACAAGGTCCCCTTCTTCGTGGCTCGCTGCGAGGAAATGGGCATCGAGATCCTGCCGCCCGACGTCAACCTCTCAGACCATGAGTTCACTGTCGTCGAAGGCAACATCCGCTTCGGCCTCGACGCCGTCAAGGGCGTCGGCTACCAGGCCGTCGAGGCGATCAAGCAGGCCCGGGATGCAGGTCCGCCCGCTCGACCTTTCGCCTCCCTGTGGGATTTCTGCGAGCGAGTCGACAGCAGGGCGGTCAACAAGAAGGCGATCGAGGCTCTGATCAAGTGCGGTGCGCTGGGCTCCACCGGAGCCACCCGCAAGGGAATGCTGTCGGTGCTCGAAGCGGCTCAAGCAGCCGGCCAGAAGGCGCAACAAGACGCGCTCGTGGGGCAGGGTTCGATCTTCGACATCGAACCGTCCGTCCCCGCCGCAGGCGCCAGCGGCATCGGGGGCATCGAAGGACCCGATATGGGACTCGACGGGCCCTCGGCTCGCGCGGGGGCCGCTACGGACATCTTCAAATTGAGCCACCCCCCGATTCCCAGCGAGGAGTTCGACCAACCGCAGCTGCTCGCCGTCGAGAAGGAGGCGATCGGCCTGTTCATCTCCGCACACCCGCTCAAGCCGATGCGTGAGGCCATGCGCGTCCGCGCGGACTGCTCTTTGGCCGCTCTTTCCAATCGGAGAGACAAGGACTGGGTGACGGTCGGGGGGATCATCACCGAGTCGAAGCGGATTCGCACCCGCAACGGCGATCACATGATGTTCGCGACGCTCGACGATCTCGAGGGCGCCGTCGAGATCCTCGTATTCGGCAAGGCCCTGGCCGAGCACGAGGCGGCCCTGGCCGTCGACCAGGTGGTTCTGATTCGAGGCCGGGTCGACCACAAGGAGGCCGGCAAGACTTGCGTGGTGGTGCAATCGGTCGAGCAGTTCGCCCCGAGCGAGCAAGAGATCGAACAGGCCAACAGCGCCGCCCAAGCCAACTCTGTCGCCCAGGCCGCCGCCGCGCAGCCCGTGCTCTTGCAAGTCGACGCCGCCCGCCTACCCGCGAGCGCGATCGAGGACGTCAAGGACATCATCGAGACCCATCGCGGTCCCGCCGAAGTCATGCTCGAGATGATCACAAGCGCAGGTACGCGTGTCCTGCGCCTCGGCGAGGCCTACCGCGTGCAACACACCCCCGGGGTGAAGGCTGAGCTGGAAGCGGCGCTCGCCCCAACCGCAGCGCTTGCCGCAACAGGCTGACGGCTTCTCGACGAGCCTCTGAGGGGGCGGCCCTCTCAGCGATTCTTCTTGAGAGAGGCCAAGCCCCGCTTGCGCAACTTGCCGGCAAGCTGAATCTCCTCGAGCGTCGGCCCAGAACGGTTCTCCCCAGGCGTCTCCAAGACGCAGGGGAGCTCCTGCAGCTTGGGGGCCGACAGGAACGCCGCGCAACCGGCCTCGCCCAATTCGCCCGCGCCGATGTTCGCGTGACGATCGCGGTTGGAGCCCAGAGGCGTTTGTGAATCGTTGAGGTGCAGAGAGCCGACTCGCTCCAAGCCGATCTTCCGCTCGATCTCATCCATCGCGGCGTCCATACCTGAATAAGTGCGGATGTCATAGCCGGAGGCAAACAGGTGGCAAGAGTCAAGGCACAAGCCGAGTCGCTCGCTCGCACCTGATGCCTCCAGGAGCGAGGCGAGCTCATCTATCGAGCGACCCAAGGTGCCACCGGCGCCGGCCGTGTTCTCCAAGTGCAGAGGACACCCTTCGCTCTCGGCCAAAGCCTCGCGGATCGTCTCGCCCGCCCGCGCGACCGCCTTCGCGGGATCCCCCGTCTTGGCCGAGCCCGGGTGCAAAACCACGCCTGAGGCTCCGATCGCTTGGCCGACACGCAGCGAATGGGTGAGCGACACGAGCGTCTTCTCGCGAATGTCGGCATCTTCGCTGGCGCAGTTCAGCAAGTACACCGCATGGATCAAGACCGCGTCTATCTGACTGGATGCCATCGCCTCGCGAAACGCCTCGACGTCCTCCTCGCGGTAGACGGTAGGTCGCCACATGCGTGGCGACTGGTTGAAGATCTGGATCGCCCGGCAGTCGCGCTCGACGCCGCGCTCGACCGCCTTGGGCAAGCCGCCGGCGGGAGACACGTGCGCTCCGATCAGCACTTGGGCGCCCACATTTGCGCACCGCCCAAAAATGTCCCTGTGGGAGGAAACTCAGATTTCGCGCTGGGGCTCAGGCCGACTAGCATGCGGCCGAGATCTTATGAGGGTTCGCTTCGCACCATCACCCACGGGCGCCTTGCACATCGGTGGCGCCCGCACCGCCTTGTTCAACTGGCTGTTGGCCAGACACAACGGCGGCACGTTCGTGTTGCGCATCGAGGACACCGATCGAGAGCGCTCCACACCAGAGAATGTGGAGCAGATCCTCGATGCCCTGCGCTGGCTCGAGCTCGACTGGGACGAGGGCCCCGTCTTCCAGAGCGAGCGGGCACCGCGACACCAGGAAGCGCTGCAAGCGCTCTTGGACAGCGGCCACGCTTACCGCAGCAACGCCACCGCCGAGGACGTCGCCGCCTACAAGCGCCTCCATGGCGCCGAGCGAGGGTACCGTGGGGAGGAGTTGCCCGCGAGCCAGAACGAAGGCGCCATCCGCCTGCACGTGCCTGCCGGGGGAGCCACCGTCGTACACGACGCGATCCGGGGCGACACCACCTTCGAACACGTCCATCTCGACGACCCCGTGATCGCGCGCGCGGACGGGTCGGTGCTCTACAACTTCGCGGTCGCGATCGACGATCTCGACGCCGGTATCACCCATGTGGTTCGAGGCGAGGACCACCTCTCCAACACCCCCAAGCAACTGCTCGTACTGGCGGCCGCCAAAGCGGCCGGATTCGGCCCCGATGCACCGGAGCCGCTCTATGCGCACTTGCCCTTGTTGCACGGGGCGGACGGCAAGAAGCTCTCAAAGCGCCACGGCGCCGCGTCCGTGCAGGAGCTGCGCGCCGCCGGCTATCTGCCGGCGGCGGTTCGCAACTATCTGGCTCTCCTCGGCTGGGGATCAGGCGATGACGCCACCGTGCTCTCCACACAGGAGCTGATCGAACGGTTCGAGTTGAGTCGCGTCAGTCGCAACCCGGCGCGCTTTGACGAGACCAAGCTGCGCTGGCTGGATGGCATCTACATCCGCAAGCTCGCCGTGCCCGACCTGGCCGAGCGTCTGCTCGAGTTCCTGCGCATCTCCGACCCGAAAGCGGCACTGGCCGCCGCAGCCGACTTCGAGCTGTTGCAGGGAGCGGCCGCGATATCCCAGGAGAAGATCCAGACGCTCGCCGACTTCTGGCCGCTTGCAGGGTTCTTCTTCACCGGCGCCGCCCCCCGCGGTCAAGCCCACGAGCGCTGGCTCGGCGAGGCAGGTCTCTCTGTCCTGGGAGAAGCTCGCTCCGAGCTGTCCACTTCGGCCGGCTTCGACGCGGCTGCTTTGGAGCAAGTATTGGCGAGCGTAATCGAGCGTCGCGCAGTCAAGCCGCGCGAGGTCTATCAGCCCCTGCGTGTGGCGATCGCGGGCACCACGATCTCGCCAGGCATCTTCGAGAGCGTGTCTTTGCTCGGTCGCGAGGAGACCTTGCGCCGCATCGACGCGGCGCTCGCCTCCTGAGACGGGCGGCTCGTCCCAAGCGGCTCGCCCGCTCAACAATCGCGGCGGAGCTGCCGATAGGACCCCTGACGAGTACTGGACGGATCGGATGCCGACCACGTCGAAAGGTGTCATGCGCACGCAAGCAACAGTGACAAAGCCCCAAAACGAAAGCGCGCCGCGATCGCGGGCAAGCGATCGCCGTCCTGGCGGTCCCGTCGTGGCGAGCGAGCACCGGCCAGGCCGGCAGAATGGCTCGGGAGAGCGTCACCAGAACGAGGGCCATGGTCGTCGTTTGATGCTCGCCTTCGAGGCGCTCGACGGCTTTCCCGCTCTGTCGGAGTCGCGCGCTCGGCTGCTTTCGGTCATCTCCAAGGATCACGTCGCCACCGCCGATGTCGTTACGGCGGTCGAGTCCGACGTGGCCTTGATCATCGCCGTGATGCGTCTCGCCAACGAGGGCCGGCCGCCCGGCGAGCGAGTCGAGACGGTTGTGGCCGCCGTCGAGCGACTCACGCCCGAGGCCGTTCAGTCGGTCGCCAGCAGAGTGCGCACCTTCGACTTCTTCGAGCGCTCAGGTGGCTGGGACACGGCTCCCGAGCGTTTTCGCCTGCACGCGCTCGCCACCCAGCACACCGCGGATCGGCTCGCGGCCGAGGTGGGCTACGAGCACCGCGATCGCCTCACGGTCACAAGTCTGCTGCACGATGTGGGCAAGCTCGTCTTGATGCACGCCTATCCGGGCTACATCGCTCAGGTCAAGAAGGAGGGCCAAACACCCGAGAAGCGCATCCATCAGGAAAGACGGGAGCTGGGTGTAGACCACGCGCTCGTGGGAGGGGTCTTGGCGCGCCGCTGGGGCTTGCCCGGAGCGATAGCAACCGTGATCGAGCGCCACCACAACCCCGACGCCACCGGCGAGGCGGCGTTCGTGCGCCTGGCGGACATGCTTGCCCACTATGCCCACGGTGCTCCAGTCGCTCCCGGGGAGATGCTCTCTTGCGCACGGGCTTTGGGCTTGGGGCCCGAGGAGCTGAGGCGTGTCATGTACGAGCTGCCGAGCGCTCGCGATCAACGCCAGCGCATGGTCGATCCCTGCCCGCTCTCCGGCCGCGAGCTGGGCGTCTTGCAACGATTGGCCGAGGGCAAGGTCTACAAGCAGATCGCCCACGAGCTGACGCTCTCGACGAGCACGGTGCGCACCCACCTGCACAACATCTACGGCAAGCTGGGCGCGGTCGACCGCGCCCAAGCTGTTCTGATTGCCACAGAGCGCGGCTGGCTTTAGACGCGTAGCATCGCCTCTGCGCGATGATCTCGATCACCAGCAAGTCTCCGTATGCAGTGGCCGCGCTCGCCGAGCTGGGGCGCTCAGGGGGCCCGGACCCCGTGCCGATCGGCGAGCTGGCTCGCCGCCGTGAGATGCCGGTTCAGTTCCTCGAGCAGCTGTTCGCGGTGTTGCGCCGCGCAGGCGTCGTCAGCTCGCAAAGAGGCGTCAAGGGTGGCTACCGCTTCGCCCGCGAGCCCGCCGAGATCACGGTCTTGGAGATCGTCGAGCTGCTCGACGGCCCTCTCGGGCGCGATGCCGAAGGCGTGTTCGGAGACGCCTCCAAGGCGGCACGGGATGTTTTGGAGCAGACCACGATCGCCGACGTGATCGAGCGCGAAGCGAGAGATTCGGGCGCGAGCATGTACCACATCTGAGCGCCTCCAAGCCTTGGCGACTATTGTCGTGAGGTATATGGGGTCAATCCCGATCAACATTGCCTCTCTTGTCGGTAACACGCCGCTGGTGCGCTTGGGGCGGATGCTCGAAGGGACGCCTGCCCAAGACAGTGGCGTAGAGCTGTACGCCAAGCTCGAGGCCTTCAACCCGGGCGGGAGCGTCAAGGACAGGATCGGCGTCGCGATGATCGAAGCGGCTGAGGCCGAAGGCAGGATCGAGCCGGGCAAGACCACGGTGGTGGAGGCGACCAGCGGTAACACGGGCATCGCTTTGGCGTTCGTGTGCGCCGCCAAGGGCTATGACCTGGTTTTGACTTTGCCCCAGGGAATGAGTCGCGAGCGAGAGATCCTTCTGAAGCTGTACGGCGCCACGGTGCAGATAACGGAGTCGATGGGGGGCATGGGGGAGGCAGTGCAAGCTGCCCGGGCGATGGCCCAAGGCCCCGACGTGTTCCTGCCCGACCAGTTCTCCAATCCCGCCAACCCACGCGCGCACCGCCTGACCACCGGTCCCGAGATCGAGCGTGCGCTCGATGGTCGGGTCGATCTGCTCGTGGCCGGAGTGGGCACGGGAGGCACGATCACAGGTGTTGGGGAATACTTGAGGGAGCGCAATCCCGGCTTGCGGATCATCGCTGTCGAGCCGCAGGGATCGGCGGTTCTGTCCGGTGAGCAACCTGGGCCACATCGCATTCAAGGGATCGGCGCGGGGTTCGTGCCACCCGTCTTGCGACGCGAGTTGATCGATGAGGTGATCCCCGTCAGCGACGACGACGCAATCCAGACGGCTTGGGCGTGCGCGCGGCGCGAAGGATTGCTCGCCGGTATCTCCTGCGGCGCCGCCCTGTGGGCGAGCCTGCAGGTGGCTGCCCGCCCGGAATCGAACGGCAAGCGGATCGTCACGATCATGCCTGACTCGGGCGAGCGCTACGTCTCGCAGGCATTCTTCGCGCCATCCTGAGCGCGCTCGCTACGCTTTCTTCATGCTTGGCATCGGGACAGTCGCACGAGTCGCCAAAGAGCTCCGCAGGGACGTGGCCGTCGCTCGTGATCGCGACCCGGCGGCTTGTGGGGTGGCGCCCGTGGAGATCGTGGCGACTTGGCCGGGCATCCAAGCGCTGCTGGTCCATCGTGTGGCACATGCCCTGCACGCCTCGGAAGTGCCCCTTCTCCCGCGTGCGATCGCGCTCTGCTCCAGGGCACTCACCGGAATCGAGATCCATCCGGCCGCGAACATCGGCCAGGGCCTGTTTATCGACCACGGCTCGGGTGTGGTGATCGGCGAGACGGCCGAGATCGGCGACGACGTGACGCTCTATCAGGGAGTCACGCTCGGTGGCACAGGCTTTGCGACCGGCAAGCGCCATCCCACTGTGCAGAACAACGTGACGATCGGCTCGGGCGCCAAGCTGCTCGGGCCGATCACGATCGGCCACGGCGCGAAGATCGGCGCCAACAGCGTGGTCATCACCGACGTGCCGCCCAACTCCACGGTCGTCGGTAACCCAGGTCATCCGGTTCGCGTCGAGGGACGCCGCCCAGAGGGGCCCGACGCCGACTGGATCCACCTGCCTGACCCAATCGCCGAGGCGATCCAAGGGCTTGCGAGTCGAATCGGCGCGCTCGAGCGCGCTGTGGCCGAGCTGTCCGGCGAGGAGGCGGCGCCTGCTGCCGAGGTGCGACCGCTGCGGACAGTGAAGGGCCCGAGCCCGGCCGGAGGCTAGTAGAAAACGGTGCGGCAGCGGTGGCGCGGGCGCGACTTGTACTCAGGCGCTTGCCCGCGTGTCCACAGCCAGGTGTCGATCGTACGAGCGGGCACGCCTGTGCGCTGGGAGATCAGCTCGCACGCGTGCACCGCGCACGCACGGATCTCGCGCTCGGCTCCACCCAGAGGGAGTTGCTCGCCTCCTTCGATATGCGCGGCAAGCGCCTCCTCATACACGAGCACCCCGTCGCAGCGCAATACATGCGGGACGAGATTGTCGGCGAAGATCGTGAGGCGATCGAGGTCGTGAAACTCGGCCACCCCCGCAAGCGCCAGATCGTTGGCCACGATCTGCGCACGCTTATAGAAGCCGTGGTCGTCGAACATGGCCATGCCCTGCGCGAGCAGCTTGGCCAGGCACTCGGCTGAACCGCCGGATTCGGCCACCAGGTCAAGTGCGCGCCGGGCGGGCTGGGCGCATTTGTTGGGCAGTTCCGGCTGTGCCGTCTGGGTTGATGTGGTCGGTCCGGGCTGTGCTGTCTGGGTCGATTTGGTCGGTTGGCGTGGCGCGCTTGCCAAGAAATGCCCAAGTGTGCGCAGCGCCTGCGCATACAGACTCATCAGCTCACTTGCGGGGTCTTGGCCGAGTATGTCTGCGATCTCGCTCGTGCCTATCTGACTCATCCACGCGGCGGTCGGGGGACCATGGGCGCGCACGTGGTCGGCCAAAGCCCACGACACGGTGAAGTAGCCGCTGACGGGCTTGCCTTCGGAGGTGCGCTTGCGCAAAGTCGGAAACCAGCCCGAGCCAAAATTGATCGCGTCGAGTGCGAGCATGTAGTCGGCCACGTCGGCCGGATCGCCCTCCAGATAGTGGCGCTCGGGGTCGAGCGCAGGTGGCTCTACCGGCTGCACCTCCGCCGCGGCCTCCAGGTCGATCCGCACGGCGCGGGCGTTCGCCGCGATTCGTGCGCACGAGGTGCGGACTTCGTCTGTCAGGGGCATGCGTTTTCCCGGATATGGTTTGCGGTTGAGGCCTGACTGAGGTCTTTTCCTAAGCGGCTGAGTCTTTTCCTACCGTGGTAGGATAACGCTGTGGCAAGCCAGAAGCGATCGATCTCATTTGACGAGACGGTGTTGAGTGAAGCCGAGGAGCGACTGGGCAAGTCAGGTGGCAACTTGTCGGCGTTCGTGAATGCAGCGGTGCTGCACGAGCTTCAAGTCACGCGCGGGCGCGAGCTTGTGGCCGATGACAACGCACAGCTCGGCCCGGTCTCATCCGAGGTGCGAGCCCGGGTTGCCGCGGAATGGCCGGCCTGACGCTGGACGCCGGTGCGCTGATCGCCTACGAGCGGCGCAGCGAGCGCATCCGGGAGATCCTCGGAGTCGCCTACTCCCGAGGTCTGGTACCCACGATTCCGGCGGTCGCGCTTGCTGAGGTCTGGCGAGGGGATGCCAAGGACGCACGCATAGCCCGCCTCATCAAGGCCTGTCATGTCGAGACGATCGACGAGCAACTGGCGCGCTTGGCGGGCAGCTTGCGGCGCAAGACACCGGGGGCTGGAGCGATCGATGCCTGCGTAGCCGTAGGCGTCCTCAGGCGAGGCGATGCGATTGCCACGTCAGACCCGAGCGACATGCGCTCGCTGCTGGGGCCAGATTTGACGATCATGACGGTGTGAGCAGCCTGTAGGACGCGATGTGCGACTCGACGAGGGCCAGGAACACGGACTGTCGCTGCCGACCTCGCTTCTATGCTCCAACGGATGTCAGAGAACGACCGCTCCCAGGCGATGCATGCGCCGCTCGATGACCACTCAGATCCTGCACACGCGCCACCCGAGGAGCACCCTGAGCGTGTGCGGGCCCTGCTCGAAGGACTCAACGAGCCCCAGCGTGAGGCGGTCACCCACGGTGAGGGCCCGCTCCTGATCCTGGCGGGTGCCGGCTCGGGCAAGACGCGCGTCCTGACCCACCGCATCGCCTTCCTGATCTTCACCGGCCAAGCCCACCCGAGCGAGATCCTCGCGATCACGTTCACCAACAAGGCGGCCCAGGAGATGCGCGGGCGTGTTGAGCGCCTCCTCGGAGCCCATACGCGCGGCATGTGGCTGATGACCTTCCATGCCGCCTGCGCGCGCATCCTGCGGTCCCAGGCCGAGCGCCTCGGCTACACCTCGCGCTTCACGATCTACGACCAGGCCGACACGCGCCGCATGGTCAAGCGCTGCATCGAAGAGGCCGGGGTCGACCCCAAGCGCTTCGCGCCCGCGGCCGTCCACAGCCAGATCTCCTCAGCCAAGAACAAATTGCTCGCGGCCTCCGACTACGCCCAGGCGGTCGGCTCCCAGTTCGAGGAGGTCGTGGCCGAGGTGTACGGCCTGTACGAGGGTGAGCTCATGCGCATGAACGCCATGGACTTCGACGATCTCCTGTTTCGCACGGTGAACCTGCTTGAGCTGTTCGAGGAGGTGCGCACGCGCTACGCCCAGTCCTTCAAGCACGTATTGGTGGACGAGTACCAGGACACCAACCACGCTCAATACAGGCTCTTGCAACTGCTCGTCGGAGGAGGTCGCGCCAAGCCCACGCGAGGCGAGCGCGTGAACATTCCGGGCCACCGCAACCTGGCGGTCGTGGGCGATGACAGCCAGTCGATCTACGGCTTCAGGGGAGCCGATGTATCGAACATCCTCGACTTCACCGACGACTTCCCCGACGCGAGAGTGGTCAAGCTGGAGCAGAACTATCGCTCTACGCAAACGATCCTCTCGGCCGCCAACGCCGTGATCGCCAACAACCGCGGCGGCATCGCCAAGCGCCTGTGGAGCGACAAGGGCCAGGGCAGCCCGATCCGGGTGCACGGCCTGGAGGACGAGCACGCCGAGGCCCGCTTCGTCGTGGGTGAGATCGAGCGGCTCCTCGACGAGGGCGCCTCGCGCGCGGAGATCGCGGTCTTCTACCGCACCAACGCGATGTCGCGCGTGATCGAGGACACGCTCGTGCGGCGCGAGCTCGCCTATCAGGTGATCGGCGGCACCAAGTTCTATGAGCGCGCGGAGATCAAGGACGCGATCGCCTATCTGGGCTGGATCGCGAACCCCTTCGACGTGGTCAGCTTTCAGCGCGTGGCCAATTCCCCCCGCAGGGGACTGGGCCAGACGTCCCTGTCGCGGATCGTGGCTCACTCGGCGGCGATCGGCCAATCCGTGTGGGAGGTGGCCGCCGCTGCCGATCGCATCCCGGGTCTGGGCGCCGCCGCGATCAAGTCGCTCTCGCGCTTCATGGCCACGATGGAGGACTTGACCGTGCTCGCCCAGGATGGCGTCCCTGTGGGCGATCTCATGGACGCGGTCCTGGCTCGCACCGGTTATGTCGAGGCGCTCGAAGCCGAGGCTGTGGGAAGGGGGGAGAAGGCCTTCGAGTCCCAGGGGCGCATCGAAAACCTGCAACAGCTGGTCGAGGTGGCCCACGAGTTCGACGCCAACACCTCCGCCGAAGGTGACACGCTCGAGCTGTTCCTGCAGGAGCTCGCGCTCAAGTCAGACGGCGATTCGCGCCGCGACGACGAAGGCCTGATCACTTTGATGACGCTCCACAACGCCAAGGGTTTGGAGTATCCGACCGTGTTCGTCGCCGGTTGCGAGGACGGCGTATTCCCCCACCAACGCGCGCTCGACGAAGGTGGGGTGGAGGAGGAGCGCCGACTCTTCTATGTGGCTGTCACCAGGGCCATGCGCGAGCTCTACCTCACCTACGCGCGCAGGCGCGCCGTGTTCGGGGCCCCCACATATGGCATCTCCAGCCGCTTCCTCGACGAGATTCCCGCCGAGCTATGCGAGCGCGAGGACTTGCCCGCCCCACGTCCGGGAGGCGCCCGTATTGGGGTGGGCGGCAACGGTGGCGGCGGTGCCGGTGCCGGTGCCGGTGGCCTGGGCGGCGGCAGCTGGTCCTCGGGCTCCCACGCCTCGACCTCCTCGGCGTCCTACCGGCTGGGCGAGGATGTCGTGCATGCCGCCTTCGGCGATGGCGTCGTCACCGGTGTGGAGCCAGGCGGCATCATCGTCGTGCGCTTCGCCGGCGACGGGTCCGAGCGAAAGCTGATGGCCGACTACGCACCAGTGAGTCGTCGGGGTTAGACAGGTCCTACGCTGTACCGACCGGTACATGTAC
>JBAVYU010000086.1:0-85251 GCA_049588415.1 Solirubrobacteraceae bacterium
TGAAGCTCCCCGAGGGCCCCTACTCCGCCCTTGCTGCGAACGGGAACCTGTGCACCACGAAGCTGAAGATGCCGACCGCGTTCACCGGCCAAAACGGTGCTGTGCTGAAGCAGACCACCCCGATCAGTGTCACCGGCTGCACGAAGCACAAGGCCAAGACGAAGAAGAAGGCGGCCGGTAAGCACAAAGGCGGGAAAGGCAAATAGGCCATGGTGAGGACACCTGCGATCGAGGTGGAGTGTGCGCTCCAATAAGCAAGCAGGCTCCGCTGAGGTTGCTCGTCAGGGAGGTCACGTCGCCGAGATGCAGCGCCGGCGTTTGCTGCTGGCGTTCGGCGAAGTAGCTTCCACCAGCGGCCTGGAGGCAGCGACTGTAGGACGTGTATGCGAGCAAGCCGCCGTGTCGCGGCGCACGTTCTATGAGTTGTTCTCCGATCGCGAACACTGTCTGTTGGCTGCCTTCGACCAAGCGGTCGAGCGTTTTGCGTGCCGCGTCCGACCCGCCTTTGAGATAGAGGGACCGTGGCGGGAATGCGTGCGTGGAGCGCTCTCGGTCCTGCTCGAGCGACTGGATGCCGAACCGGACCTCGCACGCTTGTGCATCGTCGAGGCGCCGCGCGCGGGGCACGAACTGCTGGAGCGTCGCCGCCACGTGGTTGAGACGCTGGCAGCAGCCGTCGACGAGGGGCGAGCGCAGACACGCTCGGGCGCCGTCCCGCCCCCGTTGACAGCTCAAGGCGTCGTCGGAGGGGTCGTGTCGGTCATCCACGCGCGCCTGACCGAGAGCCCGGCCTCAACCGGATCCCGAGGCAATGGGCGAGCTAAGCCAGGTCGCGAGGCCGGGTCGCTCGTCGAGCTAATTAACCCCCTGATGGCGATGATCGTGCATCCCTACCTCGGCCCCGCCGCTGCCCAGAAGGAGCTTGAGCGTCCCGCGCCCGCCCCACCGGTTGCCGCGTCGCGCAACGGTACTGACCCCTTCAAGGGTCTGCCGATCCGCTTCACCTACCGCACAGCACGCGTGCTCGACACGATCGCCTCCGAGCCGGGCGCCTCGAACCGTCACATTGCCGACACCTCCGGCATCGCCGACGAGGGCCAGATGTCACGCCTGCTACGCCGCCTGGAGACCAGTGAGCTGATCGAGAACCGGGGCGAGGGTCATGCCAGGGGCGAGCCCAACGCCTGGGCGCTCACCGAGCGCGGGCAGGCGATCCAGTCGGCCATCGCGGTACAAGCACCAGCGGCGTAGCGGCCTGGTTGAGGCCCAAGTGGTCCGGACGGGGTCGCGACCGACAATCTATCAGGATTTATCAATGGTTATCAGATTTTTCCGATAACTACTGATAACTCCTGATAACCTCTGGTTTGTGGATCCCCTCACTAACCCTTATTCGATGGGCGCCGGCAATCCTCCGCCCGCACTGACGGGCCGTGAGGATCAGGAGGCTCAGTTCAGGACGCTGCTGGGTCGCCTCCGCAGTGGGCGCAGCGAGCAGAGCATGATCGTCTTTGGCCTTCGTGGAGTGGGAAAGACGGTGCTCTTGCTGGAGTTCGAGGGTATTGCCGACGCGGAGGGCTGGATCGCGCCCGATCCCATCGAGATCCGAACGGACACCGATTTTCGCTCCGAGCTTGCGGACGCTGCCTACGAGGCTCTGCTGCGCTTGAGCCGTCGTAAGGCGCTTGGCGACAGGTTGAAGTCGTTCACCGGGTTGCTTAGGGCGTTCAAGGTGGGCGCGTCGACGGACGGCAAAGTGGAGTTCTCCTTCGAACCCGATGCACTCAGAGGCTCCACCGGTGACCTGGAGCGCGATTTGGCGGAGCTGCTCATCGAGCTGGGGGAAACGGCGCGAGCGCACGACACCGGTGTTGTCTTCTTGATCGACGAGATGCAGTTCCTGGGCCGCGAGGAGATTGAGGCTGTGGCCGCCGCCATGCACCGCATTTCACAGAAGAAGCTGCCGGTAGCGCTCGTGGGGACGGGCCTTCCCCAGCTCCCCGGCTTGATGGTGGAGGCCAAGTCCTATGCGGAGCGGCTGTTCGCCTATCCGCGGATCGGACACCTGACCGACACGGCTGCCCGCGAAGCGCTTGTTGGGCCCGCGAGTGACTGTGGCGTTCGCTTCGAAGCCGCCGCGCTGGACAGGATGATTGAGCTCTCGGGCTGCTATCCGGCGTTCATCCAGGCCTATGGGAAGGAGGTGTGGAACATGGCGCCGGCGTCGCCCATAACCCTCGCCGACGTTGAGTCCGCGGAGCCGCTGGTCATCGCGAAGTTGGACGACGAGTTCTTCCACGCCCGCTTCGAGAAGGCCACCCCAAGCGAGCGGCGCTATATGGCCGCGATGGCCGATCTCGGAGAGGGCCCCTACCGGACGCGGGATGTCGTCGAGAGGCTTGGCGGCCATTCCGGCGCCTCCACACACCGCGATGCACTGATCAAGAAGGGGCTCATCTTCAGCCCCGACTTTGGGCTCATCGACTTCACCGTGCCCCATTTCTCGCCGTTCATGCGCCGACGCTATCCATTCGAGCCTCGCCGCACTCCACCTGAGAGTTGAGCGCCCCGAGCGCCGCCCGTCCTAGACGGATCGTCGCGCCACGCCTTGCAGGGTTGACAACAGCGGCAAGTACGTGTATAAGTAGCCTATGTCTGTACGCCACGGGGGTGTGTAGACAAGACATAAGGTTGGGTTTGGGTCGGTCTTCGTGGTCGACACCAACATTGCTTTGACGGGGACCTTGGGAGAGGGACCGGGTCGCTTCTGAGAGGGAGTTGTATTTCGCGTGTATTCATTTGAGGATCATGTGCTTGAGAGTCCGTGCGTCGCACGACCGTCCGTAATAGGACGCGTCAGCGTCGCTGACGCGTCTCTCTCTCTCTCTCTCTCTCTGGCCGAGCTAGCGCTCAGGCGCTAGGCAGGCACTTCGCGGGCTTGGCTCGCGGCGGGTTGGGCGCCAGGCCCACCTGGATCCTCCGCGCTCGCGTATGCGCGCGTAGAGCAGTTGTGCCCACCCATCTGCGCGACGGACAGGTTTCTGTTTGTCGCACGATGGCCGCGAGGCTTCGGCGTGCGTGCAGCCGGTGCGGCGTTCAGTCGTTTTCAGTGAGAACTCTTGAGGAGGGGTGTCCGGTATGAGGATCCGTAACTTCGTGGTAGCGCTGTGCGCGATGGTAGCGCTGACGAGCAGTGTTGCCGGTGGCGCGTCGGCGAACGAGTTGTATCCATCCGTGCCGAGTTCCACCTTCGGCGAACAGTGCTCAGGCTCGCCGTGCGGTCCCGGGCAGTTTGATGAACCAACGGGTATCGCCGCCAATTCAGTGAGCCAGTCCTCCGCACAGCAGCCACAGGCGGGCGACGTGTACGTAATCGATACCGGCGACCAGCGTGTGGAGAGGTTCAGCTCGAGTGGTGCGTATCTGTCGCAGTGGGACGGCTCGGCTACGCAGGACAAAGCGTTCGACTTCTCGGTTCAGGCCGACCCACAGGGGATAGCGGTCGACAGCTCGACGGATGCAGCCGACCCATCGGCCGGGGACGTGTACGTCGCTGACGCCGGACACAAAGTCATCGACCAGTTCACGGGTGAAGGCGTCTTCACCGGGCTTGAAATCACCGGGACCTGTCCGAAAGCGGGTAGCTGCGAAAGTAGTGAAGCGATTCCGTTTGCGGGCACGTGGCAGAACGTGGCTGTCGATACTAAGGGCAATCTATGGGTGTATGAATGCACCGAAGAATTCGCGTGTTATACGTCAGAGTTCGGTCCGAAAGGTGGCTTCGTCAAAAACTTCCCTAACGGTGGGCTTGCAGGGCCCACCACCGCTTTCGGTGTCGGCACTGGCCTTGTCTACGCAGGGAATTCCGAATATTTTGGGATTGAGCTCGAAGCCGGCGAAGAGGTGGGTACCTTTGGCGCAGGTCTCGTCGCCATCGCCGTAAACCAGTCCAGTGGCGAAGTTCTGATCGACAAAAGAGAAAACATCGAAGATTTCGTCACCGCGAAGGGTCAGGCGCCGACGCTCTCGCAGACTCTCGTGATTACAGGGCTAAGCGAATCGCATGGACTGGCAGTCGGCGCTAAAGGGGATGCGTACGCCACACAACGAATCGCGGACAATGTTCAGGTTATTGCCGCACGCACGGTGCCGACCCCGGTGACGGGATCGGCGACCTCGGCCGGCGAAGCGATCGAGACTGTCGAAGGGATGGTCGACCCCGAAGGGCAGGCGCTCACCGCCTGTTCCTTTGACTACGCGATCTATGGAACCGAAGCGGGTGTATATCCAAATAGCGTTCCCTGCCGGCAGTCCCCGGCGGTGATCGGTACGGGAACCGACGCGGTCACCGTCACCGCCGAAATCTCGGGTCTACAGCCTGGCGCGACCTATCACTATCGCCTGGACACCACAAACGCGGGCGGCTCCAGTCACGGCTTTGATAGCACCTTCTTTGCGGTCAAAAAGACAAAATCCTCGCTCGGCTTGCCTGACGATCGATCCTACGAGCTGGTCTCCACGATCCCTGGCACCGAAGTTTTCGTTCCCGAGGCGGGCCAAGGCAAGTCATACGAACGGGAAGTGTATAGCGACAGACTGGCGAACGCTGGCGGATTCAGGGCGTCTGATAGCGGGGGCACAATCGCCTTTATCGGCGGCTTGTCGCCATCCGGCGAAGGGGGCTTCGGTGTCGCGAAAGATTACTCTGGCAATCTCTATCTCTCGAGTCGGAGTGCAAATGGCTGGCGGTCGGCCGATATCGATCCCGTCGCTAGCGGAAGGAACATTCTGGGCTTCTCGTCGGACCTGGCGCAACAGTATCTGTCTATAAGCGAAAGTCACTTTAACGAACAGTATGGGATAGGGTCTCCGTGCTCGTCCCAGCTTTATTCGAGAAGCAGTGGAATAGCAGGGTCATTCGACGAGTTGCTTCCATCGTGTAGCTCTCACGGCCACCTACGTATTGCGGGAACCTCTCGGGACAATTCGCACATCCTGTTTCAATCCTCGGACGCGCTTACACCCGGGGCCTCTGAAGGGGCGTCTGGCTCTTCTGAACAGGCCTCTGACCACACAAGCGAAGGAAATGACAATCTCTACGACTCGGTAGCAGGCCAACTTCATCAGGTCAATATTCTTCCCGACGGAGACCCTGAAGCAGGCCCAGAGGCTATTTTCGGTGGTCGGGGAAGGATCACGGAAAACTCGTTCGGTCACGATCTAGTCGGCGATATTTCGACGGACGGATCGAGGATCGTATGGACAAGCGTCAAAGCCGGCGCCCTGTACGATCGCGAGAACGACCAGCGTCAGCAGAGCAATGTGGAAGGTGGGCATTGCACCGAACCGGAAAAGGCGTGCACGGTCCAGATGGACTTGGCCGAATCGGCCTGTGTCGAAAAAGGCCATTGCGAATCCGGGGGTGGCCAGTACTGGGCTGCCAACACGGACGGATCGCGCGTCTTCTTCACGGATTGCCACCGGCTCGTGGAAGGAGCAACGGCGGTGTCGACGGACGGATGCGAAGAAGAAGTGTCGGGGGAGTACTCGCCGATCGGAGCGGATCTGTACGAATACGATTTTTCCACCGGGCGACTGACGGATCTGACGATCGATCGTAACCAGTCAGATGCTCTTGGCGCAGACGTCCAAGGGGTGATGGGGGCAAGCGAAGACGGAAGCTATGTCTATTTCGTGGCGGACGGCGTGCTTTCAGGCAGGAATGCCGAAGGGAGAGGACCAGTGTCCGGTGAGCCCAACGTCTATGTCGAGCATGATGGCCAAACCAGTGTCATTGCAACGCTGCAACGCGAAGACAACGATTTCCTCGGCTCCGGCGAACTCATGGTTTATCCAGAAGATCGTGCCGGAGACTGGCGCGCGGAGGCGGGATTCCGCACCGCTGAGGTGTCTGCAAACGGACAGGCGGTTGGATTCTCTTCCAGGTTGTCGCTCACGGGCTATGACAACTACGGCATACTCGGGACTGACGAGACTGGAACACTAAGCTTCGGCAGGCAGCCGGAGGTGTTCGTTTATGAGGTAGGCACGCAGCGTCTTGCTTGCGTCTCGTGCACGCCGACTGGTGCCCCGCCCGTCCGCACTGCCGAAAGCTGGGAAAACGAAGCTGGTGGACACGTCGGCATCTCGGGTGGGTTGGGACTCTTCGATCTACGGTGGCTTAACCAAGATGGCACGCAACTCTATTTTGAGTCCAGTCAGCCCTTGGTTGCGCGCGATACCAACGACCGCCAGGATGTTTACGAGTGGCACAGCGATGGGACGGCGGGCTGCACAGAAATAACGGGTTGCGTCGCCCTGCTTTCGGGTGGCGATGCTCCTGGCGATGCTTATTTCCTGGATGCCAGCGCCAGTGGGTCAGACGTATTCTTCACCACCCGTGAGCAGCTGGCGCAGCAAGCAAACGGCGAAACCACCAAGCTGTACGACGCGCGGGTGGCTGGAGGCTTCCCAGAATCCTCACTGGCCTGCACCGGCGCGGGGTGTCAAGGTATCCCTCCGGCGCCGCCAATCTTTGCCACCCCCTCAAGCGTCACGTTCGCGGGTGTGGGCAACTTTCCCTCCGTAGCGCCGCCCGTAGCTAAGAGCAAGGCCAAGTCTACGATCGGGCGAGCCGTGAAGTGCCGGGCCGGCCTTGTCAGAAAGAGAGGGAAATGCGTGCGTCGCCGCAAAAAAGCGGCTGGAAAAGTCAGGAAGGGCAATCGTGCATCGCTGCGGCGGAGGGAGAACTAGCATGGTGAAACGAACTGTATCCGTCGTGTTGCTGATCGGCACGCTTGCTTTGCTTAGTGCGTCATCGGGTCTTGCGTCGAGCGCGGCGCCCGGTTGGGACGTCGCGGCACGCACGTTCCCGACGTATCTTGCTCCCGGCGTAAAGGGCGCGATCGAAGTCAGGGTTGTCAACATCGGCGCCGCCAACAGCAAGGGCGTGGTGACGATTATCGACGATCTTCCAGCTGGCGTTGTGGCTACAGGGGCCGGTTCGTTTGATGGCCTCAAAAATGTGATTAACGGCTACTTTGAAGATGAACAGTGGGACTGTGGCGGCAATGGACCCGGCGAAGCGGTTGCGGGCGCCACAGTGGTTACGTGTACAAGCGATCCGATTCATCTGCCTCACATTCTTGCCGGAGGCGGAGTGCCTACACGCGGCACTAACGTGCTAGCGGAAATCCCCGAATCCAACGGAGATCCCGATCTGGGAATCGGTGTCGAAGTTCCCTCGGGTACGGCAGAAGGTACGAGGACGGGCGCGCAGGCAAACCGGGTAACGGTCACGGGAGGGGGTGCGAGCGTCGGTGCGAGTGAGAGCGAGCCCGTCACGATCAGCTCAAGTGCGCCCGCATTTGGCTTTTCCGGGGCCGACATGTGGTTCTCAAACGCAGATGGAACGTTCGACACCCAGGCTGGTTCGCATCCCTACGAGGCGTCTTTCGAGTTTGACATGAACAATGTCGCGAAAAATCCTGAATACGGCCCCGTCGGCGGTGAACCGAGGAACCTGACGTTCAGGTTGCCTTCTGGATTTGTGGGCGATCCGTCAGCTGTCGCACAATGTCCACGGGCATTGTTCGTGACTGAAACGAAATGTCCCCCTTCTACGCAGGTTGGAGAGTTGATCTCAAAGTTCCTTGGCGATGCTGAGTTGTCACCGACGCCTGTGTTCAATCTTGTCCCGGAACCCGGGGAGCCGGCTGAGTTTGGCTTTGTGATCAACGGCAATCTTACGATTGTCGATACGGAGGTTCGAAGTGGTAGCGATTACGGGATCACTTCGATCACCAACAATATAACCCGCACGAGGCTGGTCGGCGCCGTGCTGACGCTGTGGGGGGAACCGTCCGACCCGAGTCACGCTCCCTGGCGTTGCGAAAAGCCGCTATTCGAGGAATATCAGTGTGGGGTCAAGGTGGCGCAGACTCATAAACCGTTCTTGACGTTGCCGACTTCGTGCGTGGGGCCGCAGGTAATTTCGCTGCGTGTGAACGCTTGGGAAGACCCCACCGAGTTCGCTGCCACGAGCTTCTCGACTCACGACGGCAATGGCGAGCCAGTCGGTTTCACTGGCTGTGAAGATCTCGATTTCGGCCCGACCATAACTACCTCGCCGGACACGGCGAAAGCGGATACTCCGGCGGGCTTGACCGTCGAGGTGAAACCTCTGCTGGGTGGCCTGCAGGATGGAGAAGGTCTAAGCACGGCGGACATCCAGGACACTACGGTGGCGCTGCCGCGTGGCCTTGTGATCAACCCCGGCCAGGCCGCCGGTCTGCAGTCATGCGGTCCTGCCGAAGACGGGCTGACCACCGAAGCCGAAAAGGCTGAAGGAAAGGAAGACAATGGTCCTCCGGATTGTCCGAGTGCTTCGCGGGTGGGAGCGGTGATAATCAAGTCGCCGTTGATCGAAGACGCCTCGGAAAAACAGTTCGAAGGCAATGTCTATGTGCTGCGGTCAAATCCACCGGAACTAAAGCTGCTGGTCGCGGCCTCGGCCGACGGGGTGAACCTGAAGCTGGTCGGCATCGTGCACCTGGACGAACAGACGGGCCAGCTGGTGACCACGTTTGCCGGTACGCCCGCGCTGCCATTCACCGACCTCAAGCTGGCGTTCTCCGGGGGAGCGCAGGCAGCTCTCGCGACGCCGACGCAGTGCGGCTCCTACGGCGCTGCGCAAGGCTTTGCCGCGGACTTCGCACCGTGGGCGAGCCCATTCGTTGCGGATGTGTTCTCGACCGCGAGCTTTCAGATCACGAGCGGCAACGGCAACGCGCCGTGCCCGCCGTCGCCGCTGCCGTTCACGCCGTCCCTGATCGCGGGCTCGACGACGGATCAGGCGGGAGGGTTCACGGACTTCTCGCTGCTGCTGCAGGCGCCCGACGATCAGCAGCGCATCGAAAGGCTTCAGTTCAAGGTCCCTGAGGGGCTGCTCGGGATGATCGGCAAGGTGCCGTTGTGCACTAACGCGCAGGCGGAAGCAAACGCCTGCTCGGCGGCGTCGCAGATCGGTCATACGGTGGTGGCTTCGGGTCCGGGTCCCTATCCGTTGGTGGTGCCTGAACCGGGTCAGCCGCCGGCCCCGATTTATCTCACTGAATCTTACGATGGCGCGCCATACGGCCTGTCGATCGTAGTGCCACTGCACGTCGGCCCGTTCGTCTTGCCGACCCAACGCGTGCGGGCCAAGATCGAAGTCGATCCGCTAACAGCCCAGATCACCGTTACGACCAACCAATTTCCTCAGGTGGTTGCCGGCGTTCCCACGGATTTGCGCACGATCGATGCTGTCGTCGATCGGCGCGAATTCATGTTCAACCCGACCAGTTGCTCCGCGATGAGCTTCTCCGGGACCGCGTGGGGCACACCGCCCCCGGGCAGCGGTGGCGGTTCTGGCGCTGCCGCGCCGATCTCCAGTCACTTCCAGATGGGGTCGTGTCGCAGCCTGCTGTTCAAACCGAACTTCAAGGTCTCGACGTCGGGCAAGACATCCAGGAAGAACGGTGCGAGCCTGGACGCCAAGATCATCTATCCGAGAGGACCGCTCGGCGCAAATCAAGCGTCCTCTCAGTCGAACCTGAAGTCGGTCAAGGTGGACCTGCCGAAGCAATTGCCGTCGAGATTGACGACGCTGCAGAAGGCGTGCACCTCCCAGGTGTTCGAAGCCAACCCGGCCAATTGTCCCGCGGACTCCAGAGTTGGCACGGCATCCGCGATCACGCCGGTGTTGCCGGTCGAATTGACCGGTCCCGCATATTTCGTGTCCTACGGAGGCGCGAAGTTCCCCGAACTCGTCTTCGCGCTACAGGGTTATGGCGTCACGATCTACGTGCACGGCGAAACCTTTATCAACAAAGCAGGCATCACCAGTTCCACTTTCCACCGCGTGCCTGACGTACCGATCTACCAGTTCGAGTTGAAGTTGCCCCAAGGCCCTTTCTCGGCGCTCGCCGCGAACGGGAACTTGTGCAAGACGCACTTGAAGATGCCGACGAGCTTCACAGCACAAGACGGCGCCGTCATTCACCAAACTACACCAATCACCGTCACAAACTGTGTCAAGCACAAGACGAAGAAGGCCGCTAAGCACACGCGGAAGGGCAAGCGGAGGAAATAGGCACCAGGATCATGCAACCGATCGAGGCGAAACGTGCGCTCGCATAAGCAGGCAAGCGCCCCGGAGAGCGTCCGCCAAGGTAGCCATGTCGCCGAGATGCAAAGGCGGCGCCTGCTCGCGGCCTGCGCCGAAGTGGTCTCCCAGCGTGGGTTGGAGGGTGCCACCGTTGGGCGTGTTTGCGAGCAGGCGGCCGTGTCGCGGCGCACCTTCTATGAGCTGTTCTCCGATCGCGAAGACTGCCTGTTGGCGGCGCTTGAGCGAGTGATCGAGCGACTCGGACAGCGCGTCGTCCCGGCCTATCGGGAGGAAGGGCGCTGGCGCGAGCGCGTCCGCTCAGCACTCACGCTGCTGTTGGAGGCCCTTGATGCCGACTCTGACTCGGCGCGCTTGTGCATTTTGGAGTCGCCACGCGCCGGACAGGAGCTGTTGGAGCGCCGCCGCCGCGTACTCGACGCGCTCGCGGAGGCAATAGACGAGGGACGAAGCGAAGCGCGCGCGGGCGCCGAGCCGCCTCCTCTCACCGCGCAGGGAGTGGTCGGCGGAGTTCTGTCGGTGATCCATGCTCGTCTGATCGGAGGTTCGACACCCCATCTGGCGGCGGAAGCGAAAACCGCCAACGGGACCGTCAGAGGCGCGGCGATACCCCTCGTCGACCTGATCAACCCGCTGACGGCGATGATCGTCCACCCCTATCTTGGAGCCGCTGCGGCCCAGAAGGAGCTGCTGCGTCCACCCCCGGAGCCACCTCGCGCCACTCCTCGCAGTAGCGCCGACCCTTTCAAGGGCCTACCGATCCGCTTCACCTACCGCACAGCACGAGTGCTCGACACGATTGCCTCACAGCCGGGTGCCTCAAACCGCCACATAGCCGACACCTCGGGCATCGCCGACGAGGGCCAAATGTCGCGCTTGCTACGTCGCCTGGAGACCAGCGAGCTGATCGAGAACCGCGGCGAAGGGCACGCCAGGGGCGAGCCCAACGCCTGGGCACTCACCGAACGCGGACAGACGATCCAGTCGGCGATCGCGGTACAGACGACATAAGGAAGCGGCGCGCGGGCCTCCCAAGTCCGCGCGCCTCGCTCCCCCTTTTCGCCTCCACGGCCGGCAGTTGGTAAGGGGTCTGCAGGCCCCCAAGTCAGAACCGCGCCGGCGCGTGCTCCACCGGCTCCTCGAACAAACCAGGCTGCACCGTTTCCAGTTTGCGCGAGAAGAAGTCCTTGAAGAACGGTCGCGAGACGATCATCAGGATCACACCGACCAGCATCCCGCCAATCCCCATCCACAAGGGCAACGTGATGCCGAGGATCGGTTTGGAGGACACGTTTTCGGCGTGGCCGTAGAAGATCACCGCCTTGACGAACACCCCGAACAGGATCAAGCCGCCGATCAGCGGTGCGACGCCGAGCAGGATGAAGTCGCGCACGCTGTTGGTGAGCTCGTGGCGGTAGTACACGATGCAAGCGATCCCGGTGAAGCCGTAGTAGAAGCAGATCGGGAAGCCGATCGCCACGATCGAATCTTCAAGCGCGTTGGCCGAGAGCAGCAGGATCACGACCGTCCACAGGATCGACACGGCCCCCATCATCAGCGTCGAGAAGCTGGGCGTGAGGTAGCGCGGATGGACGGTCCCGAACGCTTTTGGAATCGACTTCCAGTGGGCCATCGACAGCGTCGTGCGCGCCGTAGGCAGAATCGTTGTCTGCGTCGAGGCCGAGGCCGAGGTGAGCACGGCAATGATCAGCAGCTTGTCGAGGCCCGACCCGAGCACGGGTTTGCCGAGCGCGTTAAGCACGTCTTCGCTGTTGTTGCTGAGGAAGCCCGGTCCGTGGAAGGCCTGGCCGGCGGCGCTCACGATCACGTAGATCAAGACAAGCAGGATCGTCGACATCACCGCCGCCCTGCCCGGACCCTCGTTGGGGTCTTCGGACTCCTCGTTGACCGCCACGCCCGAGTCCCAGCCCCAGTAGATGAACACTCCAAGCAGGATCCCGTCGAGCAAGGCCCCGAATTTCAAGGCGAACGGGTTGAACCAGCCGATCGTGGGCTCGATCGAGCCGGCTGGATGACTGCCGTACACCTTCACCAAGGCCACCACCGCGAACAGCCCAAGGATCAAGATCTCGGCGCTCAAGAGGACTTGCTGGATGCGTGCGCTCAGCTCGATCCCGCGGTAGCAAATCCAAGTCATCACGGCGATCCACACGACGGCTGCCGCCATCACGGCGCCGGTCGAATTGGCGGCCGATTCCCAGCCGAACAGCTTGAACGTGTAGATACCCGCGATGTCGGCCAGCGAGGCCATCACGAGCACGTCGGAGAGGAAGATCGCCCAACCGTTGACCCAGCCCGTGCCCGGTCCCAGGGCTCGCGTGGTCCACGCGAAGGTGGTGCCCGCGTCGGGGTCGGCCCGGTTCAAGCCCCAGTAGGCGCCTGCGATCAGGAGCATCGGTATGAATGCCACAAGCAGCACTGCGGGCGCGTGCACGCCCACGCCGGTCACCGCGACGATGAAGCCAAGCGTGGCAGCCAGCGAGTAGGCGGGCGCCGTCGAGGCGACGCCGATCACGAGGTTCGAGAGGTAGCCGATCGCGTCTTTCTTGAGCCCCTTGTCCACCACCTCGCCCGTCGCTTGGAGGTGTGGTTCTCCGGGGGAGCTGATACTGGCCATGGCGCCAACCCTCTCTGTCGCCGGCCCCCAAAGCAGGTCGCCCGCGACGGTCAAGTGGTGATCGTTACAAGCAGTCTGAGGCTAGGCTAGGACGGCTTCGGCGTAACCGCAAGGGGCACAACCGCCAAGAAGTCGCACTTCGTTTGTACATTCAGTACAACGGGTAGACAATCTGTTGAACGAGTAGTGCATTGATGCGCACAAGTGGGGGCGATACCGTTGGCCCAGGTGTCTATGTCAAGTCGAGCCTCTCACTCTCATAAGCCACCACCCGCCAGGGCGGGCAGTGGGGTTGCGGGTGACGATGGGGTCGCGGACGGTGTGCCGGTCGGCGGGGCCGACCTGGCCGCAGCCGACGCCCAGGCCCGCCTGCAGGCCCAAGCCAAGCGCCACCTGTGGATGCACTTCACACGCATGGGCGCCTACGAGGACGGCGGCGAGGTCCCGATCATCGAGCGCGGCGAGGGCTGCTACGTGTACGACACGCACGGCAAGCGCTACCTCGACGGACTGTCCGCTTTGTACTGCGTGAACATCGGCCACGGACGGGCCGAGTTGGGCGAAGCGGCTGCCGAGCAGGCCAAGCAGCTCGGCTTCTATACAAACTGGAGCTACGCCCACCCGCCGTCGATCGAACTGGCCGCGCGCATCGCCCAGCTCGCTCCCGGCGACCTGAACCGTGTGTTCTTCGTGTCCGGCGGCTCGGAGGCGGTCGAGTCCGCCTGGAAGCTCGCCAAGGCCTATCACGCCGCCTGCGGCGAGCCGCGCAAGCACAAGATCGTCTCGCGCAACCTTGCCTACCACGGCACCTCGATGGGGGCGCTCACAGCCACGGGCCTGCCGCCTTTGCGCGAGCCGTTCGAGCCGCTCACGCCGGGCGGCAGGCACGTGCCCAACACCAACTCCTACCGCTGGACCGAAGAGCGTGACCCCTTGTGGGCGGCTGACGCGATCGAGGAGGCGATCCTGTTCGAGGGCCCCCACACCGTGGCGGCAGTGATCCTCGAGCCCGTCCAGAACGGGGGCGGTTGCTTCGTGCCCCAGGATGGCTACTTCCAGCGGGTCAGGGAGATCTGCGACCGCCACAAAGTGCTGCTCATCTCCGACGAGGTGATCTGTGCCTGGGGGCGTCTCGGGCACTGGTTCGGGTGCGAGCGCTTTGACTCCAAGCCCGACATCGTCACGACCGCCAAGGGCATGACCTCCGCCTATGCGCCGATGGGCGCCGTGATCACCACAGACCGCGTCGCCGAGCCGTTCCTGCACGGACACGCGATCTTCAACCACGGTTTCACCTTCGGCGGGCACCCGATGGCCTGCGCGGTCGCGATGGCCAACATCGACGTGATGGAGCGCGAGCACATCAACGAGCACGTGCTCGCCCACGAGGGCGAATTCCGGGCAATGCTCGAGGGCTTGCGCGACCTGCCGATCGTCGGCGATGTGCGCGGCGCCGGCTACTTCCACGCGATCGAGCTCGTCAAGAACAAGGACACCAAGGCCACTTTCGACGCCCACGAGTCCGAGGAACTCTTGCGCGGCTTCCTCTCCGGCGCCCTGTTCGAAGAAGGCCTGATCTGCCGCACCGACGACCGCGGCGACCCCGTCATCCAGCTTTCGCCGCCCCTGATCGCCGGCCCCGAGCAGTTCGCCGAGATCGAGGGCATCCTGCGCCCCGTGTTGACCGAGGCGTGGGAGCGGATCGTGAAGAGGTAAGGGCGCCATGCCTTCCCCCGCAACCCACACCGGATCGCGGATTTGGTGTGCCCGCGGAGCGTCGTAAGGTGCTCACAGTCGAGAGCCTCGTCGCCGAGCTGGACCTGACGCTCGCCACCGGCGAGGAGCACGCCAAGTCCAACGTGCGCTGGGTGCACTCGACCGAGCTGCTCGACCCCACGCCTTGGCTGCGCGGAGGCGAGTTGCTGCTGACGACCGGTTTGCAACTATCCGGCGCCAAGCCCCAACGCGAATTCGTCGAGCGCTTGGCCGAGCGGGAGATCGCGGGTCTCGGCTTCGGCACCGGCTTCGTCCACAAGAAGGTGCCCGCCGCCGTGCTCAACACCGCGCGCAAGCTCGGCTTCCCGCTGTTCGAGGTGCCCTACGAGCTGCCCTTCATCGCCGTCACCGAGCGAGTGTTCGCGCAACTGCTCAACGAGCGCTACGAACTGCTGCAGCGCAACATGGCCGGCGACATCCTGGCCGAGGCGCTGACCGGCAGGCTGTACCCCGATGAGCTGCAATCGCGCCTGCGCCCCTTCGGGATCGGCGAGAGCGCAGCCGTACTCGCATTCGCCCTGAGCGAGCCCGCGACAGCCGCCTCGACGCTCGAAGCGATCCTGGAGCGCACCGGGACCCACTCGCTCGTGGCTCTGCGCAACGGGTTGCTGTGCGCCGTCGTCGACTGCGACGGCCAGCTCAGCTCAGGCGCCCCCGTCGTCGCTCGCGAAGCATCGACCGCTGTCAGCCCTCCACCCAGCGACGGCAGAGAACCGATCGAGCTGGCTCGACGTATCCGCGCGGAGTTGCGCCCCCGTTTCGGTGAGGTCCGCGCCGCGGCCTCCCGCCCCGCGCCGACACACAACCTGAGGCGCAGCTTCCATGAGGCGCGCTGTGCCTTGGAAGCGGTGCGCCTGTCCAATGGGAGCGCCCCCGACGTCGCCTCCTACAAGGATCTCGGTGCCTTTCAGCTGTTGCTCTCCCTACAGGACGATGATGCGCTCGCCTCCTACTGTCAAAGCGTGCTCGGGCCCGTCGAAGGCGACGAGGGCGAGTACGGCGACGAGCTGTTGCGATCGCTGGACGTGTTCATCGAACAGAACGGCCATTGGGAGCGCGCCGCCCAGACGCTCTACTGCCACCGCCATACTCTGCGCTACCGGATCAAGCGCGTCGAGCAGCTGACCGGGCGCGACTTCACTCAGGCGCGGGACCGGATCGAGTTCTGGCTCGCGCTGCGAGGACGGGAGCTGGCGCGATGAGGAAGCGAGTATTCATTGGGATAGTCGTTCGTGCCCACAGCGACAGGAGGGCGTGTCGATGAGAGTAGGCGTACCCACCGAGATCAAGCCCGACGAGTACCGCGTCGCCATCACCCCGGCCGGCGTGCGCGAGCTGTGCTCGCGGGGACACGAGGTCTCAATCCAAGCCGGGGCGGGCCTCGGCAGCGCGATCACAGACGAGCAGTTCACGGCTCAAGGGGCCACCATCGTGAGCGACGCCGAGGCGCTGTTCGCCGGCGCCGAGCTGATCCTCAAGGTGAAGGAGCCGCAGGCCTCCGAGGTGGAGCTCCTGGACGAGCGCCACACCTTGTTCACCTACCTGCATCTGGCCGCCGAGCCCGACTTGGCCGAGGGGCTGCGGCGCTCCGGCGCAACCTGCATCGCCTACGAGACGGTCGAAGACGCCGGTGGGCGCCTGCCTTTGCTCGCGCCGATGAGCGAGGTCGCGGGCAAGATCGCCACGCAGGCCGGCGCCTTCATGCTGGAGAAGCCCCTCGGCGGACGCGGCATTCTCCTGGGTGGTGTGCCCGGCGTGGCAGCGGCCACCGTGCTCGTGATCGGCGGCGGCGTTGTCGGCATGAACGCCGCCTTCATCGCGATCGGGATGCAGGCCGACGTGTTCGTGTTCGACCGCTCGATCGACCGCCTGCGCGATCTTGAAGTGGCCTTCGGCGGACGTGCGTCCACCGTCTACTCCTCGACGCTCGCGATCGAGGAGATGCTACCCCAGGCCGATCTCGTGATCGGCGCCGTCCTGATCCACGGCGGGCGCGCCCCCCACGTCATCTCCCGCGCCCAGCTGTCCACGATGAAGCGCCACGCGGTCCTCGTCGACGTCTCGATCGACCAGGGCGGCTGCTTTGAGACCTCGCGCCCCACCACCCACTCGCACCCCACCTTCGAAGTGGACGGAATCACTCATTACTGCGTGACCAACATGCCCGGCGCTGTGCCGATTACCTCAACCTATGCGCTCACCAACGCGACCTTGCCCTTCGCCATCGAGTTGGCCGGCGGAGTCGAGCAGGCCCTGGCCGTCAGTGCGGCGTTGCGCTCCGGGGTCAACGTCCGAGCGGGGGAGATCGTCCACCCGGTCGTAGCCGCCGCGCTTGCTCAGCCGCCCGGCTTGGACGGGGCACGGTCAGGGCGAGACGTACGAACAACGATCCCCAACAACTAGCCCCCAATCACATCAACCTCCGGGAGTCAGCATGGCCACCACCACCGACACGCTCGAGAACTTCATCGCCGGGGAGTCGGTAGCCGGAGCGGGGGACACGATGGCGGTCCTCAACCCGGCCACCGGCGCCGAGCTGTGGCGCGCGCCCGTCTCCAGCGCCGCCGATGTCGACCGTGCCGTCAAGGCCGCGCGGGCCGCGTTCCCCGGCTGGTCGCAAGCGACGCCTGCTGAGCGCGCCGCCGCTCTACTGGCCTTGGCCGATCTGATCGACGCCAACGCCGAGGAGATCGCGCGCCTGGAGGCGCTCAACGCCGGCAAGCCCTTGGCTGCCGTCGCCGGCGACGAGCTGCCGGTGATGGCCGACAACCTGCGCTTCTTCGCCGGCGCCGCGCGCTGCTTGGAGGGGAGGGCCGCCGGCGAGTACATGTCCGGCTACACCTCCTTCACCCGCCGCGAGGCCGTCGGAGTGATCGGGCAAGTCACGCCCTGGAACTACCCACTGATGATGGCCATCTGGAAGATCGCCCCCGCCCTGGCGGCCGGCAACACGATCGTGCTCAAGCCGGCCGAGACCACACCGGTCACGACCGTGCGCTTCGCCCAGCTGGCCGCCGACGCGTTGCCCGCGGGCGTCCTCAATGTCGTCATGGGCCCTGGCCAGCCGACCGGCCAGGCCCTCTTGGAGCACCCCGACGTCGACATGCTCGCCCTCACCGGCTCGATCGCCACCGGCAAGCACGTTGCCCGCACCGCGGCGGACACGCTGAAGCGCGTGCACCTCGAGCTGGGCGGCAAGGCCCCGGTCGTCGTTTTCGACGATGTCGACATGGCCTCGGCGATGGAGACGATCGCCGGCACCGGCTACTACAACGCCGGTCAGGACTGCACTGCCGCCACGCGCGTACTGGCGGGGGCAGGTGTCTATGACGACGTGGTGGCCGGCTTGGCCGAGCAGGCCAAAGGCTTGGTGACCGGCGACACGCTCTCGCCCGAGACCACGCTCGGCCCGGTCAACTCCGAGCGCCAGCTCGGACGCGTCTCAGGCTTTTTGGAGCGTCGTCCCGCCCATGCCGAGGTCGTTACCGGAGGCGCCGCCGCTGCCCGCGAGGGCTTCTTCTATGAGCCCACCGTGGTTGCCGACCTGGAGCAGTCCGACGAGCTGATCCAAGATGAGATCTTCGGCCCGGTGATCACAGTCCAACGCTTCTCTGATGAGGCCCAGGCGATCGAGTGGGCCAACTCCACTCGCTATGGGTTGGCTTCCTCAGTGTGGACACGGGACGTGGGTCGTGCCCTGCGTGTGTCCAAGGCCTTGCGGTTCGGTTGCGTGTGGATCAACGATCACATCCCGCTCGTCTCAGAGATGCCTCATGGGGGGTTCAAGGAGTCAGGTTATGGGAAGGATTTGAGTGTGTACTCGCTCGAGGACTACACGGTTGTGAAGCACGTCATGGCTTCCTTGGAGTAGGCCCACGGGCCGTGCGCACGGTTGGGTGTGGAGGTTGTGTGTGCACTCGAAGGAGGTGCCCGCGTGTGCGCGCGGCTTAATTAACAAACAAAGCATTGTCCCCAGCCGCGCACGCGCGCGGGCACCCTTCCGGGGATTCAGTCCCGACGCGGGCGCGCCAAGGTCTGGTAGATCGAGACGAACTCCGTCTTGAAGATGTTGCGAGCCGAGCGCAGGTACAGCCGCCACACGCGCAGCCGCTCCTTGCCGGCGATCTGCTCGGCCCGCTCCAGGTTTTCGTCCAGGCGCTTGATCCACTCGCTCAGCGTGTCGTAGTAGTCCTTGCCGAACTCCTCGACGTGCTCGGTGACGAAGCCGGCGCGCTCGAGCGCGAGTTGCACGCGTGAGAGCTGCACCGGATCCCCGTCCGGGAACACGTAGCGCTGAGTGAAGTCGCCGTGGTAGCCCACATCCGTATACAGGTGCGCGATGCCGTGGTTGAGCAGGCGCCCCTCGGCTCCGAGCAGGTCCCTCAGTTTCTGGGCATACACGTCGATGTTGCTTTCGCCCACGTGCTCAACCATGCCGATGCTCGCGATCGCGTCGTAGCGCTCGCCGTGCACGTCCCTGTAGTCGGCCACCCTCACTTCGACCTTGTCGCTCAACCCGGCTTCGGCGATCCGCCGGCGCGCCAGCTCGGCCTGGGGAGGGCTCAATGTGATGCCCACGGCGTTCACCCCGTAGTGCTTGGCCGCGTGCATCACGAACGCGCCCCAGCCGCAGCCCACGTCGAGCACGCGCTCGCCCTCTTTCAGTTTCAGCTTCGTGCAAACCAGGTCGAGCTTGGCGTACTGGGCTTCCTCCAAGGTTTTGGCCCCGCGCGAGAAGATGGCGCAGCTGTAGGTCATCGACTTGTCGAGAAACAGTTCGAAGAACTCGTTCGACACGTCGTAGTGGTGGCGCACCGCCTTGGCGTCGCGTTCCTTGCTGTGGCTGCGCCCCTTCAACCTCAGCTCGCCCTTGGGCGCGCGGGGTGGGATCGTCAGTCCGCACGCGCGCAGCGCCGCGACCGCAAGTCGCACACGGGTCGCCCGGTCGATCTCGGGCTCCTCGAAAGTGTCGATCAGGTCGATCGCGCGGTCCAGATCGTCCACCTCAAGATCGCCCGCCACATAGGCCCTGCCGAGCCCAAGCTCGCCCGGGGCGCGCACCACGTGTGCCACCGCCTTCGGCGAGTGCACTATGAAGGTCGGCCCATCGCCGTTCCCGTGGGTGGACGGCAGCTCCGTGCCGTCCCAGAAGCGCACGGTGAAGCCGCGCTCGGGCAGCGCCTCGGCAAGCTCGTGTCGCAGTGGCTCTGTCTTGGCAAATGGCATTGGTCCTCCAGCCAGTGTTCGCGAGGGTGATTAAGCGGGTTGGTACTGATGGGTGTAGCGGCTCGTCACGTCATACTGGCGTGCTAGCTTTCAGGGGCGAGCACACCGATGAGCATCGATTCTATCCAGCGCCCCGCAGCCGCCCGGCAGGATTCTGACGACGCCCACAGCCGGCTCTCCCCGGCCGGTGAGTCCAATCCAGACCGCTTTCAAAGCCAAGGCCCCCGAGCCGATGGGCCGACCCCTGACGATGTCCAGCCGCCCGTCTTCGAGAACCTCGATCGCTTTCTCACGGGTCTGATCACGGTCGGTCCGATTCTCGCGCTCGGCGTCGTCGGCTGGCAGCTGTGGGACGGCCTGCTTCACGGCTCGGATCTGATCGTGTTCGCAATCATGTACATCTCCACCGCGCTCGGGGTCACAGTCGGCTTTCACCGCCTCTTTACCCACCGCTCGTTCAAGACATCCCCCTTCTTCCGCTTCGTCTTCGCCGTGCTCGGATCGGCCGCGATCGAGGGCCCGGTCATCTCATGGGTCGCCGACCACCGCAAGCACCATGCTTTCTCCGACCGCGAGGGCGACCCGCACAGCCCGCACGTCGATCATGGCAGCGGCCTGCGCGGGGCCTTGAAGGGTCTTGCGCACGCGCACGTCGGCTGGCTCTTCATCCACACCGCCCGCGGCCATCGCGAACGCTACGCCCCGGACTTGTGCGCCGACCCTGTCGTCTCGTTCGTCGACAAGACCTTCTTCGTTTGGGCCATCGGAGGCTTGGTGGCGGCCTTCTGGCTCGGCTACGCCATCGGCGGTACCTGGAGTGCCGCCCTCACCGGCCTTTTGTGGGGCGGCGCCGTGCGCATGCTCCTGCTCCACCACGTCACCTACTCGATCAACTCGCTCTGTCATTTCTTCGGCCGGCGCAGCTATGAGACGGGTGACCATTCGCGCAACCTCGCCTGGCTCGCTCCCTTCTCCTTGGGCGAGGCGTGGCACAACAACCATCACGCTTTCCCCACCTCAGCCTTTCACGGCTTCTCCTGGCGCCAGATCGACGTCTCGGCGATGGTGATCCGCGGGATGGAGAGCCTCGGGCTCGCCTGGGACGTGGTCCGCATTACCCCCGAGCGCAAGGCAACAAAGAGCTTCGCCGCCTGAGCACCGGTCGGCGGCGCCAGGCGCCACCCCCGATGCTCGACGTACAACCAGTACGCCTGCGCTCGGGTGCGGCGCCTGGCATCCACCGCCCGGCACTCAGAAATCATGAGGTTTCGTGCTACGGTGCAAGCACGGATGACATTTGTCGTCCGCGAGGTTCTTGTCTTTGTTGGTGCTCTCGCAGGGCGCGGATGGGGCCAGTACGAATCTCCCTTCCGTAGCGCGGCCACAGGGTCGCAAAAAAGGAGCATCACAACATGAAGTCCGATTCATTTGCCGACCTCGGCGTGTCCGAGGCCGTGTCCCGCGAGCTTGCCAAGCGTGGCATGGTCGCGCCATTCGCCGTACAGAGCATGGTCATCCCCGACGTGCTCGCCGGCCACGACGTGCTCGCCCAATCGCCCACCGGCTCGGGCAAGACGCTTGCCTTCGGCGTGCCGCTCGTGGAGCGCTTGCGCGACACCTCGCCACGGCCCTCGGCGCTCGTCCTCGCGCCAACGCGCGAGCTTGCCTGCCAGATCGTCGAGGAACTGCGTTCCCTGGCCCACGCCCGCGCGCTTTCGATCGCCGCCGTCTATGGTGGCGCCGGCATCGTCAAGCAGGCCCGACTCGCCTCACGCGCTCACATCCTGGTAGCCACGCCGGGTCGCCTGCTCGACCTGATCGACCGTCGCGACGTGTCCTTGAAGCAGGTGTCCCTACTCGTGCTCGACGAGGCTGACCGGATGCTCGACATGGGCTTCAAGCCGGTCGTCGATCGCATAGTGAAGATGACCTTGCCCAAGCGCCAGACTCTGCTCTTCTCCGCCACCTTGCAAGGCGAGGTGGGCAAGATCGCCGCCGCCTACACGACCAATCCGCGCCGCCACGAGCACGCCCATCCAGCCGAGCGCAAGGGTTCCATCGAGCACCGCTTCGTATCCGTTTCCCACGAGGGCAAGGTCGATCGCCTGGTGGCCGAGCTGTCCGAGCCCGAGCGCGGCCTCACGCTCGTGTTCGTGCGCACCAAGCGCGGTGCCGACCGGCTCGTCAAGCGGCTTGCGGCAAGCAGCGTCCCGGCCGTGGCGATGCACGGCGACAAGTCCCAGTCCCAGCGGGAGAAGGCCTTGTCCCGCTTCGAGGCCGGCCACGTCGACACTCTTGTAGCCACCGACGTCGCCGCCCGCGGCATCGACGTATCGGGCATCACTCACGTGATCAACTACGACATGCCCGCCACGCGCGAGGACTACGTTCACCGTGTCGGACGCACCGCGCGTGCCGGCGCGTGCGGCGTAGGCGTCACATTCGTGCTCGGTGAGCAGGCCCGCGAGTTCGCGGGCATGGTCGGCGGACTCGGCCTGCACCAAGAGCTCGAGCTGGGAGGCTTTCCCAGCGACGCCACGCGGGGCCGGCCCGAGTCAAAGCACCGCCCTCAAGGCCGCTCTTCGCGCAACCGCAACTCGCGTCACTCTCGCGCGCGGGTCAACTCGTAGCCACCCATAGTCGCCTAGCCGCTCCTACCGAGCGACTCGCCAACCCGCTCGGTGGGATTGGCCAGGGTGGGCGTACCCTCTCAGGTATGGCCGATGCCCTCCCGCCCGTCCGCGAAATCCTCGCAGGCAGGGCCGGCGAGGAGATGGCGCTCAACGACGCCCACCTAAATCCCCAGCTGGGGCGAATCGTGCGCACGCTCGGCCTCGACAAGCCTTGGGTGTCAGGCGTTGGGGCTCATCTGATCGACGCCGAGGGCAACCACTATCTCGACCTGCTCTCAGGCTACGGCGTGTTCGCGATCGGGCGCAATCACCCCGAGGCGATCGCCGCCATGCGCGACACGATGGAGGCCCAAACCGCCAACCTGCCCCAGCTCGGGGTCACGCTTTTGAGCGGCGTGCTTGCCGAGCAGCTGCTGGCCCGCGCTCCAGGCTCGGTCGCGGCGATGGTGCCCGCCAACAGCGGCACCGAGGCGGTCGAGGCGGCGCTGAAGATCGCGCGCGCCGCCACCGGCCGCTCACGGGTCCTGTTCGCCGAGCACGCCTTCCACGGCCTCACGCTCGGATCGCTCTCACTCAACGGCAACGAAGAGTTCAGAGCGGGCTTCGGGCCATTCCTGCCCGGTTGTGAGGCTGTGCCATTCGGCGACGTCGATGCTTTGGAGCAGGCCTTGGCCGGCGGGGAGGTGGCCGCATTCGTGGTCGAGCCGATCCAGGGCAAGGGCGTCAACCTGCCCCCGGACGGCTACCTGCAGGCCGCGCAGCGACTCTGTCGCGAAGCGGGCGCGCTGTTCGTGTGCGACGAGGTCCAGACCGGCCTGGGGCGCACCGGTCGCTTCCTGGCCTTGGAGCACTGGGGCTTGGAGCCAGACTTGATCTGCCTCTCAAAGGCTCTGTCCGGCGGCCTGGTCCCGATCGGCGCCGTGCTTGTCTCGCGCGCCGCCTTCGACACCGTGTTCGACGGCATGGAGCGCGCGGTGCGCCACGGCTCCACCTTCGGCGGCAACGACCTGGCCGCCGCGGCCGCCCTGGCGACGCTGAAGGTGCTCGACGACGAAGGCTTGGTGGAGCGCGCGGAGCGGCTCGGTGGGCTGCTGCTGGAGCTGACGGCGCCGCTGGTGGATCGCTACGAGGTTGTCTCTGAGGTGCGCGGCCTCGGTCTGATGTGGGCGATCGAGTTCGGAGCCCCAGAGGGCGGCGCGCGTCGCTCCGTCTGGAACGCCGCCGAGCGCGCTCAACCGGGCATCTTCTCCCAGCTGATCGTGGGACCCCTGTTCCACGATCACCGCATCCTCTGCCAAGTCGCGGGGCATCGGATGAACGTGGTCAAGGCCTTGCCTTCACTGGTCGTCGAGGAGGCCGAGATCAGGCGCTTTGCAGCTTCTTTGGAGGAAGTCATTGCCCAAGCCGAGCGGGTCCCCAGGGCCTTTCTGCGCTTCTCGATGAGCATGAGCCGGCGGGCGTTCGCCGCGCGCCGCTAGCCTGTCCCGCCCGTGCTCGTTCCCAGAGATGACATCCGCAACGTGGCGATCGTCGCCCACGTCGACCATGGCAAGACCACTTTGGTGGACGCGATGCTGTGGCAGTCCGGCGCGTTTCGCGAGGGCCAGGACGTGGCCGACCGCGTGATGGACTCGATGGACCTGGAGCGCGAGAAGGGCATCACGATCCTCGCCAAGAACACCTCGCTGCGCCACAACGGGGTCAAGCTGAACATCGTCGACACCCCCGGCCACGCCGACTTCGGTGGCGAGGTGGAGCGCGGCTTGACCATGGTCGACGGAGTGCTCTTGCTTGTGGACGCCTCCGAGGGCCCCTTGCCGCAGACCAGGTTCGTGTTGCGCAAGGCCTTGGAGTCGCGCCTGCCGGTGATCCTGGTGGTCAACAAGGTGGACCGTCCCGATGCGCGGGTGGCCGAGGTCGTGGACGAGGTGTACGAGCTGTTCCTCGACCTTGACGCCGACGAGGAGCAGATCGAGTTTCCGATCGTCTACTGCAACGCCCGCGCGGGCATCGCCACGCTTGACTACGACGCCGGCACAGCGGTCCCCACGGAGGGCACGCTCGCGCCGTTGCTTGACCTGCTCGTGGAGCGAATCCCGGCTCCGATGTACGACCCCGAGCATCCCTTGCAGGCCTTGGTGACAAATCTGGACGCCTCCCCTTACGTGGGCCGTCTGGCGATCTGCAGGGTGCGCAATGGCTCCATCAAGCGCGGCCAGCAAGTCGCATGGTGTCGCGCCGACGGCTCGATCGAGCGGGTGCAGGTCTCAGAGCTGTACGTCACCGACGCGCTCGACCGCGTCGAAGCGCCCGAAGCCGGGCCCGGGGAGATCATCGCGGTGGCCGGTATCGCCGAGATCACGATCGGCGAGACGCTCGCCGACCTGGAGGACCCGCGTCCCCTGCCTGTCATCACGGTGGATGAGCCGTCACTGTCGATCACGATCGGCATCAACACCTCGCCCATGGCCGGCAAGGAGGGCTCCAAGCTGACCGCGCGTCAGGTACGCGAGCGCCTCGAACGCGAGCTGGTGGGCAACGTGTCCCTGCGCGTGCTCGACACAGACAGGCCCGAAGCGTGGGAGGTGCAAGGGCGCGGCGAGCTGCAGTTGGCGGTGCTGGTCGAGATGATGCGTCGCGAAGGCTTCGAGCTGACGGTCGGCCAGCCGCACGTCTTGATCCGTGAGATCGACGGCAAGCGCAACGAGCCCTTCGAGCGGCTCTCAATCGACGTGCCCGAGGACTACGTGGGCGTCGTCACGCAAATGCTTGCCTTGCGCAAGGGCCGCATGGAGCACATGACCAACCACGGGACCGGGTGGGTGAGGATGGAGTACATCGTGCCTGCCCGCGGTCTGATCGGCTTTCGCACAGAGTTCCTGACCGAGACCAGGGGAACGGGCCTCATGCACCACGTGTTCGAGCGCTGGGAGCCATGGGCCGGGGAGCTGCGAACCCGCACCACCGGTGTCCTGGTCTCCGACCGGGGCGGCAACACCGCCACCTACTCCCTGATGAGCCTCTCCGAACGCGGAACCATGTTCGTGGGGCCCGGCGAGGAGGTATACGAGGGCATGATCGTCGGCGAGAACGCGCGCGCCGACGACCTCGACGTGAACCCGGTCAAGGAGAAGCACCTCACCAACATCCGCTCCTCGAACTCCGACATATACGTGCGCCTGCAGCCCCACCGCAAGCTGACCTTGGATCAGGCTTTGGAGTTCGTGCGCGACGACGAGTGCGTCGAGGTCACGCCCGAGACGGTTCGCCTGCGCAAGGTCGCACTAGGCAAGACCGACCGGTTGAAGGCGGCGCGGGCGCGGCGTTGAGGCGCAGGCGATCGGAGCTCCCGAAATCGCCGCTTCACGCGAGACGGCCGATTTCGTCGAGTTTCGGTTTTGGTGTGCGGGACGCGGGATAGGGTGAGCTGGAAGTGACGAGCGCGATCCACGCAGAGGGCCTATGCAAGAGCTACGGCTCGATCGAAGCGGTGCGCGGCATCGACCTCTCGATCGAGGCCGGCGAGACGGTGGCTCTGCTGGGACCCAACGGAGCCGGCAAGTCCACCACGATCGACATGATCCTCGGCCTGGCCGAGCCCGATGGCGGCAGCGTGTCGGTCCTTGGCGGCTCGCCGAGCGGAGCGATCGACGCGGGAAAGGTCGGCGCGATGTTGCAGACAGGCGCCTTGATCAGAGACCTTTCAGTGGAGGAGCTGATTGCGATGGTGGCCTCCTTGTACCCGGCGCCGCTCGACGTGGGCGAGACGCTCAAGGCGACCGGGCTCACTGACATCGCCGCCCAGCGCACCCAGAAGCTCTCCGGCGGGCAAACCCAACGGGTGCGCTTCGCGGTGGCCTTGGTCAGCAACCCGAAGCTGCTCGTGCTCGACGAGCCGACCGTCGCGATGGACGTGGAGGGAAGGCGCTCCTTTTGGACCACAATGCGCGCCGAGGCCGCGCAGGGCAGGACGATCCTGTTCGCGACCCACTATCTGGAGGAGGCCGACGCATACGCCGACCGCGCGATCCTGATGGCCCACGGGAAGGTAGTCGCGGACGGCCCGACGACCGAGATCAAGGCGATGGTGGGCTCGCGCACGATCCGCGCGACTCTTCCCGAGGTGGAGCTGGAGGCGCTCGAACGCTTGCCCGGTGTCAGCGGAGCCGAGCGACGCGGTGAGGCAGTCGTCTTGGCATGCGCCGATTCCGACGAGGCGATCCGCGCTCTACTGGCGGCCCATCCCGAGGCGCGCGATATCGAGATCGCCGCGGCAGGTTTGGAGGAGGCTTTCTTGCAGCTCACCGGCGATGTCAGCACCCAAGCCGAGGGGCAGCTGTTGTGAGCGGCGCCCTCTCCTACACCCGCTACGAGCTGGTGCGCACGCTGCGTAACCGGCGCTTCTTCGCGCTCTCGCTCGGGTTTCCGCTCGTCCTGTTCTTCTTGATTGCGGGGCCCAATCGCAACGTACACAACCTGGGCGGCACTGGGATCCCGGCGCCGTTGTACTTCATGGTGGGCATGGTCGCGTTCGGGACGATGAGCGCCGTGCTCTCCTGCGGGGCGCGCATCGCGGCCGAGCGCGCGGTCGGCTGGAATCGCCAGCTGCGCATCAGCCCGCTTTCCACGCGCGCCTACTTTCGAGCCAAGGTTCTGACCGCCTATCTGATGGCGCTGCTCAGCATGGCGGTGCTGTACGCGTCCGGCATCTCGCTGGGAGTGAGTATGTCCGCCGGCGATTGGCTTGAGATGACCTTTCTGATCCTGGTCGCCCTGGTCCCGTTCGCGGCGCTTGGGATCGCGATCGGCCACATGTTGACCCCCGATTCGATCGGGCCGGCGATGGGGGGTGGGGTTGCTTTGCTTGCCTTCCTCGGAGGGACCTGGTTTCCGATCCCCAGCCATGGCTTCCTGCACGACGTCGGTCAGCTGCTGCCGTCCTATTGGCTGGTTCAGGCCAGCCACATCGCTCTCGGCGCTCATCCATGGGGCGCCAAGGCGTGGATCGTGATCGCCGCTTGGACGGCGATCTTGGCGACGCTCGCAAGGCGAGCCTACCGGCGCGACACCGGACGGGTCTAGCGATTCCAGCCGACGGGCGTTGTGGTCAGTGGGAACGCACACTTGTCGATTCCCCTCGGCCCCGAGGGGCCGAGGCTCACGGGTGGCGCACGTGTCGGGTGCGAACGCTAGGGTGCGGGCCATGAATAGATCGAGTCGTGCAGCAAACGCCGCCCTCGCGGCCTTGTGCCTGGCGCTCAGCGCCGCCATCTTCGCGCTGCCAGCGGGCGCCGCAACCGTGCATTTCGAAAAGGAGAGCCTGCAGGCCTACGAAGCTCAGTTGCACCACGGCCAGATACACGCGCTCACATTCCACCCGGGGGGCACGGTCGGCCACCTGCACATCTCGCTCAACAACGGCAGCCACATGACGGTCGCCTATGCGGTCACCGAACAGGGCAAGCTGGTCGCACAAGCCCAGTCGGCGCACGCCCGCGTCAAGATCGCCGCGGTGCCCGCGAAAACCGCACCCGTCAAACACAAACTGCGCTACATCGCCGGCGGGATCCTGATCATCGTGATCATCGTCGTGTTGATCGTGTTGCTGGTCGGTCGCCGACGCGCGGTAGCCGCTGAGGATCCCGCGCCGTCAGAGGAGAGCGCAGCACCTTAGCCCTGGCGCTGGAGGGACGACGGGCGGGCCGCCTACCCGTTGGCCCAGGCCGAGAATAAGACTCAGTCTTGTGATACGGTCGTCGCAATGCGGCGGACCGGAACATTTCGTGGGCGCCCTGCCCCGATCCCAGTCGTGCCGGTCACCGAGCCCGCGATCAAGCTGCGCAAAGCTCGGGCGAGCATGGGGGGGCGCGAGGTGTGGAGCGACGTCGACCTGACCGTACATCCGGGCGAATTCACGGCGGTGCTCGGCTCCAACGGCAGTGGCAAGTCGACCTTGTTGAAGGCGATCCTCGGCCTGGTGGAGACCCCGCCGGGTAGCGTCCACGTCCTGGGCCTCGCTCCGGGCCAGGCCAATCGCCAAGTCGGCTATCTGCCCCAGCGCCACGGCTTCGATTCGAGCTTGCCGATCCGCGGCGTCGACCTGGTGCGGCTCGGCCTCGACGGTTCGCGCTGGGGATTGCCTGTCGGCATCTCTGGCGCGGCGCGCCGACGCACCCGCGAGCGTGTGCGCGAAGCGATCGAGCTCGTCGGCGCCGAGGCTTACGCGGAGCGCCCGCTCGGCCAGCTCTCGGGCGGCGAGCAGCAGCGCATCCTGATCGCCCAGGCACTCGTGCGTCGTCCAAGCATCCTCATGCTCGACGAGCCCTTGGACAGCCTCGACCTGCCCAATCAAGCAGCCATAACCGCCCTTGTGCAGAGCATCTGCCGCACGGAGAAGGTTGCGGTGCTGCTGGTAGCGCACGACGTCAATCCTCTCCTCCCCTATTTGGATCAGGTCATATACCTGGCGGGCGCCCGCGCCCTGCAGGGGTCGGTCGAGGATGTCATCACGGGGCCGAACTTGAGCGATCTCTACGGCGTCGAGATAGAGGTCTTGCGCACCCGCGACGGGCGCTTGGTCGTCGTCGGCCAACCCGAGGCGCCCCATGTACACGGACACAGGCACGAGTGATGGACCGGCCCTCAAACGTTTCACTCACGCGCCAATAGGCACTACCGATGACCAACCCCACACTCTCCTGGAATCTGGTGCACGACGTGCAGGAACTCTTCGTCTACCCGTTCATGGTCAATGCTCTGCAGGCGGGCACGGTCGTGGCCGTGATGGCCGGAGCGGTCGGCTGGTACATGGTCCTGCGCCGGCAAAGCTTCGCTGGGCACACGATCGCCGTGATGTCCTTCCCCGGGGCGGCGGGCGCCGCCTTGGTTGGGATACCGAGCGCCGTCGGCTACTACCTGGCGTGCGGAATCGCGGCGCTCGCGATCGGCCGACCGCGCGGCGAGGGTCGTGGCGGGCGCAGCCGCGAGTCGGCCGCGATCGGGGTTGTCCAGGTTGCCGGCCTGGCGCTCGGATTCCTGTTCCTGAGCCTCTACAGCGGGGTGCTCGAACAACTCGAGACCTTGCTGTTCGGAACCTTCCTGGGCATCGATCGCGCCCAGGTGCTCACACTCGCAGTGGTGGCCGCGGTAGTGCTCGGCGCACTGGCCTTCGTCGGTCGGCCGCTCCTGATGGCCTCATTGGATCCTGAGGTTGCGCGCGCTCGAGGAGTGCCCGTCAGAGCGCTCGACATCGGTTTTCTGCTGGTCTTGGGCCTAACCGTGGCCGCCACCAGCCAGATCACCGGCGCCCTACTCGTGTTCGCTCTGCTGGTTGCCCCACCTGCGGCGGCCCAAGCGATCACTTCGCGCCCCGGCCTGGGCCTTGCGCTCAGCGTCGGATTCGCCTTGCTGGTCACATGGTTGGGCTTGGGCGTGTCCTACTTCTCGATCTATCCGCTCGGCTTCTTCGTCACTACGTTCGGCTTCGGCGTGTTCTTGCTCGCCAAGCTTGCCGGTTTCGTCCGAGACCGCGCTTTGCGCGGCAGGCGTGGGGTGGGCGAGGGCGGCCCCGGTGAGCTCGAGCCGGTCGGGGTCGTGTAATGCTCGCCCGCAAATGCGAGCCGGTCCGGGCGACTTGATGCTCGCCCACGAATTCGTACGCAACGCCTACCTGGCGGGGACGCCGCTGGCGCTTGCCTGTGGCTTGGTGGGCTGGTTCACGGTCCTGCGCGGACAGGTATTCGCCGGCGACGCGCTCAGTCACGTTGCTTTCGTGGGCGCGATCGCGGCCGCCGTCGTGGGCGTCGACGAGCGCGTCGGCCTGTTCGCCTTGACGCTCGCTTTGGCCGGAGTCATGGCCGGCCTGGGCCGGCGCGCTCAAGCCGACGATGTCACGATCGGAGTCGTCTTCTCGTGGGTGCTTGGCATCGGCGTGCTCCTGATTGCCGTGCTCAGCACCAGTTCCTCGGGCGGCAGCGGGTTGATTGTCGCCAACACCCTGTTTGGTTCCATCTTCGGGCTCAGCGGTGGGGAGAGCATGGTGGCGGCCGCGGTCGGAGTCGGAGTGGTGCTGATCGCTTTGGCGATCGGCAAACCTCTACTGTTTGCCTCCCTTGATCCCGAGCTGGCCGGTCTGCAGGGAGTCCCCGTGAGGATCCTCGGGCTGGTGCTCTTGGGGCTGATCGGCGCGGTCACCGCCGAGGGCACTCAGGCGATCGGCGCGCTCCTGATTCTCGGTCTGATCGCGGCCCCCGCGGGGGCCGCCCTGCGATTGACATCCAGGCCATACCTTGGCATGGCCTGCTCGGCGGGTATTGCCTTGGTGGCGATGTGGGGAGGGATCGCGCTCAGCTACGCGATTCCATCGCTGCCGCCCAGCACTGCGATCGTCGGGATCGCCGTCGGCGCCTATGCGCTCGCCTCGATCGCTTCTACCATCGCCCTATGGACTCCTCGGCGAAGCCATCCCACGCCATCCAGGGCCGGACCGGCGGTGGGGGAGGCGCACCTACCGTGAACGCCAATGTGCACACCGACGATTGGATCGAGCAAGCCGAGGCCACCCTTGCGGCGGCCGGGCACAAGCGCGGCGGCGCGCGCCGTGCGCTGCTCGAGTTGCTCGATGCTCAGCAGTGCGCTTTGACTGCCCTTGAGATCGAAGACTCGTTGCGAGCGGCACAGCGTCGAGTAAGTCGCGCCAGCGTCTATCGCATCCTCGACGAGCTCGAGCAGCTGCGGCTGGTGCAGCGAGTCGAGACCGGTCAAGCGATGGTCCGCTACGAGCGAGTTTGCTCTGAAGAGGAGCACCACCACCATCTCGTCTGCGACGACTGCGGCTTGGTGATGCCCTTCTCCGATGATGCCTTGGAGCAGGCGATCTCAAGCCTCAGCTCGCGGGTGCCTCTTACCGTGTCAGAGCACGAGATCGTGTTGCGGGGATCCTGCTCGGACTGCTCGGACTGACGCAGCGGCCTGGCTTGGCTTGCCCCAGAGGTAACCGAGTACGCAGCCCAGCATCAGCACCGCCACGACAAGCAGCACCGGCCCCGAATCCTCGCTCAGGGCGCCGATCGCGCCGGCGGCGAGGCCGCCGGACAGCGCCGCGAGCCAAGCCGGGTCGGAACCCACGGGAGAGCAGACTCGCTCTCTGTAGCGAACCGCGAGCACCGATGCGACTACAGCCACCACGGTTGCCACCGGCATCAGGTGATTCTTCAGCTCGTTCCAAGCGGCGCCATAGCGGCGCACCACGATGTCCCTGATGTCGCCAGGCGAGCGGGCGTCGAGAACGCTGCCGGTGAAGTGACCGCTGCCGTGAGCGGTCGCCAGGTCGAGTGCCGCCAAAGCGATCAGGCCAAGAACTGGCGCCGCCATCACGAGCAAGATGCGCTTCCGGTTCAACGTGCCCGGCAGCAACATCACGGTTGCCACAGCCGTTCCCGCGCTGACCAAGATCACGCCGCCAACCCCCGCACCGATGCGCGCTGAGCCCTCCACGAGCGCCAGCAGGATGCCGGCGCAAGCCATCGTGGTCGCCGCTCGCCTGGAGCGCACGGCTGGATACAGGGCGGCCGCAACCGCGCTGAATACGAGCACGGCGAGGGCCGACTTCAGCTCGTTGCCGATTCCATAGAAGCGCGCCCCCAAGATCGGGTCGGGGCCAAGCACCGAGCGCACCAGCAATTGTGTCCCCGCGAGCGCGTCGGCCGTCAAAGCAAGCAAGGCGCTCGCGGCCGGCACGATCGGAGCTCTCGGCCAGCTTACGAGCGCGTCGGTTAGAGCCGCCAGCGCGAAACAGGTTGCCACGATCATCGCGAACTCCAAGGTTCTGGTGGGCTCCAGGGCGGCCGGCAGCAGGATCGCCACCGGCGTCCACATGAGCGCCAGCGCACCCACCCTCAGCGCCCACGCGCGCCGTGCTTGGATCCTGGTGTGCCGGTCGATCTTCTGGCCTATGGGAACGTGCACCGCGATCAACAACAGCGCCCAGGCCGCCACAAGCCATGCGATCGCTGGAAGGCGACGCCCGCCGATCGCTTCCAAACGCGCCTTCAATTTGCGTATCCAAACGCTTTCAAAGTGGCCGTCCAGCTTGATCGCCTTGCCACGCATGTCAGGCGGTACCGCCAGGCCGAGATGGTCAAGGATCGTGGGGGCGACATCGATTGAAACAACCAGGCCCCGCTCGTTGGTGGTCTGTGAGGTTAGAGTCTGCCCGCCTTTGCCGAGCCCGGCGGTGGCAATCCAAAGGAGCGCATGGCCTTGACCGTCGGCCGCTCGCTGGATCGCCACGATCAGCTGACCGCGAGGACGTGCTGAGACGAGTGCCTTCAGGATCGCGCCGCCGGCTTCTCCATCGGGTAGATCGGCGACCACCATCCGATGGGTCCGCTCAAGACGCGAGACGCGAGCGAGCAACGTTGCGGGTGCACCCTGCGAGACGGCGCCAACACGACCGCTGCGTGTCGCTGCGATCGCGCTGTCGGCACCGCCCATCCCGGCGTAGGCGACGCCGCCCGGAATTTGGCCGGCGAGCAGGCCCGGCTTGAGGAGTTGCGGCGCCGTTTGCGCCCGTCTCAAAACCGTGGCCCAAGGTTCGATCCGACCGCTTCCGGAAGGATTTTGGTGGGCGATCAACGTAAGTGCCGGCGGTCCCGATTGACGGTAGGAGGAGCTTGAGATACGTGCTCCTTGGGTGATGTCCAGAGCCAGCTGAGCAGCTGTATAAGTACCTTGGCCGGCGCTCATAACTCCGGTCGAGAGCCCCTCGATAGACAGCTCGCGCTCGATCGCATCGCTCGGCGATTCTCCGGGGGCCGCCGAGGGTGACACGAACACGATCAAAGCCGAAGGTCTCGACAGGGCGCCGCCTGAGGGCGAGGATTTCGCGTCGCTCGCGGCAGGTGCGGCCGCGGCCGGCGCCCCCGCCGGCGAGGCAAGCGATGCGGCGAGGCACAAGAGGGCTGCAAGCAGCCCTCCGCGCGCTCTCCTCAGCTCTCGGTCCCCCCGGACGTCCCCGCTGGGACGGCTTTCTCCTCGGTGGCGAAGGCCGCGAACTCGGCTTCGTCGGCGGGGCTGAGGCGCGTGGCGCTGCCCTCGATGTTCACGCGCGGCAGGCTCCTGTCCAGCCATCCAGGGATCTTCCAGGTCAGGTCTCCAAGGATGTTGAGCACGGCCGGCAGCAGCAGGCAGCGGACGACCACCGCGTCCAAGAACACCGCTGAGGCAAGGCTCAGCCCGAACTCCTTGATGACCCTGCTTTCGCCAAGCATGAACGACAGGAACACACAGATCATGATCGCCGCGGCTGCCGTCACAACGCGTCCGGTGAGAGCCAACCCTTCGCCGACCGCCTTGCGGCTGTCGCCGTGGTGCGACCACTGCTCGTGGATGCGCGAAACCAAGAAGACCTCATAGTCCATCGACAGGCCGAACACGATCGCGAACAACATCACCGGGATGAATGACTCGATCGGGCCGCCTTTGACTCCCATCAGGCTGTCGATCCAGCCCCATTGGAAGACGATCACGATCACTCCCAGCGAAGCGCCGATGCTGAGCAGGTTCATGAATGCGGCTTGCAGCGGGATCACCAGCGAGCGGAACACCACCATCAAAAGCAGGGCTGAGAGCAACACGACCACGCCGATGAACAAGGGCAGCTTCTTCCCGAGCACCGCCGCGAAGTCGACTGAGCCGGCCGTGATACCGCCAACATAGACATGCATACCGGCACGCTTCGCCACGGGTGGGATGACGTGACCGCGCAGATATGTCACCAACTGGGTCGTCCTGTACTCCTGGGGAGAGGAGGTGGGATACACCGAGATCGTGGCCACGTTGCCGCCCGGATTGAACTTGGCGGGCGCCACCGCTGCTACGTAGGGCGCCCCGGTCATCGTCGCGCGCAGTTCTTCGATCGCGGCCTTACCGCTGGGCGAGGGCGGGGTAGTGGTCTGCGTACCCGCCGAGACGGCTTGCTTGCGCGGATTGGGCACCGTCGAGACGACCAGCAGAGGCCCGTTGAATCCCTTGCCGAAACCCTCGGCTAGCAACTGGTAGGCCTTATATGTGGTGGTGTGGACCGGGTCGTTGCTGGCGTCGCTTGAGCCCAGTCGAAGCGCCGTCGCGGGGGCCGCGATCACGAGCATCACAAGTACCGAGGCGGTCGCGATGGTCCATGAATGCTTCTGGACGTACGCGCTCCAACGCAGCCAGGCGCCGCCTTTGCGGGCATCGGTTGCCTGTGCGCCACGCTTGCGTGCGCGCCGGCCGGGACGCACCAGTCGTCCACCGGCGAACGTCAGCAGAGCCGGTAGCAAGGTCAGCGAAGCGAGCATCACAAGCAGCACGCCGATCGACGCCGATATCGCGACGCCGTAGAGGAAGTCCACGCCCAGCAGCATCATCCCCAGCAGCGCGATCACGACCGTGCAACCGGCGAACAGGACGGCTCGCCCGGCCGTGTCCATAGCCTGGACGACCGATTCGCGGACGTCGCCGAATGTGGGTCCGGGGGTGGAGTAGGCCTCGCGGAAGCGAGTCACGATGAACAAGGCGTAGTCGATCCCCACGCCCAGCCCGATCATCGCGGCAAGCTCGGAGGAGAAGTTGGGCGTGTCGACTACGTGCGTGAACAGGGCGATCAGGCCTAGGCCGGTGCCGAGACCGAACAGCGCCGTCACGATCGGCAGGCCCATCGCGATCATCGAGCCGAAGGTGATCAAGAGCACCACGATCGCGGCCAACAGTCCGACCGCGGTGGTGACGCCGAAGCCTTCCTGCTGGGTCTGCTCGATCGCCTGGCCCCCCAGCTCGATCTGGATCTCAGGCGTGCGCGCTGCTTCGGCTGTCTTGAGCACGTTTTCGCCGGCGCTCTTTGGCAGTTCGTTGGCCTTCTCGTCGAATACCACCGTCGCGAACGCGATCTGTCCGTTGGCCGAGATCGCCTTGCCCGCCTGACTGGCGGCATACGGGCTGATCACGCCGGAGACGTGCGGGAGTGTGTCGACCTTGGCGAACAGGGCGTTCATGTGTGCCTCCACCGCTGGGTCGCGCACCGTGCCGTGCGCGACCTTGAACACGATCGTGTCGCGGTCGCCGGCCTGCGCCGGGAAGCTGCGCGCGAGCAGGTCCGAGGCGCGCTGGGTGTCGGAGTTGGGCAGCGTGAAGTTGTTCGAGTAGGAGGCGCCACCGCCTGCTTGGGCGATCACGTTGACGCCGATCAGCAGGATTACCCAGCCGATCGCGATGTATAGGCGGTGAGTTGTCGTCCAGCGAGCGAGCTTGAGCATCGTTTAGGAACCTATGGGAGGGGTTTGCCAGGACGGCCGCGGGGGGAGCGCGGGGAGGGAACGGAGTCTCGCCCAGCTTACGACGCTTGGCGGGCGGCTCCGATTATCCCACGGAGAAAGCTCTATATCCTCAATTGGTAACCAATCTGGAAGGTGGACAGCGATGGCCAAGACACCACGCGTGGGCGAGCAGGCGCCGGACTTCGAACTCAGAGGGACCAAGGGTCCCTTCAAGCTCTCAGATCATCGCGGTGAGCGCGTCGTCTTGCTGTTCTATCCGGGCGATAACACGATGGTCTGCACCAAGCAGTTCTGCTCTTACCGCGACCGTGCCGAGGACTTCGCCTCGTTGAACGCCACGGTCGTGGGGATCTCCTCGCAGGATCTCTCCTCGCACGAGCAGTTCACCGCCAAGCACGGCCTCAACGTGCCGTTGCTGGCCGATGTGGACAAGTCGGTGGCCAAGTCCTACTCGGCCGTGACGCCCGGCATCGGCTCCACAGCGCGCGCGGTAATCGTGATCGACGAGCAGGGCGTGGTGCGCGACCGCCATGACCATCGCCTTGGGCTCGACTACCAGACGGTGGACGAGTTGCGCGAGGCGCTTGAGCAGATTCCCGCGGCGACCGGCTGAAATCGCGGCGACCGCCTGAATCGCGGCGACCGGTTCAGCGAGTGGCGGCGCGGGGGGGCGCCTCAAGCTCTACCGGCCGCGCTTCGGCGGCGCGGCGGGTGTGCAGCTCCATCAGCTCGAGTTGCATGTTGCGCTTGCGCTCGCCCGGCGCCGGGGCGCGCCGCCGCCAGACGCCGTCGTCGTGCAATTCCCAGGAACTCTGGTTGTCGGCGAACGCGCGTTCCAAGGTGTCCATCAGCTCGTCCTTCAGCTCGGGCGTCTCGATCGGCGCGGCGAGCTCCACGCGGTGGTCCAGGTTGCGTGGCATCAGGTCGGCTGAGGCGATGTAAACGATGCGCTCGCCCTCGCGCTCGAACGTGTACACGCGTGAGTGCTCGAGCAGGCGCCCCACCACCGAGACGACTTTGATGTTCTCCGAGATGCCGGGCAAGCCTGGGCGCAGGCAGCAGATCCCGCGCACATTCAGGTCCACCCGGACGCCGGCCATTGAGGCCTTATAGAGGGCCCTGATGCAGTGGCCGTCCACGAGCGCGTTCATCTTCATCGCAATCCGCCCCGGCGACTCGGGTGAATGGGCGGCGATCGTGGCGTCGATCTCGGCGATCAAGCCCTCGCGCAGGTGGGCGGGTGCGATCAGGACCTTGCGGTAGCGCAGGGGCCGTCCGTAGCCGGTGAGGTTGTTGAACATGTCGGCCACGTCAGCCCCGATCTGCTCGTCGGTGGTGAACAGCCCGAAGTCCGTGTACAGACGCGCGGTGGCCGAGTGGTAGTTGCCGGTCCCCACATGCACGTAGTTGCGTACTCCGTCTCCCTCCCGACGCACCACCAACACGCACTTCGCATGGGTCTTCAGCGCCGGCTGCCCATAGACGACGTGCACACCCGCCTCCTCCAAGGCCTTGGCCCAGTGGATGTTCATGCGCTCGTCGAAGCGCGCGGTCAACTCGACAAGCGCGACGGCCTGCTTGCCACGCTCGGATGCCGCGATCAGATCCGGCACCAGCGGCGAGTCGTCACTCGTGCGATACACCGTCTGCTTGATCGCCAGGACGTTTGGGTCGGCGACGGCCTGCTCGACGAAGCGCTCCACGGACGTCGCAAACGAATCGTAGGGGTGGTGTACGAGCACGTCGCCCTCTCGCATCGCCGCGAACACGTCGGCTCGCTCGCCCTCGTGGCGCACCAGCCGGGGATGGGTGACGGGTGCATAGGGCGCGTTGCGCAACTCAGGCATCCCCGGCAGCTTCACGATCTGCCACAGAGCGCCCATGTCCAGTAGTCCGTCTACCGGATAGACCTCGTCCTCACGCACGCCCAGCAGCCCGACCAGCTCCTCGCGCAGGCGCTCTGAGCAGCTCGTTCCGACCTCTACGCGCACGATCTCCCCAAAGCGCCGCCGGCGCAGCTCGTCCTCCACCGCCTGCAACAGGTCGGCGGCGTCGTCTGAGACCTCCAGATCGGCATCCCTGGTGACCCTGAAGAAGTCGTAGTCGACGATCTCCATTCCCGGGAACAAGGCGTCGAGGTGGTGGGCGATCACGTCCTCCAAGGGCACGAGCGTGACGTTGCTCGCGCCTGTACTGCCGCCGCTTGTGGGCTCGCCGGCTGGGCGCACGGTGACGAAGCGCGGCAAGATCTCGGTCGGGACCTTCACGCGCGCGAACACCGTCTCGCCGCCGGTTGGATCGCGCACGAGCACGGCCAGGCTGAGCGACAGGTTGGAGATGTAGGGGAATGGCCGCCCCGGGGCCACCGCCAAGGGGGTCAGGGCAGGGAAGATGACACGGCGGAAATGCTGCGCGAGATTGGCTCGCTGTTCCTCGTCGAGCTGCTCGAAGCTGACCACCCTGATGCCCTGCTCGGCCAAGGAGGGGCGCAAGCTCTCCTCGAAACAGCCGCTCAGGCGCGCTCCCAGCTCGAGCACGCGCTCGCGGATCGCGGCGATCGTCTCGGTGGGAGTGAGCCCGTCTTGGCTGGGATTCTCCACACCTGCGTCGATCTGGTCGTGCAGACCGGCCACACGCACCATGTAGTACTCGTCGAGGTTGGTGGTGTAGATCGCCGCGAACTTGACGCGCTCCAGCAGCGGAGTGGCCTTGTCCTCACCGAGCTGCAGGACTCGCTCGTTGAAGTCCAACCACGAGACCTCGCGGTTGATGTAGAGCGATGGGTCGTGCAGCCGATGGTGGGGGTGCTTTGTCTCGTGCCCGTTGGTCATCTCGGTGTCCAAGTCATCTATGCTCGCAGAACCTCATGGCTATGGCCCGCCAGCTCTGGTTGCTGCGTCACGCCGACGCGGAGCCCCACGGCACTCGCCCCGACGCGGAGCGCCAACTCACTGAGCGCGGTCATCGCCAGGCGGATGTCGCGGGGGTTGCCATTGCTCGTATGGGAGTCAAGTTCGGGGCGATCCTAGCCAGTCCCAAGGCGCGAGCCCGCGAAACGGCTGAGGTGGCGCTCGCACGGGTGGAGGACTCTCAGCGTGAGCTGCTCGAGCTGCATCCGCTGTTGGCGGGCGGAGTGCAGGCGCGTGAGGCGCTTGATCTGCTTGACGGTGTCGGCGCCGGTGGTCCCTTGCTGCTTGTCGGTCACGAGCCTGACCTGTCCGGCATCGTGGGCGAACTCACAGGCGCGCGTGTGGACTTGAAGAAGGGAGGCCTCGTGTTGGTACGGCTAGGCGCCGGTGGTGCTCAGCTCGTATTGCTCCTGCGCCCCGCCGAGCTCGCTTTGATCGCCGGCCTCGCCCTCGAGGCGATCTGACTTAACGGCCGGCGTGGGCTTCGCGTTCGACTCGCCGACAAGTTGCGGGGCGTCGAGTGCTGCGGCGTCGAGCGGCTCGGAATCGGCCGGTTCCGCCGCAAAGCGGTAGCCGATACCGAAGTGGGTATGGATGTAGCGCCATCCCGGTGAAGCTTTCTCCAGCTTCTGGCGGAGCTTGCGCACGAACACATCCACAGAGCGGTCGCCGCGCACCATCGCATAGCCCCACAGGCGCGAATAGATCTCCTCGCGCTCGAGCACCCTTCCTTCGCCTCCGGCCAGCAGCTCGATCAGCTCGAACTCGCGCCGGGTCAACTCGAGGCTCTGTCCGGCCACGAAAGCTTGGAAGCGATCGGAGCGGATTTCCACCTCACCGGCCAGGCAAGGCTTCGCTGTCCCGCGCCCGGTGGTACGACGACGGCGTCGGACGAGCCCTTGCAAACGGGCGATGATTTCCTCGGGGTGGCACGGCTTGGTGACCCAGTCATCGGCGCCCAAGCGCAACCCGCGGACTCGCTGAGCCACCGTGGAGGGGCCCGTGCATACAACGATGCCCAGCTCGGGCAGAGCTCCACACAGGCGCTCCAACCACTCCCAAGCCTGGGGTCCGAGCACCGCCAAATCTACGACGAGCGCGCTCAAGCGCATCGAGGCAACGGCCTCCGCCTGGACGGGACTGGCCAGCACCCGGTGCTCCCAGCCGAGACGATCCATGCGCTTGCCCAAAACTTGGATGAAGCCGCTGTCGCGATCGAGCACCGCGACGCGCAGAGATGCCGTGGCTCCTGCGCCTGATGCGACCCCTTCGTCCGTGGAGAGGATCCCCGCCGTCATCTACGCGGAGTGTATAGAGACCGGGGCCCCGAAAGACAGGAAGTGCAGACGATGGTCACAGGATCTTCACAGGCCATTGTTATGTTTGCGCGGGCCCGGACTTTCGTGCGCTGGTATCGCAAGAGAGGTTGCGTTGTGTTTGGTGCACCAGGGGGTGCCCTGCGCGCGCACGCGGCCTGTTAACGAGATCTAGTTCTTTTAAAAAGACCGCGCACGCACGCGGGGCACCCTTTGGAGGAACATTCACACCTGCTCCGCCCCCAAGCTGCGTCCCGGCGCTCGACCGTAGGACGCGAGTCAGCTAGCGAAGGGGTTCGACTGGTCTGAGAACTCCCTGAACAAGCCGGTCACGACGAAGGCGACCTGCTCGCCAACGTCAACCGCGTTATCGCCGATCCGCTCCAGGGCGCGGGCCACGAGGATCATGTGCATCGCCCACTCCCTGGTGTCCGGGTCATCGCCGATCTCCAGGGCTGTGCGGAAGATCTGACGATTGAGGCGGTTGATCTCGCGGTCTTGACGAGCCAGGTCTTCTGCCAAACCCACGTCGCGGCCGGAGAAAGCGGCCTTGCACTGGACGATCTCCGAGCGCGCGTGGGCGCCCATCTTGAGGATCATCTCGAGCACCTCGGGGCGCACCGGCGGCTCGTAGCCCGAGAGGGGAATCAGCTTGGCGATGTTTACGCACTGGTCGCCCATCCGCTCGACATGCACGATTACATGCAACAAAGCCGCCACCAGCCGCAAATCGCCTGCGACCGGAGCCTGTGTAGCCAGCAAGGAGAGGATTCCCTGGTGGACCTCCAAGTAGCGGCCATCGATGCGGTCGTCGTCGGCGATCACCATCTGGGCGAGCTCCACGTCCTGGTGGGCAAGCGCCTCCAAGGTACGGTCGAGCTGCTCCAGCACCACGTCGAGACCCCCGAGGGCTCTGCTCTCCAGCTCCTGCAGCTGTTGTTGGAAATGCTGGCGACCCTGTGGGCCGGTCAGCTGAGAGGCTTGTCCCGCATTGGAGACCTGCTCTGCGTTCGCGTCAGGACTCACGGTTGCTGACCTCAGCCGAACTTGCCGGTGACATATTCCTCGGTCCTGGAGTCGTTCGGGTTGGTGAATATCTGCTGAGTTGGGCCGACCTCCACAAGCTCGCCGCTGAGCATGAAGGCGGTGCGGTCGGCCACACGGGCCGCCTGCTGCATGTTGTGGGTCACGATTACGATCGTGACCTTGCTCTTTAGCTGGTCGATCAGCTCCTCGATCTTCAACGTTGCGATCGGGTCCAGCGCCGAGCAGGGCTCGTCCATCAGGATCACCTCGGGCTCGACCGCCAAGGAGCGCGCTATGCACAGCCGTTGCTGTTGGCCTCCAGAGAGACCCGCACCGGGCTCTGAGAGGCGATCCTTGACCTCCTCCCACAAGCCGGCGCCGCGCAAGGCGCTCTCCACCTTGTGCTGCAGGTCGCCCCGTCCGCGTGAAGCGAGCCGCAGGCCGGAGGCGACATTGTCGAACACCGACATCGTCGGGAACGGATTGGGCTTCTGGAAGACCATGCCGATCGCCCGTCTCACGGCAACCACGTCGACGCTCGGATCGTAGATGTCGAAGTCGTCGAGCAGGACCCTGCCCTCGGCGCGGGCGCCGGGCACCTCCTCGTGCATGCGATTGATGCAGCGCACCATCGTCGACTTGCCACAGCCCGAAGGCCCGATGATCGCGGTGACCTCGTTGGCATGGAAGTCGAGGTCGATGCCCTTGACCTGGGCCACGTCGCCGTAGAAAGCGCGCAGTTTGTCCAGCCTGACGGCCAAGCCGTCACGCATATTGGCGCGCGCATGGGTATCGGTGCCTGCGGCGGCCTGGGGGCTGGTGGACTGGCTGCGGCTGGGGTCGAGCATTTGGGTTGGCGCCTCGGCGCCTGGCTCACCGTCTCTGATCGTAGGCTCCTCGGCGCTCATCCTAGGCCTTTCCGCGCTCACAGTTGTCTGGGTTGTGCCGGTCGTCGGCTCCGCTGGGTTCATCCCAAGCTGCTCCTGCGTGCCAGTAGTCGCGCCAGCAGGTTGAGCACGAGGATCATGGCCACCAGCGTCAAGGCCGCTCCCCATGCACGGTTTACCACGGATGTGGTTGGAGATGTGACATCCGTGTATATCTGGATCGGCAGGGAGTTCATGAAGCCGCCCAAGCCGAACTCCGTCTTCATCGTCGCGCCCGCTGTGAACAAGAGTGGTGCGGTCTCGCCGGCGGCTCGCGCGATCGCCAGGAGCACGCCGGTGACCAGTCCGGGCAAGGCTGTGGGTAGGACAATCCGGAAGATCACCTTCCAGCGCGGCGCGCCCAGTGCCAAGGCCGACTCGCGCAACGAGCCGGGTACCAGCAGCAGGACCACCTCGGCCGAGCGCGTCACAACCGGCAGCATCAGGAGCGCCAACGCGAAAGCGCCCTTATAGGCTGCGTAGGAGCTGCCGGTGCCCACGATCAAAGCGATGTAGATGAACAGCCCGAACATGATCGAAGGCACGCCCGTGAGCACATCCACGAAGAAGCGCACACTCTGGGCGAAGCGGCTCGAACGCCCGTACTCCACGAGCCAGATCGCAACGCCCAGGCCGACCGGAATGGCCAGGGCCGAGGCGACCGCCACGATCTCGATCGTGCCGAGGATCGCGCTCTTGATGCCGCCGATCGAAGAGGAGGCGAAGAAGGTGTTGCCGGTCGGGTCGGTCGTGAAGAAGTCGACGCTCCACGAGCCCAGACCCTTGCTGAGCAGGTAGTAGATGATCAGGACCAGCGGCACCAGGGCGATCGCGGTGGCGGCCACGACCGAACTCCGCGCGATGCGGTCTTTGCGCCGGCGGCGGGCGCTTACGCCGAAGCGGTCGAGGGTATGAGCGGAGGAACTCATGCGCGCCTCGTCTTATTGCCGGGGTTGACCCGGCCGCGAATGGGAGCACGCTCGGCCCGGGTTTCGGCAAGGATCCTCATGCGCCCATCCCCGCGCCCAGGGGCGTGTTCGTCTCGACGACATCGGCGGTAGTCCGCTTGGGCTTGGTTGAGCGCTCCGCTCGCATCACCAACAGGCGCGCCGCGACGTTGACCAGCAAGGTCAGCACGAACAGGACCAAGCCGGCCGCGAACAGCGCCGAGCGGTGCAGTTCCTGGGCCTCGCCGAACTCGTTGGCGATCGCCGCGGCCAAGCTGTAGCCCTGTCCAAACAGGTGTTTGCCGAGCACGGGCGCATCGCCGACCAGGATCGTCACCGCGATCGTCTCGCCGATCGCTCGGCCAAGGCCGAGCATCGCCGCCCCGGAAATGCCGCTGCGGCAATAGGGGAGCACGGCCATGCGGATCATCTCCCAGCGTGTCGCTCCGAGCCCGAGTGCAGCCTCCTTGTGGTCGATCGGCACCGTGCTCATCACCTCGCGCGAGATCGCGCTGACGATCGGCAGGATCATGATCGCCAAGACCAGGCCGGTGATGAAGTAGTTGGGGATCGTCACGATCCCCCCTCCGATGAAGGGAATGAAATGGAACGTGTCGGCGACCCACTGCTCAGCCGGCTGCAGCTTGGGCGCCAAGAAGAAGATGCCCCACAGGCCATACACGACCGAAGGCACCGCGGCGAGCAACTCAATCAGGATCGTGACCGGGCCGCGGATTCGCAGGGGGCACAGCTCGGTCACATACAGAGCGGTCGCCACAGCCACTGGCACGCCGATGATCAAGGCCAGCCCGGAGGTGATGAGAGTGCCGACCAGGAGCGGTAGCGCCCCGAACTGGTTGGCGCTCACATTCCAGTTGTTGTCGAAGGTGAAGCCGAGCACCCCGAACTTGGCGAACGCCGGGCGGGCTTCTCCGACGAGCTTCACGAAGAAGTAGACGATCAGGGCCAGGATCGAAGCGGCCAAAGCCGTAAGGATCCAGCGCAGTGCCCGATCGGGAAAACGGGCGAGCGGGGAGCGATGAAGTGCGGAGCGCTCCCCGCCGCCTATAGATGCTGCCTCCATGCCGATCAGCCGCCGACCCTCCAGCCACGCTTGGCGTGACCGGAAGGCTCCATGCTCATCGCTTCGCTCACGATGGCTAGGACTTTATTTGGCTGGCGGCTCGGGGTCATCTCAGCCGCTGATGGGGGCCCCGTTGCACTGCAATTCACTCACGGCCGCCTTGGACTTTTCAAGGATCGCCGTCGGCAGGGCCGCGTAGTCGGCCTGGCCGAGCACGCTCTGGCCGGAGCCGAGACCGTAGTTGAGGAACTCGACTACGCCCTTGGCGGCGGATTCGCCCCCGGGCACGCCGGCCTTGCACATGTCCTTGAAGACGACTACGAACGTCTGCGAGGTGATCGGGTACGCAGCGGGCGAGGAGGGGTTTTTGATCTTGATGCCCAGGTTGGCGGGCACTTCTACCCCTTCGGCAGCCGCGCTGGTGGAGGCGAGCGTCGGTTCCACGTACTTGCCCGCCGCGTTCTTCACGCTTGCGTAGGTGAATTTGTGCTGAAGCGCGTATGCCTGCTCGACATAGCCCACCGAGCCGGTTGTCTGTTGGACAGCGCCGGCCACTCCCGCGTTGCCCTTGGCGCCTGTGCCCGTTGGCCATTGGACATCCTTGCCTTCGCCGACCTTGCTCTTCCATTCGGGGCTGACTGAGGCGAGGAAGCCGGTGAAGCCGGACGTCGTCCCGGAGGAGTCTGAGCGGTGGATCACCGTGATCGCGGTGCTGGGCAGCGATACACCCGGGTTAAGCGCCTTGATCGCCGCATCGTTCCAAGTCTTGATCTTGCCCAGGAAGATTTCGGCGATCGTGGGGCCGTCGAGCTTAAGACCAGTCTGCACGCCCGGCAGGTTGTAGGAGACTGTGATGGCGCCCAAGAACATCGGGATTTGCTGGACGGGGCCGACTTTTTCAAGAGTTGCGAAGTCGGCGGGCTTCAGGGGCGGATCGCTGGCGCCGAAGTCGACTGTCTTGCCCTCTAGAGCCGTGATGCCGGCGCCTGAACCCACCGGGTTGTAGTTGACGGTCAAGCCCGAGATGCCCGAGCCCCACTGCTGGTAGACCGGGGCCGCAAAGGTGGAGCCGGCGCCGGAGATGGTCGCAGACGTTGAACTGGAGCTGCCTGACGTCGTGGAGCTGGATTTGCCACACGCGCCGACGGTCAGCGCGAGCAGCGCGCAACTCGCGAGCGCGCCGATCTTGTTCTTGTTCACAACTTCTCCTCTGACTGGGTTTTTAGCGGCGGGCAGGCCACAAGCCCCCGCGCCGGCTCAGTGCAGGCGCAGTCTCATCAATCGAGAGGGTGCCCGTTGTGAACATCTCGTGAAAGGCCCGACGGCGTACCGAGAGGCTGTGGTTGGAAGCGATAGCCGAAGCCTGGGTGGGTGTGGATGAAGCGCCGGTCGGGCATGGCCTCCTCCAACTTGCCGCGCAGCTTGCTCACGTATACGTCGACGGAGCGGTCGCCGTGGCGCAACTCGCCACCCCAGACGGCACCGAAGAGCTCCTCACGGGTAACGATGGCCCCGGCCCGACGGGCCAAGGCTACGAGCAGCTCGAACTCGCGAACCGACAAGGTCAAGGCACGACCGGTGGCCAAGACCAAGCCCTCGCCGAGCCTGATCTCGAGCTCGCCCGCATACAGGGCGCTGTCGCTGTCTTGGTGCACGGCCACCGTCTCATAGAGTGCTTGGAGCGGCGTGTGAAGGAGTTGCAAACTCGTGATCTACTCGTGAAGAACTCGTGAAGGCGCGCGACACGCCCCGCGCCGTCCACATACCCTCCCCGGATGGCTTTTTTGCGCCGCAAGCCCGACCCTGTCCTGGTGGCGCTCGTGGAGAGCGCGGGCAGCAATATCCTGCGCTCGGGTTTGCTCTTGCGTGAACTCTTGGCCGAGTTGCCCGAGCGCTCTGGTCTTGCTGAGGAGCTGAAGTCCTTCGAGCAAGACGGCGATCGCATCACCCACGACATCATCCACCGGCTCAACGATCTCGGTCGGCGCTTGCGTGTCCCCTTCGACGCCGGCGATGGCTACGCCTTGGCGACGGCGCTCGACGATGTGCTGGACCACACCGAGCAGACCGCGGCGCTGCTCTACCTATACGGGGTGGAGGCGCCGATGGAGCAGGCAGTCGAGATGGCCGATGTTCTGGTCGGCGCCGATGAGCAGATCGTCAAGGCCTTGGAGCGACTTGGCTCTGGCGCGGAGCCGAGTCCTTGTCTGGTCGAGATCCATCGTCTGGAGAACGAGGGCGACCGCTTGCTGCGTGACGGTGTGGCGTCTTTGTTCGAGGGTGGCGCGGCCGACCCGATGGTGGTGATTCGCTGGAAGGACATCTTTGAGTCCTTGGAGGCCGCGGTCGACGCCTGCGAGACGGTGGCCCACGTGATCGAGGGGATCATGCTCAAACGGGGCAAACGGCACTAGAACGTCGTAGCCGGAACGCTCACTTCCACCCGAGCTCCCCGCGGGTCGCCCACGAAATAGATTTGGAAGGGGACGCTCGCGCCCGCCCCGACTTCAGGCAGGACCGCACGTCCGGCGGCCACGATCTTCCCGGCGCGGCGGGCGACCGCGTAGACCACGAGGTTTGCTTGGGGGACCGCCGAGCGATTCGCCGCGTTGCCCGACTCGGTTGCTTCGGCGCCTGGTTCGCTGCTCAAGTGGGCGTTCAACACCTCCATCCGTGGGACGCCGGAGACAGCGGTCGCTTTGCCGACGAGTCCGGTGGCCGTAGCGGGTGTGCCCGCAGCCTGTACCTGGTCATCGACCCAGGTCGATTCCGCGCCGGGTTCGAGCACGGAAACCATCGTTAGCGACGGCTCCAGGCCGGGTGCGTTGTTCTGGTAGAGCACGCCACCTTTCGCGTCCTTTACCGTCAGCTCTATAGGGGCGTCACGAAGCGTCTTGGTCGACACGTTGCGCATCTGGACGACAACCGCTGTCGCCGTGCTCATGTGGATGATCGTGGCGTGCACGATGCGCACACTCGGGCTCTCTTTTGAGACGGACACTCCTTGCGATGCGAGCAGCTGGTGTTTGGCGTCTCGTTGCAGCTCGGCGCTGCGGTCCTGAGTGCTTTGACACCCGGACAACGCCAGCAAGATCGCGATAGCGCCGAGGGCCGCCGGCCGGCGTCTCACCCGAAGGCTCCGCTCACGTACTCCTTTGTGCGAGCTTCGCGCGGGCGGTCGAAGACCTGTTTGCTCGGTCCATACTCCACCAGTTCACCCAGGTGCATGAACGCGACGTGATCGGCCACTCGCATCGCCTGTTGCAAGTTGTGGGTGACGATCACTATCGCCACGCTCTCGCGCAGGCCGACGATCAAATCCTCGATCGTTGCGGTGGAGATGGGGTCGAGTGCCGAGCATGGCTCGTCAAGCAGCAGCACCTCCGGCTTGACCGCCAGCGCCCGGGCGATGCACAGGCGCTGCTGCTGTCCGCCGGACAGACGCAGCGCCGGATGATCCAGGTTGCCTGCCACCTCCTCGTACAGTCCGGCGCGCGCCAGTGCGTCGATCACCCGCGGCTCCAGCTCCTTGCGCGACAGCCGCTTGCGCCTACCGCCTGGAGGATGCTCCTCGCGCAAGGCATAAGCCACATTCTCGAAGATGCTCATGGGGAAGGGGTTGGGCTGCTGGAAGACCATCGCCACTCTGCGTCTCAGCGAGTTGACCTCGATCTCGGAGATCTCCTCGCCGTCGAGCGTGACTTGTCCCGCGCGCGCTGCACCAGCCGTGATGTCGGTGAGGCGATTCAAGGAGCGCAAGAGCGTTGTCTTGCCCGAGCCTGAGGCGCCGATCAGGGCCAAGACCTCGCCGTTCCGCACGGGCAGGCTCACGTCCCGAACGACCCAGCGCTCGCCGTATGCGAGCCACACACCCTCGATTCTCATCCGCTCGATCACTTCGCGTGCGGGAGGGCGTTTCACGCGTTCGGCTCGCTCAACCGTCGGCGTCTCAAGCGTAGGCACCAAACCGGATCCCGAGCCGTTGGTGGATCTGCTCACCACCGTCGGCTCGCGATCGACTGCGATCCGTCGTACGGGCGGAGGCATCAACGGATCCATGGCGGGCGCCTTCCTTCGATCTGTCGTCGCTTGGCTGTTTGGGGTCCGAGCGGGCACGTCAGGTGACATCTCGACGGTTCCATCAACGGGTCCACGGCAAGATTCCGAGCACGCGGAAGCGACGCGTGTCGTCCTTGCTCTTGCCTGAGCTGAAACGCATCACGAGCACGTTCAAAGCGAGCACCATCAGCAGCAGTACGAAGGCGGCCGCGTAGGCCTTTTCATGGGCGTTGCCTTCGCCGGCGGGCGAGTTGTAGCGCACATAACTGGTAAGCGTTCCACCGGTCCCCCTCAACACGGACAGGATCGGTGGCCCGCCTGCGCCTTCGGTGCGAATCGTGGCCCCCAGGAGGATCACCACGATCGCCGTGTCACCCACGATTCGGCCGATACCGAGCGTCACTCCACTGGCGATACTAGGTCTGACCGAAGGCAACAGGACCTTTCTGATCGTGGTCGCCTTGGTCTTACCCAACGCATAAGACGCCTCCCGGACGTGGGCCGGGACCTGTAGCAGCGCCTCGCGTGTCGAGGCCACGACCAGCGGCAGCGCGATCAAGGACATCATCGCCCCGGCCGTGAGGAAGGACTTGCCGTAGACCGCGCCTCCGGCCGAGGTCTGCGACAGAAACGCGAGTGCCGGCCGTGCGAACAGGACCAATCCGAACATCGCCAACAGCACACTCGGCGCGCCCGCGATCATCTCCACACTCGACTCCACCGCTCTGGCCAGCCAGACGGGCCTCTGGTACTCGCTCATCCATGTCGCCAGCCCCACGCCCACCGGCGCGGCGATCGCGATACCGACGGCTGTCAGCAGCAAGGTCCCCTCGATCGGGTCCAAGAAACCGCCCGATCCGGCTTGACTTTGCGAGGCGCTCGGGTGTCCCAGCAGCAGGCTCGGCCGTAGATACGCGATGCCCTTGATGGCCATGAACAGCACGATCGCGACTGTGACGACGCATAGTCCGGCGCCGACCGTCCAGCACATCGCGTAGGCCAGCCGGTCGGCGAGCGGCCAGGCCCGCACCGAGGCGCGACCTCGTCCGCGTTGGATCGCTGCCGCGGGTGGGCGCGGCGTGAGCTGGGATGGTCTCAAAGCTTCTTGTGCGCTCGCCATCGCTATGCCCTGATTCCGTAGCGCTTCATCGGCTGCTTGGCAGCCCAGCCCGCCAACGAGAGCAAGGCGCAGGACACGAGTAGAACAGCCGCCATCGCGTACAAGGTCTGTTCGACAGGAACGACCGTGATGCTGTCGATGTAGTCGATGATCGTTGCCGCCAAGGGTCTGACCGGCTCGAAAAAGAACGTGACGCCATCCAGCGGGTTCGGGGAGAAGCCACGCGAGCCGCTCACCATCGAGAGCATGATCGACTCGCCCAAGGCTCTCGCGGTGGCGAGTACCGCTGCCGCCACGATCGCCGGGCGGGCAGTCCGCAGAGATACGCGCCAAGTGGTACGCCAGCGGTTCACTCCGAGTGCCGCCGAGCCCTCCGTCCATGAGGTGGGCACCGTCTCCAAGGCGCTTACAACGATCGCCACCATGATCGGCACGATCATGACCGTCAGGATCAGGACGGCCACGCTCAGGTTGGCGCCAGTCAGCTGCACCACGTACTCGACCGAGCGCTTGCGTCCCGTGGAGATCAGGTTGTGTTCGACCCACGGGGCTATCGCCAAGATCCCGACGAGTCCGTACACGACCGACGGAACCCCGGCCAGCAGTCGGATGGTCGGGTCGATCGCGCGTCTGACCTGGGCGGGGGCGAACTCGACGATGAATACGGCCGCGAAGATCGATACGACCATGCCCAGGATCACGGCCAAGCCGGAGGTCAGGATTGTGGCCCAGATCAGGGGCCACGCTTTGAACTGGTAGACGTAGTGGGCAGGATCCTTCGGTCCGTTGATCATTTCCCGCAGCTGCGTATCCACGTCGCCGCCGCTGCCGAACCAGGCCAGCCCGTTGTGAGCGAAGGAAGGCCATGCTTTGGAGAAGACCGTGATCGCCATGCCCGCGATCACGACGAGTACGCCGGCGGCGAGCGCACGGAGCATCCACTCCGCGCGTCGCTCGGCCGGTCCTGCGCCTCGCGCGAACGCGCGCTTAAGTGCAGCGCCGGGCCGCCCTGAGGGCGACCCGGTCGATGCGGGCGCTTGATACATCCGCTGGGGCTAGTGGATCGTTCGCTAGAGCTAGTGGATCGCTATCCACTCGGAGCTGATGATTTTCCGGGCGGTCGCGTTTTTGGAGCTGGTCACCCATTCGATGAACGTCTTGGCGGGGCCTTTGGGCACGCCCTTGGTCACCATCCAGAAGTTACGTACGCCTTGGTACTGCCCCGACTTCGCGTTTTGCAAGGTGCAGGGGATGCCTTGATAGCCGACCGCGTTGACGCCGGCGGTGAAGGCGAATGAGACGAATCCGATCGCGTGTTCGTCGACTTTGACCTTGTTCTGGACGAGGCCGTTACTTTCCTCTTCCTCCGCGCTTTTGGAGATCTTGAGGTCTGGGCCCAGAAAGATGTTCTGGAAAGCGTCCTGGGTACCGGAAGAGGCGATGCGGTCGACGAGGTCGATCGGGCCGGTCATTTTCGAGCCCGGCACTTCGCTCCATTCGCGTACGTTGCCGGTGAAGATAGCTTGCACGGTTTCCTGGTTGAGGTTGCCGATCGGGTTCTTGGAGTTGGTGATCATGCAAACGCCGTCACGCGCGAGCTTTGTGAAGACGAGGCCTTTCGGGTCTGAACCGATGATCGGGTCGCGCGATACGTCGCCGATGTCAACGCGTCCGCCGTTGACGTCGTTGACGCCCGCGTCGGAGGTGCCTTGACCCACCTTGGGAGTCGGCTGTTTGGTCGCCTTGTGGTAGGCGTTCGCGAGCTGGGTCATGAGCGGGAAGATCGACGTCGAGCCGTCGATCAGTAGGGCGCGCGCTCCGGCCGCGGCGGGCACCGCGAGCATCAATGCGGCGATCAGCGAGAGTGTCAGGGTGCGTGTAGTGCGCACGTTGTGGGCTCCTTTTGCTGGTGGGTGCTTCGGACCGCCCTGCGGGTCGGACGCTCCCAGCCCAAACGGGCTTCGAGCGCAGTGTCGAGGCCCCGAACGTCCCCCACGTGAACAGGACGTTTTCAAGTTGAGAAGAATTGGTGAACATCTCCGCGACTTGGAGGTAGCCGGTCTGAACTTCTCAGCTCGTTCACAAGTCCAGCTCGATCGGTGGTCAGCCTGACGGGGTGTCTGGCGCGCATGTCGCGAACTTCGTCCGGCGTCCCCTGGCACGGACGCGGGCCGCCCGCGCCGGCGCGGGTCTTTCTCTGGCGCTATTGGCCGGATCGCTCCTCTGTGCGCTCGCGCCGGCCGCTCACGCTGATATTTCCGCCGTGGTCCCGATCGATGGGCCAAGTCAGGAAATCGTCGAACTGGGAGGCTCGGCGATGGCGGCCGACGGCACCGGAGGCATCGTCTATCGCAAGCGCATCGAAGGGCGCTCCCACATCTTCGTGGCGCAATATGTCGAAGGAAAGTGGCGCGCTCCTGAACGAGTGGACGTGGGGGAGAAGTTTGAATCCTCTTTCCCCGTTATCGCGGCGGGCGAAGGAGGGCGGCTGGTGGTGGTGTGGGCGAACCACTACTCCTCCTCGACCGACGGTCTGTTCTCCGCGACGCTCGATCCTGGCTCCGCCGGCTTTCAATCGCCAGTGCCGGTCGATTTGAGCATTGGCCAGGCCACGGGTACTTATCCCTCGATCGCCATGAACATCGCGGGACAAGCCTATGTTTCCTATCGCGTCATCACGGCCGTCTCGGGTCCCTCGACGCCAAATATCCCGCCCGGCTATGTCTTGGACGAAATCAGGGTGGCCCATTACGACGGGCAATACTGGTCCTCGCTGGGACAGCCATTCAACAGGGACGTCAATCAACCCGTGCCCCAGCCCACGGCGCTGAACTCGCCACAGGTTGGTATCGACCTGACGGGACAGGGTCTGATCGCTTGGCAGGAGCCCGACGATTCTTTCGTCAACCGCATCTATGCGAGGCGAATCTTCGGGATGGTGCCAGGCAACATCCTCCAAGTCAGCCCTTCGACGTTCAACGGTCATCCGCTCAACGGAGCCGCCGACGAGCTGTCGCTCGACGTGGCCGGCTTCGGCCAGGGCGCCGTCTCCTGGCGCCAGGAGACGGCGCCTGGCTCGGGCTTCTCTCATGCGCGTGTGTTCGAGGCGGAGCTTCCCTCCTCGTTTGACCCTCACGGTGCAGTGTTCGGTGCCGCCAAGGCGGTCGACGGGCCAGCCGGCGCGGACGGCCCGGTGGCGGGCTTGGGTACGCTCAGCATGGGCGTGGACAGCGGCGGCGGCTTTGACGTCGGCTACGGCGCGGGAGTCCAAAGTTTTGATACAAGTGGCGCCGAAGCGAGCATCGGCGCTCCCGTGCGACTCGATGCCGGCTCGGAAGTCCCCGGTGACCCGGTGCTCACACGCGCTGCGGACGGGGCTTTGGCGGCCGCTTGGAAGGTTCAAGTTCATGGCTCTGGTGCTGTGGCTGTGCTCGAGCGTCGCGCTGACGGCACTCCCAATAGGGCGCTTGTGGCTGCTCCTCATGGCGGCGCTGTACATCAGCTCACCGTTGGCGGCTCCCACCGCGGCGATGCGATCTTCGGCTTCCTACAAGGCGACGGCGCCAACGCCCAGATCGCAGCTGTTGTGGTGCGCGCTCCGCCGGGGGAGTTCGTCACGAACGTGCCCTCCTCTTGGTTGGCCAAGCCGCGTATCCCCCTGCAATGGGAAGTCCCCTTGGCGGGCGCGGGAGCGATCAGCTATTCGGTGCTCGTCGAAGACCAAGAAGTCGCCGAAGGGATTACCGGCGACGAATACACGCTCTCCCGTTCACAAGTGGGCGAAGGGGTCCATTCGCTCCAGGTCGAGGCGACCGACTCGTTGGGGCAGGTGGTCGACTCGGTGCCGGCCACGATCAAGGTCGATCGCCGTCCTCCCAAGGTACGCGTGCGTGTACGAGGGGCCTCCGTCACCGTACGGGTCGACGACGGACCTAAGGGCGAAGTGTCCGGGGTCAAGAACGGCTCTGTACGGGTGCAGTTCGGAGACGGGGCTTTGGGTCATGGGCAAGCCGTTCTCCGTCACACCTATGGGCACGGCGGGTCCTACACGATCGTTGTGTCCGCTTCTGACAATGCCGGTAACAAAGCCACGGTTCGAAAGCGGGTGCGGGTGTTGTGAGGCCTCGCACTCTCAGTACCGTGTCGCGCAGGGGTTGGGTTCAGGGGTCAAAGGCTGTTTGCGCGCTTGTGGTTGTCCTCTCAATCGGATCGCTCTTGACGGTGCCGGCCGCCCATGCAGGGTATGGGCCTGATGCCGGAGGGTTGGGGGCGGACATCGTGTCGATCGATAGCGCCTCTGATGAACAGGGGAATGCGCCTACTACCGACGCAGCCATCGCGAGGGATGGACGCTATGTGGTGTTTCAGACGCGGGCCACCAACTTCTTCGAAGACGATGGCGGAGTGGTCGGGCCGCACGGCATCGAACTCGACGCTGAACCATCGGGAACCTTGCGCGAAGGTGGAATTTTTCGCTACGACCGGGTTACAGGGACGATTCAGCTAGTGGCGGACGGGAGCGAGGTCTATATAGAAGGCCCCGAGAAGGGAACACGGACTTTTCGTGGTGCCGAGAATCCGTCAGTAAGCGCCGATGGGCGCTATATCGCCTTCTCGACAGCCCAGCAACTGGTGCCGCAGGACACAAACGAAAATGTCGATGTCTACGTCCGGGACATGGAAGTACCGCTAACGCCGGATCGTAAGGATTCGGGTGCCTACACGCTTGTCTCGGCCAAGAGTGGGGGCGAAGAACCGGCTACCTATGGAGCATCGAGTCAGTCGTTTCCAGGGGATCAGCCCGGCTCTGAAGTCTGGCCTAATACCGCAATATCCGACGATGGCAAATACGTCGTGTTCAGGACAGGTGAAGTGACTTCGGATCTTCCCGATGGCGGATCTGTCATCGCGCCTGAACAGCTGTTCGTGCGAAGCCTGTCGGATAGGACTACCACACTCGTCAGCCGCGAAACCGCTGGTGGCGCTCCCGCCGGCGGCGCGGTTGGGCCAGCAAGCATCAGTGGGGACGGGACTACGGTTGCTTGGGTCGGAACCAATGCGCCAGCCCAGACCATCTTTCTACCCGGCGAGTCGTTTAGCGCCAGCCAGCCTTACTATCTTTGGCAGCGTTGGCGGGAAGACGGCAGGACAAGGCGGATCACGGGTCTCGCCGATCCCGAAGATCCTGCCTGTCTCGAAGGAGAAGGCGTCACGCAAGACCCGCTTTCAGCTGGGCCGTGCTACGGGCCCTTGAGCGAGCAGGAGTCGAGCCTGGCGAGTATCACAAGTACGGCTCCGAGTATGAGCAACGACGGCTACACCGTCGCGTTCCTGGCCGGTGCCGCGCTGCGTCCGAACATCACCAAGTCGGCCGGGCTTGATGCCTTCATAACGAGCATGGCTCCCGGAATGACGCGCAAGAGCAGTACTCGCGAGCTGACGCTTGGCGTCAAATCCGGCAATCCCGGATCGACCCCTTCGATCGAATCTCTTGCGCTGTCCGCGGATGGCGGGACGCTCGCATTCACGACCCTGCGGGATAATTTCGTTTTGTCGGAACCTCGTCCGATTGGGGTCTTTCGTCCTGTACCTACTACAAGTGATTTGTATGTGGTCCATCTTGCGGAAAACACACTCGAACGGGCTGTCGTCGGTTTTGAAGGCGAAGATCCGAACGGATCTGTGTCGACCGGTCCAAGTCTTGACGGTAGCGGTTCGACCCTAGCTTTTACATCGTCGGCTTCGAACCTCATATTTGGCGATGCGAATCAGGCTTCCGATGCATTCACAGCTACATTGCAAGGCCCTGTAGGCACAGCGCCGCCGCCGGCGGGGGTCAATGCCGTTCAAGGGGGGTTCTCTTTGACGGCCTTGGCACTGCCCGAACTCGGTCTTAGCGTAAAACGGGGGAAGGGCGGTGAGTTGACTCTGCTCGTGGAGACTCCGGGCGGTGGCAAGCTGAACGCTAGTGCGAGCGGAAGCATTACTCTTGTGAATGGTCATAGGAAGCGCAAGAAGCACGTCGTCCTGGCTCACGTCTTCGGCGTGGCGCGGGCCGAGGGCACAACGACACTGACGCTCCGGGTTGGGCCCCAGTACGTCAAGGAGCTTAGAAAGGCGGGTAAGATCAGGGTGCTCGTTACAGTCTCTTTCGCGCCGCCGACACCCGGCGAAGCGCTATCGGCTGAAACCAACGCAACATTTGTAGCGGCAAGTGTGGGTAAGGCGCCCAAAGCCTCCGCGAGGGCTAGGCGCAAGAAAGGATGAAGGCCGTCCGTAGTCATCGGCAACAGTGGACATTCCCTGATCCTGTTACGAACTTGTTACGCCATGGAGATTAAGTGGTGAACGGAGCCCACGGTCATCTCCGGACATGTTTCACTGCTGTGACCAACATGTGTCGCTTCTGTAAACAGGGATTGCGCGCGCCCATGGGCGCTGTGAGACTCGTGTCCGATCACGAAGATCTCTATCTACGTTCTTGAAAGGACATCTCACGCTCATGCGCGTAAGCCTTCCCTTGACCGCTGAACGCGGTCGTATTCGTGTAGCCATGGCGCTGTTGTGCGCGGTGGTTGCCATAGCGACCATAGCCATAGCGACGCCTCAATCGGCGCACGCCAGTTTTACGATCGGAAAGTGCGACGGCACCGCCATACAAGGCGAGGGTTCGTCTCTGCAAAAGATCGCTCAGCTCAGCGATTGGATCCCTCACGTCTTCAACTCCCCTGCTGGATGCGAAAACGGTCCGAAAGTTTCCTACGAACCGGACGGCAGCGGATGTGGTATAGCGGCGATCGGCGGCGGCCCGGGCGCGGAAGGCACCTGTCTAGGTTTCAATGCTCCGGAAGCGAAAGCAGGGGTTCGTAGTCCCATAACGCGCTTTGCCGCGAGCGACGCTCCACTGAGTCCAGCCCAAAAGGCGAATGCCCAGGCGGAAGGGACCGAAAAAGCCGGTCTTATCCACCAGATTCCAGTGGCTGCGGCGGCGGTGACGATTGTTGTGCACTTCCCGGAAGGATGCAAGTTGAAGAGCCCGGGGACAGGCGCCACGAGCGAAAACGGCGATACCAGCACAGGTGGACCCAACGATCCCACCGGGGCGTCAACCGGCGATACGTATGCGGCCGAAACTCTTCGCGTCCATATAACAACCGAAGAGTTGGAGAAGATCTGGGACGACTCGGTTCAGCAAAAGTGGGAAAATATTGTTCCGGTAGCCGATCTCGAAGAAGACACAAAAGCCGCGAAACCACTAGCACCTGCGGCTTGTGGAGCGCTACCTGTCATCCGCATCGTGCGCTTGGACGGCTCGGGTACGACCTATAATTTCAAGGCGTACCTGAGCCTTCCCAAAGATGGGCCGTCCGGCCTCTGGACTACGGGCGAAGTGGTGGGCGACAACAACAGGTGGCCCATCTTGGGCAAAGTCGAAGTCCCGAAAAAGGCAGTCAGCAACAAGTGCGAAGAAGCTGATGACACTTGCACCGCAGAAAAAACAGGTGGTGGAGGAGTGGCCTCGGCCGTCGAAGCTACCGATGGTTCCATAGGCTATCTCGATCTCGCGACTGCTCGAGAAAAGGGATATGACATCTCGGCCAACAAAGACGACAAGACCTACTGGATCCCGGTGCAAACGATCAACCCAGACAAAACGCCAGCCGAAGAAGGAAGCAATTGGGTTGAGCCGACTTCAACGGCTACCGCGCACCTGAACGGAGGTATCGGCGCTGGATCCACCAAGGGCGCGAACTGCCTCAAAGCCGACTACCGCAATGTCCCTACTAGCCCCGCCAGCGACCCCACGCTGGGTGACTGGTCGAACGCCATCGCGACTGGCAGCAAAGACACAACGACGTATCCGGTATGCGCGATGACCTACGACTTCGCATTTGACGACGACGCGTCTGTCTTCGGCAAAAGTCTGGCTGAGCAACAGATGGCCATGACTGTCAAGAATTACTTGGAAGCAGTCGTTTCGCCATTCGGTCAGGACAATCTCGAAGCGTACGACTATGGAACGCTACCGGGTACGGTTCAGGCGATTGCCCAGGATGGCGTCAATGCTATCGACTGGGAAAAGTCGTCGGGTGGCACCGAAGGCGGCAAAGAAGAAGTCAAAACGAACCCGCCGGCGGCAAAAACCACAACCACCACAACAACAACCCAGACGGTAACTCCGCCCCCGTCAAACACCTTCTCGATCGCTAGTGCGAAGGTGAAGGGCAAGGACATCGTCCTCTCGTTGCAGTTGCCCGACCCTGGCAAGATCCAGGTCAAGGCAACGGGCGGTGGTGTGACCGTGTCCAACGTGAGCGCCGGCGTGTCGGGGGGTAGCGGGACGGTGACGCTTGCCATCTCGAAATCCGCTTTGGCCAAGCTCGCCAAAGCAAAGGGGCACAAGCTCAGCGTGAAGATCACGGTGACGTTCACCCCGACGGGCGGGACGGCTGCCACCCAGACCAAGACCCTCACAGTCACCCAAGCGGCTGTGACCCCAAAGAAAAAAGCAAGCAAAGGCAAGAAAAAGAAATAAGACGATAGGCGCGTAGCCATATCGCGGGCCCTTGGCGGCGTCCGGTATCCGCTTGTTGCGATGCCGGGCGTCGCCTTTGGTCTGAACTGAGACAGATAACCAGAGGCCAAATGACAGACGACGAGAACACGCAAGCGCAGTCCCCGCAGGGCAACGGCCGTCCGCCCGGTCCCTCGCGCCCAGTCCCGCGCCCCCAGGTGCGCTCCGGTCTTGCGCACAAACGCAATCCTGCGCTGGTGACCCTGGGCGACTTTGCGACGGGTGCCAAGCGGATCATCTTCCGCGACAAGATCGCCCTGTTCCTTGTCTTCGCCTCGGTCGCGCTCCTGGTCACCTTCTTCTCGCTGCTCGGGGCGATCGGGCCATCCAGCCATGGCTCCCAACTTCCGATCAGCCAAGTCCTGAAGCTGGCCAACCACAAGCAGATCGCCACCGCCACGATCTACGACCACGACAACCGCGTCGAGGTCACGCTAAAGCAGGCTTCTGGCGAAACGTCGGGCGCCACGGCAGGCTCCGGCGCTGCTATCACGCCCGCGAAGACCACCGGCGCCGCGACAGGCACTGGCGAGACGACCGGGTCGACCACGACCGGCGCCGACGTCTCGACATCGGCAATCCCGTCCACTTCGCCTCCGCTCGAATACTGGGCTGCCTACCCCGCTTCAGGGGTCCAGACCCAACAGCTTTTGCAGAGCCTCGGAGAGGCAGGAACGGTCGTCACCGTCGATCAGCAACCCGGCAAGGCCCAACGTCAGATCCTCGTTCAGTTCCTCATCCCGATCGTTCTGCTCGTGTGCCTATTCGCCCTGTTCATGCGCTTCGGCGCCGATGGCGGCGCGGGCGGTATCGCCGGCTTCTCCAAGTTCACCGGCAAGGGCAAGCGCAAGGGCAAGGGCACCCTCCATCAGGTCACTTTCTCGGACGTTGCCGGTGCCGGCGAGGCCGTGGCCGAGTTGCGCGAGATCCGCGACTACCTCGCCGACCCGTCTCGTTATCTGAAGGTGGGAGCAGCGGCGCCCAAGGGCGTTCTGCTCGTAGGGCCCCCTGGCACCGGCAAGACCCTGCTGGCCAAGGCCGTGGCCGGAGAGGCCGACGCCGCCTTCTTCTCGCTGTCGGGCTCCGATTTCGTCGAGTCCTTGGTTGGCGTCGGCGCCGCCCGCGTGCGCGACCTGTTCGCCAAGGCCCGCAAGACAGCGCCCGCGATCATCTTCATCGACGAGTTTGACGCCGCCGGGCGCAAGCGCGGAGCCGGGATCGGCCAAGGTAATGATGAGCGCGAGCAGACGCTCAACGCATTGCTCGTCGAGATGGACGGCTTCGGCGGCGATGGCGGTTTGGTCGTCATGGGCGCCACAAACCGCCCCGACATTCTCGATCCCGCGCTCCTGCGCCCCGGGCGCTTCGACCGTCAAGTCACGATCGACGTTCCTGATGTGCACGGGCGCCTTGAGATTCTGCGCCTGCACGGCGGTAAGCGTCCGCTCGGCCCCGACGTTTCGTTGGAGGAGATCGCACGGCTAACTCCCGGCTTCAGCGGCGCGGAGCTGGCCAACGTGATCAACGAGGCCGCTCTGCTATCGGTGCGCGACTCCCACGAGAACATCGACCAGGCCACGCTCGAGGAGGCGATCGACCGCGTCGTCGCCGGCCCCGCCAAGAAGCACATCCTCGCCGCTGAGGAGCGCTGGCTCATCTCGATCCACGAGGCTGCCCACGCCGTTGTCGCCGAGGCCTTGGGCCAAGCCAGTGTTAGCCGCAAGGTCTCGATCGTGGCGCGCGGACGCACACTCGGCACCGCCGCGCACATGCTCACCGACCGCGACCAGTTGATCCAGACCGAGCCCGACCTCCAGGCTCAACTCACGGTGATCGTGTCCGGCACAGCCGGAGAGCGAATGGCATTTGGTCATCTGTCGAGCGGTGTCAGCGATGACCTGCACGCGGCCACGAACCTGGCGCGCACGATGGTGACTTCATTCGGCATGTCCCACGCGCTCGGACCGGTCACGATCGGGGAGAAAGGTGGCGAGGTGTTCCTGGGCGCGTCCCTCCAGGATCTCGGCTCGGTCGGTCCTTCGACGCTCGACACGATCGACCGCGAAGTGGAGCGGCTCGTCGGCGAGGCAGAGGCGAAGGCAACCGCGATTCTCGACAGCAATTGGCACGCCGTCGAGGAGACGGCGCACGCCCTGCTCGAGCACGAGACGCTTTCGGGCGTAGCGCTCGACGCGGTGCTCTCCACCGTGAGAGAGGTCGAGCCCGGCGAGCTTGGCGACGTTGCCGGACGAGCCCCCGACAAGGACCCGGGGCACGGACCTTGAGGCTACTGGCGACCGGGGCTCTGCTGGTCGGGGTCGCCGTCGCCGCGGCGCTTGCCTCGGTTGGCGCGACCGCAGCATGGGCCGATGCCACCTGGCGCTTGGAACAACCCGCGCCGCCGGTCGGGGCCGCGTTCAAGGTACCGCTCGGCACCCCCGACGACATGGAGTTCTACGCGCCCAACGAGGGTCTCCTCAGTGTCGAGGGGAACGCTGTGGTGCCGAGCGGCCTGTTCTTTTGGAACGGTCGAGCTTGGAGCCAGCTCTCGACCGTATGCGGCGGCTCGGGCGAAGCCTCGCGGATCGCGTGGGCGGGCCCAGACGAGTTCTGGGTCATCACCGAACCCAGCGAGCCTCGAGTGGGATCGGGTCTCGGTCTGTGCCATTTCAAGGACGGTGTCGTCGTCGGTTCCTACTCGACTCCCCTGCAATCGCCCGACCCCTTTCGGCCGATGGATGCTGCCGCCTGCGACGGACCTGACGATTGCTGGTTTGCCGGCATCGGCAGCGAGGATCCTGCCGGCCAGCGCATCGGCGCCTTCCATCTGCACTGGGACGGCACCAACCTCACGAGCTCCTACCAACCCCAGGGGCGCGGCGTCAGCGCTCTGGCCTTCTTCGACGGGGCGTTCTACGAGAGCACGTTGGTCGGCACCCAGGCGGGCGACAGCGCCGATCCCGTCACGCTCGCGACACCTGAGCCGTTCGGCCCGGTCCTGATCCACAAGCTGGTTGGCAGCACTTTCACCGACGCCAACTTTTTGCCCTTCCCCTACAGCGGCGTGCCAAGCGAAGGCAGCGAGCTGCTCTCGACGAAAGCCGACGCCGACGATCTCTGGTTCTCCGGCGGTGGCGCCGCCTCAGGGCCTGATGCGCCCCACGACAGCTCGGTCCCGAGCCCCCCGATCGTCGTTCACTACAACCCCCCCTTTTTCCAGCAGGCCCCACTTGAAACCTCGCTGTTCGGCGACGAAGACCGCTTCGTTGACATCTCACCGGTGCCAGGCACCCAGAAGGCGTGGGTTGCCGACCAAGCGCTTGGCGAACGCGGCAGCGCGACCGACAAGGCGAAGGTCGCCCTGATCGAAGCCGGCGGTGGCGCCACCTTGCAGAGCCTCCCCACTTCGGGAGCCGGGCGTGGCAGCGCTCAGCTCGTGGCCGCCACTGGCTCCGAAGAAGCATGGATGGTCACCTCGGCGGGTTGGATCTTCCGCTACACGAACGGCACTCTCCTGCCCGAATACGCGGACCCCACATTCGCGACGACGATCACCTTGCGTCCCAACGAGTCGATCGAACAGTTCGTGCCCGACACGCCTCCACCCGACGACTCCGAACTGTTCGCTCCGCCTCCCGTTCAGCTCGAAACGAAAGCAAACACCGAACCCGTTCCCGAGGTAATTCCAGCCCTGTTGAAGGATGTCGCGGTCAAGCGCCACGGGTTGACCGTCACGATCAGCTTCGAGCTGACCCGTCTCGCCGACGTTCAGATCGTGGCCAAGCTGCACGGCAAGGTGATCGCTCATACGCGCGAGGAGCGCTTGAAGGCGGGTAAGCGCTCTCTGTCACTGCGCCTGGAAAGCAAGCGCTGGCCCACCGCGCTCGGCTTCGTGACCAAGGAGCTGACCAAACCCAAGCCCGTCCCCGCGTCCGGATCTGCAGGCAAAGTCGGCACCGGTCCCACTGCTGTCAGCACAAGTGTGCGCCGCCATGACTGACTCCCAGTCTCCGCGGCGTCCTGGCCGCACGAGTGTGCCATCCGGGCTCGGGTGCCGGGCCCGCGGTGTGCGCGTGCAGGCCAAGCTTGGCCGCCAAGCCGGCGGTGTGCGCGTGTCAGCCAAACGTCCGCTGCCGCTGATCGGTGTGGCGGGGGCACTTGCGCTGATCGCCTTCGGAGCCTTTCAGCTTGGAGGCCATCGTGCTCGCGCGGCGGGGCCTGGTGTGGTTGACCCCTCGGCTCAACCGGCGCTCGGCACCGCCGACAGCTCGACGGTCCTGATGGGGGCCGCCACTGCCGGGTCGCCCGGAGAAGCGTGGGCCTACCGAGTGCTGCCGGCCGATGTGCCGGCGCCCTTCCCCGGTTTGCAAGCGACGACCTTCGCGACGCCGGCTTCGACCGGTGCCACCGCACCGGGCCAGCTGGTGTTCGAGCGGGCGAGCGACGCCGACCCCGATTGGTCGATCGTCGAAACGCCGCTCGATGAAGAAGGCCAGGCATATCGAGGCATGAGCCCCAACCGGCTCTCGGCTCGCATCGCGCCACACGGCGGCGGTCTGCTCGTCGGTCAGGATTCGCAGCGACCCACCGGCAAGCAGACGGTTGTGCTCGCACGCGATCCGGGCGGACGCTTTCGCGTACTGCCAGAACCTTCAAGCGGCGTACTGCCAGGTGCCGGCGAAGCGGGCGAACCGGGTGAAAGCGAACCCAAGACCGAGGTGCTCGCCGAAAAGGAAGGCTCCGGCACCGTGGCTGATGCCGCCGTCGAGAACGGCGCCCACACCGAAGCGTATTTCGGGGCGCTCGGACGTACGCGCGATCTAGGGGTTGCGCGCTGGGACGGGGAAAAATGGACGCGCGAGCCGATCGTCCTGCCTGCCGGCTACACCGGCGGCTTCACGATCGTCGCGATCGCCGGCACCTCTTCGAAGAACCTGTGGCTATTGGGACAGGCCGAAACAAGCAGCGGCTTGGGGATCGTCTTGTTCAAGCGGACCGAAGCCAAGGCGGGCGAATTCAGCTGGGAATCCGCATCGCTCGGCTCCTCACTGTTCGCGGCAGCGGAAACCCCCGCTCGCGACATTTCAAAGCTAGGACCGCTCACCGGCGCCGCACAGCCCCTGACGGTCACAGAAAAAGGGGTGTGGATCGACGGCAACCTGCAAGCGCCAGGCGACGGCAACGATGGCTACGACTTCACGCTCTACTACGACATCGCCGAAGGCAAGATCAGCGGCACATGGTGTGACGCCCGCGACGGTGGCGGCACGGCCATATGCGAACACCCGCTCGGGGCGCGCTTCGGTCGCGATGCGGGCTATCGCAGCTTCGCCTTCGAAGGGCCCGGTTACGGCACTCGGATCGTCACCAATCCGCTGCTGCCGGGCGGCAGTGACGCAACCAACATGGGCAGCTACCTGAGCTTCGAAGGCACGGCTTTCAATTGGATGCCCGGCGCCGGTTCGGACAATGCGCCTGGCGGAGCCTTCTATACGCCCCAAGACGGCTGGCTCGAAGGCCCGGTGCAGATAACAACCACCCAGCAGCCGCCGCGACTGGCCGGTTGGCCTGTTTCCGCGCGAGCTCCTTTCACGGCAATCGCACAGCAGCCGGGGAGTCCGGTGGGCGATCTGGGCGCACAAGCGCTCGCCGTGGGCGCCGAAGGCGTGGTTGCGCGCTACAGCCCCGGCCACGGTTGGGAACGAGAATTCTTGCTCACCGGTAGCGGGGCGGTCAGCTCGCCCACCTTGCGCGCGGTCGCCTGGCCTGAACCGGCTCGCGCATTCGCGGTCGGAGATCTCGGGGCAATGTGGATCTGGCGGGCCGAAACGGGACTATGGGAGAAAGATCCCGCTGCGCCCCTGAACGGCTTCCAAGGCAATCTGCTCGGGATCGCCTTCAGTCCGAGCAACCCTGCCCTCGGCTACGCCGTCGGGCTCGGCGGCACGCTGCTGCGCTACGGCAAGAGTTGGGTCCAAGAAGAAGAACTGCCGGCCGGCTTCTCTGAAGCGAATTTCACCTCGGTCGCTTTCGCCGGCGCCGAGGCGATGGTCGCCTCCGAACACGACCTCCTCGTCAACGAAGGCTCCGGCTGGAAAGTCGATCCCGAAGTCCACGCCTTGCTGGCGAGCCTGCCGACACCGCCCCAGTTGAACGTCGTCGCCGGCCTGCCGAACGGCGGTGCGGTGCTCGCCGGGCGAGATGTTGTGCTGGAGCGTGACAGTGCCGGAGCGCCTTGGCATTTCTCAGAACAGCCGATCGTGGATGAGACAGCCGTTGCCGCGGCGGGCCTGCTCGAAGGCTCCAAAGTAAGGGCGCTTCTTTCGGTCGTGCCCGACTTCACCTATCCGCCGCCTTTGATCCTGCCGCCGGTGGATCCCAACACCCCACCGCCTCTGATCCCTCCGAATCCGTTGCCCGGGGATGGCTATTTGCTGCGTGAAACACCCGCCGGCTGGGAGGATGAGGAGCGCGCCGCATATGCAGGCGACAGCGAGGACAAGCCGATCAAGGCCGACCCGGTCGCCGCACTCGATGTTGGCCAGTCGGGTGGCGGTTGGGCTGTGGGTGGTTGGAGCGGAGAGGCCGACGACGCTGGGCGCGGGAGCGATGCCAACGGTTCGGGCACGGTCGTCCGCAAATCCGTCCAGACGGCCGGCATCTACAGCTATTCCCCGGCGGGAAACCCGCCTGGTCCGCCTGGAGAGACGGCTACACCCGTTGCATTGCAGAGCGGGGCGGCCACCTTCGCGGTCGGCGGTCATGCCGAGTGCGCCGAACCTTGTGCCTTGCTTGCCGACGAGGGGATCGCGCCCGACCGCAACCTGAGCACGGTGCTCTCCACGATCGACGCGCTCTCGACACAGCCCGAAGGTCCCCGCATGTTGCTCTACACCGGCGGGCGTGAGACCCCAGGCGAGGGGCCAGAGTCGCCCGCCGAGGCGGACCGCTTTGCGCAACTGCTCTCCGGTTCCGGCGGCCTGCCGGTCTATCCGGCGCTCTCCGCCGGCGACAGCGAAGGGGAAGAGGCTGAAGCGTTCGGGGCGGCATTTGCCTCCTTTGACGCCCCGTTCGGCGAAGGAGGCACTCCGTCCGGGGTCAGCACCGCGAGCATCCCGGTTGGGATGGTCTCGCCGCGACCGGGAGCACGTACGCACTATGCGTTCGACAGCACCGGCCCCTCCGGCACCGTGCGGGTGATCGTGATCGACAATTCGCGTGGCTCCTTGGCCGCTTCGGACTCCTACCAGAATCCGGCCGAACCCCAAGCGCCGTGGCTCGAGGAGATGCTCGCCGACGCAAAGGCGCGTGGGATCCCTGCGATCGTGGTGGGCAGCCGCGAGCTGAACCCAAATCTGTCCCCGGCGCTCAATGTCGCAACCGATGCCGGCGAAGAGGCCCAGCTGATGGTGCAAGGCGGAGCCTCCGCCTACCTGTATGAGCGTCCCGAGGAAAGCCGCACCAGTCAGATCCCTTCGGGCGGATCGGTCACGATTCCAGAGTTCGGCACGGGCGCGCTCGGTTATCGCTCCTCCATCTCCGACTCGTTCACGCCCGGACAGCCGGATGCCCTATTCGGGACGACTGGCTATCTGCTTGTGAGCGTAGAAGTGGCCAAGCGCAACGCCGCCACCAATGTCGCGCCAGTCAACGCTCGCTTGATCCCGCTCGTGCAGGAAGTCTCGCTTGACCCGGTAGATGGAACGCTGTTGCGCCGCAGCGCGCCGGCCCTGTTCACCGGGCTCGGGCGCCGGCCTCTGTCAGGCGATCGCTGGGGCCCAGTGTCCGCCTCCGATGGCAACCCCAACCCGCCTGGCGCCGATCCTTACGCGGAATTTCCACCGGCGCTCTGTCGTCAATCCGATTGCTCGAGCGCAATCGAGCCGGAATACACGTTCACTTCTTCTGAACCGGAAATTGCGAACTTCGTCGAGCAGGACCCCAACTCCACCAACTTGCGCAAGCCTCTGCAGGATTCGGCCGGTCATGTGATTCCAGATCCGCGTTCGAGCATCCTGTGTGCCTTTAATGCAGGCACCACCGTTGTCACGATCTCCGCGGGCGGCCTCTCCTATTCCACCAAGGTCACCGTGCTCGGCGGCAGTGTCGAGCAGCCTTGCGGCACCGTTCCCCTCAGTCCCAGTCATTTCACGCACGTCGCCTCCGAAACGGCGGCGGCACCGGCGGCGCCACCGCCCTCTCCGGCACCGGCACCGGCTCCGGTTTCCCCGCCCCCACCGCCGCCCCCCGCTTCGCCCGTGCCGAAAGTCCCGGCGCCGAAGATTGCGCCCAAGGTGGCTTTGCCCCTGGCGATCCTGCCGGTCTTGAAGCTGCCCGCGGTTGCCGGTGTGCCAGTAGTGCCACCACCGCCTGCCGCTTCGTTCGCGGACCCGATCCCTCCCGGCGGCGCCACGGTTCGTGTGTTCGAAGAAAAACGCGAAGAGGAGGCCGCGCCGGAGCAATCGCAGGCTTTCGCCCGCCTACCGTCCCCGCCCGCCTCCGCCCACGCGGGCGTCGGCGCCTCCGGCACCGGCTCCTCGCGGGTTGCGACTTACGGATTGTCAATTCTCGTCCTGACGTTGCTGGCCGGAGCGGGCGCCTCGATCGATCGCAACCGGCGTCGGCCACGGCACGTGGCGATGGCACAACTTTCACTACAAAAACCAACCTCACGCCCAAGGAGGCGAACATGAGAGAGCGAATCTCCCGCCACAGCGGAACGGTCGCCTTGGCGATCTCGATCCTCGCGCTCGTCGGCTCGAGCACCGGCCTGGCCGAAGCGGCGCGCAAAGCAGTCGTAAGCGTGGTCGCCGGCCATCCGATCAGCACCAGGCCGCGCTCCGGTGGCCTCTTGCTGCTGGGCAAGAACAGGAAGTTCCCGGCCGGCGCGATCCCCACTGTGAACAACTCCAAGGAGGTGGGCGGTAAGACGCTCACTGCTCTGGAACCGGCTTGTCCCCCTACGGCCGTCGACGTCGGAACTTGGTGCTTGATGACCTCTCCCTACCCGGTCACCAACGCCCAGGCGGGCCAGAACAACTACTTCTGGGCCAGCCAGGCGTGCGTGAAGATGGGCGGCTACCTCCCCACCGCGGCGCAGCTGATCGGCGCTGCAGTGCGGGTGAAGCTCGAGTCAACGATCCACGACTCCCAGCTCACCGCCACAATCCCGCTCGACCCCAGCGTCGGCCTGAAAGATCAGCGCGAGATGAGCGCCACGTTGGTCACGACCGCGGCCGGCTCAGATGCTGCGGGCTCGGAGGGAGTCAGCGTCGGCTCCACCGGCGATCCGCGCACCGGAGAACCCAATCCGGTGCCTTTGCCGGCTGTGCCGGCACCCTCGACCTTGCAGTACGTGACGGTCTATTCGAACGGCACCAAGGGCGGCTTCGCCGGCTCGGAGCCTGTCTCCCAGCCCGAGAATTTTCGCTGCGCATTCAACAAGATCCCGGGCGCAAACTCCGCCGAAAACGGATGAGTTGGCGGTGTTCACAAGATCGTCACAGCCAGGGGCACAGCGAAGATGGACGATGGACGCGTGATGACCGAGCCCGCCGCAGACAGCGAGCTGGGAAGCGCTGTCACGCAGCCGATCCCGGTCGTCGCTGAGCCTTGCCCTCAGTGTGGCTCTCCCCTTGCGCCCGACCAGCGCTACTGCCTGCATTGCGGCGCTCCGCGGGTTCATGTGAGCGGTCCGATCTCCAGCGGACGAGCGGATCTAGCCTCGTTGTCGCACACGCCCGGGGCCGCCGGGCCACAGGTTCCGGTAGCTGGTCCGGGTAGGCCACCCGGGGCGCCGCTGCCCTCGGCGCATCCGACGGGACGCAACAACACACTCGCCTTGCTGGCCGGCATCGGAGTCCTGCTGTTGGCGATGGGTGTAGGGGTTCTGATCGGACGAGCCGGCGCGGGCTCCACCAAAGTACCTCCGGCGCAGGTGATCTCAGTGGGTGGATCGTCCGGGGGCGCGGCCACGACGCCGACGACATCCACTCCCTCCACAGAAACGCCGGCTGCGACGACGCCGAAGAAGAAAGAAGCGCCCAAAGCCAGAGGATCCTCAGCACCCGGGTCTTCGATCAACAAACCGGCCCCTCCCAGCTCAGCCAAGAATCTGCGCTCAGGCGGAAGCGGGCAAAGCTACGAGCAGCGCTCCAAGAACCTGCCAAACGTCGTGGGCACGTGATGAGCGCAAACGGATCGGACATGATCGGACTTGCCCGTCCGCCCGCGCCCGGGCCGGAGCTGCGTCGTCGTCGCGACCAGCTCGCCAAGGAGATTGCCGAGCTGCACTGGAACCTTGGCGGCTTGACCTATGAGATGGCGATACGTGATCACTTCCGCCTCGACGTCTTGGTCCGGCGCGCCGCGGTCTTGCAGGAGCGCGAGCTGGAACTTGTCGAGATAGACCGGATCTTGCCCCCTTGATCGGCGATTTGCTGCGCCGTTGGGAGCAGGGTTTCGGCTCGCTCCCGTTGCCCTCTTCGCCGGCGTGGGTGGCCTTGGCGCTCGCCTTCCTCGGCTTCGGGATCTTGATGGGGCGGGCCACCGGAACCGATTCCGTTGGTGCGCTTGCATCGGCACGAGCACCGTTGAAGCTGGTCGTGGCGCAGACCTCGGTGGGCACGAGTGTGGGCTCCACCGGGGAAACCAGGCTGCCGCCGGCTCCCGCCGAAAAGACCCCGGAACCGGCGCCGGCGCCATCCTCTGAACCAACCGGAAAAGCAGCCGCGAGCAAGGCCACTTCATCCTCAGGGTCCACGGCCGCGTCCAGTGAATCCGGCTCAAAAGGCTCGAGTGGGTTGAAATCCTCGGGCGAACCTGAAGGGGCGAGCGGGTCGACGCCGGCCTCAGGTGGGGGAGGGTCCGGCGCTTCTAAAACCACGCTGCCCGCGATCAAGCACGTGTTCGTCGTCATGCTCGACCAAGAGCCCTATGCAACCGCTTTCGGCCCTGCCTCGCCCGCTCATTATCTGACCGGCACCCTGGAGAAGAAGGGTGAGCTGTTGGTGCGCTACTACGGCGTTGCCCACGAAGCGCTTGCCGATGGCATTGGCTTGCTCAGTGGGCAAGGTCCGACCGAAGCCACGGCCGCAAACTGCCCCGTCTACAACGAAGTGGCGCCCGCGAATAGTGGCCCAGGCGGACAGACGCTCGGCCAAGGCTGCGTCTATCCATCCTCCACACCCACCTTGATGGGACAGCTGTCAGCCAAGCATCTGTCATGGAAGGCCTATGTGGAAGGACTTGCCGAAGGCTCAAGCGCACCGAGCGCGTGCGCCCATCCCATCACTGGAGCAGCCGATCCGAGCGCCGCGACGCTTACGCCCGGCGCCACCGCCCCGGCTTACCAGACGTGGCGCAACCCGTTCGTATACTTCGGCTCGATCGCCAACTCGGCGGCGTGCGCGTCACAGGACGTCGGCATTAACCGATTGAGCCACGATCTCAGCACACCGGCGAAGACCCCCGCCTTCTCCTATATCGCCCCAGGGCCCTGTGATGACGGTAGCCCTGAAGCGTGCGCCCCAGGCAAGGCATCAGGTATGTCGGCCGCCGACGTGTTCCTCCAAAAGTACGTACCTCAAATCCTTTCCTCCCCGGCCTTCAAGAAAGACGGGCTGCTCGCGATAACGGTCGACAACGCTCCCACCAAGGGCGAATACGCCGATTCGAGTGCGTGCTGCGGCCAGCCCCATTTCCCCAACCTGCCCGCTTCGACCGGAGCCGCCAAGCTCTCGCCGCCGGGCGGTGGCCAGGTCGGGTTGCTGCTGCTCTCGCCCCTCATCAAGAAGAGTGGCGGGCTCGCCCAAGAAACCTACAACCACTATTCGCTCCTGGCCACGATCGAGCAGATCTTCGGGCTCGGCAAGCTCGGGTATGCAGGGCTCCCCGAAGTGAAGCCTTTCAGCGCTTCACTGTTCTCGGGCGGCTCGTAGGAGACGCCGGCACGCGGGCCTTGTTGAGTTTGTCCGCTTTGCGGAAAGCTCCTCGCGCCTCTGAGCTAAGTGCCGGCGGTCACCGTCGGCGAGGTGCCCAACAGATGCCCTTCCGAGTCGAGCGCCTGCACCGCGTAGTGCGTGCCTGTGCTCGGCACCGAGGCTGCACTCTCAAACCCTGACTTGGCGAAGGTGGCGATGGGGGAGAGGCTCCTGGCGCCGGCGCCCGCCAAGACGCGCCACTGGGCGACCGCGGTGGCTCCGTTCCAGCTCGCATACACGGTCTCCGTGCCTGCGCCGGCGGCTTTGACGGCGATCGCCGGAGGTTCGGCGGGAGTGGCACTCCACGGAAACTTGTATGCCCTGTAGGACTGCGCCGGATAAGGCATGCGCCCCTCGAACACGACTTGGCCCGACGGCGAGAACTCGGTGAAGTAAGGCACTTCGCCCCAGCCCACGAACGAGTCGCCGTTGGGCAAGACTTGGTCGTTGCCTTGACTGCCGGTCAGTAGGGGCGGTGTGCGCACGTCGCGAGCAACCAGATGGACGGTCAGATGCGCCCAATCGATGGCCAAGCGGATCGCCCGCGACTGGGAGTGCTTCTTGGGGACGGCCCCGTCGTCGAACACGGTGATCGTGTGATCCGGTTGCCAGCGAGCGTCGTGCTGGTAGGCCATCCCGGTGCCCCCGTCCATCTTGAAGGTGGGGTGCTTGCCGGCGATCCGCCACAAGACTCGTCCGCTGCCCAAGCTCACGTCATAGAGGGCCGAGGTGTTGCGCGATGAGATCAACAAGTCGTGGTCGGGTCCCGGGCTGATCGAGTTCAGGTGAAACCAATCCCATGGTTCGCTTGGAGACTCGTGCGCAGAAGAGTAGGACTCCGACAGGGCCACATGGCCATAGGAGTGCCACTCGAACATGACCAAGCCCGTCTTGACGTCGATCTCCTGCAACAGCGAGTCGATCAGGACCCCTTCGCGGGGCCCGCCGCCCGAAGCAAGGTCGGTGTGGACGAGCGTATTGGCGGTGATGAAAGCGGAACCTTGGGACGTGATCTGGGCGTCGTGCAGATCGGCCTCATAGCCATTGCCGGCTTTGATCTGGGCGATGGGCCTGTAGTTCGGCCCGTAGATCTCATCTTCTCCGAAGCCGACGCCCAGGCTGGGGATATAGCCCTGCCACCAGACCAACACTGGCTTGCCTTCGTAGCGCTCGACCTGGAAATCGGTGGCGGTCATGTCCTTCGGCACAGGCTTGAACCAGACGAGTCGGCCCGAGCCGTCCACGATCATCGGCCCCGACAGCCCGGCGCCATGGGCGAAGGTCAGAAAGACGTCGCCTGGCGCCGCCTGCGGAGAGTCGTAGTCGATCGAGACGAGGGGCGGCTGAAGCGTCGGCGCTGTGAGGAAGTGCTGTCCAGGTGCGGGCGTGGGCGCAGCCACGGGCATGGTCTGTGCCGCAGAGGCAAAGCCTTGCTCTGACCCGGTAGCGGTCTGTGCCGTCGAGGCTGAAGGCTTGTAGTCGTAGTTGTCTTGGTCGGCAACCGTGAACTCGGTGCCCACCGCGGTGTGGCCAACGGTCGCCCTGACTTCCACCCGCTCCCCGGCGAGGAAGGGCCGAGAAGGCAGGTAGCTGGCTCCGGCGGCGCTCGCGTAGCTCTCCAGCCGCCCCGTGTGTGAGCCGCTGTGCGAGCCCACCACGGAAACGTCGTGGATCTGGCCGGCCGCGGCACCCAGGAAGCTGATCTGGGTTTGCGGCGAGGCGTCGGGCGTGCCCGCCAGCGGAGAAATCGTTACCGAGGTGGCGTGCGCGGCAGCCGCTGCTACCAGCAGCACAACTGGGACCCCCAGGGCCACGAGCAGCGTCCCGGGCATGGCTCCAAGCGCCGCGAGGCGTGACACGCCCCGCGCTCGACCCATCCTCATCCGGGCTGCCCAACTTCTCGTCAAGACCCCACCCCCACAAGCGCTCTCCTCGTCAATCTCCCCAACCGCCCGACGAGCATAGAGTTCTCCCGTTCACGCGTGAGCGAAGCGTGATCTTCGGAAACTCTTCGTGCAATAGCGAACGTGTGTTCGCTATTGCCGTCCGCACTCACAAGTAGTTTGGTCGGCGTCTACGAAAGGGCGGCAACGACGGTCGGCGGAGGCGGAGTCGGGGCCACGGCGCCAAAGGAGGGCGGAGCAGATGAGCGGACGCGGTAGCTGCGTCATGACGGGGCAGGGCAAGCAGGCCGAGGGAGGGATACTTGGCCTGCTCTTGAACTTCGAAGCGGGGAGCTTGTGGTCGGTGGAGGAGTTGGTCCGCCAACTCAGCGCTCCACGCTTGGACGTGATGGACGGCCTGGCCAGCCTGCAGGCAGCAGGCTTGATCCATCGGGTCGACGACTTCGTGTTCGCCACCAGGGCGGCCTCCGGCTTCGACCGGCTTGAACTCTGAACTTGCTCTCAGGCGCGTCCCACCAAGATCGGTAGCTCCGGCGCTGGGGTGGCGCCTCGAGGATCTCCCAAGGGCCGGTTCTCGCGGATCTCGAGGTACGCTCAGCTGATCCCGTCGAGCAGCTCAGCGGGCGAGGCGAGTTCAAGGCCCCGCGAGAGGATCACGATCGTCTCGAGCCGTGGCGAGCGCTTGCAACGCTCCAGCAGGCTGATCTCAGTGCGGTGCAGATCACACACATCGGCGAGGGCCTCCTGGGAGAGGCCGACGCGGGTTCGATGGCGGCGCAGGTTAGCCGCGAACTGCTCTCGGACAAGCTCCATACCCCACACTGTCGCTGTCCGCAGACGGAAGGTCTACAGACGATCGTCAGCGCGCGATTTCGACTGCTAAGAGACAGTTCCGAAGTTCAGGCTGCCGCGGAGTGCAGTTCGTGGTGCGAAGGGGTTACTTGCGTCACCGGCAGGCCCATGCCCGAGATCTTGCTCGGGAGGTCCAGCCTCAACCAACGAGCCAGGCGGGGGCTCGGGGTGGAGATAATGATCTCGTCAAAGCCCCGCACGTTGATCGCGTCGGCGATCGCCGCCACCGGGTCGGGGTCTCCGACTATGCCCTCGACAGGCATCCCGGCGGCCTCGCGGATCGCCGGCAGCGTGTGGTCGAGCTCGCTCCGGGCCTCCCCAAGTTCCTGGTCGTGTGGGTCGACGACCTTGTGCAGGCCGTGGGTGGTCCTCGGTACGAGCAGCGTGAATGCACAGGGACCGCGCTGTGCCCGCTCGCGAATCGTGTCCAGCAACTGTGGTGTGGCGGACGTCTTGTGCTCCACGATGAGCACCTTGACCGGGTTGGCCGGGTTGGAGGACTCCATGACTGGAACTCCCTTCTAGGCTGCGCTTTATCTGGATGACCCCGCGCGGGGTCTGCTCTTACTCTTCATTACCCTTCCCGCGGTGCGCGTGCACCTATCCGAGGAAAGGATCGATATCCGCCTATCCCGCGTGGAGAAGGTGCTCGGGCTGATGGGCTCCATCAGCGTCCCCCTTTCCGATGTCAGCGACGTGAAAGTCATCGACGCTCCCCTGCGCGAGGTGATGAGGTCCGGCCTGAAGGTCGGCTTGCGACTACCTTGGCTCTACTACGTGTGTCGCTCGATCCGTCTCGACCAGGCTTGGGCGGTACGCCGGGGTGTGCCTGCGGTTTCTTTCGCGGTCCGTAACGCGGGCGCCCTGGAGAGGGTCACGGTCAGCGCGCCCGATGCCTCGGCGCTTGCTAAGCGTTTGAAGGGCTGAGCTGCCTGCAATGCCTCGAGACATCGGTCTCAGATGTCCGAGACACAACAAAATGGTGGGGGCAGGATTCGAACCTGCGTAGGCAGAGCCAATCGGTTTACAGCCGATCTCCTTTAACCACTCGGACACCCCACCAGGCGTCCCTGGCGATGAGCCGCGGGAAGAGCCTGATTGTAGTGCTTGGGCGATCGGCGCGGCTGGCTCCGAGGCCGCTTGCCACGGAGCCAAACGCCGTTCAGCTGGCCTCGCGCAACTCCTGGGCCTCGGGCGCCGTCTGCAGCTTCTTGAGTGTGCGGCTCTCGATCTGGCGAACCCGCTCGCGCGTGATGTTGAATGCTCGGCCCACCTCGTCGAGGGTGCGGACGCGGTCGCCGGTGATCCCATAGCGCATCTCCAAGACCTCCCGCTCGCGGCGCGGCAGGGAGGCAAGCACCCGCTCGACGCTTTGGCGTCGCAAGGCATTGGAGGCGACCTCGAAGGGCGATTCAGCCGTGTCGTCCTCGACGAAGTCCGCGAGCGCGGATTCGTCCTCGTCGCCGACCGGCTTCTCCAAGGAGACCGGGAGTTGGGCCATGCGCAGCATCTCGCGTACCTCGTGCGCTGAGCATTCCAGCTCGGCGGCGATCTCAGCCGGGGAGGGGTCGCGCCCGAGCTGTTGGATCAAGGCGCGCTCGGCATAGACAACCTTGTTGAGCCGATCGACCATGTGCACCGGGATCCTGATCGTGCGGCCCTTGTCGGCGATTGCGCGCGTCACCGATTGGCGAATCCACCAGGTGGCGTAGGTCGAGAACTTGTAGCCGCGGCGGTAATCGAACTTCTCCACCGCCCTGATCAACCCCAAGGAGCCCTCCTGGATCAAGTCGAGCAGATTCATGCCGCGACCCATGTAGCCCTTGGCGATCGAGACCACCAGGCGCAGGTTGGCCTCGATCATGTGCTGCTTGGCCGTGACGTCGCCCTTTTCGATGCGCTTGGCCAACGCCACCTCTTCTTCGGCGTTGAGCAAAGGAACGCGCCCGATCGAGCGCAGGTACAGGCGCAGTGAGTCGACGCTCGGCTCGGCGCTCAGGTCGAGCTCGGCCTTGTGAATCTCCTCCAGGCGGGAGCGCAACGCGATGTGGTCGAACTCGACCTCTCCCTCCTCCATCTCGGCCGCCCCAGTGTCGACGGCCATCAAGAGCCCCTCAGTATTCGTACTCATGTCGGACCCCCCCAGGATCCATGCTGCTCCCCGCCGGAGCGACCGGCTCCGGCCTCCCTGAACTGACTACGTGCCTCCTATGCGATTCCGGTTGGCGTGGCAGTCCTCTTGCGCATTCCGGGCCCAACCCCGATCTAACCTCCCTGACCCTGACTATATGTGCGGAGTGATACCAGATAGCGGGGTCGCCGCGCGCCGGTTGCCTGGGCAACGATTGCCTGGCCTGCCATGCGAGAAGCCGCCGGCGGGTGCGCCGGGACAGCCGCCGAGCGGGTGTGTGCCAGGGAAAGCCTCCCGAGCGGGTGTATGCCAGGAAAGCCTCCAGAGCGCGTGTGTGCCAGGAAAGCCTCCCGAGCGGGTGTACTACGCTAGCCGCGAGATGGCGACCGGAACGCGCGCCCAGCTTGCTTCGTCTTCCCTGGGGCCTCAGCTCGAGGATGTGCAGGCGCGCGCACCGGCGGTCTCGGTCGGGCTCTCGCGCGTGGGCGTGACCGGTGTGGAGAAGGTGATCCGCATCCGCGATGAGCTGTTCTTCGCTCGGCTGGAGTGCTACGTGGATCTGGACTCGTCCCAGAAGGGCGCCCACATGTCGCGCTTCGAGGAGGTCGTCAACGAGGCTATCGGCGAGGTCGTGTTGGGCGAGTCGCCCTTCCGGGCCGAGACATTGGCCCAGCAGATCGCCGAGCTGGTGCGCGAACGCCAAGGGGCAGAGCGTGCCGAGGTGAGGATCGAGGCGCGCTACCCCGAGCACAAGCCGGCGCCGGTGTCGGGTATCCAGACCCAGGAGATCTACACGTTGTACGGGCGAGCTGTGGCTTTACAGGACGGCACACGGCGCATGGTTGGGGTGTCGGCGACCGGAATGACCGCATGTCCCTGCGCCCAAGAGCTGGTGGCTGCGCGCGCGGCCGAGCGCCTGCGCGGCGACGGCTTCAGCGAAGAGCAGATCGAGCGGGTGTTCGAGCATGTGCCGGTCGCTACCCACAACCAGAGAGGCCTCGGTACTTTGCACATCGGCTGCATGGAGGGCTGCGAGGCCCAGATCGATGCCTCGGCGTTGCTTGAGATTGTGGAGAGCTCGATGTCCTCTGAGATCTATGAGCTGATGAAGCGCTCAGATGAGGTGGAGGTGGTGGAGAAGGCCCACCGCCGGCCCCGCTTCGTTGAGGACTGCGTGCGCGAGATGATCGCCGGCGTCGTTGCCCGCTTTGGAGAGCTCGAGGGCGAGAGCTTCGTGTCAGCCCGTCAAGAGAACTTGGAGACGATCCACCAGCACAACGTGGTGGCCGAGCGCCACGGGCTCATGTCCGAGTTGCGCTCCGAGGTTGAGTTGGGGTTGCAGGCGGCGCATCAGACGACGCTGGACGAGTGGCTCGACGGAAGTAGTCGAGGCCCGACAGAACCGTGACCAAGACCATCAGGTAGACAAGCACGGACACCCACACGGGGGATGGGGGGTGGACCGCAATCACAGCCAGGATTGCGGCGATCTGGATGCAGGTCTTGACCTTGCCGAACATCGATGCTTCGATCACGATGCCCGATTGGCCCGCGTTCGCGCGCAGCATCGTGACAGCAAGCTCTCGCGCGATGATCACCATCGCCACCCACGCTTCGAGACGGTTCAGGGAGACCAGACAAAGCAAAGCACCGACGATCAGGAGCTTGTCCGCGAGCGGGTCCATCAGCTTGCCGAAGGTCGTGATCGAGTCTCGCGTGCGGGCCAAGTAGCCATCCACGAAGTCGGTCAGCGAAGCCAGCGCGAACACTACGGCCGCGAGCACGTCCCCGGAGGGAGTGTTGCCGAGCAACGCCACAACCAGGACAGGTACCAGCATGATGCGCAGGACCGTGAGCACGTTGGGAAGGTTCAAAGGCACCCCAGCAGGATAGGGCCATATCCCTTTCTCGCGGCCGGCCGCGCGCTGCCGGGCGCCCCCACGCTAGGGTGTGCCGATGGACCCTGACATGCAGCTGATCCCGATGGTCGTGGAGCGCACAGCGCGAGGAGAGCGCGAGTTCGACATCTTCTCGCGCCTGCTCAACGAGCGGATCATCTTCTTGGGGACTCCGATCGAAGATCAGGTCGCCAATCTGGTGGTGGCGCAGCTGCTGCACCTGGAGTCCCAAGACCCGGACAAGGACATCTCGATCTACATCAACTCCCCCGGCGGGAGCGTGTACTCGGGTCTTGCCATCTACGACACCATGAAGTTCGTAAAGCCCGACATCGCCACGATGTGCGTGGGTGTCGCGATGTCGATGGGGTCGCTGCTCTTGGCCGGTGGCACGAAGGGCAAGCGCGCGGCCCTGCCGAACTCGCGCATCCTGATCCACCAGCCTTCGGCCGGCTTCGAAGGCCAGTCGACCGACATCGAGATCCATGCGCGCGAGATCCTCAACGTGAGGGAGCGCCTCGATGAGATCTATGCCGAAAACACGGGTCTCTCCAAAGAGCAGGTGCGCGAGGACATGGAGCGCGACCGCTTCTTCTCCGCCGAGCAGGCTTTGGAGTACGGCCTGATCGATCGGGTCCTCGACAGCCACTGAGTCTCAGACGGGCCCCCTTCGCTCGTACGGCTTTCGGTTAGGGGGATGGGTCGGGCATGCCCTCCGTTCTGACACGGCCGCCTGAGCGACTATTCTCGCCGGGCCCCATGGCCCGATTCACTGTGCTAGAGCGCATCGCGCTGCTCCTGATCGCCCTGTTGACGGTGCTCGCGGGTGTGGCCAACTACGAAGTGTGGGCGCCGGTTCCGCGCTTTGCCATAGCCACGCTGGCATTGGCGGGCTTGGCGTGGGTGGTCTCGTTCGCGACTGAGCAGCTGGGCGAGCGCTTCGGGCCGGCCGTCACGGGCATGATGCAGTCCACGCTCGGCAACCTGCCGGAGCTGTTCGTGGTCATCTTCGCCTTGCAGAAGGGCGAGCTGGTAGTTGCCCAAACCGCGATCATCGGCTCGATCTTCGCCAACGCGATGCTCGTGCTGGGACTGGTGATCGTGGTCGGCGCGTACCGGTCGCGGGACGGCATGATGCGCTTCTCCGATCGCCTCCCGCGCGACACTACGACCTTGTTGCTGGTCGCGGTGTTCATCATCGTTTTGCTGGGGCTGTCCTTGGCTTCGCACGACCCGGCCAGCCACCACGTGAACACGATCTCGGCGGTGGGCGCCGTCAGTCTGTTGATCGTGTATCTCGCCTGGGTGGTGCCCTACCTCCGAGCGGACACCGCTCCGGGGATCGAGGGAGATGACGCCAGGGCAGATGGCGCCAGGGCAGAGGAAGGAGGCGCCGCGGCGTCAGAGGGGGGAGGCAGTGAGCCCCGCCTGTCGTTGGCGCTCACGCTCGGCCTGCTGCTGACCGCCGGTGTCGCTTCGGCCTTTGTCTCCGACTGGTTTGTGAACGCGCTCTCGCCCGCGATCGTGCAACTCAAAATCTCCCAGGCCTTTGCGGGGCTCGTGATCGTGGCGATAGCCGGCAATGCGGTCGAGAACACGGCTGGGCTGGTGCTCGCCTGGAAGGGACGCTCGGACCTGGCGATCTCGGTCGTCAAGAACTCGGTCGCCCAGATCGCGGCATTCCTGTTCCCGCTGCTGGTCTTGATCTCGTTTCTACTTGCGACCACGCTCACGTTCGCCTTGGCGCCCGTCTACATCGGCGCGTTTCTGGTGATGGCGCTCGCCTTGTGGCAGATCACCGGGGATGGTGAGGCGGCCGCCTTTGAGGGCTGGGCCTTGGTGGCCTTGTACGTGATCTTGGCCACGCTCACTTTGTACGAGTAGGGCTTTGGGGTGCAGCAATCCCCCGACAGCCCCGCCGTGGTCGCGCTCAGTAGGCTTGCGCCGCGATGCGTCTGGCCACATTCGTCCCTCCCGACAGCTCTGCCCCGCGGGCGGGCATGGTGCGCGAGGATCAGATCATCGGGGTCGCCAACGAGGGTCTAGCCGTACTGGATCTCCTCGGGGACCCCGGCTCGGCGCAGGCTGAAGGGCCGTCGTTTGCCTTGGCTGAGGTGACTCTGCTCGCTCCGGTGCCCAAGCCGCGGGCGATCTTCGGGATCGGGATGAACTACGCGGATCATGTCGCCGAGCTTGGCGCCACCGCGCCGAAGGAGCCGCTCGTGTTCATGAAGCTTCCCTCCTCGGCATCTCCGCCCGGTGCGCCGGTGCCCTGTCCGGAGGTTGTCAAAAGGCTCGACTACGAGGGAGAGTTGGCGGTCGTGATGGGCCCCGGCGGGCAGGTTGCGGGATACGCGGTGGCCGACGACCTCACCGCCCGCGACCTGCAGGGGCGCGAGCCACAATGGACCAGGGCCAAGGGCGCCGACGCTTTCTGTCCCTACGGTCCTTGGATCACGACAGTGGACGAGATCCCCGACCCGAATGAGCTTCGCTTGCGCACCTGGGTGAACGGCGAGCTGCGCCAAGACGCCCCCACCTCGAACCTGATCTTCAAGATCCCCGAGCTGATCGCCTTCATCTCGCAGACTTGCACCTTGGAGCCGGGCGATCTGATCCTCACCGGCACCCCGGGCGGTGTGGGCATGGGACTCGATCCGCCCCGTTTCCTGGGCTCGGGAGACATCGTGCGAATCGAGATCGAGCGGCTCGGCGCGATCGAGCACCAGATCGCCTGAGCGCCCGGCTACGTCGAAGGCCCAGCCGCGCTAGACTTTCCAATTCGCGCTTGGGCACTGTCCAGCGCCCGTGTCGACAACCACGCAGGGATAACTATGGCTCGCGGAGACGTTCGGATCGCTATCACCCTCGCCTGCGAGGAGTGCAAGCATCGCAACTACCAGACAAACAAGTCCAAGCGCAACAACCCGGATCGGGTGAGCCTGCGCAAGTACTGTCGCTGGTGCCGTCGGCACACCAGCCATCGGGAGACTCGCTAGCGCGGGAGCGCTGCCGTGGCCCGTGACCGCAAGCGTACAAGGCAACGCCGACCAAGGCCCGTACGTGAGGGCGCGGCGACTCCAGCCCAGAATCGCCCGGTGCGAGCCGATCTCCCGGGTGCGCTCTCGCATGCAGGGGACGTCGACGAGTTCGACGCTGCTCTCATCCGGGGCGCCGGTGGGGTGCCGGTCGAACAGGAGGCCGAGCCCCAGAATGGCGACGGAGCGCTTGAGGCGTCGCCGGCCGAGCTCGTTCCCGCTGGTGGTGGAGGAGGTCGACGGAGTCGCGGCAACGGCTCACAGACCGCCGAGGACGCTTTCGGAGATGGCGCGGCAGCCGAGGAGGCACCGGCCGCTTCCAAGCCCTCTCAGCCGATTCACAGGCGGGCGATCGCTTTCCTGCGGGCCAGCTGGGCCGAGCTGCAACGAGTACAGTGGCCCGACCGGCGCCACGTCACGCAGGCCACTACAGTCGTCATCGGCTTCGTCGCCGTCGCGGGCGTATATCTCGGCCTTGCCGACTGGGCGGCCCAGAAGATCATCAACTTCATCCTCTGACTCTGACGTACGATGACCTGCGCATCTCGGCGTCCTCGCTCACTCGTGTGCGGAGCACACTTCGCTCGCTGCGTCCTTGACCTGCTTGGTCATCGAACGTCAGAGGGCTAGAGGCGATACCGTCCCGCTCCGCAATTTAGTCCGCCTATTTTTCAGTCCGTCTATAACGCCTGTCTTGTCCACCCCTTGAAGCTGTCAGGAACTTGAATGTTTCGTTGGTATGTCGTCAACACCTACTCTGGTCACGAGAACAAGGTCAAGCACAATCTCGAGCATCGGGTTGTGTCTTTGGGCCAGCAGCGCGCTGTGCGCCAGGTGGTCGTCCCGACCGAATCCGTCTCGGAGATGAAGGACAACCAGAAGGTCACCGTCGAGAAGCGCACGATGCCTGGCTACGTGCTGGTCAACATGGAGCTCAACGAGGACTCTTGGGGAGTCGTGAAGGGCACGCCCGGCGTCACCGGCTTTGTGGGCTCCTCCCAAGAGCCCGTTGCCTTGACTCAGGTCGAGGTGGATCGCCTCCTTCACAAGGAGGTCGCCACTGCACCCAGGACTCGCGCACAGTTCGCGATCGGAGAGACCGTCAAGGTCGTCTCCGGGCCCTTGTCCGACTTCTCCGGGGAGATCTCCGAGATCAACGACGACGCTGCCAAGCTCAAGGTCCTGGTATCAATCTTCGGCAGGGAGACCCCTGTCGAGGTCGGATTCGATCAAGTGAAGAAGCTCTAAATGGCTAAGAAGGTTCTGACAACAATCAAGCTGCAAGCGCGCGGCGGGCAGGCGAGCCCGGCCCCGCCGGTCGGTCCTGCTCTGGGCCAGCACGGCATAAACATCATGGAGTTCTGCAAGGCTTTCAATGCGCAGACCTTGGCGGAGACCGGCACGATCATTCCGGTCGTGATCACGGTCTATGAGGACCGTTCGTTCACGTTTGTGACGAAGACCCCGCCGGCGGCCGTCCTGATCAAGCAGGCCCTGAAATTGGAGAAGGGATCGGGCGAGCCCAACCGCAACAAGGTGGGCACAATCACCGATGCCCAGCTTCGCGAAATCGCCGAGCGCAAGCTCGCCGATCTGAACGCCCACGATGTGGACGAAGCGATCAAGATCATCGCGGGCACAGCTCGCTCGATGGGCGTGGACGTGGCGGCATGAGCTCGCACGGACGACGCCACACCGAAGCGCTCGAGAAGGTTGATCGCGAGCGCGAGCACACACCCGCCGAAGCGGTGGCCTTGGTCAAGAGCTTGGCTACCTCCAAATTTGACGAGTCGGTAGAGCTGCATGTGCGCACCGGCTTGAATGTGCGCCACGCGGACGAGCAACTGCGCGGCACGATCGCTTTGCCCAACGGCCTTGGCAAGGATGTCAAGGTGGCCGTGTTCGCCCAAGGGGCGAAGGCCACCGAAGCCGAGCAGGCGGGAGCCGACGTGGTCGGCGCCGAGGACTTGGCCAAGCGCATCGAGGAGGGTTTCGACGACTTCGACGTGGCGATCGCCACACCCGACCTGATGTCGGTGGTGGGTCGCTTGGGTCGGATCCTTGGGCCCTCAGGCAAGATGCCAAACCCGAAGGTTGGGACCGTCACGATGGACGTGGCCAAAGCGGTCGAAGACTCCAAGTCGGGCAAGGTCGAGTACCGCACCGATCGCACCGCGATCGTGCACATGGTGATCGGCAAGGCTTCCTTCGAAGAGCAGAGCTTGCTCGAGAATTATGCGGCTGTGGTCGAAGAGCTGGTCCGGGCCAAGCCCTCAGCCGCGAAGGGACGCTACCTGCGCACGATCACGATGACCTCCACGATGGGTCCCGGGATCAAAGTCGATCCCACCCGGACTCGCGACATCCTCGAAGAGGCAGCGACAGCCTGATTTAATCCAAAAGCTCACCGCCCGAGACCCCCGGCGCCGGCCGATCTGAGATCGACGGCGGAAGACCGGGGCAGGTGGAGCGAGCGAAGGCGGTTCATCTCCGCTCTCGACGCCCCCCTGCACCTTGGGCGCTCGAGCTTCCAAGAGAGCAAGGGACGAGATGAACCGAGAGCAAAAGGCAGCGACGATAGAGGCGCTTGCGGCTGAGATCGATGGCGCCGAGGCCGTGTTCGCGGTGGACTACCGCGGCATATCGGTAGCCCAAGCAGCCGAGTTGCGGGCCAAGTTGCGGGAGGCCGACGCCAGCTTCCGAGTGGTCAAGAACTCCTTGACCGAACGCGCCGCCGATCAGGTTGGCGCAGAGTCGCTTAAGACGCTGCTGTCGGGTCCCACCGCGCTGACATTCGTGCGCGGGGACGCCGCGCTTGCAGCCAAGGCTGTGGCCGATCAGGCGCGAGCCACGCAGCTTCTGCCCTTCAAGGGCGGTCTCATGAACGGCGATGTTCTCGATGCCGATCAGATCCGCGCGATCTCGCGCCTGCCTTCTCGCGAAGCGCTCTATGGCCAGCTCGTTGGCATCGTCGCCTCGCCGATCTCAGGCCTTGTTCGGACCTTGAACGCGCTCGTCGGCGGTCTCGCCGTCGCCCTCGGTCAGGTTCAGGCCAAGAAGGAGTCCGGCGAGATCCCGGCTGGAGAGGCGCCGGTCGCGCAGACGCCCGCATCCGAGGAGTCCGGCGAGCAGCCGGCTGCTGAGGAGGAGCCGAAGGCGGAGGAGGAGCCCGAGGCGGAGGACGAGCCCAAGGCGGAGGAGGAGCCTCCGGCATCAGAGGTGGCGAGCACGCAAGACCAAGCTGAGTCGGCAGAAGAGCCGGCACAAGACGACAACCAGACGGACGCTTCGGCGCAGGCCCAAGAGGGCACAGGCGAGACCGAGAGCGCCGAAGCGACCAAGGAGGACTGACAGATGGCAACAAGCACACAGGACTGGATCGAGGAGCTCAAGGGCATTTCCGTGCTTGAGCTGGCAGAGCGCATCAAGGCTTTGGAGGAGGAGTTCGGCGTCTCCGCGGCGGCGGTGGCCGCACCGGCTGCGGTTGCGGCCGGCGGTGGCGGCGGTGACGCGGGCTCCGAGGATGAGGGTCCCACCACTGTCGACGTGATCCTGACGGCATCCGGCGATAAGAAGATCCAGGTGATCAAGGTTGTGCGCTCGGCCACTGGCCTCGGTCTGAAGGAGGCCAAGGCGCTCGTCGACGAGGCGCCCAAGCCGGTCAAGGAGGGCATCGAGCGCGAGGAGGCCGACAAGCTCAAGGCCGAACTCGAGGAGGCCGGGGGCGCCGTCGAGTTGAAGTAGTTGCTGAGCGGTCTGACCGGCGCGCGGCCAGGATGGTCCGAGCGCCGGTCAAGTCATGCAGAGGGGATGTTCAGGTCGCCGGCCCCGCGGGAGACATGCTGGTCGTCGATTCCGCGGAGCACGCTGAGGATCGTCGGTTCCGCGGAGCACGCTGAGGATTGTCGGTTTCGCGTGAGGGGATGCAGAGCATCGCCGGCTCCGCGTGAGGGCTGGATGGTCGGTCGTCGGTCGGCTGTCTTGTTGTAATGCGAATCGAGGTGCCCCGCGCGCGTGCGCGGCCTTCTTAAGAGATCTAGATGCAGATACCAGGCCGCACGCGCGCGCAAGTCACCCCCCAGCGGAATACTCAACACTCGGAGCCCGGCTGATCATCTCCCTCGCCCGCTCGCCGATTCTCCCAAAATCGGCTTCTTTCCGGTACAATCCAGCCGCTGGCCGATAGTCGTAGCCACCCGATCGAAGTCGGCGCCGCGCCACATACGCGGTCGTCAAGGGTGGGGTCCGTGAGCGCTGGCTGCCCCACTTGAGGGCGACGATGATCTGTGCTATCTTCGGTGGTCGCGCTTTTGCGCCCGCCTTTGCCCGTCTCTCGCCCTCCGAAGGAGTCATTCTTGGCTGCTGTTGATGCTCTCCGGACGCGCCGAACATTCGCGCGCCTGAACAAGTCTGTCGACGTACCCAACCTCATCGATATCCAGCGCCGTTCGTTCTTGTGGCTGACCGACCCGGAGAAGGGCGGACTGCGAGAGACGATCGACGACATCTCGCCAATCGAGGACTACACCGGCAATCTCGCCGTCCAGTTCGGAGAGTTCGTCTTTGACGAGCCGGTCGCCTCATTGGAGCAGTGCCGCGAGAAGGACCTCACTTACGCCCGCCCGCTAACCGTCACCGTTGCGTTCATCAACCGCGAGACGGGCGAGATCCGCGAGCAGTCGGTCTTCATGGGCGACTTCCCCTGGATGACTGAGCGAGGCACGTTCGTCATCAACGGCACGGAGCGTGTCGTTGTCACGCAGCTCGTGCGCTCACCCGGCGCCTACCTGATGGAGCCCAAGGACCGCGAGAAGCAGGTCTTCATCGCCAATCTGATGCCCGCCCGCGGCTCTTGGCTGGAGCTGGAGATCGACAAGAAGGGCAAGGTCTTCGTCCGTATCGACCGTAAGCGCAAGCTGCCCGTGACCGTGCTCCTGCGCGCGATGGGCTACGCGACCGATGAGGAGATCCTGCGGCTGTTCGAGAACTCCCACTACATCCGCAACACGATCGAAGCCGACACCGAGCAGACCAGGACCGAAGAGGGTGCCCTGATCGAGCTGTTCAAGAAGCAGCGTCCAGGCGAGCCGCCCAGCGTCGAGAACGCCAAGGCTCTGCTCAACCAGCTGTTCTTCGACCCCAAGCGCTACGACCTCACGAGGGTCGGTCGCTACAAGCTCAACTCGCGTCTCGGTCTCGACATCGACATCGACACGCGCACTCTCACCCACGACGACATCCTCGCGCTCGTCAAGGAGCTTGTCTCACTGCCAAAGCGACTCGGCATGCCTGAGGAGCCGGAGATCGAGATCAAGGACTACGCGGCCGAGGCGACGAGCATGCCGCGCGAGCCTGTCGAGGAGCACCTCGACGAGTACGAGCACTTCGGCAACCGCCGTCTGCGTACCGTCGGCGAGCTGATCCAAGAGGCCTTCCGGATCGGTTTGTACCGGATGGAGCGCGTCGTGCGCGAGCGCCTCACCACCGAGGATGCCGACACGATCACGCCGCAGACGATCATCAACATCCGGCCCGTAGTCGCGGCGCTGAAGGAGTTCTTTGGCTCCTCCCAGCTCTCACAGTTCATGGACCAGACCAATTCGCTGTCGGGACTTACGCACCGCAGGCGCCTCTCGGCGCTGGGCGCGGGCGGGCTCACGCGCGAGCGCGCCCCGATCGAGGTGCGCGACGTGCACCCGACCCACTACGGGCGCATGTGCCCGATCGAGACCCC
>JBAVYU010000087.1:0-17377 GCA_049588415.1 Solirubrobacteraceae bacterium
GCGTCGCTACTTGTATGCCTGAGCGTGGTCGCGATGGTCGTGTTCGTCGCGGTTCATGCTTGGCCGACGTTCGCCCACAACGGCCTGAGTTGGATCGGGTCCGGCGGCAACCTGGACCGGCAGATCGAAGGCATGGTCTCCACCAGCATCCATCCGCCTGCTTCGGCCTATCACGTGAGGGCATGGCCTTTGGTCTACGGCACCTTGCTGACGACTGGGCTTGCTTTGGCGATCGCGTTGCCCGTCGCGCTGCTCTCTTCAATCTTCCTCGTCGAGTTCGCCCCGGTTGCGGTACGACGGGTGATGGTCCCGGTCGTGCGCCTGCTCGCTTCTGTGCCGTCCGTGATCTACGGGCTGATCGGGATTCTTGTGCTCGTGCCGTTCGTGGGCAACCATCTGGTCACGATCCCGGAGAAGACCGCTCTGCAGAATACGGTCGAGCTGACCGGGGCCGGCGTTGGCGTTGCTTCCCTGATCCTCGCGGTGATGATCACGCCGATTATGGTCGCCTTGATCAGTGAGGCGCTTGCGGCCGTGCCGCCCGCATGGCGCGAGGGAGCGATGGCGCTCGGCGTGCATCGCCTACGCGCGACGCTCGCGGTCAGCATGAAGGCGATCCGCCCGGCCATCGTCGCGGCGGCCGCCTTGGCATCCGCGCGCGCTCTCGGCGAGGCGGTGATGATCTCGATGGTCTCAGGCTCCGAGTCTTTTGCCCCGAACCTTCGCAACGGTCCGTTCACCTTCCTGGCGGAGCCACTGCGCACACTCGCCAGCTCGATCGTCGACAACCACGAAGGCTTCGGTGGTTCTCCCGCCCTGAACTCCACGCTCTACGCATTTGCCCTGCTGCTCTTGTTCTCGGCGATCGCGCTCTCGGTTGCGGCCTACTTGGTCAAGCTGCCTCTACGCAAGTACCAGCTGAAGTGATGAGCGACGTGACCACTCACATCGCCCGTCCGGGCGTGTTCGAGGCGGACCTCGCGTGGTCGGTTGAGGTTGCCCGATGAGCGCTTTCGCTTTTCCCGCCGAGCATCCCGATCCGGCGCCACCGAGCCCAACGCGTGGGCGGGGCTCCTCGATGTGGGAATGGCGCATCCGCGACCAGATCGTGCTCGTGGCCGCCTGGGTCGCCGGTCTCGGCTTGTGCCTTGTCACCGGCGCGATCGTGATTTATATGGGAGTGCGCGGCTTTCAGTACCTGCGACCGGACCTGCTCGTGAGCCGGCCGCTCGTGAGCACCAGCGAAGCGGGCACCGGCGGGTTTTTGGACCCCTTGCTCGGCACGTTCGCACTGACCGTGATCGGGATTGCGATTGCTCTGCCGCTCGGCGTATGCAGCGCCGCCTGGATAGTCGAGTACGGCCAGGGTGGGCGGGTCCGTCAATCTGTGGCTCGGCTGGTCGAGTCGAGCATCGAGATCGTCGCCGGGACCCCGGACGTGGTGATCGCGATCTTCGGCCTCACGATCTTCGAGCTCGGGATCCTTGGTCCGCTCTCGAGCACCTCCGAAGCGGGTGTGGTGACCGGGCACTCGTTCATCGCCGCCGGGGCGACAATGTCCTTGATCGCGCTGCCGCCCTTGTACATAGCGACGCGGGACGGCTTGCAGGCCGTTCCCGCCCACATGCGCGAGGCGGCTTTCGCGCTCGGCAAGACGCGCATCGCGACGATCCGGCGGGTACTGCTGCCGGCGGTGCGCTCCAACATCGCGACCGGGGCGACACTCGGAATCAGCCGCATCGTTGGAGACACCGCGATCGTGATCATCGTGCTCGGCGAGACCCAGCGCAACGAACCGAACGGGTCGCTGCCGATTCTTGGATTTCTGCGCGGTACCGGTTCGTCGCTGACCAGTTACGTCTACGACAACTCGCCGGCGGGAGAAGGCAACGCCGCGAACAAGGCCTATGCAGCGGCTTTCGTGCTGCTCCTGTTCATCCTCGCACTCAATGCCGCTGTCGGCTGGATCAGCCGTGCCCAAGCCCGGTCCAGCGGCTTCGAGTTGGGGGCTGAGCGACTGTGAGTTCCTCCGACCGCCGGCTGGGTGGGCATCCGCGATCCCTGGCTCGACGGGCTACCGGACCGGCTTTGACAAAGGCACCATTCCCGACTAACCTCATCGCTTCGATGGAAAACATGACGATGAGCCCTGACGAGACATTGGCGGATCCCTGGAAGTTGATCGAGGACGAGCCGCGAGACACGGTCCACAAGCCCGATGTGGTTCCGCCGGTGCGCACGATCGTGGTCGACCGCCAGCCCGTTCCGGTGGCGCCCCCGCGCGAGCGCGAGGCGATCCGCTCAGCTCTCGCCGGCGCGGGCCCGGAGCGGCTGCGTCTGGACGATGTGAGCATCTACTACGGCGCCAAGCGAGCCGTCAACTCCGTGTCGATGTCGATCCACCAGGGCGAGGTCCTGGCCTTGATCGGCCCATCCGGTTGCGGCAAGACGAGTCTGTTGCGCACGCTGAACCGGCTCACCGAGCTAACCCCTAGCGCCGCCCGCTCAGGGAATGTGTTGCTCGACGGACAGGACGTCCACGCGCTGCGCGACACGGCCTTGCGCTCGCGCGTGGCGATGGTCTTCCAGCAACCCAACCCCTTCCCGATGTCGATCTTCGACAACGTCGCCTTCGCCTTGCGTGAGCAGTCGCGCAAGCGTCCACGCCGCCGCGAGCTGGAGCCACTGGTCATCGACGCGCTGCGACGGGCCGGGCTGTACGAGGAGGTCCGCGACGACCTCGACCGTCCAGCTCTGCGCCTCTCTGGAGGCCAGCAGCAGAGGCTGTGCATCGCGCGCGCGATCGCCCCGCGGCCGGAGGTGCTCTTGATGGACGAGCCGTGCAGCGCGCTCGACCCGATTTCGACAGGCGTCATCGAGGGGCTGATCGGCGAGCTGCGGCGTGACCTCGCTGTCGTGATCGTCACCCACAACCTGGCTCAAGCTCAGCGCGTGGCAGACAAGGTCGCCTTCATGTATCTCGGGGACCTCGTCGAGTACGGCACGACCGCCCAGGTGTTCGAGGAGCCGCGCGCCGAGCGCACTCGCGAATACGTGGGCGGCACTTTCGGGTAGGCCGCATGAACGTCATTCCCATCCAAACCCCGCTCGAGGAGGGCGCGCCGGCGAAATGCGCCAACTGCGGCGCCTCCTTGGTCGCCGATCAGCGCTATTGCCTGACATGTGGGCAACCTTGCTCACCTACGCGATTGGCGTTCCTCGACGTGCTGCAGGCCGAGAGCGAGTCGCGTGGTCAGGTCACGCTTGCCCAGCCCGTCGCCGGCTACCCACCCACGGGCTACCTGCCACCTGTGCAAGACGATGGAGCGATCGGATGGCTGCGCCGCTACTCGGGGCTGTTCGGGCTGCTTGGTGTTCTGCTCGTGACCGGACTGATCGGCCTGCTCGTCGGCCATTGGCTGGCGCCCTCCAAAGCTAGTGGCCCGCAGATCGTGAAGATCGAGGGAACCGTCCCGGCTGCCGCCGCTGCCGCTTCGCCTGGCGCCGCCACGACGGTGGCTCCCGCGACTCCCGCCGCCAAAGCGACGACGACTTCGAGCGCGCCCACCGAAGCTCAGGAAAAGAAGGAAGTGACGGAAGCGGAATCGCCCAAGAAGAAACTGAAGGCGCCCGTCAAAACGAGTTCCTCCAATATCGGCAAGCTCGAAAAAACGACCGGCAAACAGCACCAAAAAGAAATCGAAGCCCTCACGGCAGGCGGCAAACCGATCGAAACGGGGAAATGATGACAGGCTCGATCCAGGTGCCGGGTGGGTTGAAATGACGGCCGGGCCGATCCAAGCGCCGAGCGGGTCGCTGTCTGAGCTGCGCAGCCGTCGCTTGGCCCTGGCCGAACAGGTCGCGGGGCTCACCTGGGATTTGGGCGGGCTCACATATGAGATGGCGATTCGCGATCACTACCGGCTCGACGTGCTCTCCAAGCGCGCCGCCGAGCTGCAACAGGCCGACGCCGAGCTTGGCGAGGTGGAACGCCTTCTGGGAGCCGCCGAGGCGGGCGTTCACGGCCAATGCAGATCATGTGGAGCGGTCCACAGCCGTGGAGCCGCCTACTGCTGGCACTGCGGCGCGGGCCTGCTCCAGGAGGCGCGGCCCTCGGTGTCACCGCAAGAGGCCGCCTCCTCCTCCCCTTCGGGCTGACGTCCATCAGGGGCTGATCGCAGCCGGGCTCCGATCGGCGCTGTAGGATCGAAATCGTGTCGGTGCGCAGCGCGAGCTTGGCCTTCGTGGCTGCATGTTGTGTGGTCGCGGCGAGTATTCCCGCGCTCGCCAACGCCCCGGCGAGCATCGCCCCCCACGAAGGCGCCTGCCCTGTCTTTCCGGCGAGCAACCCACTCAACCAGGACATCTCCCACGCGCCTGTGGACCCGAACTCGGCGAAATACATTGCGAGCATCGGCGCCGGTATTCACCTGCACGCCGACTTCGGCACGCCTCCGAGCTATGGCATCCCTTACACGGTCGTTGGGCCACGTCAGCACAAGGTCCCGGTCCACTTCGAATACACCGAGGAATCTGACCCCGGCCCCTATCCGATACCGCCGGACGCATCCGTGGAGGGCGCAGGGGTTGAAGGAGACCGGCACGTGCTCGTCTTGCAGGAGGGCACATGCAAGCTGTACGAGCTATTCGCGGCCCATCGCGACGGTTCTGGATGGAAGGCGGGCTCGGGCGCGGTATTCAACCTGCGCAGCAACGCTTTGCGCCCGGAAGGCTGGACTTCGGCCGACGCCGCCGGCCTACCCATCTTCCCGCTGTTGGTGCGCTACCTCGAGGTCAAGGCGGGACAGATCGACCACGCGCTGCGCGTCACCGTGGCACAGACCCAACGGGGCTATATCCACCCCGCGACCCATCTCGCCTCCAGCAGCTCTGACCCAAATCTCCCTCCGATGGGTTTGCGCCTGCGCTTGAAGGCCGGCTTCCCCCTGTCCAGCTATCGCGGCCAAGCGCTTGTGGTCCTGCGCGCGCTCAAGCGATATGGCCTGATCGTGGCCGACAACGGCTCCTCCTGGTACATCACCGGCGCTCCCAGCCCGCACTGGAACAACGAAGACCTCGATCAGCTCAAGACTGTCCCGGGCTCAGCGTTCGAAGCTGTCGAGACCGGGCCGATCCTGCACCGGCGCTAGACCGGCTCAGCGCTTCTCAGTCGAAGCCGGGTCGCGCTGGGCGAAAGCGTCCTGTGCCGGCGGCGGCGCCTGCGTAGTGGCCGGAGGCGTCACGGGCGGCAACGTCTGGCGCGGCTGATCGTGGCCTTGGCTCTCGCCGGTCACCGACTGCTTGAACTCGCGCATCCCGGTACCGAGCGAGCGACCGATCTCGGGAAGGCGCTTGGCACCGAACACCAGCAGCAGGATCACAACCAGAAAGACGATGTGAATTGGGTTGTCGAGTCCCATCTGACTCAAGTCTAGGCGTTATCCGGCCGAAGCGGGCGATTTCTCTACATGTTCCTCTTGGGAGTCGCTCGGTTCGCTCATCGCCTTACGCGCCAGTTGAATCGCCACAAACACCATCAGCAACGCGAAGCCGACTCGCAGCACCGTCCCGGACAGGGCATTGGCAAGCGCCACGCCGGCCGCCGCGCCGGCGATCGAGAGCAGGCCCATCACGATCGCATCTCGGCGGCGCACGTTGCCGTAGCCGTCCTGCTTGACCGTCCCGACGATCGCCACCGGCACGATCGCCAGCAGCGAAGTCGCCTCCGCCTGGTGCTGACCGAGACCGAGGAAGATCACAAGGCCGGGCACGAACAACACGCCCCCGCCCACGCCCAGCAAGCCGGCGACGATGCCAGCGCACACACCTATCGCGATCGCGGCGATCACCCTCGCAACCGGGTTTCGCGCACACGCGGCCACAAACCATCCGCGACGACGGTCCGGATTGGTGTCGTCTCGGTGCTCACCGCAGCAACAGCTCCACCGAGCTTGCGATCAGGACCACCGCGAACAAGAGTGAGATCGAACGTGTCGGCAGACGCTGTTGCAGCCATGTCCCGACCAACACGCCGCCCACAGCCGGCACGCCCATCAGAACCGCGTCAAGCACGTGCACGTTGCCGTAGGCGCCCTGGGTGGCGGCGGCAAAGGCCGCGATGAACACGATCGCGGCGAGCGAGGTGCCGGTGGCCTCACGCGGTCCGTAACCGAGCCATAGGACGAGCAATGGCACAATCACACTGCCTCCACCCACACCAAACAGGCCGCTGAAGACGCCCGCGGCGGTGCCGATCGTCGCCAGCTTCAGGGTGCGCGCCGTCACAAACTCTGAGGACTTCTCAGCACTCATGAAACAGCTGTGGCGGATCAGCCCGCATGGAGCGCCATACTAAAGGCCGTGTCCCCCGCTGCCACGCTTGTGGAGGCGCTCGAGCCGCTCCGCTCCGACCCCGCCCACGCGGCTGTCCTGCTCGATATCGACGGCACTTTGGCGCCGATTGTTCGCCATGCCACCGACGCGCACGTGCCCGAGGCCACGCGTACGCTGCTGATCGAGATATCCAAGCGCTACGGCTTGGTTGGCTGTGTCAGCGGTAGGCAAGCCGCCACGGCACGGCAGATCGTCGCGATCGGGAGCATCGCCTACGTTGGAAACCACGGCGGCGAGCTGCTGCGTCCCGGCGCCACCAGGCCCGAGCTGGACCCAGACCTGACCGCTTGGTCTGAGCGAGTGCGCGAGTTCGCCGCCCGCGCCTACACCGCCGAGGTGCAGCGAGCCAGGGTGCGCAGCGAGGATAAGCAGGCGATCGCGGCCTTCCACTGGCGCGGAGCTCCCGACGAGCAGGCCGCCGCCACGTTCGTGCGCGAGATAGCCAAGCGTGCCGAGAGCGAGGGGTTCACGGTGCACTGGGGACGCATGGTTTTGGAGGTGCGCCCGCCGGTCGCGCTCGACAAGGGTCTCGGCGTCACTGCGCTCCTGCAGAGCGCCTCCGAGCGTGAAGGAGGGGCTTCGGTCAAAAGCGCCCTGTACGTGGGCGACGACAACACCGACCTCGATGCCTTCCGTGGGTTGCGCGCGCTCGTAGACGCAGGAACGCTCCAGGTAGCAGTGTGCGTAGCGGTCGGCTCGGAGGAGACGCCACCCGATTTGGCGGCCCAGGCCGACCTTGTCATAGACGGGCAGGGCGGCGTGCGCGCCCTCCTGCAGGCTTTGCTGTGAGCCTCTCCGTCCCACCTCGCGCGGAGCACGCGGCGAGACTTCGCGGTACCTGGCGTTTGGCAGTTATCGGCGTCGTACCAAACGGCGAAGGCGCTTCGGGACGCTAGCGAGAGGCGTGCACTTCGTCGACTTCCTCAGGGCCACCGTCCTGCTCAGCGCGGCCGCGGCAACGGCGCTCGCGATCGTCACGGTGCTCTCGGCGGCCCCCTCGGGCGACCCCACGGTGGTGCCGATCTCCGTCGGCTGGTGGCTCCTGGCGGCGGCCATCGGCCTGCGCCTGGGTCGTCATGCCGAGGTCAACCCCTCGATCGGGCGGCTGCTGGCCGACGCCCGATCGAGCACCGCCCTGCCCGAGTACCGTCCCGGCGCCACCCTGCTGAACCGCTTGTGGCCGCTCCTGCTGTTCACGCTGGTGGCGGGTGGCCTGGCCTTCCTCTTCCCCCAGATTCCAGGCATCGGCGCCGGCTTTGGCATTGCCCTGGCCCTGTGGTGGCGCCGCCAGGACGCGGCCGTGGCAGCGATCGAGGAGCGCGACGGCGTGCGCTTCCATGTCCTGCGCACCTCCCCGTTTCGCACGATTGCCCTGGCGCGCACGCCGGGTTTCAAGGCGCTGCGTCCCCAGCGGATCGACGGCGCCACCACCTGATGGTGGACATCCTGATCGTCTCGCTCGGGTCGACCGGAGGCTTGCGCACCGCCGACGACGAGCTGCTCGGCTCCTTGCGGCGCGCCGGCGTCGAAGCGTCGATCGTACGCGCCGAGCAGCCGCGACCCGTGCGCACGCTGATGCTCACCGACCTGCTCTGGGCTCTGGCGGCGCGCCGGGCCGCCCTCTCGGAGTTGCGACGAATCGAGGCAAGGGCGCTCCTCTACTCGAGCACGACCGCGGCCCTGTTTTGGCCAAGGCCGGGCGCAATCCGCTTCGACGCGCCGGCCGCCGGCAACCGTCCGGGGCACCACGGTCTGTGGCAGCGACCGCTCGAGCGAAGACGCCTGCGCGAAGCGCCCTTGCTCTTGCCCTGGAGCGACGGTGGGCTCGCGGAGTTGGAGGAGCCAGGACCCCCGACACGTACGACCCTCCCTCCCCCTCACCATCCCACCCTCGTTTTGCCGGTGCCGGTCGAGCCATCGTCCAGCCCCTCCTCACCCGGTTCGCACGGGCCGGCCGGCCCGGCGCCCGAGCGCGACATCGCGGCCTTCGCCTACATCGCCAACCCGGTCAAGAAGGGTCTCTCCAGCATCCTCGACGCATGGGCCTCGGCCCACCTCCCCGGAGAGCGCCTGGTGCTTGCCGGTGCCACCGAGGCCGATCTGCGGGCCCACGGCTTTGTTTTGCCGGCGCCGGGCGTGCAGGTCGTCCCGATGCTGCCTTATGCCGAGTACCGAGCTTTGCTCAGACGTACCCGTGTGGTCGTGTGCGCGGCCCGACGCGAGGACTACGGGATTGCCCAGTTGGAGGCCTTGGCCGACGGGTGTTTGTTGGTCACGACGTCCTCGCCCGGCCCCTACGTGGCTTTGCCAATAGCGCGCTCGCTTGACCCACGGCTGGTGAGCGAAGATCTAGCGGGGGCGTTGCGTGTGGCGCTGGATGATCCTGTCTCCGACTATGCCGTCCGCGCCGAGGCTGCCCTCACCCCGTTTCGACGTGCCCAAATCGATCGGGTGGTCGCCACACAACTGCTGCCGCGCTTGCTCAAATGAGTCGATAGTTTCGACTGACCCAACATTTGGAACGTTGCCATAAAATCTGGCAATGTCAATAGAGGCCCAGGCTCATGTTCGGCTTGGAGCGTGGCCTCGGCCGTTCGCGTCGATTCCCCGCTTGAGCGTTTACGCGTGGGGCACGATCGTCGTAGCAGCGACCTTTATCGGGCTCACCTGTTGGTGGCTGACTGTAGATCGCAGCATTCCGATCTACGACGCCGGAGACCACCTGGAAACGGTGATCTACTATCACCATCTGATCCAGACGGGAGACCTACTCGGTCCCTTCAATTACACCTCCCAATATCCGCCCTTGGCGCACCTGGTGGGCGTGCTCGGGATGTTCGTTGGAGGTGTGAACGTCCCGTCGCCGATCATCGCCGAGAACCTCGTGTTTGTCTCGCTGCTCGTGCTCGGCTGCTATCAGACCGGTCGTCTTCTGTTCGGCCCCGCTGCGGGTTTCCTGGCGGCGGTCTTCGTGCTCGGATCACCGCTCCTGATCGCCCAATGGCACGTCTTCATGCTCGATGCTCCCGAGACCGCCTTGGTTGCCGTCTCGATGTGGCTCTTGCTGGCAAGCGAAGATTTCGCTCGTACCCGTGTGGCCGCTTTTGCGGGCTTGGCCGTCGGCGCCGGCTTGCTCGTCAAGGTCCAGTTTCCGTTCTTCTTGGCCGGCATCGTCTTGACCGCGCTGGCGCGCGGCGGTTGGCGCAATTGGCGCGGCTTGGCCGTTTTCGCCGCTGTAGCCTTGATCGTGGGGGCGCCCTGGTATATCGATCACCTCTCCGAGTTCGGCACGATCGCCAAACTCGCCGGCACGCACTCGGGTGCGGTGACGGGGAACCTGCCCTCCACCTTCTCCACTGCGAATCTGACCTGGTACTTCTGGAGCACCCTCAACTCCCAACTGTACGCTCCGCTTTTCGCGCTTACGCTCGGGGGCACGATCTGGACGATCTTCGCGTTGGTGCGCGACAAGGAGATGCGAGGTCCCCGGTTGGAGTTCCTGATCGGAGGATTCGTAGCTTGGCTTGTGATCAGCTTGACCCCCCATCACGACCTGCGCTACGACATGCCTTTGATGCCCTACCTGGCGGTGATCGGCACTGGCTGGATCGTCCACCTGCCTCGTGTGCCCCGCTTTGCCCTTGGTGCCTTCCTGGGCTTGGCTGTCGCCGCCAACACGCTCTCCACGACCTTTGGCGTCGGGGGCCAAGTAGAAGCCAAGCTGGTCGGTTCCCCTCCGACGACAGAGGCCTTTCCGGACCGGGTCGTGTTCTATTCGAACCACGGATTCCTGGTTGCCGGTCCGCAGCGCGACGGTGATGTGCCCGGGCTGTTCAACTCGCTGCGCGAAGCCGGTGTGGAAGTGGTCGCTTTCTATGAAAACCAGCTCGAAGCGCCGGATTTCTCGGGTGAAGGCCTCGGCCCGCTGGCGATGATCGCCGGCTTGAGGCCTTCGATTGAAACATCGCTCCCGACCACTATGGAGGCGGCTGTGACGGTCGTCCACGGTCCGATCGCTTCGAGCTCGCCGGCCGCCTGTACTGTCCTCGCCGACGGGACGGGCGTGTGGGTGTTACGCCGCGATCCCCAATCAGGGGCCGTGGTCTATTACTGCCCCGATCGCCGGCCTCGGTACTACGGTTAGCTCGAAGCCGGCCCCCGCCCGCGCTTGCGCAGCTTCGCGAACTCCGCCCAAGGCCGCGCATTGGCTACGTCCGCGGCGGTCAACCAGGCTCGGCGCGCCGTTGCGATGCCCCACCGCATCGCCTCCAAACGCTCGACCCAGTGGGCGTCGGAGTTGATCAAGATCGTGGCGCCCGCTTGGGCCGCTGCCCGCGCGTGCACCTCGTTTAGATCGCGGCGGGCCGGATTGGCGTTGATCTCGAGCATCGTGCCCGTCCGTACGGCGGCCTCGATAAGGGCTCCCATGTCCACGTCATAGGGCTCGCGCCGCTCGATCAAGCGCCCCGTCGGGTGCCCGATCGCGTCGACCAGCGGGTGCTCCATTGCGGCGATCATGCGCTCGGTCATCTTCTGCTCGCTCATCCCGAACGAGGTGTGCACACTGGCAATCACCCAGTCGAGCTCGGCCAAGAGATCGTCCTCGTAGTCAAGCGAACCGTCGGGCAGGATGTTGACCTCGCTGCCCGCCAACACTTCCATGCCTTCCAGTGCGGTGTCGACGTCCCTGACCCGCTCGATCTGCTCACGCAGCGCCGCGGGAGAGACATCGTTGCCAAAGCCGTGCGAAGCCGAATGGTCGGTGATCGCCAAGTACTCATAGCCCCTCGCGCGAGCTCCCTCTGCCATCTCCTCGATCGTGTGATGGCCGTCAGAGGCCACCGTGTGACAGTGCAAGTCGCCCTTAATGTCCCCCAACTCGATCAGTCTCGGCAACCCGTCCGCGGTCCCCGCCTTCGTCCTTGCGGCCACCTTCTCGGGGTCGCCACCCGCCCTCTGGAAGTCAAGCGAGGCGGCGGCCAACTCGCCCCGGTTCTCGCGCAGCTCAGGCTCGATGTAAGCCAGGCCCAGCAATCCGTACACCTCTTGCTCGCTCGCACACATCGTCGTGGTCCCGGTCTCATCGCTCGCGATCCCATACTCGGACACGTGCAAGCCCCTGCGCACCGCCGCTTCGCGCAGGGCGGCGTTGTGCTTGCCCGAACCGGTGAAGTGCTGCAACAGGTTCCCCAGCTGGGCCGGCTTGGCGATGCGCAGATCGACGCTCGCGCCCGAGTGGCTGCGCCCGCGAGCGCCTGCCTTACCCGCGGAGGAGACAGCTTCGATCTCCGGTAGCGAGACCAGGCCCTTGGCGAGCGTGACCGGTTTGCGGGTTACCGCGATCAGGTCGACGTCCTTCACGCTGTCGGCCATGCGCCTGGCCGACCCGGCGATCATGACTTCGGTCCCGGCGCCGCCGATGTCGGTCAGCCCGTCGGCGAGCGCCTCGCCCAAAGCGAGCGCCTTGGGCAAGAGCAGGCGCGGCGCGCTGTGCGCATCCGGGTCCTCCGAGATGCGTTGCAAAGATTCGAGCACCCCCGCCTCGAACTTGGGCCCCAGGCCCTTCACATCGCGCAACTTGCCTGCCGCCGCCGCCGCGCCCAGGCTCTCCAGCGAGTCGATGCCAAGCGTCGAATGCAGCAGCCGCACCCGCTTCGGACCCACGCCCGGCAGGCGCGTGATCGCCACCAAGCCTGGTGGGATCTTGGCCCTCAGCTTCTCCATCGCCGGAATCGTGCCGGTCTCAGCCAAAGCCAGGATCTTCTCCTGCAACGTGGCCCCTATGCCCGCCAGCTCGGTGGCCCTCCCTTCGCGCGCCAAGGCGGCCACCGAGACCGGAGCCTCGCGCACGGCTCTCGCTCCGCTGCGATAGGCCAACACCCTGTGCACGATCGCTCCGTCAAGCTCATACAGGTCGCCCAATTCCTCCAAGGCCTCGGCGATCACGGCATTGGAGGGCTCACCGGCCATGCGCTCGTCCTCTCCGCTCGAGACTCGGGCGATGCAGTGGCGCCCGAGTCATTCAGCTCACCCGGATCGCCACAACCGTGTGCGGGGCGAGCATCAGCCGAGCCCGGTGGTCGTGCACGGCGAGCGAGCCGCCTGCTTCGATCGAGCTGGAGGTGGAGATCGTGTCAGTGTGCAACCGTCCAGCCCCGCTGCCGACCGCGATCTCGAATGGAGTGGGCTTCGCCGAGAAGGAGCTTGCGATCAGGCTCACATGTCCACCCACAGAAATCTTCGCGGCCAGGATGGCCGGGTTCCGGGATGCGGAGCTGATGCGGCTCGGAACGGGAACCCAATGGTGCAGGAACAGCAGGGCATCGCCCAGCGGACGGGTGGCCACCTCGCCGTCGGCTTCGAACGCGAGCGCGTCATAGCTTGTGCCCGCGTTGTGGAAGCGCACTTGGGTCCATCCCGCGAGCATCGCCGCCAAGACGTAGCGTGCCGCCCACACTCCCGCCACCGGCTGATCCGAGACCCCAGGCCTGCCTCCGCAGGAGCCGCTGTTGCTCTCGGAGATGATCGCCGGGCGGCCGGCCGCTTTGGCGACGGCAAGCAACCATGCGTACTTTTCAACCAAGCCCACACTCGCGTGCTTGGTGAGTAGGCGGGCGGCAGTGGTGGGGGCGGCGGCCGTGCCGCAGGACGCGGTCGGGTAGGCGTGAACGGTCAGCGCCACCGGCGGGTTGCGCTCGAGCACGGGGGTCATGGTTTCGCGCCAGCCGATCCCCGCCAGGTCGGGGCCCTCGATCGGGACGGGCCCCAGCTGGGCGCGCCTGCCGGTCCATTCGCTCGCGAACTGCTCAGCTGTCCAAGGGGCGGCGCGATAGGCCGGGACGGTGAACCCTGGTTCATTGGGCAAGATGTGAGACAAACCGTAGAGGTCCGGCTCGTTACCCAAGGAGAAGCTGAGCTGTGGGGCGGGGATCGCCTGCTCGGCCTCGGCGATTGTTGTCTGCTCGTCGGCCACCGAGCTTTCGGCAAAGTTCAAACCGACCACGATCGGGGAGCCGCTTTCGCGCGCCAAGCAGCCGAGCGTCGTCCAGAAGGAAGGGGGAATGAAGTAGTGGTAGGCGGCGGTCGGTCCCCCCAAGTCCTGGGAGTCGCCGCCGATTCGCACCGTCGGCGATCCGAGCGACCTCAGGCTTGCCACGAAGGCCGGAGTCGGACAGGGTCCCGCTCCGAGCGCCTTCTCCATCAAGGGGTACTCGAACGAAAGGCCAAACGGAGAGCCGGCGACGATCGTCGCGCCCGCCGGCGCGACCGCGAGAAGGACCCCGGCGAGTACTCCCGCAACGAAGCCTGCGCACCGGCGGCTCATCGGCGCCTATCATAGCCAGGCGAATGCCTCACGCCCGCGCCTCACGACGCCTCGTCGCACTACTCGCGGGTCTTCTGCTCGTGGGCCTTCTCGCGGCCGGCACCGCAAGTGCCGTCAACTATCGCTTTGGTCTCTCCGACTACGAACCAAGCACGTTTTCGGATCCCAGGGTGGGCGAGTTGGGCGTGCACTTGGCGCGCGACGTGGTGCCTTGGAACGCGGTGCTCAACAAGCGCGATCTGGCCAACGTAACGGCCTGGCTGGACGCGGTCAAGCACGCCTACCACATCACCCCCTTCATCACTTTCCAGCACGCCGACAACAACGGTCGCGCACCCACGCCGGCACAGTTCCTCAAGGCGTTCCTGCGCTTCCGCAAGCTGTTCCCCTGGGTAAAGGAGTTCGCGCCCTGGGACGAGGCCACGCACAGCACCCAGCCGACTGCCCACAACCCTTGGTTGGCGGCCTCTTACTACAGCGTCTTGGCCGCTCACTGTCCCGGCTGCGAGGTGACGGCGCCGGACATCCTCGACTCCGATGGCAACGTCGAGGCCTGGGTCGGCTCGTTTCTGGAAAAGGCCCGCCCTTATCCCAAGATCTGGCCGTTTAACCCGTATCACTCGGTCAGCGTGGGCAGCCCAGTCCTGATCGAACAGTTCCTCGCGGCGGTGCGTGGACAGGTCTGGTTCAGCGAGGTCGGAGGAGTCGTGTGGTGGCGCTTCAAAGGGCGCCTGATCGACCACGGTGAAGCCTATGCCGCGCGGGTCGCCCACAACATCTTCTCGTTTGCCAAGCTCAGCTCACGCATCACGAGGATCTACTACTACCACTGGCGCTCGCCCGGAACGCCTATGGCCAAGGCTGCCCGCAAGGCAACCTGGGACGCCGGCTTGGTGAAGGCCAACGGGGCAGCGCGACCGGCCTTGTATGTGGTGGCCAAGGAACTGCACCGCAACTTCCAGCGGTCGATCCCAAAGCTTTTCTGAGTTGACTCCGCCGCGCCGGCGGCGGTCCGCGTGAGCCGGCGGTCGTCGTTACCGGCCCGCCTCAGCCTGTCTGGCGCCCACTTCGAGCACGGCGACCCGGCCGGTGTGCCAGGAGATCGTCACCGGACAGGCGTGGCCGGATGCGGTGACGGTGCAGGCGCCACGGACAAAAGTGGCCCCGGGAGCCGACAATCGCGTGCTCGCCCCCGGCAGCCACAGAGTCGTGCGCAAAGCGGCCTTGGCGGGCATCTTCATGGCCAGCCGGACCCCGCTCGGAGTGGTGGCCAAGGTCCAAGTCGTGCGGGCGATCAGGTGTCCGTCGGGCCGGCGGTAGTCGCCGCCCAACACGATCTTCCGTCCTCGGCCCTGCGCGCCGGAGAACGAAGGCATGGCCGTCTTGCCATGAGCGGTCGTCAAAGTCCACACGCTCGACAGGCCTCGCCGGCGGGGCCTCAGGGCAAGCAGATCGCTCCAGCGGCCGTCGTGCTCCAGCTTGACGGCGACAAGGCCTTGCGCCGAGCGTGGATCGCTGCTGGTGGAGTGGCCGCTCAGCTGCCACCAGACCGAGCCCGCGCGACCCCACACCAGGCCGCTCGAGCCGAGGTCGTCGGCCACCAGTTCGGTGTTGTCACCCGGCAAAGCCCCGGCAGCGGATTCGGGGCGAGGCCATTGGGCGAGCGCGTCGGACAGCAGCCACAGGGTCAAGCCCTCGTACTGGTTCAACGCGGCATAGCCGTCCATGATCGACGGGTTCCATTCAACGCTCAGGCCGGGCACGATCGGCAACAGGCCGTCCGCGCGCAGGGGATAGGCGGCCAGGAGATAGGAGACGGCGCGCTCGGCAAACGAGCGCCACGCTCCTGTCCCGGGTTCAAGCGCTGCCCGCCTGGCCCCCAGAGCGGCCGCCGCGGCCTGCACCCAAGACTGGTCGAGCGAGCGCCCCGACAGAGAGAGCTGACCGTCGGGGGCCATCATGTCGAGCGCATAGCGGTCGGCCTGGCGACGCAAAGCAGCCACGCGATGTGTGACCGCGGAGGGGTCGAACTCGCCGATCAGCTCCAGCATGAAGGTCGAGAACAGCTCATATGCGGGCGGCTCTGCGCCAGGGTCCGACAGCTCGCGCGCGGCGCCGCCGGCTGCGGTCTTCGTGAGCACGCCGGTCGGTGGTCCTCCTCGCGGTCCGCTCGATCGGCTGCCAGTCTCTTCGGCGATTGCCAAGCGCAGCGGCCGGCCGGCATGTTTGACGGCCAGCGCCAGATCGGTCTTGATCTGGGCCGCTGCGGGGATCCCGTCGCCGGCCAGGGAGCCGGGTGCGCCGGGAATCCTGTCGGCCAGCAGAAGGGCGGCGCCCGCCGACCAGACCAAGCGCCAATTGTCATAGCAAGGCAGTTCGAGCAGGCAGGTGGCTTCGGTGGGCGGTCCGATCTGTCCGGCCCGCAACTCCAAGGGTTGTGCGATCTGACTCCAAGCGCTTTCAGAGAAGTCGCCTTGCTCGCCGTCGTGGATGGCCGCGGCGATCGCCAACAAGTTGAACGGGTCGTTGGGCACCGGCAAAGTCAAGGCTGAGGCGACGATCCGCTCGCCGGTGGCTTCCAGGGTGCTGTCGCCGGTGCGGTGGGCCACCTTGAGCATCACATCGGCGAGCAGGATCACACCGTAGTTATCGCCCGTGTCGGCTGCGTCCAAGGGATCTTCGACGCGCCCGTCCGGCGTTGTATAGGGCTCCCAGGCCCGTGCCACCCCCGCGACGTAGGCGTCCAAAGGTCCAGCGTCCAGTGACTGGGGCGCCGCGTGGGCCGGGGCTTCGCTCGGACTGGCCGGCGGTCCGCTTGCCACCGGGGCCGCGCTTGTCCCTGAGGCGGCCCCGCTTGCCATTGCCGGGGCCGCGCAGGCGTACAGCAAGATCGCGCTCGCGCACACTCCCAAGAGCGCCGAGAGCGGGGTGGCCCGCTCCGAGGACACGCTAGGGTACGCGCCTTGTGACTGGCGCTCCCTGGCTGATCCTTCCGACGTACAACGAGGCGGAGAACATCGAGGCGATAGTAACCGTCGCCGGCGATGTGCTCGCCGCTAGCAGCGACGGGATCTACAAGATCTTGATCGTCGACGACGGCTCGCCCGACGGCACAGGCGAGATCGGCGACAGGCTCGCCGCTGAGCGCGAGCAGGTCGAAGTGCTGCATCGCACCGAGAAGAATGGCATCGGCCCTGCCTACCTGGCCGGCTTTCGCCATGCGCTCGATCATGGAGCGGCGTATGTGATGGAGATGGACTCCGACTTCTCCCACGACCCTGCCGACTTGGCGCGCCTGCTGGAGGCCGTGCGCTCCGGCGCGGACCTGGCGCTTGGCTCGCGCTACGTGCCGGGTGGTGGCGTGTCCGACTGGGGGCTCTTGCGACGTGTGGTCAGCGAGGGCGGCTCTACCTATGCGCGCTGGGTTCTGGGTCTTCGTGTGAAGGATCTGACGGGTGGCTTTAAGTGTTTCAAGCGAGAGGTCTTGGAAGCGATCCACTTCGACAGCGTGCGCTCCCAAGGCTATGCCTTTCAGGTCGAGCTGACTTATCGGGCGGTCAAGGCCGGCTATAAGGTCGTGGAGGTGCCGATCGTCTTCAAAGATCGCGAGCTCGGCCAGAGCAAGATGTCCTGGCGGATCGCGGTCGAGGCGATGTGGCT
>JBAVYU010000088.1:0-11319 GCA_049588415.1 Solirubrobacteraceae bacterium
CCGACCGGTACATGTACCGGTCGGGCCGGCGCCACATGTGGCGCCGGCTTCCTACCAATGCACACCCCGCATCAAGTTCGCCATCGCGAGCTGCTCCAAAGAAGCGCGCTCCTCGGTGCCCGTCTCCCCGCGCGAGGCCGCCGAATCGGGGAACACCTTGTAGGCGAGGTGCAAGATGCGGTCGACCACTCCGGGCGCCACGGCATAGAGCACCTCGCCGGTCGTGCCCAAGGTCGTGCCCATGTGCTTGGGGCGTGCGCGCAACGCCTCGCAGATCATGTCCGCCGCCTCCTCTGGAGTGATCGTCGGGAAGGCGTCATACAGCTTCGTTGGTGCGATCATCGGGGTTCTCACCAAAGGCATGTGGATCGTGGTGAAAGTGACGCCGTCGCCAATCACCTCGCTGGCCACGACCCGCGTGAAAGCGTCGAGCGCCGCCTTGGAGGCCACATAGGCCGAGAAGCGCGGCGGGGCGGTCTGCACGCCGATTGAGGAGATGTTCACGATGTGCCCGAATCCTCGCGCCCGCATCTGGGGCAGCAACCCGATGATCAGCTTGATCGCGCCGAAATAGTTGAGTTGCATAGTGCGTTCGAAGTCGTGAAAGCGCTCGTAGCTGAGCGCGATCGAGCGTCTGATCGAGCGTCCCGCGTTGTTGACGAGCATGTCCACGTAGCGATGGTCGTCTCTAACCCGATCGATCAAGCGGTCGACCTCGTCCATGTCGGAGATGTCGGCCGCGTACACGTAGGCCACCCCGCCGGCGGCCACGATTTCGGCGCGCGCTTCCTCCAGCTTCTCCACGTTGCGAGCCACCAGCAAGGGAATGCCGCCCGCCGCGGCCACCTTGATGGCGGTCGCCCTGCCGATGCCTGAGGAGGCTCCGGTGATCAGGATGCGCTTGCCCTTGATCGCCTGGCCCAAGGTGCGCCCACGGCTGATGCTGGGGTCCATCTCGCGCTCCCAGTAGTCCCACAGCTGTACCGCGTACTCGCGCAGCGCCGGTGGGCGCTCCCACTCCGAGCCGGCCAATGCCTGCTCGGCCTGGCGCGTGTCGAAAGTGGGCACCAGATCGAGGTGCTCTAGCACCTCATCGGGTATTCCCAGCTCGCGCAAGGTCAGTCGGCGGGCTTGGCGTATCGGCGGCACCTTCATCAGCAGCGAAAGCGCGGCAGTCGGGATCGCGTCGAGCACCCGCTTGTCCACGCTCACCGCAAAGCGAGGAGCGTGCGCGGCCGCGGCCAGATCGTTGATCACCTCATCCACCTTCTGCGGTCCTGGATAGGTGAGGTGGAAAGCCTGGCCGTCGAGGTTCGCCTGGTGGGCGATGTGGTCGAGCGCTCCCGCCACCCAATCGACCGGCACGATATTCGTCTTGCCCAGGTCCAATCCCACCAGCGGCATCCACTGAGGCACGACTTGGCGCATCCTTTGGATCGCCTTGAAGAAGTAGTAGGGACCGTCGATCTTGTCCATCTCGCCGGTCTTTGAGTCGCCCACGACGATCCCGGGCCGATAGACGCGCCACGGGACGAGCGCCTGCTCGCGCACCGTGCGCTCGGCCTCGAACTTGGTCGCGTGATAGGGCGACGGCAGGCGTTGGCCCTCGTCGAACTGGTTCTCGCTGAAGACGCCTTTGTAGGCGCCCGCCACCGCGATCGAGGAGACGTGATGGAAGCGCTCCGCCCTGACCGCGGCCGCTAGCTCCAAGGCGTGATTGGTGCCACCCACGTTGACCGCCATATCCAGCTCCACCGGCGCGGTCATGTCGTATACGGCGGCCAGATGGAAGAAGTGCTCGACCGTACCTTCGAGTTCTGCGATCCGCTCCTCTTCGAGGCCCAACAAAGGCATGCGCAAATCGCCGAGCACGGGATGGATGCGCCTGCTCACGGTTGCCTCGCAGACCGTTTCCCAGTGCTCGATCAGCTCGTCCAGGCGCCCCTGCGAATCCTCGCGCACAAGCACATGGATCTTGCCCTTGCGCTCCAGCAAGCGCTCGACCAGCCTGCGGCCGATGAAGCCGGTCGCTCCCGTCACGAAGTAGGTCATCTGCTCTCCTCGAAGTCGATCATCCGAGGATAGGCGCTATGCGCCCGCTCCGGCTCCTCCGCGCCCCTCGCCGCCCGCAAAGCGCGCCGCGCCCGCGACCGCGTCCGCGAACACGTCTGGGCCGGCTTGGGCCTCCAAAGCAAGGCCCCCCTCCAAAGTCATGCCCAACCCTTCGATCGCGGCGCGCCTGTCGGCGAGCATCGTGCGCTGGGGGAACTTGGCCAGGTTGTTGGCCAACTCGACAGCCCGCTCCAAGTGCTTGCCCTCGGCCACGACCTCTGTCAGTAGACCCATCGCGTGAGCTTCGCCGGCGTCGATGATGCGCCCGGTCAGGATCAGGTCCAGCGCGCGGCCGAGGCCCACGATCCTGGGCAAGCGTTGCGTGCCCCCGTCGATCAAAGGCACGCCCCAACGGCGCTCCGGATAGCCAAGTTTTGAGCCCTCGGTGGCGACGCGCAAGTCGCACCACAGAGCCAGCTCCAGGCCTCCGGCCAAGGCATAGCCCGAGATTGCCGCGATCGTCGGCTTGGACGGCGTCAAACGGGTGAAGCCCATCGGGCCTCCCTCGGCCATCAAGCGATCCCCGAAAGTGTCGATCGCCTTCAGATCGGCGCCCGCACAGAACGCAACTCCGCCCGCGCCGCACAAGACCATTGCCCGCGCGTCCTCTTCGCCCTCGAAGCGCACCAGTGCTTCGTGCAAAGCCACGGCTGTGGGTCCGTCCACGGCGTTGCGCCGCTCCGGACGCTCGATGCTCACCACGGCGGCCTGGCCGCGGCGCTCGTAGGAGACGGGGGAGACGCGCCCCGGCCCGGAAGCGGCGCTCGGATCGGGCGCCTCGGGCTCGCTCATCGATTCTCGCTTTGGGCGCTACCAGCCGCCGCGCCAGCGGGCGTCGCCGACGTGTGCTTTCTGGGCGGCTTTGCGGGCGTCTTTGCGCTTGTCAAGGCGCCACTGCAAGAGGCTCATCAGCAGCACGAAAGTGGGAAAGAAGATGATCAGGATGAAGCCTGCGTTGGTCACCACCTTGTCGTTGGTGGCCCCATAGAAGCCGCGCCCATCGTTGTAGGCAAGCGCCGCCGGGGCGAGCACGAGCAGCAGAAAGGTCGAGGCGATGAGGACGGTGAGCAAGCGGCGCATGTTGGAGCAGATCCTACCTCAGGCGGCTTCCGACTTGCTTGCCTGCTCCCTCTGAGTGTGCCCTAAGGTCCCTTAGGAGCTAGTTAGCGGCACCTGGCCCAGGTGCAAGGGCCCCTACCATCCTCGACGTGGCCCTCCTGATCGCCTCAGACCTGCACAAGGACATGGCCGGCAAGCCCCTGCTTGGCGGCGTGTCCTTCAAGCTGGAGCGCCGCGAACGACTCACGATCGCCGGGCGCAACGGCGCCGGCAAGACGACCTTGCTGCGCATGATCGCCGGAGAGGACACGATCGACAAGGGCGAGTTGAGCGTGGCCAAGGGTGTGCGCATCGCCCTGCACGACCAGCGCCCTCCGCGCGACCGTGAAATGTCGTTGCGCGACTACGTGCTATCCGGGTGTGCGGATGAGCTGGCCGTCGAGCAGCAGCTGGCAACGCTTGAGCGTGAGATGAGCGAAGGCGCTGGCGACGACGGCCTGTTCGACCGCTATGCCCGTGCCCAGGCGCGCCTTGAGTCCTACGGCGGCTACCTGTGGCGCGATCGCGCCACGGTTATGACACGCGGGCTCGGTTTCTCCGAGGCCGACTTGCAGCGCGGCCTGGACACCTTCTCCGGGGGGCAGCTCACGCGCGCTTCGCTTGCCCGCGCACTGGCCACCAATGCGGATGTCCTGCTGCTCGACGAGCCCACCAACCATCTCGATATCGAGTCCTTGGAGTGGCTCGAGCAGACGCTCATCGACTTGGATGCCGCGGTGATGCTCGTCGCTCACGACCGCTGGTTCTTGGAGGCCGTGGGCACCGCTGTATTGGAGTTGTACGGCGGCGGGGTGGGTGGGACTTCATCACGCTCGCGCTTCTTCGCCGGGACTTGGCACACCTGGAGACGCGAGCAGGCCGCTCGCGAGATCGCCTTGGGCAAGGCGATCGACAAGCAACAGGCCGAGATCGCACGCATGGAGCACTTCGTCGAGCGCTTCAGGGCCAAGGCCACCAAGGCGCGCCAAGCTCAGTCGCGCGTGAAGAAGCTAGCCAAGATCGAGCGCATCGAGCGCGAGCCTCGCGACGCCGCCTCGCTCGAGTTCTCCTTCAAGTCCCCGGAGCGCACCGGTCGCGTCATCTTCGAGTTGCAAGACGCCAGGATCGAGGTGGGAGGGGAGGAGGGAGGCTCCCGATCCAGTTCCCACCCACCCCGCACCGCCGACGGTCGTGCCCTTACAGCGCAGGTGGCCACCGGGGCTGGCGCCACCACGCCGATCGTCTTGCTGAAAGACGTTGAGCTGTGGCTGGAGCGCGGTGAGCACGTCTCCTTGGTCGGGCCCAACGGAGCCGGCAAGACGACTTTGATTGAGACCTTGGCCGGTGTGCGACCGCTCGCGGCGGGCCGGCTCTCCACCGGCCACAACGTGTCCGTCGGCTATCTCTCCCAGCACGCCGAGGAGCTGGGCGCCGGTGGACCTGTCGGCCAGAGCGTGGCCGAGGCGGCCGGGCGTGCCACCGGCCTCTCTCCCAACAAGGCCCGGGCTTTGGCGGGTCGCTTCCTGTTCTCGGGCGAGGACGCCGATAAGCCTTTGGACGGGCTCTCCGGTGGGGAGCGCCGCAGGCTGTCCTTGGCGATCCTGATGAACGGCACGCCGCGCCCGCCGAACGTATTGATCCTGGACGAGCCCACCAACCATCTCGACCTGGAGAGCCGTGAGGCCTTGGAGGATGCTCTGCGCTCTTTCGAAGGCGCAATCCTCCTGGTCTCCCATGATCGGGCCCTGCTAGATGCTGTTGGCACGCGCACCGTGGCGATCGAGGACGGCTCTCTGCGCAGCTACGAGGGCGGCTGGCCCGAGTACGTCAGGGTGCGCGAAGAGCGTCTCGCCTCGGGTGCCGGCGCGGGGCGAAACGGCGGCCCTGACAAAAATTTGGTGCCTTCGGCGCGCGCGGGCTTGGATGCCCAGGAGACGACCGACGCGGACAGTCTTGACTCCACAGATGACGCCACGGCAAAGAAGTCCGCTGTCAAGCAGGCAAAGACTGTTCGTGGGACACAATCAAACGGCCTGTCCAAGAATCGCCTGCGCGAGCAGGGCAAGGCCGAGTTGGCTGTAGAAGAAGCCGAGACTGCCTTGAAGGCGCTGGAAGACGAGCTTGCGGACCCGGCGGCTTGGGCAACCAAGTACGAAGCTGCCAAGTCGGAGGCGCGTCACACGGCCGCCAAGCGTGCTGTCGAGGCGGCCTATGAGCACCTCGGCGCCCTGGTCGACTGATTAAAAACAGGCGCCGGGGCTCTCTGACCTGAATGACGAGTACCCCGGCGCCTGCCAACCAACCCTCGTTTCGGTCGGGTTAGGACCGAATGGGCTTACGCAGTATAGCGGAAAAATGGTCAGGTGTGGGAAACGTTGCATGACTTCTTGCATGACTTCGCATATTGCGAGGTTTTGTACGTTCGCGGTCCCAGTCGCTGGAGATCGAGTGGTCGGGTGCGCAGGCAGGCGACGGTGGCATGTTCACTATTTGGGGTGCCCCGCGCGCGCACGCGGGGCACCCCAAATATGCAATAGACAGGACCACCGGAGGCAAAGTGCAGCCAACTAGACTGGTGGCTCATGAGGAGCCTGCCGTGGACCGCCTGAAGACACTTCGTAACATTGCGATCATCGCCCTGATCGCGGCAGTCGTCGAGTTCTTGCCGGGCGGGGGCCGTGCCGCCGAAGCATTCGCGGCCGTCCTGTGGATTGTTTTCGCTGCCGGCTTCGCTTACTTCGCCTACCGCCTTTATCGCGAACGGCACGTAGATCTGTACGGCCTCGGTGATCGCCACCGGGCCTTGCTCTACGGAGCGTTGGCCCTCGGCATCCTGGTGGCGGCGGCACGTTCGCGCATGTGGCTGACGAGCTTCGGCGAGTTCGTGTGGTTCGTCCTGGTAGGGCTCGTCGCCTACACCCTGCTGGCTGTTTACCGCTACTCGCGCACCTATTGAGCGGTCCGGTCGAGCAAGGACCCGCCAGCTTGGTCGAGCAGCGGCGCACGCTGCCCGACCGACCCGGCGTCTACCTGTTTCGTGACGCACGCGGACGGGTCATCTACGTCGGCAAGGCCAAGTCGATCCGCAAGCGGGTGGCTTCCCACTTCTCCAAGGCCCAGGTTCCCTCCAGCCCAGGGCACGCCGAGATGGTGGCGGCGGTCGACGCGATCGAGTGCATCGTCGTGGCCAGCGAGGCCGAGGCTTTGCTGGCCGAGCAGAGCTTCATCAAGCAGTACCGCCCGCGCTTCAACATCAGGTTGCGCGACGACAAGTCATACCCCTTCATCGCGATCTCCTTGGACGAGGAGTTCCCGAGGGTCTACTTCACCCGCGAGCGTCATCGTTCCGCGCGAGCCTATTTCGGGCCTTATTCGAGCGCCAAGCGCGTGCGCTCCACCTTGGAGGTGCTCGCCAAGGTCTTCATGTACCGCTCTTGCACTGGCTCCGAGCCGGGTCGGCGCAGCGGCAGTCCCTGCTTGGACTACTACATCAAGCGTTGTGAGGCTCCTTGTGTGGGATACGTTTCCAAGGAGGACTACAGGCACAGCATTGACGGCGTGATTGACTTCCTGTCCGGTCGCTTCAGTTCGATCGAGCGCGACCTGGAGCAGCGCATGCTCGCCGCATCGGAGGCACGCGACTATGAGCAAGCCACGCTGGAGCGCAACCGCCTGCGCGCCGTGCGCTCGCTGATGGAACGCCAGCGCGTGGCCAAGGAGTCGATCGGCACTTTCGACGCTGTCGCGGTAGCCGTCGACGGGCGCGACGCCAATGCCCAAGTGTTTCAGGTGCGCGACGGCGTGCTGTCCGACCGCCATTCGTTCTATCTCTCAAACGAGACCGAGCGCGGGATCGCCGAGGTGGGCGAGGAGTTCATGCTCCAGTATTACGGTGGCCCCACTTCGATCCCCGCTCTGCTGATTGTCCAGCGCGACTTGGCCGATAGGCCCGTTCTCGCCGAAGCCCTCTCGCGCCGACGCGACGGGCCGGTTGAGCTGAGGGGATCCGAGCGTGGCGACAAGCACCGCATCCTCGAGCTGGCCCATCGCAACGCTTTGCTGGCTTTGGATCAGGAGCGCTTGCGCGACGAGCGTCGCCACCAGCGCCGCGCCGAGGCTTTGGAGGGTCTTCAGGTTGCGCTCGGGCTCGACGCCGTGCCGGTGAGGATCGAGTGCTTCGACATCTCCAACCTGGGCGGCACCCACACCGTCGCCTCGATGGTTGTGTTCGAGGCGGGCGCACCCAAGAAATCCGACTATCGTCGTTTCAAGATCCGCACGATTGAAGATTCCGCCCGTCCCGACGACTACGCCTCGATGGGCGAGGTGCTCTCCAGGCGCTTTGCCCAATGGGAGCACCAGGCCGACTTCTCCCCACACGACCCCTCGTATGACCCCAGCTTCGCCTCGCTCCCCAACGTGGTCGTGATCGACGGCGGCAAGGGGCAGCTGGCGGCCGGCCTGGAGCCCTTGGCGGGCTTTCGCCAACGTGGGGTCGCGGTGATTTCGCTGGCTAAGCGCATCGAGGAGATATTCCTGCCCGGGCGCTCCGAGCCGCTCGTGCTCGATCACTCTACGCCCGAGCTACAGCTATTGCAGCGCATCCGCGACGAGGCCCACCGCTTCGCAATTACTCACCATCGCACGCGGCGCGACAGTGCGATGACTGGCTCTCTACTCGATGGTCTGCCGGGGATCGGGCCGGTGCGCAAGCGTGCTTTGCTCACCCACTTCGGCTCGCCCGAGGCGATTCTTGCGGCCTCGCGCGAGGAGCTACAGGGAGTGCCCGGCTTGCCGGCCAAGACCGCCCGCGATATCCATGCGCTCTTGCACCGGGCGGGCTGAGCCTGCCCGCGGGAGGTCTACCGGCCGGCCTTCAACGCATCTCGGCTTGCGCCGGTGGCCCTTTCCCCCGGCGCAAGCTGCACAATGGACTGGAGATGGCCGCCACCAGGCCCGTGCCTCCCAAGCCCGCAAGCGGACCGACGATCGTGTCGCGTCTGCAAGATCTCGTCGTCATCACGGGCTATTCGGGGGCCGGCAAGTCCACGGCGATGAACGTGTTCGAGGACGCCGGCTACTTCTGCGTGGACAACCTCCCGCCCGAGATGATCCGTTCTTTGGTCGAGCTATTCGTTCACGAGGGTTCCAAGGTCGAGCGCGCCGCTGTTGTCTCTGACGTGCGCGGAGGCGTCTATTTCGAGGCGCTCACGGCCGTGATCGAGGACTTGCAGGCGCTTGGCATCACCCATCACGTGCTGTTCTTGGAGGCCGGCGAGCAAACGCTCTCCACTCGCTACAAGGAGACTCGCCGCCGTCATCCCCTGGCGCCGGAGGGCAGCGTCGCCGCCGGTGTGGCTTCCGAGGGCGCCCTGCTCGAGCCTTTGCGCTCGCGCGCCGATCTCGTGATCGATACGACCGGCATGTCGGCCGCGATGTTGCGCTCGCGCATCGCCGATGAGCTGTTGCCGCGCCAGGCCGCCGGCCGCCTGGCGCTCACGTTCATGAGTTTCGGCTTCAAGCACGGGCCTCCACGCGAGGAGGACTTGGCTTTCGACGTGCGTTTTCTGCCCAATCCACACTACGAGCACGACCTGCGCCAGTTGACCGGCCACGACGAGCGTGTCTTGCAATACATCGGTCGCGACGGGCGCTTGGAGGAATTCTTGGAGCGCCTACATGCTCTACTCGACTTCTTGTTGCCGGAGTATGTGGCCGAGGGCAAGGCCCATTTGGTGATCGCGATTGGCTGCACCGGTGGGCGTCACCGTTCGGTGGCGATAGCAGAGCATTTGGCCGACCGCTACCGCGATCGCGACGAGCTCACCGTCGCCGTCGCCCACCGCGACATCGACAAGCGCACTCGCGACTCTTAGCGCCGAACGCGAGTCAAGCGCAAAGGAATGCGTTGATAGGTTGGCGGGTAGGCGTTCAGAGGCCATGGAGTGAGCCGCTGATAGCCTTCCCCGCCCATGCCGGGCAACGGAGCGATGCTCCTGAGGCCCGGCATCGTTCATTTTTCTTCATGTCAGGAGGCCATGAATGTCCGTACGCGTGGGAATCAACGGATTCGGTCGCATCGGCCGAAACGTATTCCGCGCCGCTATGGCTCGGGGGGACGCACAGGCGATCGAGTGGGTGGCGGTCAACGATCTCACCGACTGCCACACGCTGGCCCATTTGCTCAAGTACGACTCGATCTTGGGGCCCTATCCGGGCGAGGTGGAGGCCAAGGACGAGCACACGATCGTGGTCGACGGTCACGAGCTGAAGGTGCTTGCCGAGCGCGACCCCGGAGCCCTGCCATGGGCGGATTTGGGAGTCGACGTGGTGATCGAGTCCACCGGCCTGTTCACCGACCGGCCTAACGCCGCCAAGCACCTGGCCGGTGGCGCCAAGAAGGTCGTGATCTCTGCGCCCGCCACCGATCCGGACGTGACCGTGGTGCTAGGGGTCAACTTCGAGGAGGTCTACGACCGCGCCGCCCACGATGTCATTTCCAATGCCTCCTGTACGACCAACTGCCTGGCTCCGGTGGCGAAGGTTCTCGTTGACACCGTAGGGGTCAAGCACGGCTTGATGACCACGATCCACGCCTACACGGCCGATCAACGCTTGCAAGACCTGCCTCACAAAGACCTGCGACGCGCGCGGGCGGCCGCGATCAACCTGATCCCCGCCTCGACAGGCGCGGCCAAGGCGATCGGTCTGGTCGTCCCTGAGCTGCAGGGCAAGTTGCACGGCTTCGCGGTGCGTGCGCCGGTGCCCACCGGCTCGGTCGTGGACCTAACCGTCGAGTGCGAGCGTCCGACCACGGTCGAGGAGGTCAATGCCGCACTCGAGGGAGCCTCCCAGAGCGGTCCTTTGGTGGGTCTGCTCGCCTATACCGAGGACCCGATCGTCTCCAGCGACATCGTTTCCTCGCCCTATTCATCGATCGTGGATTCGCAATTGACAGCCGTGATCGACGGGACCATGCTCAAGGTCGTCGCTTGGTATGACAACGAGTGGGGCTACTCCAACCGCCTTGTCGATGTCGTCCAACGCGTGCTGTGAAGTCGATCGATCAACTTGAGGTGAAGGGCAAGCGCGTGCTGGTGCGCGTCGACTTCAACGTGCCCATGCGCAAAGAGCACGACGGCTCGTGGGCCATCGCCGACGATACGCGCATCGTGCAAGCCCTGCCCACGATCGAAGAGCTGAGGGCCGCCTGCGCGAGGCTCGTACTCGTCTCGCATCTAGGCCGTCCGGAGGGAAGACCCGAGGCCGACCTGTCATTGGCTGTAGTGGCCGAGCGCCTGCGCGAGCTGACCGGTGTGGAGGTGACGCTTGCACCGGAGGTCGTCGGCCCACGCGCGCGGGCGCTTACCGAAGGCCTGAAGGACGGGGAGATCCTGCTACTCGAGAATGTGCGCTTCGAGCCGGGGGAGACCGCCAACGACCCAGACTTGGCACATGAGCTGGCCGAGCTGGCCGACATCTACGTGAACGATGCCTTCGGGGCGGCCCACAGGGCACACGCGAGCACCGCCGGAGTCGCGCACCTGCTGCCGTGCGCCGCGGGACGTCTGCTGGAACGCGAGGTGAGCACTTTGACGAGGATCTTGGAGAACCCCGAGCGTCCACTCGTGGCCGTCATCGGCGGCGCCAAGGTGGCCGACAAGATTGGCGTGATCGACCGCTTCCTGCAGCTGGCCGACGTGGTGATGATCGGCGGCGCGATGTGCTTCCCGTTCCTATGTGCCCAAGGTCACACGGTCGGCGAGTCGCTATGCGGCGAGGAGGACACCGAGCACGCCCGCAAACTGCTCGCGCAGGCCAGCGACACACACTCGCCGCAGCCTGGCCGTGCCCGTCTACTGGTGCCGAGTGACTTGGTGATCGGAGATCGCCTCGCCAACGAGGCCGAGCACCGGATCCTGTCGGGCGTCGAGGTACCGACCGGTTGGATGGGACTCGATATCGGGCCCGACACGATCGAGCGCTACGGCACCGAGATCGCACGGGCAGGGACAATCTTTTGGAATGGTCCGATGGGCGCATTCGAGTACGAGCCGTTCGCGCAGGGCACGCGCGCGGTCGCCCAGGCGGTCGCGCGCGCCTCGGGCG
>JBAVYU010000089.1:0-130976 GCA_049588415.1 Solirubrobacteraceae bacterium
CGGGGGCGCCGCCCCGACCGGTACATGTACCGGTCGGCCACTCGGCGCATGCGCCGAGTGGAACAGAAATAGGATTGACCCGATGAGCGGCGCGGCAATCGAGGTCCGAGACCTGCACAAGAGCTACGGCTCGTTCGAGGCTGTGAGGGGCATCGACATCGAGGTGCGCAAAGGCGAAGTGTTTGGCCTACTGGGCCCCAATGGCGCCGGCAAGACCACAACCGTGGAGATCCTGGAGGGCTATCGCGAACGCAGCTCGGGCACGGTGTCGGTGCTTGGCCACGATCCGCAAAGACGCGAGCTGGCCTTGCGCAAGCGCATCGGGATCGTGCTCCAGAGCGGCGGCATCTACAGCCAGGTCACGCCACGCGAGGCATTGCGTCACTGGGCCAGCTTCTATTCCCATCCGCGCGACGTCGGAGAGGTGTTGAACTTGATGGGCTTGGAGGAGAAGGCGGACGTGCGCACACGCAAGCTCTCGGGCGGACAGTTGCGACGTCTGGACTTCGCACTGGCCTTGGTCGGAGACCCGGAGCTAATCTTCTTGGACGAGCCAACCACCGGCTTTGACCCGGAGGCGCGCCGCACGGCTTGGGAGACGGTCCGTTCGCTGAAGGCCTTGGGCAAGACGATCCTGCTCACGACCCACTACCTCGACGAGGCCCAAGCTTTGGCGGACAGGGTGGCGATCGTCAAGGACGGCCGGGTGCTCGCGATCGGTCCTCCGCGCGAGTTGAGCGCGGGCGCCGCTCACTACCGGATCGCCTATCGCAACTCAGGGGGCGAGCTGGTCGAGATCGAGAGCGACGATCCGACGCGCACCTTGCACGAGCTCACCGGCGAGGCCCTGGCCCGCGGGGAGCACTTGGAGGAGCTGAGCGTGGGGCGCCCCACGCTGGAGGACGTCTATTTGGAGCTGACCGCCGATGCCTGAAGCCGCTCGCATTGTGTACCCCACAAGAGAGCGCCCCGCGCGCGCACACACACGCACGCGCAGGGCACCCCTTTGCGAAAGACCTACCCCCCATGCCTGACGCCTTGGCACTCACCTGGCGCCAGTATCGCCTGGAGCGCCACATGTTCTGGCGCAACCCGAGCGCGGCCTTCTTTAACTTCGCGCTGCCCTTGCTGTTCTTGGCGGCGGGCGGGGTCATCTTGAACGGCAACCAGCACGACCTGAACCTGCTGGTCCCCGCGATCGCGGGCATGAGCGTGATGTCAACTACATTCACGGCACTCGCCTACAACATCGTGTTCTTGCGCGAGCGGGGCGTGCTCAAGCGCATCAGGGGCACTCCCCTGCCCAGCATCTCCTACTTCGGCGGCGTGGCGGGCAACGCGGTCACCAATACGGCCTTGCAGATCGCGATCATCACGGTCGCGGGCAAGCTCATCTTCGGGATAGGCTGGCCTGTGAATTGGGGCGAGCTGATCGTGTTCGTGGTCGTGGGTGTCGTCTGCTTCGCCGCGCTGGGCGTCGCCTTCGCACACGTGATCCCCAACTTCGAGTCGACCGCCGCTTATGTCAACGCGGTCTTCTTGCCGGTCGTGTTCGTGTCCTTTTACGTGTTCGACTCCGAAAGCGCGCCCGCGTTTGTGCGCCACATCGCCGAAGCCTTGCCCTTGAAGCCCTTGATCGATGGGCTATCGGGCGCGATGGTGACCGGCGAGAGCCTCAACTCGAACCTGTCGGCACTTGCCGTGATCGCGTTGTGGGGGGCATTCGGTGTTTACTTCGCGGTGCGCGGATTCTCTTGGGAGCAGTCGCGCGATTGAAAAGACCGATGGCGCAGTAGTCATCGGCCGTGGGGCGCAACCGACCGCAGGGAGGATCGCGATGAAGCAGCTCGCCGAGGACGTGTACATGCTGAAGGGCTTCCCTCCGAACGCGATCAACGTGTACGTGGCGGGCGACGTATTGATCGACGCAGCCACCAGACAGGCCGAGAAACGTATCTTCAAGCAGATCGCGGGTCGCCCGCTGAGTGCGCACGCTTTGACCCATGTGCACCCTGACCATCAGGGTTGTAGTCACGTCGTGTGCGAGCGACTCGGCATCCCGTTGTGGTGCGGTCAGGACGATGTTCCCGCGATGGAGAGTCCCGGCAAAGTCACGGCGCCGGGCGTGCCCGCCTGGGCGAAACGCGCCCAGGAGCGCTTCTGGGTCGGTCCGCCCCACCCCGTCGCCAAGGCGCTGCGCGAGCGCGATGAGGTCGCCGGCTTCACAGTGCTCGAGACGCCGGGACACACGCGCGGACACGTGGCCTTCTGGCGCGAGCGCGATCGCGTGCTGATCTTGGGCGACGTGCTCAACAACGTGCACACGCTGACCGGTGTCCCCGGTCTGCACGAGCCACCGCACATGTTTGCGATCGATCCGGCCCAGAATCGCGCCTCGGCACGCCGCCTGGCGGCGCTTAGGCCGGCCTTGGTCTGCTTTGGGCACGGCGCGCCGCTACGCGACCCCGACAAGCTCGCGGACTTCGCCGCCCAGCTTCCCGCCTAGCGGCACGATCGGCTATCAGGACACGCTCATCCGATGACCGACAGCATCTTCGTCGCCGACGGCGACAGGTTCGTGCCGACCGAGCACGCTCGCGGTCCTTGGGACCCGGGCGCTTTGCATGGAGGAGCCCCGGCCGCGCTGATCGCCTCGGAGTTCGAGCGAATGCAGCCGGGCGAGGAGCTTCCTTTCGCGCGTTTGTCCTTCGAATTCTTGCGACCCGTGCCGATGGCTCCCCTGAAGCTGACCACGCGTCTGTCTCGACCCGGGCGGCGTGTGCAAGCGCTGCAGGCCGAGCTTGAGGCAGACGGCGTGACCGTGTGCAGGGCAAGCGCGCTGCGCTTGGTCGCCACACCGGAGAAGCTGCCCGAGCTGGCTTTGGCCCAGGTACGGGCGGCTCAAGCCCAGGCAATCGAGGGACCGCTCGGGGGACAGCCTGTGCGCTTTGCGCTGGACGACTCCGACCACAAGAGCTTTGCTTCGACCGCGATGGAGATGCGCTTTTTGAAAGGCGCCCCATTGGTTGGGGAACTACCTGAGCTGGACAGCGGCTCCAAGCGCGTCCCGGGCGGTGCAGCGCAGGTGTGGATGCGGCTGCGCTATCCGCTGCTGCAGGACAGGCCGTTGACCCCGCTGGCGCGCCTCGTGGGCACTTCGGATTTCGGCAACGGCGTAGCCACCGTCTTGCCGTTTGAGGAGTACCTGTTCATCAACGCCGACCTCACCATCTCTCTCGACCGTCGTCCCGTGGGCGAATGGGTGGCTTTGGACGCTCGTACCCTGCTTCATCCCGACGGGATCGGGTGGGCCGAGAGCGTTATCCACGACGAGCTTGGATCTGTGGGACGAGCGACACAGGCGCTTGTCGTGCAAAGCCGCTAGCCGCCTCCCGGGGCAGCGCGTACTCGGCCGGCAGACGCCGACACGCCGGACCGACCCGGCGATGCCAGGCGGCAACCTCAGCCGCTCGGAGCGGCCACGCCCCGCTGACCGGCTGATGCGGCCACGATCTCGAACTCGGCGAGATTGTTGCCTTGTTCGAGGTCGGCCAGCTCACCCTCGCGCTCCTGTAGATAGGCGCGCAACGTCTTCTCCAGGCCCTTGCCGCGCCGGAAGCCTTCGAACATCTCATGAATCGGAAGCTCGGGATCGTCGAGCCGGGCGACGATCCGCTTGAGCTCCTCATAGCCCTGCTCGAAAGTGACTCGCTCGGCGCTCACGGTTGCTCCTCTCGCTGGATATCGGTGATCGTGGCGGCGACCTCGCCGTCGGCGAAACTCAGTTCAAGCGTGTCGGCGACGCGTAGGTCGACAACGCCCTTGACCGGTTGGCCTGCCTGGCTTGCCATGACCCAGCCGCGACGGCGAAAGTCCTTGGCGTCGACCACCGCGCCGAGCGCGGCGACCCGCTCGGCATGACGTGCCAAGGTGCGTTCAGCCGCCGGGGCGATCCTGCTCGCGTCGCGATCGACCGCCTCGCGTTGGGTCAGGAGTCGCCGATGCAGCTCGCGCATCGCTTCGCCCGAGCGTCGATCCAGGGCCGCGAGCAGATCTAGCCGCTTGCGTGTCACCCGAGAGCGCGACGCTTGCAGAAGCTCGCCCATGCGCTCAACCATCAGCTTGGGCCGGTCGAGTACGCGGGCGAGAGCGACACGGTGACGGTCGAGCTCGTCGAGCAAATCGGCGGCCGAGTGACGGATGGCAAGCTCGGCTGCCTTGGCGGGGACCGGTGCGAAAGCGGCCGCCACGTGATCGCAGTTGGGACGATCCTTGGTGTGGCCGATGCTCGTGATGACGGGCACCGCGCAGGCGAAGATCGCACGGCAGAGACGCTCGTCGTCGAAAGCGAGCAGGTCCGAGGTTGAGCCGCCACCGCGCGCCACGACGATCACGTCGACGCCTTCGGTGGATTGCAAGCGGCCCAGAGCATCGATGACCGAGCCGACCGCGTGCACGCCTTGTACGGAAGCCGCGCAGAAGACGATGTCCTGTGGCGGAAAACGCTTGCGCAGAGCCTGGATGACATCGACGTTGGCGTCGTTGCGGGCGGCCACGACCCCAACCCTTCGTGGGAAGGCCGGCAGCTGCTTGCGCCGCTCGGGGTCGCACAGGCCGTCGGCCTGCAGGCGTCGCAAGGTCTCGGCGCGACGACGCAGCAACTCGCCGTCCCCGGTGGGACGGATGTGGTCGAGCACGAGCTTGGTGGCCCCTCGCGGCGCATAGAAGCTGATGCGCTCGTAGTGAGCTTGGACGAGATCCCCTTGCGTGGGCAAGGGTAGGCAGCGCGCGGCCCGACCCTTCCAGATGCAGGCGTCGAGGCTGGCCGCCTCATCCGCGAGCGTCAAATAGACGTGGCCGGAGGAGCGGTGCACGTTGATCTGCGTGACCTCGCCCTCGATCCAACCCTCGCCGAGACGGCGCAAGGCTCCGTCGATGCGCCCCGCCACTTGGGCCACCGAGGCGGCGGTCTCGGAGGTCGTCTCGATCGAAAGCTGGGCCACAGCCTTTTAACGCTAAAGCCCGGTCCGGCGTCAGGCCGGGAAGGGATGAGCCAGTGAGACCAGCACGTGGTCGGCGCCCGCGGCCCCCAGCTCCTGCACGTTGTAGTGGCCGCTGGCGACCCCTACCGAGACCGCGCCGACACCCTCGGCGGCGGCGATGTCGAGTGGGGTGTCTCCTACGACATAGACCTCGCTCAGATCGATGCCGTCCCGCATCTGCTTGCCGCGTGTCACCGCGGCCCGCGTCAGCTCGACTCGATCCTCCGAATCCGAGCCGTAGCCCCCGATATAGAAGTAGTGATTGAGCTGCCCGCGCCCCAACTTGGCGTGCGCGGCGGCTTCGAGGCCGCCTGTGGTCAGCCCCAAGAGGACCCCTTCGCCGGTAAGGCGCTCGAGCAGAGCCTCGACGCCGTCGAGCACTTGATAATCCGGCGAAGACGCCACGAAATCGGGCAAGACCGCCTGATAGCTGGCCATCAGGCGCACCAGCTCCTCGGCGCTCGGTTCACGCCCCATGGCCTCGGTGAATGTGACCCTGCCGATGGCCGGATCTGTCATGCCCGCCGTGGAGTGTTCGGCTATGTCCACGCTTCGTTTGAACTGGCGCTCGAAGGCCCAAGTCCAGCTGCGGGCTCCGGCGCCACCCGTGTCGATCAAGGTGCCGTCGATATCGAACAGGACCAGCTTTGTTTGGGTCGTCAACTGCTTGGTGGCGTCGACTGCTTGGCATGCATCGTCGACCATTGTCGCGCACCTGGCGGCCCTGACATCGGGACCGCCAGGATTGAGAGCCTGGATCGGTGCAATGGCTCGGGGCGATGAGACGTGGCGCGACGAACGCGGCCCGACGGATCGCATGGACCGACGTTTAGTTGTGTGTGCAATCATCTGCTATAGATTGCGCAGTCAACCATCACGGCTCGTCCTGTGCCGTCATCAAAAGGAGATCCGATGTCCACCACCTCAGTCACACCGGCCGCAGCCACAACCCAAATCCCCCAGGGCGCCTGGCAGGTCGATCCAGTCCATTCGAGTGTCGAGTTCCATGTCAAGCACCTGGGCATCGCCACGGTCAAGGGTCAGTTCAAAGTCTTCGAGGGCACTCTCGAGGTGGGCGCTGAGGGCGTGCGCGCTTTCGGCACGGTCGATGTCGCGAGCGTCGACACTCGCGAGCCCCAGCGCGACGAGCACCTCCGCTCAGCCGACTTCTTCGAGGTCGAGCGTTTCCCGAAGATCGAGTTCGAGTCCACGGCGATCAGACCGCTCGATGAGGACGAGTTCGAGATCGACGCCAACCTCACAATCCATGGCGTCACGCGTCCGGTGACCTTGAAGGCCACGTTCGAGGGCGCCGAGACCGACCACCAGGGCAAGGACCGGGTGGGCGTGTCGGCAAGCACCCAGATCAACCGCTCCGACTTCGACATCAAGTTCAACGCCGCCCTCGGCTCCGGCAACCTGGTGGTCTCTGACAAGGTCAAGATCCTTGTGGAGGTGTCGGCCGTCAAGCAGGGATAAGAAAAGCCGAAAGCGAGCGGCGCAGGCCGAAGGGCCTGCGCCCGCCGCGAAGCGGCCGGCCGTGCCGGCTGCGGCGAGCTTTCGTGGTTCTTGGTGGCTGAAAGGGCTCTCTTCCCTGGTGGTTGCCTTCGATCGCGCCGAGTTGGCCACTTGTTGCGTTCGGGGCCCGCAAAGGAGTACGGTGGCTGTACATACTCGAAGAGGGGATCCAAGATGGCTGTAGGCATCAGACTCAAGTTCGCCGGTGGGACGCAAGAGAATTACGATGCCGCCCACGGTGTGATGGAGATCGACAGCAACCCTCCCGAGGGAATGATTGTCCATTCAGCCGGCCCAGTCGACGGTGGTTGGGGTGTGATCGATTTTTGGGAGTCACGTGAGGCGTTCGACCATTTCGTCGGCGAGCGGCTCATGCCTCGCCTTCACGACCTCGGCGACCGGGGTTTCCCGAACCCGCCAGACGTGAAGGAGTTCCCGGTACACAATCTCCAGACCCGGTAGTCGCGGCAGCCGAGCAGCACGCCAGGCCGATAGGGCCTCGGCGAGTGAGCTAACGCAGCATTCAGCGAGAGGCCAAAGATAATTGTGGTAACGACGACGACAAAGATCGTAGGTCCCAAGGACGGCAAGGCAGGCTTTCTGGGGAGCATCGGCGTTCGGTTCATGATCGACGGGAATGAGGCAGGTGGCGGGTTCTCCATGGTCGAACACCCGATGTCAGCGCGAGCGTTGGCTGCACCTCTACATCGACACACGCGGGAGGACGAGTACAGCTACGTAATCGAGGGGCGCGTCGGTGCTCTCCTGGGCGAGGACGTGGTGATTGGCAATCCTGGCGATCTCATCTTCAAGCCGCGCAACCAATGGCACACGTTCTGGAACGCAGGCGATGAGCCGGCACGGATCTTGGAGATCATCTCCCCCGCGGGCTTCGAGCAGTTCTTCGCGGCGCTCGTCGACCTCGGCGGCGTAACGCAAGCCGACCCGCAAACGCTCGGCGAGCTCTGTGCCCGCTACGAGCTCGAGATGGATCCAGACAGCGTCCCAGGACTGCTCGAGCGGTTCGAGCTACGGTTCCCGGGCGAGATGGTCTAGGGCATGGCGTTCATTCTCACCCGCATAGATGTAGGCGACTACGATCGCTGGAAGCCGATGTTCGACCAGGACACCCCCGGAACACGCTCGGCAGCGAAAGGCCACCGAATTCTTCGGAACGCCGAGGAGCCAGGCGAGGTCTTCGTAATAGTCGAGTTCGACACCGCTGAGCAAGCGAGAGCGGGCCGGGAGAAGCTGCTCGCCTCGGGTGTCCTCGATCGCTTTCACGACAAGTCAGAGCCAAAGATCCTTGAGCAGGCCGAGCAGCTCGACTACCACTAGCTGGAACGGCTCTATCTCACTCGCAGTTTCAAGCTTCGCTTAAGCCGGCGTGCAAGGATCGACGCGGGGCGAGGACGATCAGGAAACGGACGCCCAACCTCTCTAGGAGCGAGCAGGACTCAGCGGATGAACACGCCGTCGAGCGCCTCGTCGATCGCGGCGAGCGTGGAGGCGTCGAGTGAGAGACCTGAGGCGGAGGCGTTGGCGCGCACCTGCTCGGGCCTGCTCGCGCCGACGATCGCCGAGGCGACGTTTGGCTGGCGCAAGACCCAGGCGAGCGCCATCTGGGCCATCGTGAGGCCGATCCCTTCGGCGATTGGCCGCAGGCGTTGGACCGCTTCGAGCACGGGGTCTTGCATCAGTCGATCCATGAAGCCACTCATGCTCTCGCTGCTCGCCCGTGAGTCCTCGGGCGGCTGCTCGCCCGGACGGTACTTGCCCGTGAGCACTCCTTGGGCCAGGGGCGACCACACGATCTGGGAGATGTTCTCGCGCTCGCACAGAGGGATCACCTCGGTCTCGGGTGAGCGCCACAGGATCGAATATTGGGGCTGGCTCGAGACCCAGCGCGCCATGTCGGGCAAGGCCAAGGACTGCTCGATCCGCTCGACCGGCCACTCGCTGAAGCCGATGTGCCTGGCCTTGCCGGCCTTCACCACTTCGGTGAGCGCTTGCATGGTCTCCTCCAAAGGGGTGTCCTCGTCGTAGCGATGACACTGGTAGAGGTCGACATAATCGGTTTGTAGGCGCTTCAGGGAAGCGTCGATCTGCTTATGGATCTGGGCGGCCGACAGGCCCTTGTCGGTTGAGGACATCGGGAAGTAGACCTTCGTGGCGAGCACGTAGGAGGAGCGCTCGTATCCGGAGAGCGCACCGCCGAGCAGCGTCTCGGCTGCGCCCTGTCCGTAGACGTTGGCGGTGTCGATGAAGTTGATCCCCTCCTCGAAGGCCGCCTTCACGCACGCCTCGGCCTGCTCGCGCTCGACACCGCCCGAGTAGGTCAGCCAGGAGCCGAGACTGATCTCTGAGACCTCTAGGCCGCTCGACCCGAGCTTGCGGAAGTTCATGCAGGGCACACTACCCGCTTGGCGCTGGTCCTACCGCCGCCGCCCCGAGGCAAAGCTCTGTACGGGCGGAGCCACCGCTCGCATGCCGGCGGCCATCTTCCCTGCCTCTTCCTCCATACCGACCTGCTCGGCCGGTTCGCGCTCAGCCGTATCCTCCTCCGCCCCCGGCAGCGGTCGCTTGGCCGGCGGGAGGCTGCTCACATTGGCTGCACTCTTCTCCTCGGAGCCGGCCGCCCCCAGGAATCGCTCGAGCGGCTCGATCTCGCGCACGATCACGTTGGTGACGCCGTCGTGGCGCTCCAGGCGCCCGCGCGCCAACAGGAGCGGCTCGGCGCGGGCCAAGGCGCGACGGGCCTCGTACACCGCCTTGGGCACGATCAAGTTGATGACGCCCCACTCGTCCTCGAACAGCAGGAACATCGTCCCCTTGGCGGTCCCCGGTCGTTGCCGCGCGATCACCAGGCCCGCCACCGTCACCGCGCAGCCATGCGGCATACGGCCCAGCTGGGCACTGGTGGTGAGCATGGGCACGTGCAGGCGCGCTCGCAAGGCCGCCATCGCGTGATCGTGGGCGCTCACACCACTGGTGGCGTAGTCGGCAAGCACCCGCTGCCAGCGGTCGAGCGCTCGCAGACCGGGGGTGGCGGGCAGCTCGACCGGCAACGCCAGTTGCACTCCCTGCTGGGCGATCTCTCCCGTTGAAGCGACTCCCAACTGCCAGAGGGCCTGACGTCGGCCGCCGGCGATCGCATCGCACGCTCCCGACCAGGCCAGTTGCTCGAGCGTGCCTCGGCTGGTGCTCGTGCGAGCAGCCAGATCGCCCAGGTCGCGGAATGAGCCGCCCCGATGACGCTCGGCCACCAGCTCGCGCACCTCCTCGGCGACAGCGCCCTTGACGTAGCCGAGCCCGAGCCGCACACCAAGTTGCTCGCCGGCCGGCTGCACCTCGCACAGAACCTCCGAGGCGTTCACGTCGAGGCCGAGCACCGGTATCCCCCGCCGCTGCGCCTCGTGCACGAGACTGTCGGGGGCGTAGAAGCCCATCGGCTGCTCGCCCAGCAGGGCGCACAGGAACTCTGGTCCGTAATGGACGCGCAGCCACGTCGACTGGTAGGCGAGCAGGCCGAAGGCGGTGGCGTGAGCCTTGGGGAAACCGAAACCGGCGAAGCCCGAGACCATCTCCCATACGCGCTCAGCCGTCCGTGCATCGGCCCCGGAGTGGGCGATGGCGCCGGCGACGAATTGCTCGCGCTTTGCCTGCATCGCCTCCTGGGAGCGCTTGCGACTCATCGCGCGCCGCAACCCCTCGGCCTCGCTGGGGGTGAAGCCGGCGAACGCTTCTGAGACTTGCATCACCTGGTCCTGGAAGATGATCGTGCCGAGCGTCTCGCGCAAGACCTCCTTCAAGGCGGGATGCTCGTAGGGCGGCTCATAGGTCGGATCGGCGAGCAGGCGCGAGCGGCGCTCGATGTAGGGGTTGACCGCTCCGCCCTGGATCGGTCCGGGCCGCACGATCGCCACCTGAACCGTCAGGTCTTGCAGGTTGGCCGGCTTGGTGCGCTTCAAGGACTGCATCTGGGCGCGGCTCTCGATCTGGAAGACGCCGACGGTGTCGGCCTGCCTGATCTCCGCGAATGTGGCGTCGTCGTCGAAAGGTATGCGCGATAGATCGATTGGCTTCCCGTGCACACGGTCGATTTCATCTACACAGCGTTCGACCGCCGAGAGCATCCCCAGCCCGAGCAGGTCGATCTTCAAGAAACCGGCGTCGGCACAGGAATCCTTGTCCCACTGGACCATCTGCCTGCCCTCCATCGCGCTCGGCGCCATCGGACAGCAGTCGATCAAAGGCTTGGTGGAGATCACCATTCCGCCCGGGTGTTGAGACAGGTGGCGTGGCAACCTGTAAGCCTGCTCGACCAAACGCGCCAACCAGCGCCAGCGCGGAGATCCGTCGGGGAGGTCGTGCTCGGCGTGACGCTCCCAGCCATCAGAGGTTCGTGCAGCGCGCTCAACCTCGGCCGGGGGCAGGCCAAGGACCTTGCCAAACTCGCGGATCGCCCCGCGCGCGCGAAATGTCGGGAAGGCTGCCACCAGCGCGGCCCGGTCTCCTCCGAAGCGCTCGTGCACACGCGGTATCAAGGCAGCACGAATCTCACGCGGGAAGTCCAGATCGATGTCAGGTAGCTCGCGCAGGTCCTCGTGCAGGAAGCGCCCGAGCAGCAGATCGTTTTCGATCGGGTCGATGTGCGAGAGACCGGTGAGGTAACAGACGATCGAGGACACCGAAGATCCCCTGCCACGTCCCGGCGCCAGTAATGCCCGGGCCGAGTCGCGATCGCGCACCTCGTAGGCCACCTCGCGCGCCAGCTCCAACATTTCGTGATGCAACAGGAAGAAGCCGGCCAAGCCGAGCTTGGAGATGACACACAGCTCGTCCTCGAGACGAACCAGCGCTTGCGCCCGCATACCGCCCGCGCTTGAGCTCGCGCGCCCATCCGACCCGACGCCAGACCGATAGCGCTCATCCAGGCGCGCCCTACACAAGTCCTCCAACTTTTGGACAGCCCTCTCGTCCTCGGCCCCGGGATAGCTGTAGCCGAGGTCTTTAGTCAAATCGAAGTGCAATCGCTCTGTGAGGTTCAGCGTCTCGCGCACGGCCTCGGGGTGGTCGACGAAGCGAGCGGCCATCGCCCGCGGGGTAGTCATGACGTGACTGTGGTTGCCACGCCGCAAGGGCTCTGAGGCGTCGAGCGTGGTGCGGTGGCGCAGCGCGACGAAAACATCCTGCAACTCGGCGCGCGAGTGGTCGTGGGCGTGCACGTTGCCGCTGGCCACGCATGCGACACCCAGCCGGCGCGCGAGTGCGGCGAGCGCGCGATTGCGAGCGCGGTCATGACGGGCATAGGGCCGCTGCAACTCGACCCTCAAGCGCCCCGGCCCGAAGGCGTCGAGCAGCTGCCGCGCCGTCGGCTCGTCGCGGATACCGCGCTCGGCGCAGCCGGTCAGACAGACCAGGCCCCGAGAGTGCTCAAGCAAAGTGGACAGCTCGATCGAGGGCTCGCCGCGCTCTCGGCCGGCGCCATCGCGGGTGTGCGCATGGGCGCGAGTAAGAATCCGGCACAGGTTGCTCCAGCCATGTGCGTCGGCGACGAGCAGCGTCAGGTGCGCGTGTGCCTGATCCCGGCTCGCCGTCCCGCGTACACCCGTGCTCACCTCGCCTGTCGCATCGCCGCCCCCCAGATCAAGGTCGATCTCGGCGCCGTGGATCGTCCGCACGCCGCCCGTCGCAGCTCGGGCCAGCTCCATCGAGCCCGACACCGAGTTGTGGTCGGTCAGCGCCAGCGCGGTATGCCCCAGCTCGGCTGCCCGCAGAACAAGCTCCTCGGGCAGCGATGCACCGTCCAGGAACGAATACGCCGAATGGCAGTGCAGCTCTACGTATGGCGGCGTGCCGGAGGTCGATCTCACCTATGGGCCTTGCGTGAACCAGCCGTCGGAGCACAGGTCGTGGAAGACGATCGAGTTGCGCCCGCGCACGCTCACCAGCTCCCAATAGCGTCGGCGCAGGGGGGTGTCCGTCCACCAGCGATCCTCTACCAACCACGACTCCCTCACAGCTTCGATCCGCTCGCCGTTCACATCCCCGGGGACCCCATCCCGCGCACGAACCCGAGCCGCACGCGGCGTGTTCAGGACACGAGGGCGCCCGACCGCCGATCGGGGGGTCTTTGGCTCCCGCGAACGGGGGTCGGCGCGAGGGGTTCTCATCCTGGGAGTGGCGTGAGCACAACCCTGCGCTCGGGCACACGCGAATCCGGATCGATGCACACGGCTCGTAGCGCCGCGTGGCTCCCCGCCACGGCGCGCACTTGACTGACGGCTTCGCCCATACGCTCGCGACGCGCCTGGCCGCTCTGCTCCAGGAGTGTGTGTTGCTCTCCTCCCCCGGGACCAAAGCGCTCAACGCCGAGGCTCAGGGACTCGGCGGGCGCCGGCAACAGCGACAAGCGCAGCGACAAGGACAGGCACATGCGCTTGCTATCGCCGAGCGCCTGGCGGAACACGACGCGCTCGCGCCAGGCGCCGCCACTCACGAGCCGCGCGGAGAGCACGACTACTCGCACGCTCCTGCCGCGGCGCTCAGGGCGCGCGAGTAGACGATCGACGAGCACGCCGAGCACCCGCTCGAGCATCGGTCCGCTGCCGGCATCGCCAACCTCCAGGGACTCTTCCAAGCGATCCTCCACGCCGCGGGGCACGAGCGGCCCGTCCTCTCCTCCGGCGAGACGGTAGGCAAGCGTTCCCGCCTCACCGAAGCGGTCGGCCAAGGCATGGCGGCCAAGCTTGCGCAGTTCGCCCAGCGTGCGCACGCCGAGACGCTCCAGCGATTCCACCAAGATCTCCGTGTCGGCGCGAAAGCCGAGCAAGCTCACCGGCCGACCGGACAGATAGTGCGACGCCGACTGGGTTTGGAGGATCTTGGCCCGGCGCGAGTTCGTGCTGAGCGCCGCTACCAGTGCCGCGAAGCGAGTCGGAGCGACCCCGAGCCGCGTGGGTCGAGCGAGTGCACGGCGCGTGGCCGCGATCGTGTGGGTGTCCGAACCATACAAGCCCCGCAAGCCGTCCATGTCAAAGTAGGCGAGTCCCTCGTGGGCAGGCTCGACTGCGGCGCCGATGCCCTCCAAGGCGCACACGACCTCCTCCCACGCCTGCTCCACTGCAAGCGGATCGGCTGGAATCAAGCCAAGCTGGGGACAGCGCGCCAGCGCCTCCCCCAAAGGCATGCCGGCGCTGATACCGAATGCTTCGGCGGCGCCTGATACCTCCCCCACACGCATCTGTCCTCCAACCATCGGCGCAAGCGCCAGCTCCCTACCTGCGAGCGCCTCTGCTCCGCCTGCGACGACCGTCAGGGCAAACCGGAGGATGTATACACATACAATCATGCGAACACATGTTCGCATATGAATGGGACGCCACAACAGACGGTTGAGCGCGGTGCGGCAAGGTCAACACCCCCCGCAAGCACGGGGCACTCCTTTTTGGGTCTAGTCCATGCCGAGCGGGCCGCTGGCCGACCCGCTCAGGAACTGGCGCACGAAGGGGTTCTCCGAGGAGAACATCCGCTCGGCATCTCCCGCTTCCACGATCCGCCCGCGCCACAAGAGGGCGATGTACTGGCCGATCTGGCGCGCCGAGGCGATGTTGTGCGTCACGACGATATAGGTGCCACCGTTGGCTTCGTGCATCTCCTGGATCAGATCGCACAGGAGAGCCGTGCGCACGGGGTCGAGCCCCGAGTCGGGCTCGTCAAAGATGACGATGTCGGGCTCGGTCACCAGAGCGCGCGCGAAGCCGGCGCGCTTTCGCATCCCGCCGGAGAGCTGCGAAGGAGCGTCGTCCATCGCGTCGGCCAAGCCCACATCCGCCAAGCGCCGGCGCACGCGCTCACCGATCTGGCCTTCGGACATGTCTGTGTGCTGACGTAGCGGGAAGGCCACATTGTCGAACACCGACATCGAACCGAACAGGGCTCCGTCCTGGAAGAGCACGCCGATCCTGCGACGCAACTCCAACAGCTTAGGCATCGTCAGCTTGGGCACCGAGTTGCCCAGCACTTCGATGTTGCCCGAATCGGGGAACATGAGTCCGATCAGGTGCTTGATGAGCACGCTCTTGCCCGTACCCGAAGGGCCCAGCACCACCGTGATCATGTTGTCGGGGATCGCGACGTTGAGACCGTTGAGCACCGGGATGCCGGCCAGGCGCTTGACCACTTCCGTGCAGCGAATCGACCACTCGCGGTCCGTGGCCTCGCCGGCCAGGTCCAGGTCGGCGGCGGAGTGGTACTGGAAGTGGTCCTCGTGCCCCTCGTCCTCGACGCTCACGGGCATATCTGGCGCCGCCAACGGCTCGCCCTCGGAGTCCTCCCCATGAATCCCCTCGACACCCTCCACGGCCCTAGATATTAGTGACCGGAGCGAGCCCGATCAACCGAGGCTTTGGTACCGACTCATACACATCCCCTTGACATACCGGGTCCATCGGGTTTACGATGATGGATCTGGGAGGTAGGAGATGTTCGAGCACAGGCGCTCCGGCGCCGATGCAGGGTGGACAGAGGACCCGCGGACGGATGATTCGCCCGCGAGTGTAGGAGCCAAGGCCGCAGCCGCGGCCCTTGCGAACCGGCCCCGCGGTGACCCGCGTGAGCGCCTGCTCGACGCGATGATCCAGGCGGTCGCCGAGCGCGGCTACGACCGCACCACCGTGAGCCGTCTGCTCTCGCGAGCCGAAGTTCCAGAGGCGGTGTTCAGCGAGCACTTCAGAGATAAGCACGACTGCTTTATGCAGGCGATCGATGGCTTGATAGGTCGTGGCGAAAACTCCGCCATAGCACTGTTCGCCCAAGCCCGGCCCTGGCCCGAGCGGGTCAGCAGGGCCCTCGAGGGGCTGCTGAGCAACCTTGCGGAGCACCCGGACGCCGCGGATGTCCTATTCGTGGAGATGCTCGGGGCTGGTCCGGCGGCCTGCGAGCGCCATCGCGAAGCGCTGAGCCTGTTTGCTGCGCTGTTGGAGGAGGGCCGCACTCTGTGCGTCAACAGCGGGCACCTACCGAAGCAGACCTCGGAAGCGATCGTGGGCGGTATCGCCTCGATCGTGCACCGACGCGCACTGCAGGGGAAGCTCGCCGAACTGCCGGCCCTGCACGCTGACCTCACCTATTTCGCGCTGCTGCCCTACCTCGAACACGATCGCGCCGCCGCCATTGCTGGCCTCGGCTGAAGCGCGCCGGACATCGACGGGCCTGAGCCGCCAGGCCTATCGCGGACCTGAGCCGCCGCCTATTTCGAAGGCGTGACGTGCGGATATTGGCTTGTTTCGCCGTTGAACGTGAATGGCGCCTGCTGCTTGCAGGCGGGCGCCGGGATCACGTTGCCGGGCTTTTCGGGGTTGTTGGCGGCCGGCGCGAACAGGGTGTGGTTTTCGATGGGCGCGCCAACGATTTGACCAGTCGTTTTGTCGCGGGGGCGCGGTTCCAGCCCAATCAACTGTTCGATGATTTCTCTGTTGATTGCTTTTGCCTTTTCTTCCGGTTCCGTTTCGGTCGGCCCGCTCAGCGAGGGGGCGGAGTTGGCACAGGAGGCGCTGCTGAACACCGATAGACCGCTGGCAATCGAGTTGAAAGCTCCAGGCTGGGGGTAGGCGTTTGCGCGATTCGTGCCGATCCGCTGCTGATAGACGGTGAGACCTTCGGGCGTAATCGTGTTCATCACCTTGAGGACATGCTGCTGTGGGCCACCGCGAACATTCGCGTTTTTTTCGTGGGTCTGCGTGGCAGCCGTCGCGTTGGCGAACAGGGCCTGTATCTCAGGCACGTAGTCGCTTGCGTACTGGAAGAAGGGGTTGAAGTTGTGCAGCGCCGAGCTTGTGGCGGCCAGCAGCGGGGTGGTCAGGTTGAGCTCCTTCTTGACCGCCGGCAGACCGGTCTTGGCGGCTTTGGTGAACGGTCCGAGCGAGGTCAAGAGTGCGTTGAAAGGTGGCGTGAACGGCTTGACGGCCTGCAAGAGCGGGGTCAGTTTTTCCTCGAAGGGGCGTATCTGGTCATACAGGGGCACGGTGTTGGTCGCGAAAGCGTCAAGGCTGCGAAGAGCGGTCCGTGAATTGCGCTGGAAGGCGGGCAGTTCGCGCCATGCCTGAGCGAAGGCCTGGCTTGATTCGGCGAGAGCGTGGGAGGCACGCTCACCGTTGGAGACCAAGCCGCGGAACTCGCCCTCGCGCGCCGTCAAGGCGTCAAAGACGACGCCCGTGTTGTGGATGCTCGCCGTGAGCGCGCCCTCCTGGGAGGCGGCGACTTCGGTCAGCTTGTTGGCGTCTTCGACGAAAGGTTGGATGACCGCGAACGATGAGTTGATCTCTTCGCCTTTGCCACCCAGGCCTTCGGCCAGGGACTGCATCCACACTTGGAAGGCCTTGCGCGTTTCGGGAGTCAGCGTGGCCAGAATGTCGTCGAGCGTCACCGCCGGTTCGACCTGGGCGTTTGGCAGCACGCCTCCATCGGGCAGCGACGGAGCGCCGGTAGTCTCGGGCTTGAGCTGCACATAGGTCTCGCCGAGCAGGGTCTTCTGGCGCAGGATGGCGTGCATGTTGGAGGGGATCGGCGCGTATTTGCTGGCGATTTCAATCGTCACGTGGGCGCGCCCGTCCTTGTCGTAGGAGAGGTTGATCACGTGACCGACGTTGACGCCGCTGATGCGCACGTCAGATTGTTCGGCCAGCGCGAGCGTCCGAGGGAAAGCGATCGTGAAGCGGTAGCCCTTGGGCTTGAGCGGAACGGCGCCCCCGAAGGACTCCCACAGGAACAGGAGCAGCCCAAAGCAGCTGAGGGCGAACAGGACGATCACGAGAATATTGGCCAAGGTGGGCGCGCGCTTTTGCATCTAGCGACCTTCCTCGCTCGCGGTAGCGATCCGCCCGAAGGCGCTGTGCTTGGAGCCGAGCAGTTTCAAGGTGAAGCCGGCGGACCGTTTCGTGTGGGTGCCAACGTGGGCGGCCGCGGCTACGCCGGTCGTGGCCGCGGAGCTCAGGCCTTGGGCGGCACATTCGGCTTCGGTGGGTGGGTTGAGCAGCGCGATCAGCAGGCGCACTGTCGGGTTGATCGTGCCGACGCCCTTGAAGATCGGCAGCACTTCGCAGTTTGCGTACAGGACGGTGCGTCCTACCGGGCCATGGGCGTCGGCAGTGCTGAGCACGCTGTTGAGGTCGTGGTTTGCCCAGGTCAGGAAGAACAGGAAGCCGCCCTGGTTGGGTCCGGGGTTGTAGGCGAGCTCGTTGAGGAATTCGTTGAACACACCGAAGCTCTTTTCGAGACCGGGGAAGGCTTCGCCAATTTCCTTCAATGAGGGGTTCAGCTGATTGACGATCGGCAGGATTTCGCGCGCGAACGGGCGGATTTCATTCTTGATGATCGGCGTGCTCGTCTTGAACAACTGGCGTGAAGCTTCCTGGGCTGGGGCCAGCGCGTTGGCGAACGGCTCGAGCTTGGTCAGGGTCGAGCCGGTCACCGATGCGGCGGTGGCGAGCTTGCCGAGCCCGTTCTTGGTCTTCGCAAGCGCGCCGGGCAGCAGGTGCAAGGTCCGCTTAAAGCTCTGGTCCTGTTCGGAGAAGGTTTGGAATACCGCGTTTGAGGCGTCGATCGCTTGCGAGATTTCGGTGTCCTTGTTGCCGAGCGCGCTGACGATCAGCTGGAAGTTGTGGACTGCCCGTTCGATGTTCTTGTGGCGTAGCTGCAGCTGCGCGGTGATCTTGCGTGTATACAGGGAGATCGGGTCGAAGCGCTTGAAGGTCGCCGACAGGTTGGCCGAGTTGCCCTTGAGGCCTTCGCCCGCTCCGGCGATCAGCTCCTGTAGATAGGCGCGCGTTTCGCCGTCGAGGCTCGCCAGGAATTCCTCGAAGTTGACGTCGGGGGCCGTATTGGACTGGGACACGGTGAAGCCGCTGGGGATTCGGCCGGCTCTCGGGTTGCCGGGATCGACCTCGACGGTCATGTCCTTCAGACCGGTCTTGGGGCGCAACAGCATCGTGGCGTCGCGGTAGATGTAGCGCGCGTACTTGGGAGTGATGTTCATCGTCACGAGCGCGTTACCTTCGTTAGATTGGACGCTGGCGATTTCGCCGACCTTGGCGCCGGCGATCGTGACGGCCTGGCCCTGGCCGGGCGTGACCGCCTGGGCGGTACGGAAGTCGGCCTTGAGCGTGACGTATTCCTTACCCAGAACGGGGACCCAGCCGGGCAGGGAGAGACGCTCGTTGGAGAGGATGTAGCCGCCCACGAACAGCGCGATCACGACCATCGCGACGACCGAGATGAAGGCTGTGCGGTAGCGCGCGATCTGGTCGCCCAGGCCGCGCTCGCCCTGATGCTCTTGGTCGGGGGTCATGGCTGAGTCCCATCGGCGGGGCCGTGCGACAGCGGCCCGTTGAAGTTTTGGGGGGTCTGGGTGTAGCAAGGCACGAGTGGCTTGTATGGCGGCTCGCTCGCCGGGAAGGCGGGACTGGTGCCCAAGGGCGCCTGTGAGGTGTGGGCAAGCAAGGGCAGTTTCTTGCCGCTGGTCGGGGCGCCGACGACTGTGGCCGGCGCCGAGCGCAGCGTCTGTTCACCGGTCTCGATAAGGAAGCGGGTGGTCTGGCCGTTGCCGTCGAAGCTCTGTCCGATCCCGGCCAGGCCGGCCATCGAGTACCAGAACTCCTTGTAGGCTTCCACGCCCGAGGTATTAGCGCCGTCCTGGATCTTGGTGTTGCCGGCCGGGAAGAAGATCTTGCTCAGGCACTGAGAGAACAGGTCGACCTGTTTGAAGAAGGCGGGCTGAGGGGTGATCAAACCGGCGATCGTGGGGGACGCTTCGCGCAGGCCCTTGGCAACCCCGCCCAGCTCGCTGGGAGCGAGGGAGGCCTGGGTCTGTTCGATCCATGGGAAGGCCGCCCGGATCGTCGCGGGTGTCTGTTCGACGCCGGGTATGAAGTCGAGTGAGAACTTGCGGATCGCGGGCGAGGCAGCGTTGAAGTTGGCGAATGCGCTGGAAGCGTTGTGGAGCGTGCTTGGCAGCAAGGCCACGGCGCTCGACAGGCTTGTCGATTCGTCCGACAAAGCGCCGAGGAAGGTATTGAAGTTGTCGACCCATTCCCCGAGCTGTTGTTCGTCGCGATTGAGGGCGACGAAGAGCTGATTGCCGCCGGAGATCAGTTTGGAGAGATCGTTCTCTTCGACGCCTCCGAACGCCTGGCCGACGATCGCGCCCCCCTTCAGGGCTTGGGGTGAGTCGTAATAGGTCTTTTTGAGCGCCTGGGCGCCGTTTAGGCCGCGGACCGCGGGGTTCTGTTCGGCGTTCTCGGCCGGGGTTGGCTTGCGTGTAAGCGCCGAGCCGTATTCGGCGAGCAGCGTCTGCAGATTTGAACGCGTGCTGGTATTCAAGGCGTCAAGGATCTGATCGAGCTGAACCGGGTCCGATGTCTGGGTGATCGGGACCGTGTAGCCCGAGGAGACCGTGGGCGAGGTCGGGGTGCCCGGCTGCAGGTCCACGAACCAGTTGCCTTCCAACAGGATGCGCGCCCTGATCTTGAGCGTGGCGTCTTGATGGATCGGCAGGCCGCCTTTGGTGATTTCCATGGTGACCACGCCGGTGTTGCCCTCGCGCTGCACCGAGGTGACCTTGCCCACATTGACGCCCGCGATGCGCACCGGCGATTTGGGGCTGATGTTGACCGCCGTGCCGAATACGGCCTTCAGACGGAAACCGTGCTTGAACGGGATGTGCTTGGTGAAGCCGAAGTAGACGACGATCGCGGTTATCACGATCACGATCAGGCCGAAGCGAACGGGATTCGACTTCTGCAGATCGACGACGGGCATGTCGTCATAGCGTTTCCACCAGCGCACGCGACTCATTTCTTGGCCCCTTTCGAAGTCTTCAGACCGAGGGCTTCGAGCGTGGAGGCCGGATATTCTTCGCCGAAGAGGTCGTTCTTGCGTTCGGTGTCTTCGGTCTTGGTGCCGACGTTCCCGGGCACGTTGCCGATCACGGCTTGGCCGATCTTGTAGGGCTCGTTGCCGGCTTCGCACTCGTGGGACTGACCTGGGCCGGCCACGTTCGGGTAGGGGTTGACGTGCAGGTGGTTGTTGTCGACCAGGGGACCGACCGTGCCGGGCGTGACGCCCGGAGAATGGTCGACCGACGGTCCGTTGGCGTAGGAGGAAGACGGTGCGCCCTCGTTGTTGGGGCCGTTGGGCGAGAGCACACCCATGGCGCGACCGAGCGTACCCACGCCGACGCTCTCCGAGAGCAGGCTTGCGATGTTGCGGAAGCTGAGCGTCACGTAGTTGCAGGTCGTCTGGGCCGGCGCCAGTCCGGCAAAGAGCGGGTTGCCCAAGCCCAGTGTCTGCGTGAAGTCTTCAAGGCCGGTGGTGACGATCGGGTTCTTGGCAAATTCGGCGACCGCTTGCGTAGCTTCGGCGACCTCGTGGTTCAAGGCTGTGGCGGCACGGACGTTGACGGCGCCCACTTCGAAGGCGTGGCCGAGCGGTGCCGCCACGGTTGTGAGGATCTTCGCGCTGGGACGCAAGAGGCGCATGAAGTCGGCGCTCTTGTTGACGAATTCGGCTTGGAAGGGGAGCGAGTAGGTAGCCTGATGGAGGGTGGCCGGGCCTTCCACGATGGCCTGTTCGAGCGAGGGCGCGACGCTAGCCCAGGCAGTGAAGAATGTGTCGAGATTGCTGTAGAAGCTGGCCTGCTCGCTTGCCACGGGCGCTACTTCTTTGGCGGCGCGGTCGAACGCGACGAACAGCTGCCCGAAACCGGTCTGGGGCGAGGCCAGATTGTGAAGGACCGGGATCGCGTTGGTCACGAGGGGCCGCAGGGTGGCGAGCGTTTCGTTGAGCCCAATCCCGCGCCCAGCCAAGCCGTTGCCGAAGGTGGTCAGGTTCACCTGATTGGCGTAGCGCGTCTTTTCGTCGAACATGTCGAAGAACTGGTCGAGATCGACCGGTTCCTTGGTCTGCGAGACGGGGATCGTGGCGCCGGCCTTAAGGGTCTGGGTCGAGTTGCCTCGTTCCAGAGACAGGTACTTGAGGCCGATCGTGGAGACCGATTGCACCAGCGCTTGGGTGTTGGCCGGCAATGGTTCCACTTTCTTTTCGAGCTTGAGCGAGATGATCGCGGTCACCCGTCCTGTTTTGGGGTCCTGGTAGGGGCTGAGCGCACTGATTACGCCGACACGCTCGCCGCCGATCCGCACCTGGTTGCCCTTTTGCAAGCCCGAGGCCTCCGGCAATTGCACCTTGATGTCGTAGGTAGGCGTGAACGGCAAGCCGTTGTTGGCGTTGTAGGAGAGGAACACGGCGACGACCACGATCAAAGTCGTGATCGCGCCGATCAGAAGCGGGCTGCCCGCCAGCGAATTTGAGCGACGCCTGTTCATGGTGTTTGTGAGGGGTCGCAGCCAAGCTGGCCGTTGTCGGCGAATGGTGAGGAGCCGTCGGCCGCGGGCTGGGTGCCGGCGCCCGGGCAGCGACGCAGCTGGCCGGTCTTCAGGCCGGCCACGACCTGGGAAGGGTTGGTCGGTTTCAGCGTTTCTTCAGACCCGAGCGCGAAGTCGGGGAACAGGCCGCCGACACGGGCGTAGTGGCCGTTTGCGTCGTAGTAGGCGGTGCTTTGACCGAAGGAGCGGACGAGGCCTTGAAGATCGGGGCTGTAGGGACCGAACAGAGCCGTTATCGGCAGGGATTCTTCGGCGGCACGAACGCCGTTGGGCGACGCGGTCACAAGCGCCTGGGCCAGGCCCGGCAGGGCCAATGCCGTTTCGGTGAGGTCGTTGCTGGATCCCGGCTTTGAGAGCGCTTCGCTGAAGTCGCCGAGGACCGGGGTGGCCGCAATCACGAGCGGGCGCAGCTTGGTCACGAACGGTCCGAGTAGGGGCGCGCCCGGCTTGGCGGCGTTGACCAGCTTGGTCAGGTCGGCGAGTGTGGCGGGCAGCTGTTCAAATGTGCGGTTGCCTTCTTTGAAGGTGATCGGCAACTCCTTCACGCCCGCGGTCAGATTGGACTGCTGGGAGGCGAGGGCTCCCAGAGCGGTATCGGCGTGGCTGACCAGTTCTGTCAGCTGCTGGCCGTGGGCCGCCAGCACGGTGGTCGCCTTGGCACTTTCGACGAGGAAGCTCGAGAATGTGTTCTGGTCGCGGCCAAGCTCGGCGAGCACGTGGTCGAAGGCGGCTAGGGCGGGCGGGAAGTAGCGCGAGCTTTCCTGCAGCTGCGGCGCGACGCCGTCGTACTGTTCGGCCGAGCCCTTGATCAACTGCTGCAAGCCCTTGCGGGTCTTTGCGTTGAAGATGCCGAACAGCTGGTCGAGATCGACCACGCCGTGAGTGGCGGTCGTCGGCAATGTCGAGCCGGCTGGTATGGCTGGACGGTTGTTTGGACCGGGCGAAAGCGCTATATATCGATTGGCGACGCTGGACAGCGAAGGCACCCTGATTTCCGCAGTCGTGCCCTGGTGCAAGGGGGCCACGGAGGATTCGACGTTGATCGTGATGCGCACGTTGTAATTGGAGAGCAGAGTGATGTCCTTGATCGAACCGACCGGCACTCCGCCTACCTGCACCTGATCGCCGCGAACGAGCTGGCCGGCTTCGGGGAAGATCAGTTGATAGGTCGCGCCTTTGTTGCCGATGAGCACGAGCGCGAGCACGATGATGATGATCGCGGCCAGCGCTCCAAAAGCGGCGAAGCGAACGTTGCGCGCGCGCCGCGGCGGCGGCCCGAGCGACGGCGGCGATGCGGATGCCGGAGGGCCTGGGGGTGCCGTGGTGGCCATCGCTAGTTGCCTTCCGCCGCGGAAGTGGACGGGGCGGCGCCGGAATGGTCGGGGATCGCCGCGGGCGAGGGCTTGGCGCTGACAGTGGGGTCGGGCACCTGGCCAAGGCGAGCCACAAGCTGGAGCCACTCGGCCGGGGTCAGACCCGAGGAGGCGGCGGCGTCGGCGGCGTGGGCCTGGGTGCCCTGCAAAGGGGAGAAGGAGATGCGGATCACGCCTGCGTAGCCAGGCAGGACGACGGTGCGTGGGGCGCCTGTCAGACGGATCGAGCTTGCGATCTGAAGCGGTTTCATGACGCCTTGCAAGGCCGCTAGCTTTCGTAGGGCAAGCGTCGCAACGGATGCCTCTCCACCGGGACCGACGACCAAAGTCCCGTTGATCTCCGAGATGTCGAGCGCGTCGCCGATGGAAGCGGAGGCCAAAGCCGAGGCCGAGCGGCCCGCCTCGGCGGCGCCGCCGATCTGGCGCGCGCTGACTGAGGTGGAACAGGTGCGCGAGGAGACGCTCGGGTGCAGTCCGGAGGCCGAAAGGAAGGCGAGCGTGGCCAACACACGCCGATCGACGCGGCCGTCGGCGATCAAGCGCCGCTCACAGGCAGCCAGGTGGATGGAGCCCTCGCGCGGGACCTGCTGCTCGAGCTGGGTCTTTGACTCGAGCAAGGTTTGCCCGGGGGTGGCCGAGATCTTGGCGAAGGGGTCGCGACCCTTGGCTTTGATGACGGAGGAGCTCTGCAGCTTGACCCAGCCGTCGAGGATCGGCTTGGGGTCGACCAGCGGCGTACCGATGCCGGCCGGCCTGATCTGGAAGACGATGTGCGGTTCGACCCCGGCCCCGACGTGACCGATTACGGTGCCGGCAATCACGTGGGCTCCGACGCGAAGGGGATGTAGATAGACGTTCTCCGAGCCTGATCTGAACACGCGCGTTGCCCCGCTGGCGGCGGCCGTGGGTGCCCAGGGGCCGCGACGGGCGATCTTGGAGCCCAGGTTCGTCGAGGAAGCAACCGCAAGTGCGTGTCCGTTAGGGCCGGACTTGGATTCGATCGCTTCCAGCATCGGATAGAGCGTTGCGGTGCTGCCCAGCTCCGAGTAGACGTAAGTGTTGCCGTAGGCGTCTCTGAGGGAGATGCTGCGCCCAAGCGGGCCCGCATCGCCAATCTGGGTAATCACGCCGTCTTGGACGGCGATGACGGGGGCCCCGTCCTGGGAGACGATCGTGGTGCCGGGCACCGTATGTGGCGAGGAGCCTTCAGTGGCGGGGAAGGTGTCGTCGTAATGGGAGGCCGCGTATACGGGGAAGCGGGCTTCGGTCAGCCCAGTGACTGCTCCGAGCAGTTCTGCCGGCGTGCCCCCCAGCAGGCGCGCTCGCAAGAGCACCGAGCTGAGATAGGCCTGGGAGTGGTTATAGGCGAGGATCGCAGCGCGAATGTCTGTGTCCCCGCCGGCCGCCTTGAGGTAGCGGGCGGCGGCGAAGATCGCATCCGCGGGGTTGTTGGGGTCCTCAAAACCGTCGTTGTTGACGTCTACCCCGTACTGGCCCCAGGTACTTGGCAGGAACTGCATCCAGCCCTCGGCGCCGGCGCTTGAGACATTGAGATCGCGTCCGTAGTCGGTCTCCACTTCGTTGATCGCGGCCAAGACCTGCCATGGGATGCCGTAGGCGGCTCCGGCGGCTTGGTAGATCGGCAGAAGGAACGGAGGGATCGAGAAGCTATCAATGAAGAAGCTGGGCACGCCCGACAGCTGGCCGCCCAATGTGGAGGGCAAAGGGGGTGTGAGCGCCGAGGGCGAGACGGGCTTATGCGAACCGGCTCCTGCGTTCTTTTCGTTGCCGGCTGGGCTCTTGGCGTGTGCCTTTGCTTTCTTGGAGGCCGGGGCGGGAGCGACAACGGTTGGGTTCTGGGAGTGTTGGGCGCTCACTTCGGGCGCGGGCACCGTCGTTGTTTCGCTTGTCGTCGACGCGGGAAGAGTCGAGGTGGGCGCCGTGGAGGTGGGTTCGGTCGGAGCAGCCGGCGTAGAAGTGGTCACGGGCGCTTGTTCAGGTGTGGGCGGTGCGGGCACCGTCGTGACTTCCGAGGTGGAGGCCGCGATTTCGCTGCTGGACGTGACCGTTTGACCCTCGGCCGGGATCGAGATCGCGAGCGCCGCGAAGAGCGCTAGTGGGCCGGCTGTGAGCAGTCGTGGTGTCATCCGATTAGTTTCCGAGCAGGTAGTTGAGCAACATGCCGCTCGCTTCGGAGCTTTCTTCAGGGGAGTAGTAGGTGGTTCCCGCGGCCGCCCCGCCTACCGGTTGGGCCGCCGCGGTCGAGCCGGAAGCGGCCGTCTGTGTACCGGAGCCGGCGGTCGTCTCTGACTTGAAGGAACCTGGGTACTTGGCGATCGCTTGCGCGGGGGTCATCCCTTTGAGGACGGCGAGCGTGCGTTGCATCACGAAGCTGGTCGAGCTTGCGCTTGCCTTAGCCGCCGTGGAACTGGAGCCCCCGCCGATGAATTTGCCGGTCGAGCAGAGTGGGTTGGTGGTCACGGCGTAGCCGATACAGCCACCGCTCGCCACCAATTCGGCGCGCAAGAAGTGGCCAAGCGCGTCGTAGCCGTTGATGCTGCCGCCTCCCAGGTAGATGAAGTCGAGCAGGCGCTCCAAGCCGCCGGTGGACTTCAAGCTCGTGAGCAGGCCGGAGAGGTTGCCCGCGAAGGGCTTGGCGGCCTTGCCGAAGTTCTTGACGAGCGGCAACAGGGGTTCGACCGCCTTCAGGGCCGAGGACGTGGTTCTCGCGTTCTGGCCAAACGTCTTGAGGAAGCCTTCGAAGGACTTGGAGAACGGCCCGAGGTTCTCGAACGTCTTGTTGATGCCGGGAGCGGCGATACCGAGGTCTTGGAGGGTGGGCGTCGTCTGGGCGGCGAAACGCCCGAGCCTTTCCATCGCGGGGCCGAGCTGTTCGAGGAAGGCCGGGAAGGCGGCGAGGTTCTGGGCGAGGGCACCACGGTGGTTGGCCGTCGCGCGGGCGACCTTGCCGCCTTCGTTGATGAAGCCGACGAGCCGCTCGCGTTCGGCCGCCAAGGGCGCCGTGGCACGGTCGCCTTCGACCGCCAGATCGGTCAAGACCTTGTTCTCTTTAGCCAGGATCGCAAAGACCTGTTCGAGTCCCTGCAGAGCCGGATTGGAGCGATGCAAAACAGCGTTAAGGTCAGACCCACGCCCGGCGAAACCGGTGCCCAGCTCGTTGAGGATGATCGTCAGACGCTGGGCCTCGGGTAGACGGGTGATGTCGCCGAGCAGATCGGGGTCCACCGGGCTGTGAGTGTTGGTAACCGGCAGGAGCACCTGCCCGGCGCCTTCATGGCCCGAGGGAATCGTCTTCAGGGGCGGAGGCAAGGGCGTGCCTTCTACGCGTGGTTGGGTGGGCAGGCAGTCCACGAACTTCTCCCCGATCAAGGCCTGCGGGCGAATCGTGCAGGACGCGTCTTCGCGGAAATCCTGGAAACCGGGATTGGCGATCTTCAAGACCACCGCCGCCTTGGCGTTCGGCGTCGGCGTGACCGAGCCCACGGTTCCGACCTTGACGCCGTCGATCTTGACGTCCTCGCCCACGGTCAGGTTGCCGGCGTCGTCGAAGAGGGCGCGCACCGAATAGCCTCCGCCGGAACCTCCGGCGGAGGTCGCCAGCAGGACGATCGCGACCAGCGCAGCCACGCAGGCTGCGCCCGCGATAGCGGCCTTGCCCCTCCTGAACCCCTCGCTGTGCGTCCTCAACGCGACCCTACCTCTGTGTTTATAACGAGAAGAGCGGCTCCGCCTTGGACGGGCCGCCCTTCCCGCTCTCGCTCAGACCTTACCTGCAAGGCACATCTTCTGAGCTGTCTCTTACTTTTGATCCTCTCGAAGTCCTGCCGGTGGCCGCCCACCGTGGGCGGCCACCGCGTGTGTTTCGCAGACTACCTCCGTCGGCGCCCTATTTCTTCGGGCAAGGCGGCTTGGCGGTGACGGTCACCGATTCGCCGCTGTAGAACTTCAGTTCGGCCTTGACGGGGAAGCCGCCCTTCGGGCACTTGGTTGGAATCGTGCCGTAGGAGACGAGCTTTTTGCCCTGCATGAAGGCCGCTCCGACCTTGACCTTGATGAATTCGACCGACCCAAAGGGAGCGCCGGGGACGGTTTCGACGAGCGGCACAACGCCTTTGAAGACCGGACCCGATCCCGATGCCGCGGTGAAGCTACCGGGCGAGAGGAGTTCGATCTCCGCCGGGGAAGTGCCTTCGGCGTAGAACGCAAGGCCGCCGCCGGTCTCGAAGAACGGCTGCACCGAGAGCGTCTCGTGCACACGGGTGCTGCCGAAGCTGACTACGCCGCGGGCTTCGCCCTTGGGACCGGCCACCGACTTCTTCGGGCACTTCTGCACTTCATGGCTTTCGAGAATCGCAGCCGAGCAGCCCGTGAAGCCTTTGGAGTTGATCTTGGTCCCGGCGGGTGTATAGAAGGTGACGCCCACCAGCGGCGAGGGGAATCCACCGTATTCGGTGCCACTGACCGTGAATTCGGTTTCCAGGGCGGTGCCCTTGCCGAAGAAGTTGCCGGTGCCCGGATAAGTCGGGCCGCCGTTAGAGCTCGGGTTCTTGGGGATCGGGACAGCCTTAACCTTGAGCGTCACGCTCGGCGCCGCCCCCGCGACTGCCGGCAGGCCCAAAGTCGCTACGGCAAGGCCGAGCAAGGCCAAACGGGTAGATGCTCTGCGCATCAGCTTCTCTCCTCTGTTTCGTATAGGTGCGCCCACGATCCGGGTAGCTCCGGATCCTTGACGGTCCGGCGACATCGAGTCCTCAGGCGTCTCAGCCGCCCGAAGAGCATTGGCGATTTGCCCGCAAGGTTAGCCGTATCGCGGGACGGGTTCAACTAGGTGGTCGCTCCGAGGCGGCGAATTCGAGCTCGGCGCCCTCGTAAACGACGCCCACCGGCTCGACGAGGACTCGGCGCGGGCCGTCCTCCACAGAGCCCGCAACAAGAGCATTCAAGCCCAATTCGCGGGCGATCGCGACAACTTCTGAGCCGGATCCGGCGGCGCAGTAGACGGCGTAGCCGGAGCCCATGTTGAACGTAGAGTACGCGGCGTGGGTCTCCAGGCCAGCCTTATCGACAAGGAACGCCAAGACCTCCGGGACAGGAAGGAGCTCGCGGACGCGGTAGGTGAAGGATCGCGACGGGCGCATCAGCTTGAGCAGACCGTGACCGGTGATGTGGCTCAGGTAGGAGATCTTCAGATCGGACTCCAGCAAGGCCTGCACCAAAGGGACATACATGACGCTGGGGTCGAGCAAAGCCTCGCCCAGAGGACGCCCGCCGGGCAAGGCCGTCGCATAACCGTCGGGCAAGCGATCGGCCAGAAGGCGCGCCAGGGACGAGCCGTTGGCGTGCAGGCCGCTGGAGGCGACCAAGACGATCTCATCGCCTGATCGCAACTCCTCTCCGAGGATCGCCTTGCGGCCTTGCGGCACGGCGCCGACCGCGGCCCCGGCAAGCTCGATGTCCTCGCCGGCGAGCAGGCCGGACAGCGACGGCGACTCTCCCCCTCCCCACGTGCAGCCCGCGTCGACACAGGCTCGCTGCCAGCCCTGGAGCAAGGCCGTGGCGCGGTCGGTCTCGCCGTACCACTCAGAGGCGCCTGTGGCGAAGTAGGCGTTGACAACCAGGGGCAGGGCGCCGACACAGGCAAGATCGTTGAGGATCGCGGCGACCGTGTCGTAGGCCACCTCGGCGAAGCGGTTGACGCCATGGCGCTCGTAGACGTGGCGCGCGATAATCGACTTGGTGCCGAGGCCCTCGACCACGAACGCGAGCGTGCGCCCGTCGAAGTCGAATACGAAGGCCGGCTCGCCGCGCGAGGCGTCGTGGGCCTGTCCTCCGCGCCCTGTCAACAGGGACGAGGTGGCCAGGGCGCGGGCCATTGCCATGCGCTTGCCGGCGTCCAAGGCGTCGTAGTCGACGCCCGCCGCCTTGTAGCTGGCGGAGGAGTCCGTGGCCGAGGAGTCCGTCATCGGCGATGATCCTAGTCCCCACTGCCGAGGAGAAGACGATGGACTTCCAAGCCAGCGAACGCTGCATCGAGTTTCAGGAGCGCTTGAAGGCGTTTATGGACGAGCACGTGTACCCCGCCGAGCCTCTCTACGCTCGCCAAATCGCTGAGTCAGGCGACCCTCACCACCAGCCGGCGGTGATGGAGGATCTGAAGGGGCGCGCCAAGCAGGCGGGCCTGTGGAACATGTTCCTGCCCGATGCGGACCATGGCGCGGGGCTGTCCAACAGCGACTACGCGCCGCTGGCGGAGATCCTGGGTCGCAGCCACATCGCCTCGGAGGCTTGCAACTGCTCGGCCCCGGACACGGGCAACATGGAGGTGCTGCACCAGTTCGCCACCGACTCCCAAAAGGCCGACTGGCTTAACCCTCTACTTGAAGGTGAGATTAGGTCATGCTTTGCCATGACCGAGCCGGAGGTCGCATCTTCGGATGCCACCAATATTTCGCTGCGGATTGTGCGGGATGGCGATGAGTACGTACTCAACGGGCGTAAGTGGTGGATCTCGGGGGCCCTCCATCCGCACTGCAAGATCATGATCGTGATGGGCAAGAGTAGTCCGGACGGCCCAAGGCACCGCCAGCAGAGCCAGATCCTCGTGCCGATCGACACCCCGGGCGTGGAAATCGTGAGAGGTCTGCCGGTGTTCGGCTACCAGGATCAGGAGGGTCACGCCGAAATCGTGTTCAGCGATGTGAGGGTGCCCGCAGAGAACCTGATCGCGGGCGAGGGCGATGGCTTCATGATCGCCCAGGCTCGTCTCGGACCGGGACGAATACATCACTGCATGCGTTCGATCGGAGCGGCCGAGCGAGCGTTGGAGTTGATGTGCGAAAGGGCCGTGGCACGCACCACCTTCGGCCAAACCGTGGCCTCGCGCGCGAACATCCAGGACTGGATCGCCGAAGCGCGGATCGAGATCGAGATGGCCCGCCTGCTCACTCTGAAGGCGGCTTGGCTGATGGACACGGTCGGCAATCGGCACGCACGCACCGAGATCGCGGCGATCAAGGTGGCCGCTCCTAATATCGCCTTGAAGGTGATCGATCGTGCGATCCAAGTTCATGGCGGCGGCGGCGTCTCCGACGACTTCCCGTTGGCCTGGACCTATGCCCACCTGCGCACCTTGCGCTTGGCCGACGGGCCCGACGAGGTCCACAAGCTGTCGATCGCCAGGCGCGAGCTGGCGCCCTACATGCCCTCAGCCTGAAAAGTGCAAGCTGTAGAGCACGGCGGCGACGGAGGTCGCCAGGTTCAGACTGGAGACGCCTGGGCGCATCGGCAAGCGCAAGCGCGCATCGGCACGCCCCAAGAGCTCTTCGCTGAGCCCGTCGCGCTCGGTCCCGAAGGCGAGCAGGGCGCGCGGGGGAATCCTCTCGGGGCGCAGATCCTCGCCGTCCGGGTCCAAAGCGAGCAGAGGCCGGTCGAGGCGCTGGGGCAAGCCGTCCAAGCGGGCCACGGGCAGCGCGAAGTGGAGACCGGCCGAGCCCCTTACAGCCACCGGATCCCAGGGATCTTGGCGGCCGGTTGTGAGCACGGCAGCCGCGCCCCCGGCGGCGGCGACACGGATCACGGCGCCGAGATTGCCGAAGTGCCGGGGGTCCTCGAGCAGCACGAGCGGTCCCTCCCCCTCCCCTTCCAGAACGGCGCCAGGATCGGCGCGTACGCGTTCGGCGATGCTGACCACCCCGGTGTGAGGAACATAAGGGCCAAGTCGCTTGAAGGCCTCGGCCGGCAAGACGACCGCAAGTGCTTGGATCCGCTCGAGCAAGTCGGGCGCCAAAGTGCGCGCCAAGCGCTCGAGCTCGACGCGATTGGCACAAGCCACCAGCTCCACCGCGGCGCCGAACCTGAGGGCATGCTTGAGCGCGTGGAAACCCTGTAGGACAACCAATTCGTCGCCACGACGGGCCTCATGGAAGCGCCTCACGATGCTCGCGGTATCCAAAGGCGGGTCCTGGCTCACAAAGACGAGTCCTCGCTCAACACATGCCCGAGTTTACGTGCGCCCAACACCAGACCATCGCGGGGCGTTACCTTTGGGGGATGCAGATGCCACAACAACTGGAAGCCCCGCCGCTGGAGTTGACCGAGTGCGCCGAGGCGCTACGCGAAGGGCGACTCAGCTCGAGCGAGCTGGTCGAGCAGGCACTCGATCGCATCGAGACCACACAACCCACGCTTAACGCTTTTCGGGTGGTGCGTGCCGAGGAGGCACGCAAGGAGGCGGCTGAGGCGGACCGGCGCATCGCCGCCGGCGAGCGCCTGCCTCTGCTCGGGGTGCCGGTCGCGATCAAGGACGACGTGAACCTCGCCGGACATCCCACCTCTTTCGGGTGTGCCGGTCAGTTCACGGTGGCGCCCGAGGACTGTGAGATGGTGCGCCGCCTACGAGCCGCGGGGGCAGTAATCGTGGGCAAGACCAATACGCCCGAGATCGGCCTCTACCCGTTCACCGAGGGCTCTGCCTTCGGCGCCACCCGCAACCCTTGGAGCCTGGAGCACACGCCGGGCGGGTCCAGTGGCGGCTCGGCAGCCGCGGTGTCCGCGGGGATCGTGGCGGCGGCGGTCGGCTCCGACGGGGCGGGTTCGGTCAGGATCCCGGCGGGTTGGTGCAACCTTGTTGGCATCAAGCCCCAGCGCGGGCGCATCTCGACGTGGCCCGACAGGGAGTCATTCAACGGCCTTACTTGTATCGGTCCGTTGACCAGGACCGTGGCTGACACAGCCCTGATGTTGGACGTGTTGAGCGGCAACCATCCCGAAGACCTACACGCCCCGCCCTCTCCCGCCGAGCCTTACTCTCGGGTGATCGAGCGTGAGGGGCCGCGCCTGCGAATCGCGCTGTCGCTGCGCCATGCCTTCAGCGGGGCCCCAGTGCGCCTGCACAGGGAGATCGAAGCAGGCGTGCGACGAATCGGCAGGGTCTTGGCCGAGATGGGCCACACCGTGTGCGAGCGCCACCCACGCTACGGCCTGATGGGGCTCGCGCTGGTCGCTCGCGGCGAGTCGGGAGTGCACGGGTGGACCCAGCGCGTACCCGACCAGTCGCTTCTGGACGCGCGCACCCGCTCTACGGCCCAGCTCGGCGGAGCGCTCTCGCGCACCCTCCTGCCGGTGGCGCGCCGCCTGGAGCGACGATTTCAAAGGCGCATCGGTTCGGTCTTCCACGAGTTCGACGTTTTGATCGCGCCGACCAGCGCGGCCGCGCCCTTGCCTATCGGCAAGACCGACGGCATGTCCAGTTGGTCCACCCAGCAGGTCATCGCGGGGAGCTGTCCTTACGCCTGGCCTTGGAATGTGCTGGGTTGGCCAGGCGTGAGCGTGCCGGGGGGCTTGACCGAAGAGGGCTTGCCCTTCGGCGTGCAACTGCTGGGCCCGGCCAATAGCGAGGCCACCTTGCTATCGGTCGCAGCCGAGCTGGAGCAGGTGGAGCGCTGGCACGAGCGCGTTGCGCCGCACGCCGTGGTTTAGTGGTTTAGCGTCCTACACGCCCAGGCTCAGCGGCCCAAAGTACGCGTGACCTCGCGCGCGCGAGCGCGTAGGCCTCCGACCAGCTCGCGCACCTCCGAGAGGCCGGCGCGCAACTCGGGGTCGCCCACCTCGACGGGCAGCATCGAGTCTTGGAGCTCGGCGAGCATCCCATCCGCCTTGGTGGCGGCGTCGACCGCGGCGTCGATCAAGCCCTTCGTGCCGTTGGCGGGAGCCACTTGCGAGGGTGTCGAAAATTCGCGGGGCGGCAGATCGTAGCGCTCAGCGAAGCCCGCATGGACGCGCTTGGCGCGACCGTAGGCCGCCTGGGTCGGCTGAAACAAAGTCTCTTCAAGGCGCTCGGCGGCACGCTCGTCCAAGTGCTCGTAGGCCTCGCTCAGCAAAGCCAAGGCCGAGGCGATCTCGTCGGCGGCGGCGCCCAAGGCGTCCAAGATCTGTTGTCTGCCCTCGGCGGCGGTGTAGGTCACGAGGACCCACCCTAGCCGCTACTGGTTCAAAGCAAGCACTTCGAGCAGCTCGTTCCAGTCGTCTTGACCTCGTTCGAATTCGAGTTCGCTGAAACGCGTGTCCAGTCTTTCGTCGGTCGCGATCAAGCTTCGATCGGACGTCTGGGCATAGGGCAGGAGCAGCTTGCGCGGGATTTCCTTGACTTCGATCGCTTCGACTCGCCGGTCGTACTGGGCGACGTCGGCGGGTACGGTCTTGTAGCCGGTCGCCGTCCAGGCGCGCACGTCGCCGCACAGGTCGGGAATCGGCAGCAAAGTCATTTCGTGCAGGCCTTTAATGAACCTGCGGGCCGCGCGCGTGATCGCGGGGTTGCTCCAGGTGAGCGGGCCAACCGCTTTGACGAACTTCTGCACGACTTTCGCCTCGGTGCGATAGCCGGTTGCCCACAAGGCCCCGGCCACCTCGTAGCTGAGCTTCTGCTCTTCTTCGCTCTGAGGCGAGCCGGCGCCCACCTTGGGGCATTCGGCTTGGAACTTCTTGTCCAGCTTATGGATGCCTGCTTCGACGGTCGACCATTTGCTGACCACCTCGTGCAGGGCCGCATAGGCGGCCACCGCGTATGCGTGGGTGGAGGCGATGTCTTTGGGGGTGGCACTTGCACTGGCAGGCACCAACCCGACCGTGAGCAAAACCGCGAAAGTAGCCAACCATCCCCTCATCCCAAGTTCAGGATACACCCATACCGTTGCGCGCTTGACACCAGACCACGACGTACGGTCGAGGAGTGTGGCCGAGATCCCGAGATCACACCAGCCTGATCGGAGAGCAAGTCACAAGCAACCGATTTCGAGCCGCCGGCGCTCAGCCGATCGTCACCGTACTTGTCCTCCGTCGCCCGTGACGACCGGTCAGGCTCAGCGTGTAGCGACCCGCTTTGAGCTGTCCCGATGCGCTCAGCAGCAGCGTGTGTCCTCCACGGCCGCTCACGACGCCGGTCGCCTCGACCGCGCCATCGCGCGAGAGCGCAGCACGCGTCGCCGTTCCAATGGTGGTGAACTTGACTGGGCCGGCCACCAGCTTGGTGGTGCACCGCATGGACTTACCGTGCGTGGCGCTGTGTCCGTGACTGGTGCTCGCGCCTGCCGATCGGCATGTGACCAGCTCCACCTCACCGTTGGCGCCCGTGGGTCCGGCCGGACCCACGGCACCGGTCAACCCCGTTGCGCCAGTCGCACCGGTCAGCCCCGTCGAGCCAGTGAGTCCCATCGCCCCATCTGTACCTGCAGGCCCACTGTTCGGCGCCACGCCTGTTCCCTTCAGCGCCACTGTCGCCGGGGTCGGATTGCTATTGCTGGCCCCCAGAGTCAGCGTCGCCGAGCGCGGGCCTGCAGCGGCAGGGGTGAAGCGCACGCCGACGAAGCAGTCGACGCCAACGGCGAGCGTGTGACCTTCGCAGGCATCGTCGCCGCCGGGAATCGTGAAGTCGGAGGCGTCGGGACCGCCGATCTGGGCGGCACCGGTGATCGTCACCGCGGCCGGCCCGGAGCTCTGCACCGCCAGCCAGGAGACAGCGCTGGGAGACGCCGTGGTTTGAGCGCCGAAGTCCAGAGTTGGCGGCGAGTCGAGTGACGGATAGGCACCCACCCCCTCCACGAACACCGGTATCGCGACACAAGAGCCCGACGTGATCGGGCACTCGAACACATTGAGCGTGCCGCCGACCGGCCCAAGGGAGGTCGGAGTGAAGGACTCGGTGTCTGTGCATGTGCTTCCGCTGCAGGCGCCAAACGAGAATTCGAACGGAGCGTTTATCCCGGCACCGGAGGCCAGATCGAGTTCGTAGCCAGAATCGATGGTGACCGTCATCGACACGGTGACCTTCGTGTTAAGTCCCACATCGCCGAAGTCGATCGGCGCCGGGGCGATACTCGCTGCCACCGCCTGACCGGAGAAGCCGAGCGCCAAGGCGACGGTGGCGAAACCAAGCGTTGTCAGGCGATATCTCATTTGCTCTCCGTTTTAGAACCCGTTGCCCAGATCGCGAGAGCCTAGTGCGGCTGGCGGCGGCTCGAATCTCGCGAAGACGTAGATGCCGCTTCCCACACGACAGCCTTGGAGCGCAGCCCTCAGAGCTTGTCATCCTCGCGGAACAGCTCGATACCTAGACAGACTCAAGCAAATGCCTCGAACGCTGCCGATCCAACCTGGCGGAGCCGTCCGGTTGGGAGTTGTATCTATGTTCGTAGAATTAAAACTCTGGCGGGATTCCCTGATCCGTCTTCGACTCTATAGCGCCAAATGTCCCCGTTCCTCGGGCGTTATCGCCCAGCCCTAAAGGCTTCGGTTCTGCGGAGCCGAATAGAGCCCAGAAGCCATCATGCGGCGACTCAGATCTTGGACAGGCAGGCTCTTGGCCTTCGTGGTCGTGCTCGTCCTTGCCCTCATCGCTGTCTACGCAGCCGGAGCCGTCAAGAACAACGGCACGGGTTCCTCACAGAGCGCAAATGCACCCGCTGCGAAAGGCACGGAAGAAACGAACGGCCCCGCGTCCTTCATCGGGCACGCCTCGAATGCGGTCATGTTCATCCAATGGACCCGCGCTGGACAGAACGTGACCGGCAACCTCCGAGAGGCGATCACAAAGGCAGGCTCATTGAGCCTGGAAAGCGTTGATCACGCCTTCACGGGCATCGTAGACGGGAAGGGCATCACCCTGAACCTTCATGGCGCGCTAGGCGAAAGTACCGCCTACGTAGGCGAAACGAAGGAAAATGGCTTCGCGCTGACTGTCCCCGGCAAGGGGAGTAGCTTGATCACGATCAGCTTCGAACCCGGCGAAGTCTCGGGCTATGACGAAGCCACGAAGCAACTCCTCCTCGCTAGGTATCCCTCGCCGTGCTCGCTCTATGTCGCGGGGCATGAGGTTCGTATCGCCTTCCAGGGGCCGAACTCAGCGGAAGACTGCGCGACCTTCGTCCAGCACTCAGCGGGAAACACAGAATGGACGACCACGCCCCAGGAAGGCGCAATGAACGGTGGCGTGGTCTGCGAAGTCGAGAATCGCGAAAACGAAAAAGCGGTGATCACCGATAACGGCGGCCAGGCATACGGCAAAGAAGCCTGCATACGGCTCTCAGGTGAAGGTTGGGGGTAATGCTTGTTGCTACTTCGCCCCGTACCCAACCATCAGACTTGTCTGTATCGGTCCTGATCACGGGCGTTGGCTTGGATCGGCGAGAACGGCTCGGAAGGCGGGTAAGCGTCGTTTCAAGGAGCGAGGCGAGCGGATCGCTTCGCACCTGGCGCAGATGCGCGTGACGATGGGACTGGCTCAGCCCTACGGAGCGAAGGCCGTTGAACTCGGCCCTGGGCAAGCACTCCCTACCTCGCGGAGAGCGCGCGGGGCACCGCCGGGCAAGCCGTAGGCATCTCTCAGAAGCACCTTGAACCGCCTGGGGATAGCCCCTGGGCGGTTTTGCTCATGCAGGGCCGGAAAATCGGAAACCCCCGCAAAACCGACTCGAACCCGCGTCCGCGAGATCGAAAAATTGGCTTCCGCACCACGAAAATGAGCATCCAGCTCTCAATTGAAAACTGAAGGGTCAACTGTCGCAGTGGAGAGAACCGCCTCGCCGCGCTCCGCCGCCTCGGCGGCATCAAGTAGACGGCGTGCGTTCGTCGGCGAGGGGAACAGCTAAGCCGCCTCCCGCCAGGCGGCGTAATCATCGGCAGACTGAGCACGGCGTTGCCGTGCTTGGATGTGATCTCGATCGACGCACGATCGTCGTTGACCTACTCGATCAACGGGAACAGCGTCCGTCGCGCCTGGTTAGCCGGATCATCCTTGCGCTCCTGGATCGTCGAACTCGGCGCGGCACTCCTACCACCGCAGCATGTCCTGCAAGCTGAAGTAATCCCGCAGACCGATGCGGAACTCGAACTGCCGCTCTAGCCGAACCGCGCCTGGCTCGAAGAACGATGTAGTGACTATCATCCCGGCGCTTGCGTTCTTCGCGTGCACGGTTCCGAGTAGCTCGCGCACAACACCAGCGCCGACCTTGTTATGCGCCGCGTAGCGCTTGGCTTGGACGACCCACAACGTCCGTCCAACGTCCTCGTTACGAACCACGTACACGTCGACCCCTTCGTCACCAGAGGCAGGAGTCAAGGTCGCCTCAAACCCTCGCCGTCGGTAGAGCTCAGCTACCAACTCCTCGAAGCGGCGTGAAGGTAGACCGTAGAGAAGCTCCGGATTAGCCGCGAGTTCAGCGATCAGAGCGTCGCTGACCTCCTTGACGCTGGCATCTAGATGCTCGCGTGCAGCTGAACCCAGGGGTAGCTCGTCGCCTTTGGCATCGCGAGCGACCGCCAAGTGGCGCTGCTCCAGCCACGCGAGGATGGCATCAACCGGCATTCCGGACGCAAGCCGCCTCGACACTTCTGTCACCGCGAGCGCATTGCCCTGCAGCATCGTCGCCAATCGATTGATGCGTGCGACGTCCGACGTGGACTGGCCAATCGCGAGCAGCCTGACCGCATCATCTAGCGACAACGGAGGCATCTCGATGCTTGGCGTGTCCCCACCAAACGCTACGTGAATGCAGGATGTCGTGATGATCTGGGCTCGCGGACGATGCTCGCGAAGCCGACGCAGCTCGCCAGGAAGCGATGACGCATCCGCATGGTCGATCTCGTCGAGCACGATCAAGGAAGGTCGATCGGCATCGATCGCGTCAAACACGCGATAGTCCGGGAAGACATCCTTATGGGCATAAACCATGACCACTCCACCCGGAAACCAACTCGCGTTGGCGTCCGCAAACGATCGTGCCAGCCAACTCTTTCCCGAGCCCGGCGCGCCGTTAACGTTGACCACCGCCACCCCCTCGCTCAGCACCAAACGCTCCAGCTCGGATTCCTGCTCCGGGCGAGCAACGCGCTTCTCATTGCCTGGGGCCGAGTTCATTTCTGGACTCTCTAGCAACATTCGTAATCGCGTGGCAGCCTCGCCGGATCGTGGCGAGCATCGCCTCAAGGGCATTCCCGACGAATTGCACCCTTTCGCGCTAGTTCCCGCGCGCGACGTAACACGTTGTCGAGAGACAACGGCAGTGGCGAGACCCGGACTCGAACCGGGACACCACGATTTTCAGTCGTGGGGTCTATGAGCGGTATTCCTCGGCCCAAACCCAAAGGGGGCCGATCGAGCGGATTGGCGACAGGCGGGCTCGAACCGCCGACACCGCGCGATTTCAGTGGAGTCACTACCGACCCGAGCCGTCGTGCGATGCGGCGTAGAAGCCCACGTTTGCAGGCATTTCGTGTCGTGATCCGTACCCTTCGCTTGCCGCGCTGCCTATCGATACCCGCCGATACCGGGCGGGTTTGTGCCGATAGACGGGGTTCGTCGACACAATCCCTCAGGCGCTGATAGGCGAGTCTCCGGGCGTCTTCTTACAGCGAGCGTCGAGCGCATGGCGCTACAGCGTCGGGCGCAGCCGCCGGATCCCTCGGAAGTAGACCTTCTCGTGCGACCCACCGCAGGCCGCTACAGCTACTCGCCGAGCTGCGCGAGCGCGGCTGACGCTTCGCGAGCGACGTCCTTGAGGCGAAGTACCTCTCCGTAGAGCAGGAAGTGAACGATGAGTCCGTCGCAGACTGTGATGATCGCGTTCGCCCGCGTGTCGGCGTCCGGCTGGCCCGCTGCGGCGAGGTTGGGAAGGCTAGAGCTGTTCGCGCAGCTCGTCGCGGCTCAGACCGGCGTCCCTGAGGATGCCGTTCAGCGTCCCGCGCTTGAGTTCGCGGTGCAGCGGCACAACCAAGGACACAGCACGATCCTGATGTCTGAGGCGAACGTGGCTGCCACGCTGGCGAACGGATTCCCAGCCGAGCTTCTGAAGCACACCGATGAGCTGCGCACCGGAGACGACCGGCAGACGCTCGCTCACGCGGGAACGGCGAGCCTGCGGCGGACGATGCCGGAACCGACCGGGCGTCCTTCTTCGCGCAGACCCTCAACGTAGAGAGCCAGGGCCTCTTGGGCATTCTCGGTCGCTTCGTCGATGTCCTCGCCCTGCGTGTGCAGCCCAGGGAGGTCCGGCGCGTACACGTGATAGCCGCCCTCGTCCTGGGGTTCAAAGACAAACTCGAACTCGCTCTGCTCGGCCATACGGTCAGGATACCGCCAAGCGCGACGGACGAGACGGCTTTTGGCGCTGACCTCATCCCATCTCGCCCGACTCACCGGGCACCGAGGCGAGCCGCCGCACATTCGTGGCGTAGGCCCGCTTCAACCGCTCGCGTGCGGCTTGCTCGGAGGGATGACCGTATGTGGACATCACAAGCGCGCCCCCGTCCGTGTGCCCGAGCTGCACGGCGACATCGGCGTGCGACACGCCGAGTTCGAGCAGATGTGTGGCGCAGAAGTGGCGCAGCTCGTAGAAGTGCATCCTTGGGCGACCAAAGGCCGTGCGCACCAGCCGCCAGTAGTGCAGATGGCTGCCCTTCGAGAAGCGACGGGCGCGCGGCGTCACGAATAGCCACGGCACATCGAGACGAGCCGGAACATCGACCAACGCCTCACGGGCGGGCGACGGAAGAATGACAGTTCGCGCCTGTCCGTTCTTGGGCGCCTTGATCTGCCCGGTCCCATCGAGGTTCTGCCGGATGACAACCTCGTCCTGGCCGACGTCGCGGCGCTCCAGCGCGTACAGCTCCCCCGGCCGCAAGCCGACGTAAGCCGCGAACAGGATCATGGCTCGAAAGGTCGGGCCGAACGACCCCAGGCAAACGAGCGCGCCGTCGGCCAGACTGGCAACCTCAGGCTCCGTCAGGGCAGTCAGGTTCTTCCGCCCGCGCGGCTGCTCCAGTCGGAGGTTTGAGAACGGGTTTGGGCCAGGATGCAAGCCGTCGTTGATCGCGTCGGTGAACATCGCTCGCACGGTGCGCACGTTGGATTGAGGCTGTTTCAGCGCCCACTGTCGCGCCGTCGGCTTATCGACGTCACGCAACCGGACCCGCGCGAAGTCCTCCTGAAATTGCTGAATCGCGTAACGGTACGTCCGGCGTGACGCTGCGGCCTTGCGCTGATAGTCGGTGAGCCACCGCCGCGCGAAGTCGCCACACGTGTCGGAGCCCCGAGTCCCAGATGACCTCAACGCCTCGCGTTCGGCCTCCTTCGCATCACGACGGGTGGCGAATGTGCCCACCCAGCGCTTGCGGCCCAACGTCTTGTCGTAAACCAAGACGCCGTATTTGCCGCTGCGAGGGGTAATCATCAGTTCCTCCCGTCGAGCCAGGCTTCGACCTCCGACAGCCGGAAGCCGCGCCGTCCGCCGATCATCTTTGAAGGAAGGCCCTCGCGTACACGAAGCTCAACCCACACAAGGAACGCGAGACCATTACTAGTCACATAGAGTCGCTGCTCCCACCGGCCGTAAAGCCTGCGACCGCAGCTGCGACACCGACCGACCACACTCGGATCGACCAGCGGCGGACGCCGCGACGAGCAGGCGCTCTGACCGTCAGCCACGTCGGCTACCCCGGCGTCCCGACTTGGGTCCCATGTGACCCAACCGCATGCCCGCTGCGACCGTTTGCGACCGCAAGCCCACCGTGCTCCCGCAAATCGGCGGTTTTCGTTCGCGCCGTTTCGCCTTTGTGCACTGGCGTTTCCCCTGCGTTGGTCCGCGTTTCGCGAACCTCCGCAGATGATCGAACCAGTGGAGACGCCGGGAATCGAACCCGGGTCCGCGGTCGCGTGAGAATGGCTTCTACGAGCGTAGCCGGCGCTCTGATCTCATCCCCCGCTCGCCTCGCCGGCCGGGTTGCGGGGGACCAGCCTCCTGAGGTTTTCCCGGGTCAGCGGAGGCGGGCCTCACCGGGTGAGCCTACTTTCTGATCCCGAGGATCCCCGCCGTAGGCGAGCGGGGCTCGAGACCTCGTGCCTTAGCTATTGGCTAAGCAGCGAGGGCGTACTCGTGAGAGTCCGCACTTATGGTTTTCCCGGGTGTTTTACGAGGCCGCCCGGGACCTCGACTCGCGACCATCCACACGAGCCGACCGCGTCGAAGCCTGTCGTCCCCTTGGATGTCCTGCTGTCCAGTGTAGCCGTACTTAAACAAGTCGACGCGGTCCCGGGCCGCTTCGAGGAACCTCACGCCGGTCGGCCCGGAGGCGTTCCGATGATTGGTGGCGCGGCCTTACACCTCGGTGGCCTCGCTCTTTGCGGCTCGGGGTCCGCGTCTTCATCCAACGTACGCCTGCACAAGACCGCCGTCAAGTGCATTTTCGCGACATCCCCGCACATTCCGCAAAAATCGATCTCGGCAGGGCACAACACCGACTGAGGGCCTATCGGATAGCTCATTAGGACAGGCTTATCGCAGCTGCCACAATGGGCGTATGGACAGCGATCTGCCGGTGGTAAGCGAAAGCCCGTTCGGTGGACCAAGCGGCCCGGCGGCGATTCCCGCGCGGGGCTTGTCCGCAACACATGAGCCACACCCCGGCGAAGCGCCCTTCGGCAAGCCCACCCGATCCCTGCGCAAGCGCGCGGGTAGCGCTTTGGCGGGCGTGGCCGCTTTGGCGGCCAAGTTCGGGGCCTACCTCAAGAGCGGTGCGCTGCTTTTGGGCAACGCCAAGTTCCTGACGACAGGAGCTACGGCCCTCGTATCGGTCGCGGCCTACAGTTTGTTCTGGGGCTGGCAGTTCGCGGCCGGATTCGTGGCACTCCTGTTCGTACACGAGATGGGGCATGTGATCCAGCTGAGGCGGGAGGGGATCAAGGCGAGCACACCGATGTTCATCCCCTTCTTGGGCGCTGCCATCTTTTCGCGTTCCCTTGGCGACAACGCCCTGGCGGAGGCTCGTGTGGGGTTGGCCGGGCCAATACTCGGCACGGTTGGCGCGGTTGGCGTGGCAGTGGCCGGGGCGCTGACCGGCAGCGACCTGTTGCTTGCGCTCGCCTACCTCGCTTTCTTCTTGAACCTGATCAACCTGATCCCGGTGGTCCCGTTCGACGGCGGTCGTGCAATGGCGGCGGTGGCGCCTTCGATGTGGTTCCTGGGGATCGGTGGCCTGGTGGCGATGATCCTGCTGCTCGGCAATCCATTTCTGTTGATCTTCATTCTGCTCGCCCTGCGCGAGATGCCCAGTCGCTGGCGCCAGTTGAGATCTCGTTCGATCGAGCAGGCCGCCTACTACCGTGTGCCGCGACGCTCGCGGATCGCGATCGGAGCCGTCTACATAGCCCTGATCGTGGTGCTGGCCTTCGGAATGTCCCAGACTCACATCCTGGTGAGCGCGGGCCACAGCTTCCGCTCGATCTGAGCGTTCGCCGAGCGGGCGCTCGGGTCCTGGGTCACTCCGCACCATGCTCGGCACACGACGAGCGGTGCATCGGACCTTGTAGGCTGCTCCACGGGGTAGGGTATTTCTGGCAATTGGGACCGGGAGAGGAACCATGGGATATAGAGGCAAGGCGACGATCGCACTGACGCTTACAGCGCTTGCGATGTCCGGCTGCGGCTCTTCCTCCAAGCCGCTCACGCGCGCCGAATTGACCGCCAAGGCCGACGCGATCTGCAAGACAGTAGCCGCGAAGATGTCCTCGAAGTCGGCCAGCACCGAACAGCAGATCTCTCGTGTGGCAAGCGAACTCTCCTCATTCGAGCAAACAGCGCTCGCCGACCTGAGCAAACTGGTGCCACCCGCGGAACTGGAAACCGACTGGAAACAGTTCGTGGCCGGCGCTCAGACTTTGGCTGAAAACACAGCCAAGCTGGGCGAATACGCGAAAGCGAAAAACCTCAAGGCCGGAAAAGCTTTGATCCTCACCAGCGAGAACACCCAGAAGCAGATGGTGGTGATCGCAAAGCGCGACGGAATCACCGCCTGCGAGCAGGTCCCCTAGCGCTGCCCTACCTTCGGGCTTCCCGCAAGCCCCTTTCCATGTCTCGCTTGGAGTCGCGCTCGCGCATGGTTTGACGCTTGTCATAGAGATCCTTGCCGCGCGCAAGCGCGATCTCGACCTTGGCGTGGGAGCCCTTGAAGTAGATGCGCGTCGGTACCAGCGTGAGCCCCCGCTCCGAGACGCGCCCGGCAATGCGCTCGATCTCCTTGCGATGCAGCAACAGCTTGCGAGGACGCTCGGGATCGTGATTCTCGCGCGAGGCAGGCAAGTAGGGCGGGATGTGGACCGACTGCAGCCACAGCTCGTCCTCACGAATGGCAGCGTATCCATCCTTCAGCTGGGCACCGGAGGCCCGCAGCGCCTTGACCTCGCTGCCCTGCAGCGCGACACCGCACTCGATCCGCTCGGTCAACTCGTACCGGTAGGAGGCATAGCGGTTGCTCGCCACGTCGCCGGCGCCGATCTTGCGCCTCTTGGCCTTCGTCTTGGTCATCCAACGAGCCTAGCTGGACGGCTAAGACGGCGCAGGGCGCCGTCTTAGCCAGGAGAATGACTCGCTAACGGGCCGGGGCGAGATCGACGCGACCGGCGGACGTGTCCACGCGCACAACGCGAACGTCGATCTGATCGCCAAGACGCAAAGTCGCCCCGGAGCGCTCCGCGCGCAGGATTGTGGATTGCTCGTTAAGGGTCCACCAGTCCCGCTCCTCGCCCGCGCTCAAGATCCGTACCGGCAGCATGCCCTCGTAGACCGGCCGCGCCTTGGGCTCCCTCTCTTGTGCAGCCGGGCTCGCGTCTACCGTGCTCTCAAGGGCTTCCTTCGCGCGCGCGCGCGAGTCACCCTCAAACGCAATGAACGCCCCCGCCCCGATCAGGCCGGTCACCTCCCCGCGGAACACCTGGTCGTAGCCGCCCTCGAGCAGAACTTGTTCCAGAAGAAAGCAGGCAGCTATGTCGTCGCCCTTGTGCTCGATCTTGGCGGCCTCGCGCTCGCGTTCTGAGGTCCATTCGCCGAGCTCGGCCAGCTTGACCCCCGGGGCACGCTTGCGGCCCTTCTCCCCCATCCCGATCGAGGCAAGCAAGGCACGGTGACAGACGAGATCGGGATAGCGACGTATGGGTGAGGTGAAGTGGCAGTAGCAGGCCGAGTGCAGGCCGGCGTGGCCGACATTGACCGGCGAGTAGCAGGCCTGCTTGAGCGACCGCAAGACGAGCGAGGAGAGCGCCGTGCGACCGGTCCCGGTGCGGCGCACATGGGCGTCCACGCGACGAGAGATCTCACCGACCAAGTCGACTGCCTGGGCCGGAAACAGAGGGTCTGGCAGCGGGGGCGTCGACACGCCGAGCGAAGCGAGCTGGTCCACGAGCCTGCGGATGCGCTCCGGGTCAGGGCGCTCGTGGACCCTGTAGAGACACGGGACTTGTGCTTCGGCGAGCCGGCGCGCAACCGCTTCGTTGGCGGCGATCATCAAGTGCTCGATCACGCGGTGGGACTCAGTCTGGGCGCGGGCCACGACCGCAAGCACGTTGCCACGATCGTCGAAGGAGAACTCGGGCTCCTCGGAGTCGATCACGAGGGCGCCGGAGGACTCGCGCGTACTCTGCAGCTCGGCGGCCACGCCCCGTACGGCATTCAGTGAAGCGCCCCACGGTTCGGAGGCGGGAGAGGAACCCGCGAAGATGCGGTCGACCTGCTCATAGTCGAGGCGCATGTCCGAGCAGATCACGGACCGATAGAAGCTGGCGGACTGGACCTGAGCGCCACGCAGCAGCAGCTCGGTCGTGACCGCCAAGCGCTCGGCGCCAGGCACGAGTGAGCAGGCATCGCTCGAGAGCTCGTGCGGCAGCATCGGCTCGACGATGCCCGGCGCGTACACGCTGGTGGCCCGTCGACGCGCCTCCTGGTCGATGGCCGAGCCGGGAGGGACGTGTGCGGCTACGTCGGCGATGTGCACCCACACGCGCACCGCGGGATGGTCAGGATCCGATTTGATGCTCTCAGCGGAGACGGCATCGTCGAAGTCGCGGGCAGTGGCCGGGTCGACCGTGAAGGTCGTCAGATCGCGCAGGTCGCGCCTACGACCATCTTGCAGTTCAGTTTCGGCCTTGTGCCATGCGCGAGCGCCGGCGGCACGAGCCTCGCGCTCGACCGGAGGCTCGAAGCGACGCGCCAAGCCGGCCTCGTGGAGCATCTGCTCGATCGCTTCGCGCGCCGTTTCGGTTCGCTCCTGCGGAGGCCATACGACTCGCGCGTTGGAGGACTTTGCGATACGCGGTCTGCCGGCTCGCGAGTCGGCGCCGTTGCCGCGCGAACCATTGGACTTCGGGGCGCCTGCGCTCGTGGGCTTTGCCTTCTTGACCGCTCCCTTGCGCGGACGGCTGCCGCGGGCTGGACTCATTTGACCTTGAGCAGCAACGTGTGGAGTGCCACCTGCAAACCGTGTTCGGTGTCAACGCCATGGGCAACCAAGACTTCAGGGGTGATGCCGGCCCCCTCATGGACCCCTCCCCCACCAAGATTGCGCCCGTTGGGGGTGTAGTACTCGCCAACAGTGATCTTGATCGCCCCGCCTCCGGAAAGAGGCTCAAGCTCCTGGAACACGCCCTTGCCGTAGGTATGCGTGCCAACCACGGTCGCGCGACGGTGGTCTTGGAGGGCCGCCGTGACGATCTCAGAGGCCGAGGCCGTGTCGTGGTCGACCAGGACAACGACCGGAATCGAAGTCGGTATTGCGCCGCCCGCGGCGGTCAGGACTGTCGTCGGCTGGGAGCGCCCGCGCGTGGTTACGATCACCCCGGAGGGAACGAAGATAGAAGCAACTAGACGCGCTTCGGAGACCAGACCGCCGCCGTCGGCGCGCAGGTCGAAGACGAGACCGCGCGCGCCCTGTTTGAGCAGCCCTTGGACTGCGTCATAGAGCTCACCGTGGGAGCCTTCGCTGAAGGTGGCGAGATAGACCCAGCCGAGCTTGACGCCGTGGACGGTCCGCATTTCCGAGGCAACGACTGGCTCTGAGATCGTGGCGCGCGTGATCGTCAGCGTGCGGGACGCCGCTCCAGGGGGCTTGATGGCCAGCTTGACGTTGGTGCCTGGAGGGCCCTTGATCAAAGCTACCGCGGTGTTGGCGGGCAGCTTGTGCAGAGACCGTCCGTTGACACCCACGATCACATCGCCGACCTTCAGACCGGCCCGCTGGGCGGGACTGGTGTCGAATACGCGCACCACTTCCAGGCCGCCCGGCTTGGGGTCGATCGAGACGCCGATGCCCGCGAAGGAAGCAGGTTGATCGAAGCTTTTGAATTCCTGCGGCGAGAGGTAGGTCGAGTAGGGATCTTTGAGGCTTGAGATCATCCCCCCGATCGAGGAGCTCGACAGGGCAGACTTGGAGACGGGCCTGTAGTAGTCGTGGGCGACCCGTTCGATCGCTTCGTTAACCACTTGGGTTTCGTGGTTGGCGACGAATGCGTTGCGCACGAAAGCCGGAAGCTTGGCGGGATGCCCACCGAGCCAAACGCCCAGCAGAAGCAGCAGTACGGCCAAGATCACGCCCAGCAGGGCGAACAGGGGTTGGCGCTTGAGGGACTGCATATCCCCCCACCCTAGGGGTTCAGACGCGCAGGAAGCGCCGCAGGGAGATTCCCGAGCCCGCGGCGGAAACGGCAATGGCGCAGCCCATCAAGATCACGATCAAGAGCCGGAAGTCGATCATCGCCGGCTGGGAGATCAGCTTGACAGTGGAGGCCAAGGGGTCGATCAGGGTGAGCTTGGCAAGCGCGAGCAGGCCGATTGCACACAAGCCCCCGAGCGCCCCCAGGAACAGACCCTCCAAGACGAAGGGCCAGCGGATGAACCAGTCGGTTGCGCCCACCAGCTTCATCACCTCCACCTCCCTACGCCGCGAGAACAGAGACAGGCGGATTGTGTTGGAGATGAGCAGCATCGAGGAGAAGATCAGCAGCGCCGCCAACAGAGCCATCGTGATCTTGACTATGCGAGTGGCCGAGAGGATCTTGTCGGTCTGGGCTTGGCGATTCTGGACATCTGCGATCGCGGGATCGGTGACCAAGCGCGTGCCCACCGGGCTTGACTGGTCAAGCTCGGCGCGCAAAGCATCGGCGTCGGAGGGATTGGAGGGCGTGACTCGCAGGATGTTGGGCAACGGGTTGTAGCCGATCAGCTGAAAGGCTTGAGGATCGATCTTGCGCTCCTCCTCATAGCCGGCCTGCTTGGAGACCAGTTCGACGTGACCGACATAACGTGCAGCTTCGACCTCGTGACGCACCCGCGCGGTTTCCGCGGAGGTCGCCGTTGTGTTGAGATCGACGTCGACGACAACCCGTCCACGGATAGAGTTGGCGGCTCCGTTGGTGGCTTGGACCACGGGGATGAACACGCCCAACACGAGCGTGGTCACCAATACACACGAGAGCGCCGCAAACGAAGGCGCCGGGTTGCGACGCATCGAGCGCACCGCCTCCTTGAGGAAGAACCCCAGTTTCATCGGCGTGCGCCGCCCGAGGGGCGCGGGTTAGCCTCAGCCGCCGTTTCACGCTTGAGGCGCTCGGCCAAATCTCCAGTCGTCTCGTCCTGGGCGTACAAGCCTGTGGCCTCGTCGCGGATGATACGCCCGCGCTTGAGCTCGATCACACGCCGGCGCATCTTGTCGACCATCTCGTTGTCGTGAGTGGCCACGATCACGGTCGTTCCGGCCCGGTTGATGCGGTAAAGCAGCTGCATGATCCCGATCGAAGTGTGCGGGTCGAGGTTGCCGGTGGGCTCGTCAGCCAGGAGCAAGGGCGGGTGAGAGGCGAAGGCGCGAGCGACCGCCACGCGCTGCTGCTCGCCGCCGGAGAGCTGGTGGGGATAGTTGTGAAGCTTGGTGGAGAGGCCCGTCAGGCGCAGGATGTCGGGCAGGGAGGCGCGGATCTGCTTACGCGATGCGCCGGTGACCTGCAGGGCATAGGCGATGTTGTCGTAGACGGTGCGGGTTGGCAGGAGCTTGAAGTCCTGGAAGACAACGCCGATGTTGCGCCGGTAGTAAGGGACGTGCTTATGGTCGATCTCGCCGAGGTGACGGCCGGCAACGCGGATGATGCCCTCGGTGGGGTCGAGCTCCTTGATGAGCAGGCGCATGATCGTGGACTTGCCCGAGCCGGTCGAGCCGACGAGAAAGACGAACTCTTGGCGGTCGATCGCGAATGTGGCGCGCTCGAGGCCGGTGTCTCCGGAGTCATAAGTCTTGGTGACCCGGCGGAAATCGACGACGGTATTGGCGCCGGGGGTGTTCGCCGGGTGCGCGGGGGGCGCCACGGGGCGGGCCGTCGCGGGTCCGAGGACACCGGAACCGACCGGCGGAGATGTAGGCCCGACGGGCGGCGCGACGAGACGACGACGGGTGGGGTTGATGTGGCGGGAGAGCGCCCTGCGCGGGATCACGCGCGGGGGTCGTGCGCCTTTGTCGGGCTCTGCCATGGCCGGGCACAGTAGCGGCGAGGCGGGGCAAAGGCCGCATTTTTCCCTGCATGCAACGGGATTTGCAGGCGGCTTTCGTGACGCGCTCGCGAGCGCAGGCCGCAAACGCGGGGATCTGGTCGAGCAATCGCCTATCGTGACGGCTCGATGACCCAGATCGAGACGACAACCGCGACCGGGAACGGTCTGCCGATATACACCGTGGGCCTGCCGGGCACACGCGCGCTGACCGTGCTTGTGGCTTTCGACGCGGGTGCCCGCACCGAGCGCGTCGAGGAGAACGGGATGGCCCATTTCCTCGAGCACCTGGTGTTCAAGGGCGGTGAGAAGTACGCCACATACAAGGACGTCAACGAGACGGCCGAGCGCTTGGGCGGCGTGTTGAACGCCTACACGAGCCACGACCTGGTGGCTTTTCACATCACCGTCAGGGCTGAGTCTGCTCCGGAGGCCATCGACCTGTTGAGCGACTTCGTGGGCCGGCCGAAGATCGACGCGGAGGAGTTGGACAGGGAGCGGGGCGTGGTGATTCAGGAGATCAATCGCGCTTACGATCAGCCTTCGACGGTGGCGGAGTACCTGATCGACAAGGCGGCGTTCGGCGAGCATCCGTTGGGGCGTACGGTTCTCGGCCCGGAGGCGAACCTGAAGGGCTTCACGCGCGAGGCGATCGTGAGCTTCAGGCAGAGACGCTGGGCCGGCGCCAACGGGGGCGCTTTTTTGGTGGGGAATACAACGTTCGTGCCTGGTGGCGATGCGCTGGCCGATCTGTTCGGCCGCTTTCCGACCCTGCCCACTCCCGAGCCTTACGTGCCGGCGCCCGAGTTCGCGCCCGAGACGATGGTCGAGCAACGCGACACCAACCAGTCGCATCTGCGCATGATCTACCGGCCGGGGGTGCGCGTCAGCGACACCAAAGAACGGGCGGCGCTTGCGATCTACTCGACGCTGCTGGGCGGCTCGATGGGCTCGAGGCTGTTCGAGGAGATCAGGGAGAAGCGCGGCCTGTGCTACTCGGTGTATGCGGTTGCCCATGCGTTTGCGGACGTGCCGATCTTGCAGCTCGGCTCCGGGCTTGACTCGGAAAAGTGCATCGAGGCATACACGCGCATGCGCGAGATCGTGGATGAGCTGCGCGCTGACGGGCCCACCGAGGAGGAGGTGCAGCGCGCGCGTGCATACTCCGCGGGCAGACTGGTGCTGGCCTTCGAGAACACGAACGCGGTGGCCCGCTATGGGGCCAGCCAGAAGATCGTCTACAAAGAGGACATTGACCCGGACAGGGCAATCGCGGCGCTGGACGCGGTCACGTTCGACGAGGTCCGCGAGGTCGCGGCCAACGTGGCCGACAACCTCGCGGTGGCCTGCGTAGGGCCGCACACGGCCGAGGAGTTTTAGCCCTTCTTTTTCTTGGTCTTCTTGACATCGCCGTGCTTGGCGGCCTTCTTCGCCTTTGGGCAGCCTGTGACGGCGATTGGTGTGGTTTGGTGGATTGTGGCGCCGTTCTGAGCGGTGAATGCGGTGGGCATGACGAGTTTTTGCTTGCAGAGGTCGCCGTTGGCGGCCAGTGCGGAGAATGGTCCTTGGGGCAGCGACAGCTCGAACGAGTAGATAGGTACGTCGGGGACTTGACGGAACGTGCTGCTTGTGATGCCCGCTTTGTTGATGAATGTTTCGCCGTGCAGGTCTACGGTGACACCGTATCCCTGTAGGGCAAAGACGAGTTCGGGGAACTTCGCGCCGCCGTAGCTGACGAAGTACGCGGGGCCCGACAAGGGCACCGGAAGTACCGGCGTGACCGCGGTGGCAGTCCCTACCTTGGAGTCGGCTGGACAGCCTGCGGGGTTCGCTTCGAATGTCGCCGAGGGGCACGCCTTTTGCAGTGTCGTCAAGCGGGAGGGCAGTTGCTTGGGCAGGTTGACCTTGACCGACTTGATATTCGACTGCGACGACGCCTGGTTGTCACCGAGCGGTCCGGTGGGGTAGGTGATCTTCGCGTCGAGGCTCGCGCCGTTCTTGCGGCTCGTCTTACCGGAGGTCGAGACCTTGAAGTTCGGCTCGAACTTCAACGCTTGACATGAACCCATTTGGAAATGGCTGCCGATCGCAGCGGTTGACCCGGAACCTCCGGCTCCTGGCGGGGGTGCGCCCCATGCGGTACCGGAGAAGCTCATCGGCGAGCAGTTGGTCGGGTTGAACATGAATCCTGGCCTGTCGATCACGGCGTTCACGAGACGTAGATCAGTCGGGACCCCATCCACCACCTGCGGCAGCGGGTCGGTCGTGACCGTGATCTGCGCGGTGAGGGGATCGACATCAATCCTTGCGCGCACTATCTGTGTTTGTAGCGTGAACGGCCCTACGACGATCGGAACTACGATCGACAATCCATATGGCGCGCCCTTGTAGGGTCCAGTCAAATAGATCGCCGCCGGTGGTTGTCCTGGCTGGGGGATCACCAAGGGGTATGGTCCCGGTCCGGAAGCCACGGTTGTATGGCCGATCTGTGACGCTGAGGAGCACGTTCCGGCCGCCGCTTGTGGTTCGGCGCACAACGGCACCTTGGAGATCATGCCGAGCAGTCCTTGGGGCACCTTGAATTGGAGCTTTTCGATGCGCTGCTGCCCATCGCCGCGCTGCAGGAGCATCGAGAAGTTCGTGAACCCACCCGCCTGATCTGTCGTTGAGCCCGCGATCAGTTCTGGATTGAACGGCAACGGATTAGACGCACACGCCGTGCCGTTGGGCCCTTCGCTGATCGCGAAGTTCGCGCTGGTCAGAAAGTCCGCCAGGAATGGGCTGCTCCACGGCGTGAAGTCGGCGTTCGTGGCGTACGTTCCGCATTGCGTTGGCGTGTCAAGCGCCGCCTGGGCACCACCGGAGAACGACAGTTTCAAGTCCGTGAACGGCAGCTCTGGCGTCCCCAGGAACGCGGTCGTCAACTGGCCAGTGTGTTCGTTAAGGTGCACCGTACCGACAAGCTTGAGATTCACCCCATCGGCGGACCCCGCCAACAACAGCTTCAGTTCCGGCGGAGTAGACCGCAACAGGTAGACGTTGCCTTCGAACAGCTTGTCTTCGGCCGCTTCGATCAGAGGCGACTTGATCGTGGCGGTGCCGATCTTCGACGCGTTCGGACACGACGGCGGACCGACGTTTTCTTCGCCTTTGGCCTTTTCGGCTTCGGTAGTCAACCCGTCTTCGGCGCTACCGCACGCCTGCAGTCCGGCGGCCTGGCCCGGATTGATGACTAGGCCTTCGGGCAACGTGACGGTCGTGTTCTGGATGTCGGCGGTGCCCAGCGCGTTCGGTTCGCTCAGACCTCCGACCGTCGGCTTCACATCGACGGTCAAGCCCGCTGGAGTGTCAGCCTTTGCCGTATCCGTCGAGATGGAGATCAAAGGTTCGAACCCCAGGGCTTCGCATCCGGTGAAACCGGCCGGAGCACCGCTCTCGTAGTGGGACAGATAATCGATTTCCGTTTTGGCGGCCGCATCCTGCCAGCCGTTGAGCTCTCGGAAAGAGTACGGTTGCGGTTCACCGCACGCCGTAGGCAACGTCAAGAACGGCACCACAGTCGGCTTCTGCAATATCGCACAATAATTAACTTTCTCAGTTCCTAGCGTCGGATGTTCCATTTCTTCTTGCGTACAGCCGCCTTCCCGCCCGCGCCAACGATTGTGGCTTACTTCCTCCGGCACACCCCACAGTATGAGATCGGCTTGGTAGGTTTCGCGTTGTGGAATATTGTTGACGTGCGCGACGATAGCGTAGTTGCTGCCGGTCTGCACAGTGAAGTTGATCAGGACGTTGAGGCCCAATATGTCGAAGCCAAGCTCGGCCGGCTCTCCCGGCGGAGGGACCATGTTGAACATGCGATGCTGATATGTGCCGAGAGGGTTTTTCACAGCCAACAGCCCAACCATGCTTGCCGGTGGGCATGTTTCAGTGTTCAATTCGTTCTGACGGCATTGCGGAATGCTACTTAGATTGCCGACGAAACCAGGCGGCACCCTCGTTTCTAGGTTCCTGATTTCCCCGCCGGGGAAATAGGCTTTGCTTTCTTCGCCCTTCACCGCAGTGGCGGCGGTATAGACGAACGTAGCGGTATATGGATGGGACCCCGCCTGCCTGTCCACCGTACCGTCTGCGTTTGACAACCAAGTATCGGCAGAGACCAATCCTCCCGATGCCGGTTTGGCGCTGACAGTCACTTGGTCAGTCGTACCGGCCGCTTCGCGGGCGCCACCACCGGCGATCGAAACCCTGTTCGTCAAACCGGATGCTTCACTTTCAGCCTCCACCGCGATGCCAACCTCGGGCTGAGGATGCGCTAGGAATTCGTCAAAAAGTTCTGTCGGCTCTCCGCCGCCACCCGCAAAGCTTTTCAGTCCTTCCGGATCACTCGTACATGTAACGATCGTAGCACCCGCCACTCCTGGGGGGACGCCTGGACCATTCCCACTGCAATCCCATACTCCAGCAGCAATAGTGGGGTTAATTCCGAATTCCGTCTGGAGGCCGTTAGTCAGGCTGACCAGCTCTCCCGCTTCTCTCGCCTTCACACCGGGCGGCAGCGTGTCTGTCACAGTGATCGTCGTGCCTTCATGGCTGTCGCCGGCGCCGACGTTGAAAACGTCGATCGCGATCGTTCCGCTAGCCGCTCCTGGCACGAGATTGGTCGGAAAGGTGTTCGCGTACAACTCCCACCCCGGACCTTCAACGGCGCTCGCGGAACCAGGCGTCGCCAGCACACACATCGCGCACAAGGAAAAAAGGACCGGTATGCATCGCTTGATGAACATGGCTAGTTTGCCCCCTTTGCCCGTGACCTGTTCGCCTTTGACTTGTTCCGTACGCCGTAACGCCTTCGCACCTGCCGTTCACAGGAAGCTCGCTTACGTTTGGACTTCGCCCGGCACGCCTTGAGCGCCCGCGCGAGCTTCTGACCACGCGTCAACGATCTCGACGAAGGGCTACTTTGCTGCGCGGGCGCCGGAAAATTCCCCACCCCCGCGAACGTCACACTGGACGGGGTAGCAAAGAGTGGCGGCGCGGGTGGCACGCCCTGACAACCCGTCCCGCTACATGCAAGCGAGTTCTGCGGAAAACCGCCACCGACACGCACGTCGTACAACTCATTGCGATCCACGGCTACCTGTTCCTGCCCCAATGGCCCCTCATGCTCCAAGAACACATCATCTCCAGTCGCGTCCGCATCGACCAAGAAAGAAGGAACACTGCCGTTAGCTCCAGAAAGCAAAGACACACATCCCCCATCGGCTCGCGGCGGCGCCTGCGCGACACACGTGCCCGTGCCTTCACGCTCCCACTCATAAACGTCCTGAACCCCGTTCAGATCCCCAGGCACCAAGGACTGTTCAGAGTCAAAGAACACGCGATCCCCATCATCGGACATCCACCGACGCACGTACGTCTCGCCGTTCTCGCTCACGGGAAGCCTGGTGAAATTCTTTTCCTGCTCGTTGAGACCTGGAGATGCCCCAGTCGGATCACACGATGCGCACGCCAGATGCGCATCCTCAGCGGAATAGTCGAATACCTCGGCTATCGCAAATCCTGCCGGTGTGACGTTCTTGTAGCCCGTCAGCGACCGCTCGGACTCGAACACGAGATGGCCGCCGTCGGGAGCCACCGCAGCCGTGCGATAACCAAGGCCCGCCTTCCAATCGCCACCCTCGTGACCGGATATCGAACTTACCGAGAATTCGTCGTCACTCGGCGAAAGAATCGTAACCAGGCTCGTCCTGCCTTCGTGACGAAGGTAAAGGTTGCAACCGGTCTTCGACGGCAGGCGCCCATCGAGTTCTTCTTCTTCTTCTTCACTTATTAGACCGCGCTTCGCTAGTCCTTCTTTGACGGTAATGAGACCTTGTTCTACCTCTTCTATGGTCTTGGTCCGCTGCGCGGGGTAGGACACACATAGTTTAGGCGTAGCACCGGGCGCGAGCGCTCCTTCGGCCACAAAGTAAACGTACGAGCCGTCGTCGCCCGTCTGGTTTGTCCCGATGACCCCAACCACGCTTGCGCCTTCGGCTGTAATCTGTTCGCGTGTGTTGGAAGCCGTGTCGAACTGCCACAGCTCGCCTGCTTCGGTGTAGAAAGCGTAACGACCGTCAGGGGTAGCGGTCCAATACTGCGCCGATCCTGCCCCGGAGACCTGAACCGTGTTCTGCCCATCCTCCAGGGCATAGACATGCTTGAAGTTTTCACCTTCCTGCGTGTCGGTCCAAAAGATGCGTGAACCGTCATTCGAGATCACGTTGCTGAGGTCCGTAACGGCTTTAGGTTCTTCGGGGTAGCCACCAAATGTGGCGTTCGAAACCGGTTTGCCTTCGAGGCTGCTGACAAGACGCACGCGGCCCGCAACCGAGTCGTACAGGTTGCAGCCGAATACACAGGGTTTCCCAGATTCTTCCCCGAGTTCGCTGTGACTTTCGTGTCCCGCCGGTACTTCGGTGGCTTCCTGAGCTGGTTTTACCAACGCAGCTTCGCTCTGGAAGATGACCTGCGATTCGTCCGCGGAGCCCGCAAACAGTGGTTTTCCACAGCCTTCAACGCCAACTTCCGGCGTGAACAACGCACGGAATTCGCTGCCGCCGGCGACAGGCGTGTAGAGGCTGCGACAGCCGGCCGGGACTCCAGTCGCCAGCGGCTGGACGGAGCCGAGGAAAATGTTGGTCGAGAGATCGGGTGAGAACGCTTGATAGGCAGTCAATTCAGCCGCCTCGGGCGCTAGCTGACTGATATCGGCCGTGCTCCACCCATCGGGGGTGCGCTTAGCCAGCCACTGATTACCCTCGCCCGGCCCCGTTTCCCCCGTCCCACCGGTGGCCGCAGGTTCGCCGACATAAGTTACGGCTTCTCCATTTTCAGCAGCCTGAAACGGATGCTGAGTGTCCTGCAAGCCAAATTCTTCCGGACGGAATGGCGTCGCTGGCGCGTAGGGTTCGCCCACGTTGCCGGACGTGGACACCAGCTCAACAACCCGCCCATCCGGCAACGCACCCGAGACTTCCGCAAGCCCCGTCGCGGGTACCAAACCGCACAGCGCCAACGCCGAAGAGAAGGCGACCGTTGCCACTGACGACCACCGCACAACCCCCACACCACGCATACGGCCAAGCGAAACCAGGCTTCTCATCAGGGCACTCCCCCTCCTCTGGGCGACAACGGACCCGCCGGCCTTCCTCTCCCCGCCGGCTGCTGTAGAGAACCTTACTCGATATTGAGTCTAGTTGTCAATGGCAAAAGTAGACGTGTGCTAGGGGAACGGCGTCGGCGCTTGCCTGCCAAGCGCTCGCCAAGGAGGACGGCCGGTCAGCGCCCGCGCACCGCTGTGAGTACCTGCTCGCCGCGCGCGGTCAGCGACCAGCGGTTCGCGAAGCCGGGACCGTGCGGGCGCGAGTTGGCCACCAGATCGAGACGCGTCAGGCGCGCCAATAGCTTGGAGGCCTGTCCCTCGTCGGAGATCTCTGCGCCTTCGGCGATCTCGCGGTTACTGGCACCCGGATGCTCGGCCACGAACACCAGGCATCGCACGGTGCGATAGGTGAGGCGCATTTCGAGCCGCTCCAGCAGGCGCCCTCCATCTCCGTGAGCCCGGGGCTCGACGAGCGGACGCCGCGGCAATTCCGGCAGCGAGCGCGAAAATTCCTCGCCGGCCGCGCTCGGACCGAGGTAGGGCAGTGCGATCAACGCCATCAGCTGGGAGTGCAAGCCGATCAGTCCGCCAGACCCCTGGGCCTGCGCCGACTCCACCCGCTGGGCTTCGAGCAGGCGCCCGTGGATAACGGACAGGGCTCCCCCGACCACCCCCTCGGCCGTGAGCAGAGGCCGGCCGGCACCGGCGCGGGCCCTCGGGGCTTCTACCCCCAAACCCGCTGCCAACTTTTCCACGATTATCGCCCTGCGCGCCAGTACCAGCTTGCCTGCACCCAAGGCCTCGATCACGCATACTCGCGCGAGCTGTGGCTCGGCGTCAAAGAACACGAGCAACGCGGCCAGCCCATATCGAACGCGCTCACGCCACGTACGCTGCATGCCGTAGGCCTCGAGCACGACCGACCGTGTCTGCCCGACCGCCCACTCGAAGGCCGCCAGGAAGCAGTCCTCGCGCCCGTCGAACAGCTCGTAGAAGGTGCGCCTCGATACCCCCGCGCGGGCCACGACCGGCGCCACGGAGGCCCCCAGGTAGCCGACGTCGGCCGACACCTCGATCATCGCGCTCAGGATTCGCGCGCGCTGGAAATCGTCGACCTCCCCACGCGGCATCGCCTCGCTCGTGGCCTGCGAACCGACGAGTCCGGAGCCGGTGCTCTTCTCTGAAGCCATCTCTCCCCTAACCGACAGCAGTGCGAGAGAAGTCTAGTCGAGATTGATTCTAGTTGTCAATGGCAAAAGTAGACGTGTGCCAGGTAGACAGGTTCATACCCGCCAAGCCAAGTCCTGCCAGTAGCCCGCTCGTCGGTTCTCAGCCGAGCGCCACCATGCGGTCGATCGGCACCCTTGCCCGCGCGGCGATCTCCGGCGCCACTCGCACCTCGAACTGCATCTCCCTCAGGGCATCACGAAGCTTCTTAAGCGTGATCATCTTCATGTAGACGCAGCTCGCCTCGGCGTTGGCGGGAATGAACTTGACGTCGGGCGCGGCCATTTCAAGCGGATAGAGCATGCCGGTCTCAGTCGCCACGACCGCCTCGCGCCGCGCCCCGAAACGCCCTGCAGTCCCCTGGGCCTCACCAACGGCGGCAGCCGCGGATTCATCGACTTGCCCATCCGGGCCGTTCCCTCGCCCCCCGGCGGCCTTCTCCAACTCATCGGCATAACGAAGCATGCCTCCGGTGGAGAGCATGTGGACGCCCTCGGCCGAGACGTCGCCCGCGGCCACGTACTCCATGATCGAAGTCGTGCAACCACACTCTGGGTGGATCAGGAAATCGGCGTCCGGGTGCGCAGCGCGCGTGGCGTCGATGTCCGAGGGCCGGATACCGGCGTGCACGTGGCACTCGCCGTCCCACACGTGCATGCGCTTGCCAAGCTCCTTCTCGACATAGGCACCGAGCCACATGTCGGGCCCGAACAGGATCTCGGTGTCGGGACCACGGGTCTCATAGATATGGCGCACCACGTCAACTGCGTTGGCCGAAGTGCAGCAATAGTCGGTCAAAGCCTTGACCTCGGCCGTGGTATTCACATACATGACGACCACACCCCCCGGATATGACGCGCGCCACTCGGCCAACTGAGTGGCGTCGATCGAGGCGGCAAGCGAACAGCCCGCGTCCAGGTCGGGGATCAGGACGGTCTTCTCCGGACACAGAATCGAGGCGGTCTCGGCCATGAAGTGCACACCACAGAACACGATCGTCTCTGCGTCCGAGGCGGCCGCCCTGCGTGAGAGCCCGAGCGAGTCGCCCACGTAGTCGGCCACATCCTGCACCTCGGGCACCTGGTAGTTGTGCGCCAGGATTGTGGCATTGCGCTCCGCCGCCAGCTCCCGAACTTCGGCATGCAGATCGACAATCTCGGCCGCGGTCAACTCGGGGAGAGCACCCTGGGTTGGGATCATCGGCAGCGAAGTGTTCATGGCGTTCCGCGGGTTCGGGGATCTGCTCCGTGGGCGTGAGTGCCCATCACCCCAAGTCTATCCCTCATGCGTAGGCGCCCCGGGGCGCAGTCCGGCCAGCCGCCGGACATTGACCGAGTCGGCTCCCGCCATCTCGCTGACCCACTCGATCGCCTCGTCGAGATCGATCGCGCGGGCCTCGACCATCGCTTCGATGTCCACCCAGTCGCGCGGCCGGTCGAACATCGCCTTGAACACAGTGAGCCCCGTACAGCTCAGCACCGGGATCGTGCGCCCCTCGAATGGGACCATGCGCACGTGTTTTGCAACATGATCGTGGAAGGGCAGGACGCTCAGGAACAGATCTATAGGGGTGATCCCCCACCGTAGCCTTACCTGCCCGTCTCGTTCCGCATGCTCCAGGCTCACACCACTGAACCGGACCCCCTCGGGCAGCGCCGCGAACACCTCTCTCGCGCGCTCGGGGCCTGTGAAGATGTTGACGTCGAGGTCCCGCGTGCCGCGAGGTTCGAGCGTGCAATAGCCAAGCGCGATCGCACCCCCGATCGCGTGCGGTATCCGCGCCGCGTCGAGCGCATCGTGGATCGCAAGCAGTTGATCGCCAAGTTCGCTCACGGGCGCAGACGGATCAGCGGCGGATACTCCAGCTCGGGTCGCGGGCGGTATGGCATCGAGCCTGCGAAGTCGAGCACACGGGAGAGGATCCTTCCCGCATGATCATCAGCCGATCCGTGCGCCGCCGGGGCCAGCTCGAGTTCCAGACCTGCGGCCCGGGCGATACGAGCCAGAGCGGCAGCTGAAGGCTGGCGACGACCATGCTCATATGCGCTGAGGACCGAACTCTGCATCCCGGTCCTGCGCGCAAGCTCCGCCTGAGTGAGTCCGCTGATTCCACGGATCTTCTCGATCAGATCACCAGCTACACGATCATCGCTCACGAACATAAACCCTACTTTAGCATATTCGCTAATGTTTTTCGTATTTAATAGCTTATCCGCTAACTAAGATAGCGAAAGCAACAGCGACAGATCCAGGGCCGGCGCGGAGTGGGTTAGCGCACCCACAGATATGAAGTCCACCCCGGTCAGCGCGCGCTCCCGGACGTTGTCGAGCCTCACGTTGCCGCTCGCCTCCAGCCTGGCGCGACCGGCCACCCGAGCAACTGCGGCGGCCAACTCGGCGACGCTCATGTTGTCGAGCAGCAGACTCGGCGCGCCCACTGCGAGCGCCTCGTCGATCTCCTGTGTGGTGCGCACCTCCACCTCCAGCGTGTCTGCCAGATCCGGCGCCAGCTCGCGCACACTCTCCACCGCCTGCGCGACCCCCCCCGCAGCGGCAATGTGGTTCTCCTTGATCAGGATCGCGTCGAACAGGCCGACGCGGTGGTTGGTGGCGCCGCCCGCCGCGACCGCCGCCTTCTCGAGGATCCTCAGGCCAGGAGTCGTCTTGCGGGTGTCGAGCACAACCGTGCCTGTCCCCTCAACCTCGCGCACGAAGCGCGCCGCGAGCGTGGCGATCCCTGACAGTCGTCCAAGGAAGTTCAACGCGGTGCGCTCGCCTGTCAGCAGCGCCCGAGCAGAACCTTCGACCGACAACACAGGACCTCCCTGCTCTCGCCAAGCGCCCTCCTCCACCAGTCGCTCGAAGCGCACATCGGGATCCAGCAGCGCGAAACTCCTCTCGGCCACGTCGAGCCCGAAGATCGCGCCCGGAGCCTTCTGTGTTATCAACGCCCGCGCACGCGCATCGGCTGCGACCGTCGCGACTGTCGTCACATCGGCCTCGCCCACATCCTCGCGCAGGGCACGCCTCGCGAGCTCGGTCAGCTCGTCGTCGCTCACTGTCCAGCGGAGGCCGACTTCAAGAGGTACGCACGAACATACCCATCCAAATCCCCGTCCAAGACCCGCTGCACATCTCCCATCTCATGCCCGGTTCGATGATCCTTGGCCATCGAATAGGGATGCAACACATAAGAGCGGATCTGCGAACCGAAGTTCACGTCTTGGGCCTCGCCCTTCTCGCGGGCGATCTCTTCTTGGCGTTCGCGCTCCTGCTTCTCGACCAACTTGGAGCGCAGCATGGCCATCGCGGTAGCCCGGTTGGAGGTTTGCGAGCGCTCGTTCTGACACTGCACCACGATCCCGCTGGGCCTGTGGGTGATGCGCACAGCAGAGTCGGTCTTGTTGACGTGCTGGCCACCGGCACCCGAGGCGCGATAGGTGTCGACTTGGAGATCGTCCTCGTCGATCTCAACCTCCCCTGTGTCCTCCACCACCGGCGCGACCTCCACGCCGGCGAAGCTCGTGTGGCGACGATGGGCCGAGTCGAACGGCGAGAGACGCACGAGCCGGTGCACGCCCCGCTCAGCGCCGAACAGACCGTACGCATTTTCGCCGGAGACCTTAAGCGTCGCCGACTTGATCCCCGTTTCCTCGCCCGGACTAGCCTCCAACAGCTCGACTGTGAAACCGCGCCGCTCAGCCCAGCGCATCATCATGCGCAGAACCATCTCCGCCCAATCCTGGGCGTCGGTGCCGCCCGCGCCCGCGTTTACGCTGACGAGCGCATCGCCTGCGTCATACGGTCCAGAGAACAAGCGTTGCTCCTCAAGCTCTGCCAAGCGCCGCTCGACCGAGACCAGGTGCTCCTGGACCTCCTCTTCGAGACTCGGCTCCTCGGCCGCCATCTCTACGAGCCCGTCGAGATCCTCCACATCGGAACGCAAAGTCGTGAAGGTCTGCAAGCGCTTGGTGGCCTTGGCGTGCTCGGCCGAGACCTTGGCGGCCTGCTCGGCGTCGTCCCAAAAGCCGGGGGCCTGCATCTGCTCTTCGAGCGCTTTCGCGCGCTCGTCCAAATCAGCGGGGTCAAAGATAGTCCGAGAGCAGCTCAAGCTGTTCTCGGACGGCTGCTACGCGCTGCGGAGTGGACTCACTGGGAGCGGTGGTGGCCATCGGGGCCAACCTTATCAGCGAGCGCCCCACCCCTCGAAGAGTCCACAAGTTCGGTTGAACACACGTTCCGTTACTTGAAAGTCCGGTACTTTCGTCCAAACCTGTACTCAGGCACAGCCATGTCGTGTACGCTTTCGTCATAGCTGTCATGCGCAATGCCGCAAGAATCAGCGAGGCTCCTCGACGCTTCGTAGTCCACAACACCTACGAGCAGATCCAGCTGGCTGCCGTGAGAGTGGTCGCCGCAAAGGGCTACCACGACACCGGGCTGAAGGACATCTGCGCTGAGGCCAACATCTCGGCCCGCTCCTTCCACGAACACTTCGCAAGCAAGGAAGAGGCGGTCTTCTCCGGGGTGGAAGCCGGTGTAGATCACATCATGGGTTTCTGTCAGGAGATCTACAAGCGCTCCGCCAGCTGGCCCGACGCGATCTGGGACGGGATGCACGCCTACGCCGAATGGATCTCAGTCGAGCCCGCTTTCGCGCGCACAGGGATCGTCGAGTTGCTCACCGTAGGTCCCACCGCGCACGAGCTGACGCGTTCGTTGATGGATGCCTTCTCGATCTTTTTGCAGCCCGGCTACGACCTGCTCGACCCCGCGGCCGCGGGCAGCCTGGACCAACCCGTCACCCAGCGCTTCTTCGAACTGCTCTACATCCAGATAACGCAGCACTCGACCGAGAGCATCCCCACGATCCTGCCCGAGTTGGTGCGCACGATCCTGACCCCCTTCATGGGACCGCAAGCGACTGAGGCATTCATCGCGAAGCGAGAATCGGCGCAGGCTATGCGCCGTGACAGCGCTTGAACTTCTTGCCTGAGCCGCACCAACAAGGGTCGTTGCGGCCCAGTTCGTGCTCTGAGTCGGTCACACGCTGCTCGACGACCGGCAGCGCCTCCACCGGTTCGCCTTCGCCTTCGTAGGCGCCAGATTCGGGACCCACCCCCCCGGATGCTGCCGCGGCGGCAGCCAGAGCGCCGGCCCCCATTGCAGAGGAGCCGCCGGAGTAGGACACGCGTCCGGCGCTCGTGGAGCTGCCCGGCGCCGCGAAAGCGGGGCTGGGAACTCCGCCCTCTCCCCCGTTCTGTCCGTCCACCGACACTTGGACGTTGAAGATCATCCTGGTGAAGTCCACCCAGACGCTGTTCATGAGATCGCCGAACAACTCGAAGGCCTCGTTCTTGTAGGCCACGAGCGGGTCGATCTGGGCGAAGCCGCGCAGGTGGATGCCCTCGCGTAGATAGTCCATGTCGTATAGGTGCTCGCGCCAGCGTTCGTCGATGATCTGCAAGATCAGGAAGCGCTCCAAAGCGCCCATCAGCTCGTCGCCCAGCTCTTGCTGGCGCGCCTCGTACTGCTCGCTTGCGCCCTGCACGATGCGGTCGGTCAGATATCCGCTGTCCACCGTCTCGGGATTGAGGTCGTCCTCCTCTATGTCAACCGGGAAGAACTGCCCGAGCGCCGTGAACAGGCCGTCCAGATCCCAGTCCTCCATGTAGTCGCCCGGGGTGTACTGATCGATCGTGCGCTCGATCGTAGACGTGACCTGCTGGCGCGCCTCCTCGCCCATCTCCTTGCCTTCGAGGACCTCGTCGCGGTAGGCGTAGATGATGCGCCGCTGCTCGTTCATCACATCGTCGTACTCGAGCACGCGCTTTCTGATCAGGAAGTTCTGTTCCTCGACCTTCTTCTGGGCCTTCTCGATCTGCTTGGAGAGCATCCCGGCCTCGATCGGCTCCTCGTTACCCTCCTCGTCGACGCTGCCCAGACGATCGAGGATCTTGTAGATGCGATCGCCCGCGAACAGGCGCACCAAATCGTCCTCGGCGGAGAGAAAGAAGCGGCTCTCTCCTGGATCGCCTTGGCGCCCGGCGCGCCCGCGCAACTGGTTGTCGATGCGCCGCGACTCGTGACGCTCGGTGCCGCAGATGAACAGCCCACCGGCGGCCATCACGCGTTCGCGATTGGCCTCGACCTGACTTTCGATGCCGGGCAAGAGCTCCTTCATGCGCTCTTCGTGGGTGGGGTCTTCGGGGTCGACGTCCTGCTTGGCAAGCTCCAAGCGAGCGAGGTGCTCGGCATTGCCCCCCAGCTTGATGTCCACGCCACGTCCGGCCATGTTCGTGGCGATCGTGACGGCCCCAGGCTGGCCTGCCTCGGCGACGATCTCGGCCTCGCGCGCTGCGTGCTCGGGCTTGGCGTTGAGCACCGTATGGGTGACCCCCCGCTTCTTCAAGCGCTCGCCCAGCAGCTCTGAGACCTCCACCGAGATCGTGCCCACGAGCACAGGCTGACCGTTCGCGTGGCGGGCGGCGATCTCTTTGACGACCGCCTCCCACTTGCCCTCCTTGGTCTTGTAGACCTGATCGTTGCAATCATCTCGGACCATCGGCATATTCGTGGGGATCTGGACGACAGACAGCTCGTAGATCTTCATGAACTCGGTCGCCTCGGTCAGCGCGGTGCCGGTCATCCCGGAGAGCTTGTCGTAGAGCCGGAAGAAGTTCTGGTAGGTGATCGTGGCGAGCGTCTGGTTCTCCTCCTGTACACGCACGCCCTCCTTGGCCTCGACCGCCTGGTGCAGGCCTTCAGACCAGCGCCGCCCGTCGAGGATGCGGCCGGTGAACTCGTCGATGATCTTGACCTCGCCGTCGATCACCGCATAGTCCACGTCTCGCTTGTACAGCGACTCAGCCCTGAGCGCCTGGATCAAGTGGTTGACAAGGTGACCGTTCTCAGCCTTGTAGAGATGATCGATGTCCAGGAAGCGCTCGGCCTTGGCGACGCCCTGCTCAGTGATGGCGACAGTCTTCTGCTTCTCGTCGACCTCGTAGTCGAAGTCAGCCACGAAGCCCTTCTTGGCGCGTGGGTCCATACCCAAAGGGGTCTCGCCGGAGGTGAGTCGGGGCGCCAGGCGCGCGAACTTCGCGTACAGGTCAGCGGCCTGTTCGGGGGCGCCGGAGATGATCAAAGGCGTGCGGGCCTCGTCGATCAGGATGTTGTCGACCTCGTCCACGACCGCGAAGGGATGGCCACGCTGAACCTTTTCGGAGAGGTCCTTGGCCATGTTGTCGCGCAGGTAGTCGAAACCGAACTCCGAGTTGGTGCCGTACACGACATCGCAGGAGTAGGCCAGCTGCTTCTCGTCGTAGGCCTGCTGATTCTGGAGTACCCCCACACTCACTCCAAGGGAGTTGTAGAGCGGGCTCATCCAGGCCGCGTCGCGGCGCGCCAAGTAGTCGTTGACGGTGACCACGTGCACGCCCTTGCGCTCGGGCGAAGCCGGTCCAGCGCCATTCTCGCCAGCCGGGGCAGAGCCGTTTTCGCTCGTCGCCACAGCGTGGCCGCCCTCGCGTATCGCCAACGAGTTAAGTACCACGGCCAAGGTGGCCGTGAGCGTCTTGCCCTCGCCCGTCTTCATCTCGGCGATGCAGCCCTCGTGCAGGGCCATAGCTCCTATCAACTGAACGTCGAAGTGGCGCATCCCCATCGTGCGCTTGCCTGCCTCACGCACGATCGCGAAGCACTCGGGCAGCAGATCCTCCAAGGACTCGCCTTCGGCGGCGCGCTCACGCAGGACGTCCATCCGGTCGCGCAGCTCCTCCTCGGTCTCCAATTCCAGCTCAGCCTCGTAGGCGCCGATCAGCGCGACGCGCTTCTCGTACTGCTTGAACTTCTTGGCCTCACCGATATTGAGCGCACGATCGAGGATCGACATGCACTCAGGGTACCGACTACGGCCAGTGGCGCGTACCGATCGGTCGCCGTTGACCGGCGCAGGTCAGCCGGCCGCGGGAGAGGCCCCGGGCGCGGGCGCCGGGACAGTCCTGGCGGCCGCTGCCGCATGGGCCTCGCGGCGACGACGACGCTTGTCGCGATGACGCTTGACTTGGCGCGCCAACTCGTCCACCACAAGGTTGAGCGAGTGGAGCATTTGCGGGGAGGCGTCTCGCGCTCTGAGCGTGATTCCCTTCAGGTAGAGCGTCGCCTCGGCCACGTCGTGGTCCGCCACGCGTGGGTTGGGCTCCTTGAATATCTCGAGCTCCAAGCGGGCGAACTCGGAGACCTGGCGGGAGATCTTCTCCAGCCGGCGTTCCAGATGCTCACGCATATCGTCGGTGACTGGGACATTGCGGCCCTTGATGTCTATCTGCATCAGGGACTCCCTTCACTCGGAGACGCTTGTAGTTCCATGCTACGCCTCTCCGCGGCGGCTGTCTACCGGGTTTGCACGGATGTTCTACGGGTAATGTTCGTCCCCGTCCAGACCGCTTCGCCGCTGAGCGGGGCAGACTTCCTACCTGCCCCGCAAGCTCTCCAAGATCCCCGAATGACCGGCGATCGCACCGATCAGGATCGCATCGGAGGCGACCGTGGTTCCGGGCAGAACGATGCTGTCGCGCAGTTGCGCTCCATCGCCCACATGGACGCCGTCGCCCAACACGATCGGACCGGTCAAGCGCACGTTCTCGCCAATCTGAACATCCTGGCCGATCCACACTGCTCCGTCCACCTCAACGCTCTCCGGCACAACGCTCTCCCCGGCGACAATCACACCTGGCAAGACTTCGCGCCCCTCCACCTGCAGGCGCAGCTCGCCTTGCAAAGCGTCGAACGTGCCTTGGCGCAGCTCCGACAGCGACCCCACATCGTTCCAATAGTCCCTGACCTCATGAATATGGAAAGGGACGTCGTGCTCCAATAGAGCCGGGAACACGTCTTGGGCCCAGTCGACGAAGGGCCGCTCTGGAAAGTAGTCGAAGATCGCCGGCTCGAAGATGTAGATGCCACAGTTGCCAAGATCCGACAGGGCCTCCTGAGGATCGGGCTTCTCTTGAAAGCCGGTGATCCGCCCTTCGCGGTCGTGCAAGACCACCCCGTACTCGCGCGTGTCCGACACCTTCTTGACCGCGAGCGTGGCGACCCCGCCTGCTTCGCGGTGGCGAGCAACGAAAGCGCTCAAGTCGATATCGGTGAGGGCGTCGCCCGAGATAATCAGGAATGCCTCGTCGCCGAAGAAGTCAGCACACGCACGGACTCCGCCCGCGGTGCCCAGCAGCTCCTCCTCGTAGCGGTAGCTGAGACGCTCGCCGAAATACTGCTTGATCGACTCAGGGAAATAATGCAGGTTGGCGACGACATGCTCGAAGCCGTGCCGGTCGAGCAGGTCGAGGATGTGAGCCATCACCGGCCTGTCGAGCACAGGCACCATCGGCTTGGTGATCTCGTTCGTGAGGGGGCGAAGACGGGTACCAAGACCCGCCGCCAAAACCATTGCTCGCATCGAGGCGCAACTTATAGGAAACAGAAAACCCAAGAGGCCCCGTAGGCGGCCGTAGACCAAGCGAGACAAGGACGCACCGACCGCCGTGTGTACGCACACAAGGGAGGGAGGACGTAGTATCGCGCCGCGTCTACGGGCGCCTACGCGCCCTGTTCCCAGCTGCTGCGATACACGCGCTGGTCCTCGCTCAGCTCGTCGATCTCGATGCCTAGCGACTCAAGCTTCAGGCGGGCCACGTCGTCGTCTATGCGGCCTGGAACCGGCAACACTCCGGGCTCAAGCTCATCGGCACAGACCACCAGGTACTCGACGCACAACGCTTGCGCGGCGAACGAGACATCCATCACCGCCGCCGGATGGCCCTCACCCGCCGCCAGGTTCACGACGCGCCCTTGTGCGAGAAGGTTCAGGCGCCGCCCGTCGGTGAGCTTGTGCTCCTCCACCAAGGGCAAGACCTCACGCCGACCATCGACCGCCAGAGCTCTGAGGTCCTCAAGCTTGATCTCCACGTCGAAATGCCCTGCGTTGGCCAGCACCGCTCCGTCCTTCATCCGTTCGAAGTGCTCGCGGCGCAATACATCGCGCCCACCGGTGACCGTCACGAACACGTCTCCGCGCTCGGCCGCCGCCAAGGCACCCATCACCTCATAGCCCTCCATCCGTGCCTCCAAGGCACGTAGAGGATCGACCTCGCACACAATCACCGAAGCACCCGCGCCGCGCGCACGCAGAGCCACGCCGCGCCCGGTCCATCCATATCCGAGCACGACCACGGTGCGCCCGGCCAAGAGCAGGTTGGTAGCCCGCAAGATCCCGTCGATCGTGGACTGCCCGGTGCCGAAGCGATCGTTGAAGGCGCGCTCGGTGCGAGACTCGTTGACTGCCAGCACAGGACAGGCGAGCACGCCGCGCTCAGCCAATGCGCGCACACGCAGGAGCCCCGCGGTGGTCTCCTCGGTGCCGCCCAACATCGCGGCCGCCTGGCCCGGAGCGGCGTCGTGGATCGCGCCGATCAGGTCGGCGCCGTCGTCGATCGTTACGCTCGGCGCGCTCTTCACGAGCGTCTGCACGTGCTCGAAGTAGAGCTCGGCGCTCTCCCCGCGCTCAGCCAAGACGGTAGCGCCGTCGCGCTCCGTAAGCGCCGCGGCAACGTCATTCTGCGTGGAGAGCGGGTTGGCCGCGCACAGCCCAACCTGCGCTCCGCCGGCGATCAGAGCGCGCACAAGATTGGCGGTCTCAGCCGTCACATGCAGGCACGCGGCCACGCTCACGTCGGCGAGCGGACGCTCCTTGGCAAAGCGTTCGCGCACCTGCGCCAAGACAGGCATCTGCGTATCGGCCCACTCGATGCGAGCCTGGCCGCTGTCGGCGCCGGTCGAGATCTTGGGACTCCCGCCGGCGCCCCGCCGCCTCTAGTAGCGGTAGTGGTCAGGCTTGTAGGGGCCGCCCACGGGCACCCCGATATAGGCGGCCTGCTCTTCGCTGAGCTTTGTCAATTTCACGCCAAGCGCATCGAGGTGCAGTCGAGCAACCTTCTCATCGAGGTGCTTCGGTAGCACATAAACGCGCTTCTCATATTCGTCGTTCTTGGAGAACAGCTCGATCTGGGCGATCGTCTGATTGGTGAACGAGTTGCTCATCACGAAACTGGGGTGGCCCGTGGCGTTGCCCAAGTTCAGCAGGCGTCCCTCGGAAAGCATGATGATCGCGTGGCCGTCTGAGAACACCCACTCGTCAACTTGGGGCTTGATGTTGATGTGCTTGATCCCAGGGGTCTTCGTGAGGCCGGCTATGTCGATCTCGTTGTCAAAGTGACCGATGTTGCCGACGATCGCCTGGTGCTTCATGCGCGCCATGTGGGCGGCGGTGATGATGTCCTTGTTGCCGGTCGTGGTGATGAAGATGTCCCCCGTCTCGATGACATCCTCGAGCGTGTTCACCTCGTAGCCCTGCATCGCCGCCTGCAGCGCGCAGATCGGGTCGATCTCGGTGATCACCACTCGCGCGCCCTGCCCGCGCAGCGATTCTGCGCAGCCCTTGCCGACATCGCCGAAGCCGCACACGACCGCCACCTTGCCACCGATCATCACGTCGGTCGCTCGGTTGATGCCGTCGATCAAGGAGTGGCGGCAACCGTAGAGGTTGTCGAACTTCGACTTGGTGACCGAATCGTTGACGTTAATCGCGGGGAACAGCAGCTCGCCGCTCTCGACCATCTGGTAGAGGCGATGCACGCCGGTGGTGGTCTCCTCGGTGACGCCCTTGATGCCCTGGCCGATCTTCGTCCAGCGCTGCGGGTCTTCCTCCAGCGAGCGCGTGAGCAGCGAGAGCACGACCTGAAACTCCTCGGATTCGACCGAGGCTGGATCGGGTACAGCGCCGGCCGCCTCATACTCGGTGCCCTTATGCACGAACAGAGTCGCATCACCACCATCGTCGAGGATCATGTTGGGGCCGGATATGCCAGGCGTTCCGTCCTCGCCAGGCCAGCGCAGAGCGCGATCGGTGCACCACCAGTACTCCTCCAGAGTCTCACCCTTCCAAGCGAACACGGGCACACCGCGCGGGTCCTCGGGGGTGCCGTCCGGGCCGACAGCCACAGCCGCGGCCGCATGATCCTGGGTCGAGAAGATGTTGCAACTGCACCAACGCACCTTCGCCCCGAGGGAGGTGAGGGTCTCGATCAGAACGGCTGTCTGGATCGTCATGTGCAGGGAGCCAGTGATGCGAGCTCCTTGGAGCGGCTGCGCGGCCGCATATTCGCGGCGGACCGCCATCAGACCTGGCATCTCGTGCTCGGCGAGCGTGATCTCCTTGCGCCCGAACTCTGCGAGCGAGAGGTCGGCGACCTTGAAATCGGTGTCGGTCAGAGTGGCGGTGGGGGTCATGCGATCTCCATGGTTGTTGTCTCGGTTTCGGGGCGGTCGCCCTCGGTGCGGGTCGCGGGAGGACTAGCGCCCGCGGTCGCCAACAAGCGTTGGTGCTTTTCCTGCTCGAAGCGCAGCCAGTCGTCGGCGCTGACGCCGTGTGGACGGGAGGGCTCGGCCGCGAGCCAGCGCCCGATCGCCTCGCGCAAGCCTTGCTCGCGCTCAAGTCTCAGCGTGAAGCCGACCTCGCCAAGGTCAAGCCCTCGCTCGTCCAGCAACTCGCGCAGGGTGCTCAGCCGCTGCAACTCGGCCGGACCGTAGAGTCGGTAGCCCGAGCCGGAGCGACCAGGCTCGACGAGCCCGATGCTCTCGATATAGCGCAGCATCCGAGCCGACCAACCAGTGGTCTCGGCTGCCTCGTTGATCGTGAGCGCATCGACGGTCTCAGCCTGCATCTGGAGCAGACCTTATCACGGTCATGTCAAGGTTGGCGACGGCCAAACGCCGCGCGGAAGCGCCTCTAGCGCTTGATCAGGTCGGCCTTGAGCTGCTCTATCAGCTTAACCGGCCCCGGATCGACGCCGCGCAAAACAGCCATGTAGATGGAGACCAAGTCGCCAAGCAACACAAGCGAGATGACTCGCTCGATCGTCGTCTGTCCCCGCGTCTCCATGCGCAGGCTCACGGCTGCGTTGCCGGCGATCAGCTTCTCGGTCAAGTCCATCCGCTCCTTGACGCGAGGATGGGCGTCGGAGTCGTCGAGGAACACCGCCGAGAAGCGGGCGGGTGGGTCCTGATCACGGGCCCCCTCCCATCCCTCCAGCTCGTTGTGGTCCAGCTCGGGCAACTCATGAGCAAAAGCGGGCTGCTTGGCGTTCTCGTTTATCTGAGTCTTCCAGCGGTAGGCAATCGGCACCGTCAGGCCGGCTCCGGCGATTACCGGCGCGGTGCCGAGCAAGGCACGGGCCGTCTGCTTGGCAAGCGAATCCTCGGGGGCATCGGGGCCCCACTCCGCGACGAGCTGCTCGGTATGAGAGGCAGCGACATCGATCTCGGAGGTCAGGCGTGGGCCGGCCCCACAAAGAGCGGCCACCTCCAAGGCGGCAACCGTCATATAGGCCACCGCCGCGCGCGGCTGGAAGCCACCCGGGAGCGGGATCACGGGCACACCGTCGGCCCGTGCCATCTCCGCGAGCCGTCCTCCAGTGGTGACCGCCACACGCTGGGCGCCAAGCGCCCCGGCCGACTCATAACAGGCAAGTGTCTCCTCGGTGTTACCCGAATAGCTGGCGCAAAGGACTGTCGTGTCAGGCGTGGTCCACGGCGGCAAGCCGTAGGCACGCGTCACGAAAATCGGTCGTGAAGCGTGGTCTCCAAGCGCGGCGCGCGCCAAAGCACCGCCGATCGCCGAGCCGCCCATACCAGCGACCACGAGCCCAGCCGGCGTGTCCCACTCGGCCATGATCGCCGACTCCACTCGCCACAGCCCGTCTCGCAGATGCTCGGGCAGGGACAGCACATCGTCCAGCTGCCCAGAAGCGTCGACGCGAGCAATCGCCTCGCGCGTGAGCGCATCGGTGGTGGGAATGGCAGCGCCGCCGCCTTGGCTCATAGGTCGTCGTCTCCTGTCGAAGGTTCGCTGCGGGTGTCTGCTCGACTCCCGCGGGCTCGCGCCAGGATACCTGTCGCGGGGGACCCCGCGCAGGTCCGCGTCGAGGACACTAGAAGCGGATCGCCCCGTCGGGCAGCGTCACACCGGGAAAGATGCGGGCGCCGCCGGCGATCGCATTGTCGGCGCCGATCGTGACGCCCTCACCGAGCACGGCTCCTTCGCCGATGTGCGTGCCTGCCCCAATACGACACCCGGCCGCGACGATGCAGTCGCGTAGGGTGCAGTTCTCACCGATGTGAGTGCCGTTGAGGATCACCGCCCGCTCAATCGAGCTGCCTGAGCCGATGTGAACGTCGTGGCCGAGGACCACGAGGCTGCCGACGTGGGCGCCCTCCGCGACAACCGCGCCGGCCTCGATCACGGCCGGCGGGATCGCTCGTCCACGCACATCGGCCGTGGGCGACACGGACATGTAGCTGTCGCCGAGACGCTCCCCCACCGCGGTGCTCACGTTGCCCTCGAGGATGTCGAAGGTGCCTTGCAGGTAGCGGGCTGGGGTCCCGATGTCCAGCCAATAGCTCTCCGAGGGGAACCCGTACAGGCCCGCGCCGATCAACCTCGGCCATACCTCGCGCTCGATCGAGACGTTGCGCCCTGGAGGCACGAGCTCGAGGATCTTGCGCTCGAGCACGTAGGCGCCGGCGCTGATCAGGTTGGTGTCGATGCGGTCAGAGCTTGGCTTCTCCACGAAGTCGCGCACGGATCTGTCGTCCTCGAGATGGACCAGCCCGTAGGCACTTGGATCGTCAACCGGAACCAACGCGAGTGTGGCCGTGGCTCCGGTGCGCTCGTGCTGGGCGATCTGCTCGCTGAGGTCGATGTCGGTGAGCACGTCTCCGTTGAGCATCAGAAAGCGCTCGTCGAGCATCGACTCGGCGAACTTCAGGGCGCCCGCCGTTCCGCGCGGATCGGGCTCCTCGACGAAGCGCAGCCTGATGCCATAGGCCGAACCGTCGCCAAGCACGTTGCGCACGCTGGTGGCGAGAAAGCCACAGGACATGATCACGTCGTCAATCCCGTGCGAACACAGCCACTCGAGCATGTAGGAGATGAAGGGTCGGTCCACGAGCGGGACGACCGGCTTGGGCACTGTCGAGGTGAGTGGACGCAGACGAGTGCCCTCACCGCCGACGAGGATCACAGCCTGCATCAGCCTCTCCCGATCCCCTCGTAGACGAGCCCGGCTGCACGCACCGCGACCGGGTCGAGCGCGTTGCGCCCGTCGATCACCAAGTCGCCGCTCATCGCATCGGCGACCTCGGACCAGTCGAGCTCCAGGAATTCGGGCCACTCCGTGACGAGCACAACAGCATCGGCATCTGTAAGTGCATCCATAGCGGATTCGGCGAAGCGAAGCCCGCTGATCAAGGTTCGCGCCTCGGTCTCGGCGACCGGGTCATAGGCGCTGACAAGCGCACCGTCGGCGTTCAGGCGCGCTGAGAGCACGAGCGAGGAGGCCTCGCGCATGTCGTCGGTGTTCGGCTTGAAGGCCAAGCCGAGCAGGGCGATGCGCTTGCCCACCAGGCCCCCCAAATGCTTCTGGAGCTTGGCGATCACGCGGCGCTTCTGCAGCTCGTTGACCTCGATAACGGCAGTGAGCAGTTGGAAGTGGTAGCCGGAGTTGCCGGCCAACTGCTTGAGTGCGTTCACGTCCTTGGGGAAGCACGAGCCGCCGAAGCCGATCCCGGCCTGCAGGAACTTCGGGCCGATACGCTCGTCCAACCCCATCCCGCGCGCCACCTCGACGACATCGGAGCCGGTCTCCTCGCAGACGTTGGCGATCTCGTTGATGAAGGAGATCTTCGTGGCCAGGAAGGCGTTGGAAGCGAGCTTGACCATCTCGGCGCTGGCGATGTCGGTGCGCACGAGCGGCGAGTCCAAGGGCGAGTAGAGCTCCACGACGGCGTCCCCCGCCCAATCTCCGTTGTCGCCTACGACGACACGGTCAGGATTCATGAAGTCCTTCACCGCAGAGCCCTCCTTGAGGAACTCGGGGCAGGACACGTAGGCCAGCCCGTCCTTGCCCCGCTCGCCGAGGATGCGCTTGATTGCAGCGCCGGTGCCGCAAGGAACCGTGGACTTCATCACCAAGGCGTGACGCTCTGAGGCGGGAATCGCGTCGACGACCGCGTGCACGGCGGACAGGTCAGCATCGCCGGAGTAGGTCGGCGGGGTGCCAACCGCCACGAACAGCAGACGAGCGTGCTCCAGCGCTTGAGCAAGATCGGTGGAGAAGTGCAAGCGCTCGGAGTGCTCGGCCAGCAGCTGCTCCAAGCCCGGCTCGTAGATCGGCACCTCACCGCGCCTGAGACGTTCGACCTTGGCAGCGTCGATGTCCACACACCACACTTCGCTGCCCAGGGCGGCGAAACCAGCGGCAGTGACGAGCCCGACGTAGCCGGTGCCGATCACCCCGATCGGTTCGCGCTCAGCGGTCATGAGCGAGGCAGCCTAGCTTGCGACCGACAGGAACGCCTCGTAGCGCTTAGCGTCGCGCAGCGCGCGAGCCTTCTCCTCGCTGCCATCCTCGGCGCTCTCGGCGGCCGAGCGCGATTCGCTCAGCCGCGACTCGAAGGTGGCACGGTCGAGCGCATCGGGCGCGATCGCCTCCTCCACCAGAACCAAGGCATGGTTATCGGAGAACTGGAGATAGCCCTCCGCCTGGGCGAAACGCACAATCTCAGACTCCGACCGATACAAGCGCAGCTCGGTCGGTTCCAGCTGGGCGAGCAAGGGGGCGTGGTTTGCAAGCACGCCGATCGAGCCCACGGAGGTGCGCGTCGAGAGCATCTCGATCTCGTCCTTGAACACCTCCCCCTCAGGGGTCAGCACTTCTACTGGAAACTTCGTGCGGGCCATTAGTCAATCCTTTCCCTTCCGGGACCGTCTGACGTCCAAGGACCAAGCAGATCAAGGACGCAGGGAGCGAAATGTGCTTTGTACATGAGCGACCGAGGACGCAGAGATGCGTAGGTCATTGGGCGTCAGCGAGGACCTGCTCGATAGTGCCCTTCAGGAAAAAGGCCCGCTCGGGCACGTCGTCGTGCTTGCCGGCGATGATCTCCTCGAAACCGCGGATGGTCTCGGCGATCGGCACATACGCGCCCGGGGTGCCGGTGAACTGTTCGGCGACGAAGAACGGCTGGGAGAGGAAGCGCTCGATCTTACGCGCGCGCTGGACCGTCAGCTTGTCCTCGTCTGAGAGCTCGTCGATGCCGAGGATCGCGATGATGTCCTGCAGCTCCTTGTAGCGCTGCAGGATCTCCTTGACCCTGTTGGCGACCTTGAAGTGGTCGTCGCCGACGATGTCCGCCTTGAGGATCGTCGAGGTGGAGTCCAGCGGATCGACCGCCGGGTAGATCCCCTTTTCGGAGATCGCGCGGGAGAGCGCCGTGGTGGCGTTGAGGTGAGCGAACACCGACGCCGGGGCGGGATCGGTGTAGTCGTCGGCCGGCACGTAGATGGCCTGCACCGAGGTAACCGAGCCGCGCTTGGTCGAGGTGATGCGCTCCTGCAACTGGCCCATCTCGGTCTCCAAGGTGGGCTGGTAGCCAACCTGGGAGGGCATCCTCCCGAGCAGAGCAGAGACCTCGGAGCCGGCCTGAACGAAACGGAAGATGTTGTCCACGAACAGGAGCACGTCCTGACCCTCATCGCGGAAGTGTTCGGCCATCGTCAGACCCGAGAGCGCCACGCGCATACGTGCTCCAGGCGGCTCGTTCATCTGACCGAAGACGAGCATCGTCTTGTCGATGACGCCCGACTCCTTCATCTCCAGCCACAGGTCGTTGCCCTCGCGCGAGCGCTCGCCCACACCGCAGAACGCGGACAACCCGCCGTGCTCCTTGGCGAGGTTGTGGATCAGCTCCTGGATCAACACGGTCTTTCCCACTCCGGCGCCGCCGAACAGACCGACCTTGCCTCCCTTCGCGTACGGGGCAAGCAGGTCGATCACCTTGATCCCGGTCTCGAACATTTCAGTCGTCGGCGTCAGGTCCTCGACCTTGGGCGCCGGCTGATGGATCTGGCGGCGAGGAGTGTCCTTGGGCAAGTCCTCGCCGAGGTCGATCGGTTCGCCGAGCAGGTTGAAAATGCGCCCGAGCGTGGCCTCGCCCACGGGCACCGTGATCGGGCCGCCCGTGTCGATCGCCTCGGCGCCGCGCGCCAAGCCGTCGGTGGTGTCCATCGCGACCGCCCTCACGCGGTCGTCGCCGAGGTGCTGCTGGACCTCGCAGACGAGCACGTCCCCACCGGCCTCGGCGGAGACGCCCTCTGCCTCCTCGGCTGCGGCCGCCGCCGGACGGGCGATCGTGATCGCGTGGTTGATCTCGGGCAGCTTGTCGGGGAAGACGACGTCGAGCACGACGCCTTGGATCTCCTCGATGCGCCCAACGTTGAGCGTGCCGTCGCTTGCGGCGTTGCTCTCCTTGGTTGTCGGCTTGGTGGCGATGCTGGCGTCCATTTCGTTCGATTCTCCTAGTGGTCTATCAAGTCGTGTGTGGTGACCCGGTTCGAGCGCCTGCGGCGACCGGGCTCGATCGTTGTCGTGACCCGGCTCAGGTGAGTCCCTCGGCTCCCGCGACTACCTCCATGATCTCCTGGGTGATCTCGGCTTGGCGGGCTCGGTTCATCTGCAAGGTGTAGTCCTCGATCAGGGTGCCGGCGTTCTCGGAGGCGTTGCGCATAGCGGTCATCTGCGCTCCGAAGAAGCCCGCGGTGGACTCGATCAAGGCGCGGTAGATCGAGATCTCCACGTAGTCGGGCACGAGACGCTTAAGGATCTCCTCAGGGCCCGGCTCGTATTCGACCAGCGCGTGCGGGGCATTCTCATGCTCCTCCTGGTTCTCGCCGGAAGCGTCCTCGCCCGTGATCACCGACTGGGATAGAGGCAGCAGCGTCTCGCGGGTGACGTGCTGGGTGAGCGGTGATACGTAGGAGTTGTAGAGGATGTCGACCCTGTCGAGCTTGCCGTCAATGTAGGCGGCGATCAGGTCGTCGGCGATCCCGCGCGCGTCGGCGTAGGCGGGACGGTCGGAGAAGCCGGTATAGCTGCCCGCCAGGTCGCGCCCGCGGAAAGTCAGGGACGAGACGCCGCGGCGCCCGGTCGCATACCAGACTGCCTGCCGGCCTTGATCGGCGAGCTCGGCGCCGCCGCGCACTCCGGCGCGGATGATCTGCGAGTTAAAGGCGCCCGCAAGGCCTCGGTCGCCGGTCACGAGCAGGAGACCGACGTTCTGGACCTGCTCGCGCTCTTTGAGCAGAGGCAGGTTCGCCGCCTCGGCGCCGGCTGCCTGAGCCGCCTGGTAGGTCATGCGCTTGATCGCCTCGGCATAGGGGCGCAGGCGAGCTATGCGCTGCTCGGCGCGGCGCAGACGCGCAGCGGCGACCATCTCCATCGCACGTGTGATCTTCTGGATGTTCTTGACCGAAGCTATTCGGTTCTTGACGTCGCGCTGGGAAGCCATGATTAAGCTGCGACGGTCTCCTCGAGCGGCTGGCCCTCCTCGTCGAGGTCGTAGCCGAAGTCACCGACAAACGCCTCGATCGCCTCTCGAGCCTGTGTCTGGACCCCCTCCGACCAGTCGCCACCTGAGATCTTCGAGCGCAACTCGCCGTGTTCGGAGTGACAACGTTCGGTCAGCTCGGTGAGGAACTCGGGTACGCGGTCGGCATAGATGCGATCGAGGAAGCCGCTCGTGGCCGCGAAGATCTGGATCACCTGGTCCTCGACCGGCAAAGGCTCACGCTCACCCTGGTTGAGCGTCTTGACGATCCGCTCGCCGCGCGCCAAGGTGCGCTGGGTGTCGGCGTCGAGGTCGGACCCGAACTGGGCGAAGGCCTCGAGGTCGCGGTACTGGGAGAGCTCGAGCTTGATCCTGCCGGCCACCTTCTTCATCGGCGAGATCTGGGCGTTGCCGCCCACGCGCGAAACGGAGATGCCGACGTTGATGGCCGGACGCACACCCGAGTTGAACAGCTTCGGCTCAAGAAAGATCTGCCCATCGGTGATCGAAATCACGTTGGTGGGGATGTAGGCGGACACGTCACCGGCCTGTGTCTCGATCACAGGAAGCGCCGTCAAGGAACCGCCGCCCAGCTCGTCGTTCAGCTTGACCGCACGCTCCAAGAGGCGCGAGTGCAGATAGAAGACGTCGCCCGGATAGGCCTCGCGCCCCGGCGGCCGACGGAGCAAGAGCGACATCTGGCGATAGGCGTAGGCGTGCTTGGTCAAGTCGTCGTATACGCACAGGGCGTGCTTGCCGTTGTAGAGGAAGTACTCCCCCATCGCGCATCCCGCATAAGGCGCCATGAACTTGATCGGGGCGGCCTCGTCAGCCGAGGCGGCCACGATGATCGTGTTGTCCAAAGCCCCTGCTTCGTCGAGCGTCTTGGCCAAGGCGACCACGGTGGACATGCGCTGGCCGATCGCCACGTACACGGACACCACACCGGTGTCCTTGTTGTTGATGATCGTGTCGATCGCGATCGCCGTCTTGCCGGTCTGGCGGTCGCCGATGATCAGCTCTCGCTGGCCGCGGCCGATCGGGATCATCGCGTCGATCGCCTTTAGGCCGGTCTGCATCGGCTCTGTCACCGGCTGGCGCTGCACGACGCCCGGAGCCTTGAACTCGGCGGGGCGCAGCTCGGTGGTATTGACCTCGCCCTTGCCGTCCAGGGGCCGTCCCAGCGGGTCGACGATGCGGCCGAGCAAGGCCTCGCCCACGGGGATCTCAAGGAGGCGTCCGGTGCGCTTGACGGTGTCGCCCTCGGCGACCCGCTCCCAATCGCCGAACAGGACGGCTCCCACATTGTCTGACTCCAGGTTCAAGGCCAAGCCCGTGACGCCGTGGGGCAGCTCGAGCATCTCGAAGGACATGCAGTTCTCCAGACCGTGCAGGCGCGCGATGCCGTCGGCCACCGAAAGGACGGTGCCCACCTCGGTCAGCTGCGCCTCGCCGGCGCCGAGTCCCTCGATGCGGCTCTTGAGAATGCTTGTGATCTCGTCTGGGTTGATCTGCATGTCTTTCCTAGTCGTTGTGGTCGAAGACGCTGGTGGGAGAGCCGGAGCGCCGGCTCAACCGGCGCCCTGAGCTACCTGCGTGCGCAGTTGCTCGAGTCGATTGCGGATGGAGGCGTCGAGGATCGAGTTGCCCACCCGAACGACGATCCCTCCGATGATGTCCGGCTCCACCTTGGTGGTGAGCGCCACCGTGTTGCCGGTGCGCTCGCCGATGCGCTCCCCAAGATCTTTGACTGTCTGCTCGTCCAGCTCCACAGCGCTGGTCAGCACTACAGACAGGAGCCGATTCTCCCGCTCCCATAGCCGCTCGTACTCACGGCGCAGGCGGTAGATGACCGGCATCCGGTGGTTCTCGATCAAAAGCTTCAAGAAGTTCATGAGCTGCTCGTCGGCGCCGTCGAGCAGCTTCTCCAAGCCTTCCTGCTTCTCATTGGTGGAGAAATAGGGGGAGAAGAAGAACAGCTCCAATTCACGATTCTGCTTCATCGCGTCGGCGAACTGGCCGAGCTGCTCGCGCAGCTCGTCCAGCTTGTTCTGCTCGAGGGCAACCTCGAACAGAGAGCGCGCGTATACCTGGGCGAGCTCCTCCATCAGCCGGCCTCCCGCTCACCCTGGTTTGTACTTGGACCGTGCATGGGCCTAGTTTTCACTGGCTCCCGAGGAGATGCCCGAGAAATCCAGCTCGCCCAAGGCCTCCTCGACGAGACGCTTCTGGTCGGAGCTGTCGAGCACCTTGCGCGTCACCTTCTCGGTCGCCATGACCGTCAGATCGGCTACCTCTTGACGCAGTTCGCCCAAGGCCCTTGCGGTCGCAGCCTCAATGTCACGCGCCGCCCGAGCGGAGGCTTCGACTGCGAGCTGGCGGCTGTGCTCCTTGACCTCTCGCTCATGGGCCTCCGCCGTCTGACGGGCACGCTGCACGATCTCATCCGATTGCGAACGGGCCTCGTGCAAGCGCTCGCGATATTCAGTGAGCAGCTTCTCGGCTTCCTCGCGGGTGCGCTGGGCGCTGTCGATCGAGTCCTCGATCGCTTTCTGGCGCTTCTCCAAGGCCTCGGAGATGCGCGGAAACACCAGGCGCGCAAGCAGCACGACGGTGATCCCGAACGCGACCAGGGTCCACAGCATCACTCCCACATTGGGCGATACCAGGAAATTGCCGCTGCTGGACGCAGCGATGATCGTGGAAGCCATCGATTAGCCCAGGAAGAATGCGATCAGGCCGAAGATGAACGCGTAGAACACGATCGCCTCGGTGAGGGCGAAGCCAAGCCATTGGATGGAGGTGATCTCGTCACGCATCTCGGGCTGGCGGGTGATCGCCTCGATCACCTTGCCGAAGATGTAGCCGACACCCACGCCCGGTCCGATCGTGCCGAGGCCGGCGCCTACGCCGAGGGCGATGGCCTTGATCGACTTGGCCATTTCTTCGCTGCCTGTTGTTGCGAGTAGGAAATGCACGAACGCTCCTTGTTTTCAATGAGACTCGGCGACCGCGCCGCCGAGGTAGATGGCTGTGAGGGTGGCGAAGATGAAGGCCTGCAGGCCCGCGATCAGGACCACCTCGAAGATGAAGAACAACGTTGCGACGACAAGCGTCAAGGGACCAAGCGCCGCGACCCCGACGAGGACGACCAAGCCGCCGCCCATGAACAAGATCAAGAGGTGCCCGGCGAGCATGTTGGCGAACAGCCTGACCGACAAGGAGATAATGCGCACGAAGTGCGAGATCACCTCGATGGAGAACACGAAAGGCACCATGAATGCGCGTGCCGGCACGCTGTCCATGCCCGCCGGTAGCCAACTTTTCAAGTATGGAATGAAGCCCTTGCGGCGTATCCCGACGGCGTGATAACTGACCCACACCATCAGAGCCAAGACAAGCGTGACCGAGATGTTGGCTGTCGCCGCGTAGATCTGGAAAGCCGGGATGTTGACTCCAAAGAGGCGAAAGGTCTCGCCGCTGTTCACCGGCAGGGGTAGATAGCCGAGAATGTTGGAGTAGAGGATGAACAGAAACAGGGCGCCGATGAAGGGGAACCACTTCAATGCCATCTGGCGCTCGATGTTGTTGGGGCCGGCGATGTTGTCGCGCATCACACCCCACAGCACCTCCACCGCCGTCTGGACCTTGTTGGGACGCTCTTGCATCCGTCGCGCCACGTAGATCATCGTGCTTGCGGTGAGACCGCAGGCGAGCAACAGGTAGAGCACTGCCTTGTTGACCGACAGATTCACCGAGCCCGCATGAATCGCGATCCAGTCTTCGAGCTTGAACTCGTTCTGGGGCTGATACTCGGTGTTCATGCCATGCGAGCCGGTGATCGCGAACAGGGCGATCATCACGGCAAGCAGCAGAGCTCCCGCCAGCAGAGCCTTGGCTCGCGTGCTCATCTCGACTCACCCCTGCCAGGCAACGAACCGGTCGGGGCGACCCGCGTTTGGCTTGGGCCGGCGGCATGCGAGCCGCTTGCATCGCCTATGGCGGCGCCGGTGCCGGCAGACCCGGGGGCGTCGGTTTCGAAAGGGCGCAGGATCATGCGCACGGTGAAGTAGACGGTGAACAGCGCGATCACGAGCACGGCGGCGGCGAGACCGGCTTCATTGTCGCTGAGGCCAACCAGGAAGACCGCGATCGCCACAAACCAGCCACGGGCGATCATCGAGCCGGCCAGGAGCCCCACTACGGTGCGCGGGTCAGTGGAGGCGCCGGCGCGCCGGTCCAAATACTCCTGCAGGACACGCTGGGCGACCCAGGCGCCACCGCCTACCGCCCACCCGGCCAAGGGCAGACCGGCCACCAGAAAGATTGGCAGCGCGAGCGCGACCAGGAGCAGGTCAAGATAACGAACAGATGTGAGCATGATGTTTGGGCCACCCTACAGACGCAAAAGCCCGCTCGTCTTTTCGCGGCGGACTTACGACTCCCCTCAGAGCGCGTCTTCAGAAGCCGCGGCCAGTCTACCTGTTCTGCGACTTAGTAACAACTTTGTGACATGCGACACGGGCTAGCCACACCACGGCACAAGCCAAGGCGAAGGTCACCAAGCCTCCAACCAGATCCAAGAGGTAGTGGTTGCCGGTCGCGAGCACGGCAAACGCGGTCACGCAGGGATAGGCCACCGCCACCGCGCGAACCCAGGTGTTGGAGGAGAGCCGCCACAGAACCAAGGTGCACCACACCGCCCATGCGATGTGCAACGAGGGCATCGCACCAAACTGGTTGGCGTCGGTTGCCAGGCTTCCCGTGTGCCAAGAGCCGAACGTATGGGAGGAAGCGATCACGTCGGTGAAGCCGCTGAGCATTCGTGGTGGAGCCACGGGGTAGAGCCAGAACACGAGCAGGCCGATCACGTTGATCGCCACCAAGGAGCTGCGCAGTGGCCGGTAGATGTCGGCCCGCTTCCACCACAGCCAGCCGAGCAGACCGAACGTGACGATGAAGTGGGCGTTGTCGTAGTAGTAGGAGAGGAGAGTCCCGAACGTGTCGTGGGCGACCAGCCAGCTGTTCAAGGCGGCCTCGGGCGCGATATGCAACGAGCGCTCGAAGCTGAGAATGTCGCTGCCGTGGGCCAACGCCGGCTTTTCACGCAAAGGAGCGAGGTTGGCGATGGTGTCGTAGGCCCAGGCCAAGAACACGATCACCAGTAGCTCGCCCCACCAGCGGGGGCGCGTCGACTCGCGCGGCAAGGTCAGCCCGGCGGGAGCGCCAGACGCCAGGGCTTCCTCGAAAGGCCCCACGCGCTCGCGCGTAGCCCCCCCTGATTTTGTATCTGACACCACCTGCTCCACGGCCCCCACGGGCACGCCGATCGCAGAGGCCCCGACCAAGGATGCAGACTGCTCGGATGGGCTCGACGGAACGGAGGACAAGCGAGCGATGTTATCCCTGGTGAGACGCGAAAGCGGGACGAGACCTGCGAAACCTCAGGGTGCGACCGTAGCCAAACCCCTCTCCACAAGCGTGTCGAGCACCGAGGGCAAGGCGGCGGCGGTGCGCCGCCAAGACCCGGCAGCGCCGTAGTCATCGGCGTCATGCAGCAACAGGACCGACCCCTCCCCCACCCCGTCGGTGAGCTCCGCCGCGATCGACTCGGGGGTCGCGCGCGCGCGCCAGTCGCGACCCCAGTGCGTCCACAGCAACGTGCGCCGGTCGGCCCGCTTGGCGAGCCGCAAAGCAGCGGCATTCAAGATGCCGTACGGCGGGCGATACAGGCCCGGAGAGAGACCTGTCGCGTCCTCGATCGCGACTTGGGCGCGTGCGATGTCCTCGCGCACTTGCCATGGGGCCAAGCGCAGGAGGTTGCGGTGACGATGACAGTGCAGTCCAATCGTGTGGCCGGCGGCCACGATCTCGGCGGCCAGCCCCGGGTTACGCAAGACCTGCTCGCCGACGAGGAAGAACGTGGCTGACGCTCCCCGTGCGGCCAGAGCCTCCAACACGGCAGGCGTGCCGAGGGCATGGGGACCATCGTCGAAAGTGAGCGCGACGCCGAGGCCCGAGGCTGTGTGGTCCTCCACCCGCAAGGCTTCACGCAGAGCCCGCGAGTAGAAGGCCAGGGCGGGCGTGAGGTAGCCGGCCATCGCGACGGTCGCCAGAGTGCCCGCGAGACGGGGGCCGGGACTGCGATGATCGGTGGCTGACATGGAGCTCTTCCTGGGAATCGTGGCGGCGATCGCCGCGTCGACGCTCTACAGCCTAGGGGTCGCGCTGCAGGCGATGGACGCCAAGCGCACGCCGCATACCGAGCACCTGCACCCGGCGCTCGCATTGAACCTGGTCAGACGGGCCCGCTGGCTGGCGGGGACGGGCCTGTCGATGCTCGGTTGGCCGCTGCAAGTGGTGGCGTTGCTGCTGGCTCCGCTCGTGGTGGTCCAGCCGACAATGGCAATAGGCCTGCTCGTGTTGCTGTTCTTCGGCGAGCGGATGCTCGACGAGCGCGCGGGGCGACGCGAGCACTTGGCGATGGGAGCGATCGTGGTGGGCGTGGCGGGCACGGCCCTGTGCGCCCCGGCGCGCTCGAGCACCCACACCAACAATCTCACCGTGACGCTCGTTCTGGTGGGATTGGGCCTATTGACAGTGGCGCCCTACGTCGTCAACAGGGTGCGCAGGCCCGCCGCCTCGCTGACGATGGTCGCGGCAGGTCTGGGATTTGCTTGGAGCGGGGTAGCGACGAAGCTGTTCTCCGACGACCTCTCACAAGGTCGCCTTTGGTTTGCCGCAGCATGGGGCCTGTCCACGGCCGCTGCCTCGGCAGTGGCCGCGCTCAGCGAGATGAGCGCACTGCAGATGCGTCCCGCAATACAGGTGGCGCCCGTCGTGTTCGTGACTCAAACGATCGTGCCGGTGATGCTGGCGCCACTGTTGCTGGGCGAATCGTTCAGCTCGACTCCGCTCGGCGGAGTCCCGCTTACGCTCTCTCTGGCTGTGCTCGTCACGGGAGCCGCCGCGCTGGCACGCTCGCCACTCTTGCTCGCTTTGATGGAAGGCGATGTCAACGAGCCCAAGGGCTCGACCGAGAGCCCCTCGGAGCGCAGCCGGGAGACGATGTGCTCCAAACCGACGATCGATGAGGCGTCGCCGGCGACCGAGACAACCAAGACATCGCCCGCGCGCAGTCGCTGATGGGGAATCGTGCCGGGCGCGCTGAGGCGCTCGGCCCCGGCTACAGGCAGTGCGCCGGCAGTGCGAGCCAAGACGAGTTGGCCAACCGTCAAGCCGTTGGGGGGCTGCAGGAAGTAGAAGCGATGGTGCAGGCCCAAGGCTCGAGCCTGAGAGCGCAAGGTCCCGCGTGTACGGACCCAGCGCAGGGGCGAGCCGGAACGGGGCACTTCGGGCACGAGCTCGTCGTGGAGGGCGCGCAGGCCGGCGATTGTGGACGGTGTGTCCACGCCGTTGTCGGTGAAAGAGGCGTGGATGCCGGCGTTGGACAGCTCTCCGGCCAAAACCGTGACCTGGCCGGCGGGAGCACGGACGACCAATCCGATGTCCGGCTTGGTCGTGTCGACGCGCTCAAGCGGGTGCACCCCCAAGAAGAACCCGGCGAAGGCTGTCACCTCGTCGGTGCTCATCAGCCAGGTACTGATCGCGACGAGCAGCACAAACTGGGTCGCGAAGGCCACCAGGCGCAAGCGCCACAAGGGGATCGGGCGCACGCGACGGGGGGCATCGAGCACCAGCTCGACGGCGCTCGGATCGGGCCGGGTCTCGCCGAGATCGGGCGCGCTCGCCGCCGGAGCCGTGCCACCCGGCTCGGCCGCCACATTCAAGGCGTCAGCGCCGTCGGCAAGCTCGGGGGCGGCGACGACGTTTTGGCCCGCCACGGCGACGAGTCCTTCGCGCGGATGTTGGGCACGGCCACGCAAAGCGTGGTGTTCGGCGAAGGAGGCCTGTACCTGGGCGCGCAGCTCGCGAGTGTCGTTAGCCAGGCGCAGGAGTCCGAGATCGGCCATGGCGCGCGTGTTCAAACGGGCGTGGCCGACGGGCAGGCCATAGGAGACGACGGGTGTGCCGGTGGCCTTGGCCTCCAGGCAGGTAACGCCTCCAGTGGAGTGCACCAGGGTGTCGGCGGCGGCGAGGATCTCGGGCATCCGTTCGGTAAAACCGTAGATGTGCACGCGCGGCTCTCCGGCGAAGTCCTCAGAGAGGCGCTGGTGCAGCTGCTCGTTGCGCCCAGCCAGGCACACGATCGCGCTGACGTCGGAGATCGAGGCGATCTCGCGTACTGCGCCCTCGACGTCGCCGACACCCCAGCCACCGCCAGAGACGACAACCATGTGACCGTCCTCAGGCAGACCGAGGAGGAGGCGCGCCTCCGTCTGGGGACGCTCGTCCAGGAACTCGGAGGAGATCAGAGGCCGCACCAGGCGCGCGCTGCCCTGGCCCGCGATGCGCTCGACGGGGCCCATCGACTCGCCGTACATGACCAAGTGGGTGTCAATGCCGGGCTGAGCCCAGAAGAACAGGCCAGTCAGGTCGGTGATCGTGGCCACGGTGGGACAGGTCACTCTCTGGGTGCGGCGCAGGCGCGCCAGGACGACCGTGACAGCCGGGTAGGTGGACACGACGACGTCGGGCTCGTGCTCGGCGATGCGCTTGGCAAGAGGACGCGAACCGAGGAGGCAGAGGAGCTTGCGCGCCAAGCCGCGAATCGGGGCGACGCGCTCGAGCAGGAGATAGACGACGGTGTAGGTCCAGGGAAAGAAGCGAAGCTGCACGCGGTAGCCGTCCTCAACGACCGGCTGCAGGAGGGGGCCCATCGCGGCGAGCCCATCGATGACTGTTACCTCGGTCGGTTCAGGGGAGGCATCCAGCTGGCGCGCGAGGGCACGCGCGGCGGCGGCGTGGCCCTCGCCGACATCGGCGGAGAGGATAAGCACGCGCTTGGGGCCGGGGGTACGGCGCGATGAAGGTGTGCGGTGGCGGCGTGGCATACAGTTCAAGCCTTGCCCGTCCGGTGGACGGCGAGGCCCGCGCGTGCGCAAGGTGAAGGATGCTCGCAGAGCACGAAGACATGGAAAGCGTAGCGGTCGTGGCGAACGGTCGCACGTCGAAGAGCTTGTCCGCCCGCTTCCCGGCGACGATCAAGGCACTCGGCGTGGTGGGCTTGGTGGGCGTGCCGGCCGGCGTGTTCGGCGTGTTGGGGGGCGCCGCCGGGACGCCGACTTCTTATGTGCCGTCTCGCAGCGGCGGTTGGCCGGACTGGCTGTCGGGTCCGCTTCATGGACTGGGCCTGGGGATCTCTTCGTCGAGCTTCCAGGTGTTGACGCTTGTGATGTGCGCAAGCTACGCGGCGGTGCTGCTCGCCTCGCGCAGACTTTCGGGCAAGGCGATCGGGGTCTCGATAGCAGTCGCCTATGGGCTGGTGCTGGTGGGTCCTCCACTGATCTCCCAGGATGTGTTCGGCTACCTGGCGTTCGCCCGTCTGGGGGCGCTGCATGGCCTGGACCCGTACACGCACGTGCCGGCCGAAGCTCCGACCGACGCGAGCTTCCCGTTCATCGGCTGGCCGTTTCAGCATTCGCCCTATGGGCCACTATTCACGCTGGGCTCCTATGCGATCACCCCGCTGGGCCTGGCCGGCGGTCTGTGGGCGTTGAAGGCGGTCGCGGTGGGCGCGAGCCTGGGCGCGATCGGGCTGGTCGCGAAGGCGGCTCGAATGATGGGACGCTCGGCGCGGGCAGCGGCGGTATTCGTCGGGCTGAACCCGGTCCTGTTGGAGCTGGCGGCTGGAGGCGCGCACAACGACACGCTGGTCGTACTGGTGCTGGCGGGTGCGCTTGCGCTGGCGGCCGGGCACATCGCATCTCAAACCGCGGGCGAGCGCACGCGCGCGGATCGGATTGGGAGGGATGGGTCGTACCCCCTGCGCTCCGCGGCCGCCGTGATGGCGGTGGGCGTCGGCGTGAAGGCTTCAGCCGGGCTCGTGCTTCCCTTCATGATGCTGGCACCGCCAGGCTGGCGCGAAAGAGCTCGGGTGACGGGCGGGGCGGTCGCGGCGCTGGCTGTGTTGGCGTTGGTGGCGGTGGTCGGCTTCGGCGCTCATGCCTTTGGCTTCGTGGGCGCTCTGGGCGAGCAACAGCAGCTGATCGCGACGCACAGCCTGCCGGCGGAGACCGCGCGCTGGGTCGGACTGGTAGGGCTGCCGAGTTGGTGGCGTGACCTGTTTTTGGTGGGTTTCGTGATCGTGCTGACCGTAACCCTGTGGCTCACCGCACGGGGCGCGGACTGGCGCGCGATGGCGGGTTGGGCGACGTTGGCGCTGCTGCTATCCACCGCCTGGCTGCTGCCCTGGTATGCGATATGGGTGCTCCCGCTGGCCGCTCTCGCCGACAGCCGCCGCCTGCGGGTCGCCACGCTCGTGTTCTGCGCCTACGCGATCCTGATCCATCTGCCGCTGGCCGACCCGCTGCTGAGCCCGGCTCGGCACGTCGCTCACCACCGGGTCGCCCGCCACTGAGGCGTCCAGGACGGCGTCGTATTCGCCGGTCTGGAGGTCCAGGGCGACGCTGTGTTCGACCTCGGCCGGCGAGGCGTCGGGGCGCAGGCGGCGCACGCGCAAAGCATCGAGGCGGCGGAACTTGAGGATCTCAAGGACGTATACGAGGTAGACGCTGGCGGCGCCGACAAACACCGCCAGGGCGACCATGACCAGGAGCCAGCCGGTGTGGAGGTGGCCTTTGTGGTCGGAGTAGGGGACGAAACGCAGCGCCAAAGCAAGGCCCGCAAGCAGCAAAGTCCAGGCGTACAGGTAGGCAATCGTGCGTCTGGAGGAGAAGCCGATGCGGGCCATGCGGTGGTGGAAATGCTCGCTGTCGGCAGCGTATATGGGGCGACGATACTTCAGGCGCTTGAGCACCACGAAGGTGGTGTCCAGGAAGGGGACCGTGAGCAGGATCAGGGGCAGAACGAAGGACACGACCACGGGCGTCTTGACCGCTGCCTCGACGGCCACGACCCCCATCAGCAGACCGAGTAGGTTTGCGCCGCAGTCGCCCATGAAGGAGGAGGCGGGCGGGAAGTTGTGGACCAGAAAGCCGAGCGCGGCGCCGGCGGTGATAGCGGCCAAGACGCCGGGTTCGGCGCGGTCGAGGTCGAACGCGATGATCGCCAGGGTGCCGGCGATGATCACGCACACGCCGGCCGCCAGGCCGTCTACTCCGTCGGAGAGGTTGACGATGTTCATCATCACCACCAGACCGATCACCGTCAACGCCGGACCCGCGTTCGTGGGCCCCGCGTTGGGGAAGTGCAAGGTCCCCGCGAAGGGCAAGGTGACCGCCTTGACGGCCACCCCGTAGTGGACGACGATGACGGCCGCGGCGATCTGACCCGCCAGCTTGACGACCGGTGGCAGGTCGAAGCGGTCGTCGAGCGCGCCGACGACCGTGATCAAGGCAGCAGCCAGCAGAACGCCGTGCCACATCTGGGCACTCGAGCCGTAGCCGGCCGGCAGGAAGGCCAGGACCGCGACGAGCACACCGGCGAAGATCGCGAGGCCTCCCAGCAGGGGCGTAGCGCGGTCTGAGAGGCCACGGTCGCGTGGTTCGTCCACTGCCCCGACAGCTTTGGCGAGGCGCATGGTGAACGGCGTCAGGACCGCGGTGACCGCCGCGGCTGCCAGGAACGCGTAGAGGGCGTCGAGCTCGTTGAGATGGGCCATCGACTCGCGCACAGCATCGCAGGCGCGGGCGTCGGCAGTGCTGGACCGCCTGGAGGGGGTGCCTACACGTGTGCGCGCGTACGCGCGCAGGCACCCCCTTTTTACGACATCGACACCTGCTAGACGGCAGCGGAGGCGCTGAGATGCTCGTACAACGGGTAGCGCTCGACGATCGCTTGGACGCGCTCTGAGAGCTCCTGCTTGCGGGCCTCGAACTCGGGGGTGAGTGCGCTCGCGACGATGGCGCCGACCTCGGAGAAGTCCTCGACGCCGACTCCCCTGGTGGCCAACGCAGGCGTGCCGATGCGCAAGCCGGATGCCTCCATCGGCGGGCGCGGATCGAACGGGACCGCGTTGCGGTTGACGGTGACGCCGATCTCGTGCAGACGGTCCTCTGCTTGGCGGCCGCTCAACTCCGGCTCGCAGGCCCGCAGATCGACCAAGGCGAGATGCACGTCGGTGCCGCCGGTGAGCACATTGATGCCGTGGCCCGCACGCATGAGCTGCTCGGACAGGGCTTGGGCGCCCTCGATCGTGCGGCGCTGACGCTCTGCGAAGAGGTCGCTCGCGGCGATCTTCAAAGCAACTGCCTTGGCGGCGATCACATGCTCCAAGGGTCCGCCCTGCTGGCCGGGGAACACGGCGGAGTCGATCTTCTTGGCGTGCTCGGCCTTGCACAGGATGATCCCGGCGCGCGGGCCGCCCAAGGTCTTGTGGGTGGTGGTGGTGACCACGTCCGCGCCGTACTCGACCGGGTTCGGGTGCAAACCGGCAGCGACGAGTCCGGCGAAGTGCGCCATGTCCACCATCAACAAGGCTCCAACCTCGTCGGCGATCTCGCGGAAGCGGGCGAAGTCGAGCCGGCGGGGATAGGCCGACCAGCCGGCGAGCAGGAGCTTGGGGCGGCGCTCGCGCGCGATCCGCGCGACCTCGTCCATGTCGATGACGCTCGTCTCGCGGTCGACCTCGTAGGCAGCGATGTCATACAAACGACCGGACACGTTGATTTTCATGCCGTGGGAGAGGTGACCGCCATGGGCGAGGGAGAGACCCATGATCGTGTCGCCCGGCTGCAGGAAGGCGTGATAGACGGCGGTATTGGCTTGGGCGCCCGAATGGGGCTGGACGTTGGCGTGCTCGGCTCCGAACAGGTCCTTGGCGCGATCGATCGCGAGTTGCTCGGAGACGTCGACCCACTCGCAGCCGCCGTAATAGCGGCGTCCGGGATAACCCTCGGCGTACTTGTTTGTGAGCACGGAGCCCTGGCATTCGAGCACCGCTTGAGGCACGAAGTTCTCGGAGGCGATCATCTCCAAGGTCTGCTGCTGGCGGCGCAGCTCGCCGTTTATCGCCGCGGCGACCTCGGGGTCGACCTCGGCGAGCGGGCGGTTGAAATAGTCGGGGCTGAGGTCTGACATGGGCGCGCTCCTAGAGCTTGTGAATAGCTATGGGTGCCCAGGCGCGCGGCGAGATTTTCGAGCCGCTCCCCGGTGGTTATGTCCACCTCTCGCGCCAGTCGCGGCTGTGTTGTGAGGCTAGCACGGCGACCAGAGCGCCGGCCACGCCGCGAAGGGTTCCATCCGCCGGCGAGGTTAGGTTCCCCTTCGAGACGCGCGGAGTCTGCTGACCCTCGTCTCATCTCCCACTTCAGAACTACGAAGGAGATCAAAATGACTGCACTGAACGTTCCGGAGACCATCGCTGGGCAAACGTTGACGATCGCGTGCTCGGCGGTCGGAGCGCACTGGGCGCGTGACTTCCCAGTCTGCGTCGAACAGGGCTTGTGGGGCTCGAAGAGCAGCACGGCGAAGCGGATGAGCCACATGCAAGCGTTCGAGCGCATACAGCCCGGCCAGCTCGGCATCGCGGTTCACGGGTTCAGCTGGCAGAACCCGACCCAGCCACCGCGTAACGCGAAGGGCGCGGCATACGGTCCGCGTGCGCCGATCGAGCACTTCGCACAGGCACGGTTCTCAGAGTTCGTGCTTTTCGAAGTCGAGCGACCCGCCTATACCTCGAGGACGAAGGTGTGGAGTCCAATCGCGCCCGACGACTGGGATCTGCGCGTTGCGCTGAACGTCTACGCGCACGAGCGGAACGTCGAGCTGCGCATGGACGAGGTCAGCCCGTCGATCGCGGAAGCGATTCGCATGTCGGGGATCTACGCCTCGATGCCGTGGGTGATCGCCCCGACGATGCTCGGCGGCGGCACGACGGCGCAACGGGGTCCACGCTTGCCGGCGCCGGGCGCTCCAACTGATGTCTTTGGAAAGGTCGTACGCCGCCGTGAGGCGAGCGCGATGCGCGCGACGCTGCTGGCCGGACGATCCAGAGCGCGATGCGCGTTTTGCGAGCGGGAGTGCGTTGCCGAGGATCTCGAAGCGGCACACCTGAAGGGGCGCCGGTTCTGCCTCGAGCATGAGCGCCTTGATCCGAATGTGGCCGAGCTGGCATGCGTGACCTGTCATCACTGCTTTGATGCCGGCCTGATCGCCGTCAATCGCGAAGGTGTGATCAAAACGACCGGGACCGCGGTCACGAGCGAGTGGCGCGAGGAGGCCTTGACGCGCCTGGACGGTCGACCTTTCAGCTGCTTCGGCCCGTCGAACGAGCACTACCTGGCCTGGCATAGATCAAACGTGGCCGGTCTCGGCGTCGACGCCGATCGACCACTGATCGCCGCATGAGCCTCCAGCACCCCGTCAAACCCGGGCTGGACGCGACTCGCTGGAAGTCGCGCAGCTAAAAGCGAAGACTGGCACGCCTAGCGAGTGAGGGCTCGAGCTAGCGAGTCCTCACTCACAGGTCCCTCGCGCACAATGCGCCACGAACGATTCTCCTCGTACTTGGAGAGGTCGACCACCGTCGACGCCGTGCCCGGCAACTGTCCCCCGTCGATCACCAGATCGACCCCCTCACGCAGCGATGCCGGCACGTCCGCGAGCATGCTCGCGTCGGGACCGCCGGCGAAATTGGCGCTGGACTGGGCGGCGGGCAAACCGACGGTTGCGAGCCCGGCGAGCACGCCTGTGAGCGCCGGTACGCGCAGTCCAAGCAGACCCGGACCATCGCCCGCCGGCGCGCACGCGCCCTGGTAGCGGCCGCGCGGGTTGGCCAGTAGCAAAGTGACTGGACCTGGCAGCAGTGCCTCCGCGGCCGTGCGAGTGCGGGGTCCGAGCTCGGCCAGCGTGGCAAGCGCCGCCCGCAGCGAGAAGAACATCACGGCCGCCGGCTTTTGCGGCGGGCGGCGCTTGAGCTCGTAGATCCGGCTTAGGGCAGTCTTGCTGTCGGGGCTGCACACAAGGCCATAGACGGTGTCGGTCGGGAGCAACGCCACCCCATCTCCCGTCAGGCATGCCTGCAAGCGCTCGGCGTCGGTCGTCACGAACGCTCCCCGACGACGACGCGCTCGATCCCGGCAAGGTCCCGCTCGGCTCGCACGTTGGCAAAGCCGGCGGCACGCATCAGCTCGCCGACGACACCGGCCTGGCCTGCGCCAACCTCCAAGGCAAGCAGGCGCACACTCGGCAACGCAGAAGCCTGACGTAGGAGGGGACGGATCGCCTCGAGCCCGTCCGCGCCCGCGAACAGGGCCGATACAGGCTCGTGGCGCAAGATCTCGGGCGCGAGCGTGGCCCTGTCGCCGTCGGGCACGTAGGGCGGGTTGGAGAGGACTGCGTCGTATTCGTCGAGCACACCGTCCAGCAGGTCCGCCGCAAGCCAGTGCAGGTCCAGGCCGAGCCGCTGCCCGTTGGCGCGAGCCAGAGCCAAGGCCGCCTCGCTGAGATCGCTACCGGTCACATGGAGATCTGGGCGCTCGTCCTTCAGGGCAAGTGCGACGGCGCCGCTGCCGGTGCCAACGTCGAGCACACGCGCCCCGGCGGAGAGATCGAGCGCGAGTTCGACGAGCAACTCTGTCTCGGGTCGCGGGATCAACGCGCGCGGGTCGACAGCCAGCTCCAAGTGACGGAAGTGGCGGCGGCCGAGAATGTAGGCGACCGGCTCGCGCTCCACTGAACGACGCCTGACGAAGTCTTGGAATATGCGTACGGCGGGTCCGGTCACGACCAGCTCATCCTCGACAGACTTGGGCTCACCCTGAGAGGCAACACTTGCCTCGGCGACCGCCTCCCCGGACGCCGTATTTCCAGTGGCTAGGCGGGCGATGAGAAGACGCTCGCGTGACACACCGAGCGCCTGAGCGAGCAATAGTTCGGCGTCCAGGCGCGGCGTTTCACAGCCCGCGGCGGCGATCGCCGTGACAGCGCCGTCGAGCGCGTCGCGGATGGAGGTTCCACGGGCGAGCGGTCTAACTGACTGATGAGACACGGTGTCCTCTCCAGAGGAGCAGCCGAGCAGGGCTCACCCTTGCTCAGACGGCTGTCTGGGCCTCTAGGCGACGGCGCTTCTCATCCGCCTGCAGGGCGGCGGTGATCTCCGCCAGCTCGCCTTCGAGGACTTGGTCGAGGTTGTGAACGGTGAGCTTGATGCGGTGATCGGTGACGCGGCGCTCGCCGTAGTTGTAGGTGCGGATCTTCTCGGCGCGGTCGCCTGTGCCGACCTGGGAGCGACGGTCGGCGGCCAGCTCGGACTGCTGTTCGGCCAAGGCCCGCTCGTACAGCCGGGCGCGCAGCACGCGCAAGGCCTTCTCGCGATTCTGTAGCTGGGACTTCTCGTCCTGCATCGAGACGACGATCCCTGAAGGCTTGTGGGTGATGCGCACCGCGGAGTCTGTCGTGTTAACCGACTGGCCACCCGGCCCCGAGGAGCGGTAGACGTCGATCTGCAGGTCGCCTTGGTTGACCTCCACGTCCACGTCCTCGGCTTCGGGCAATACGGCAACGGTCGCGGTGGACGTGTGGATGCGCCCTTGGGACTCAGTCTGAGGGACGCGCTGCACGCGGTGGGTTCCCCCCTCGAACTTGAAGATGGAGTAGGCGCTGTCGCCCTTGATCGCGAAGGTGTACTTGCTCTCGCCAATCTCCAAGGGCTCGGCCTTCAGGCCGGTGCGCTCGGCGTAGCGGGCGAGCATCCGGTAGACGTCGCCCGCCCACAGACCAGCCTCGTCGCCGCCCGCGCCCCCCTGGATTTCGACGATCACGTTCTTCTCGTCGCTGGGGTCGCGCTCGACCATGGCGAAGCGGATCTCCTCTTCGAGTGTCTCGATGCGCTCGCGCGATCCGTCGAGCAGCTCACGCAACTCGGCGTCCTCGCCGTCCTCGGCGATCAGCTCTTGCGCGCCGGCCGCGTCGTCGCTGGCCAGACGCAACTCCTTGGCCAGCTTGGCGGCCGGCTCGAGCTGGCGATAGGCACGTCCGACCTCGGCGTAGCGTTCGCGGTCGCCGATCACCTCAGGGTCGGTCATCTGCTCGCCCAGCTCGGCAAAGCGCGCTTCGATCTGCTCGATCAAGTCTTCGATCATGAAGGCCAGTCTATGTGGCCCAGAGCAACCCCACCGAGGCCAGCCGCTCCACGCACTCCTCGATCTGCTCGGGTGAAGCACTGAGCGCGGCCGCTACCTCGGCCAGCGTTCGCGTGCCGTCGAGCAGATCCAGCATGCTCGCTTCGAGCTCGCCGTCGAGGCGAACGTTGGCATGCAGCAGCGAGCTGAGCGCCTTCAGGCCGGCCGCGCTCTGAGCGCGCGCCAGGGGACTGACGGTGGGCCGCTCGCCCACCTCGCCGATCACCGGCGGCGGACAACCGCTGAGCATCACAATCCGCGACAGGTAGGCCTGCAACAGAACTGCGCTCAGCCGCGCCGCCACCAGCTCGGACAGGGCCTCGGGCCCGACTGCCTTACGTGCGCGCGCCAGCAGCGTGGGGAATGCCATCGACCGTGGCCAGACCTCTGCGAGCGCGCCCATGGCCGCCTGCACAAGTGGCTCGCTCGTGGTCATCGAGAAACCCTCGAGGGTTAGGAACGTACGCGCCTCGGGGTCCTCGCCGAGCGCGGGTCCTTGCGAGACGGGCTGGGTCTCGACGGGGGCACGCCCCTCCTCCCCCTTCCCCTCCTCCGCACCCCCTCCGAGGCGCGCTCTGGATGAGACCCACAGGCCTTCGATCGCGGTCTCGTCGAGCGTGCGGTTGAGCGGAGCCGCTTCATGGCAGATCAGAGTCTGGCGGAACATGCGGTTCTTGAAGAAGTCCATGTACTGCTCTCTGACGACCGCGTCCTGCGGCAGGCTCCCCATGAGATGCCCGGCGCTCTCGGGCACGTCGCGCATCTGGCTCTCGAACAGGTCGGCCTCTGAGAGGAATTGCAGACCGCGGGCGCGGGCATGCTCGACGAACTCGTGGAAGTAGAAGGGCGTGGAGACCTCGGCCAGATCGTCGTGGAAGAGCAGGGCATCGCTGTAGCCGAGCATCCGCTCCATCTGCTCGCGCAATACCCGTGCAAACGGGCTCGGCTGCTCGATCTCGACGATCGTCTTCATCAATTCCTGCGCGCGGGCCAATCGCTCGCCCGGGTCCGACACCCCTTGCACGTGGTAGCGCAGCATGTCGCGCGCCATGTCGCGCAGATAGCTGCCCGGGTAGGCGTTGTAGCTGATGAAGGCGATCCCTTCTGGCGCCAGACAACGCTTCACACAATCCAGGAGCGCGCCGCGCGCCTGGGGCGGCACCCACGAGTAGACGCCGTGGGCAACGATGTAGTCGAACTCGGCAGGCTCGTTCGCGCTCTGTCTCCTCCCGGAGGAGTCGCCTGGATCGTTTCCCGTGGGCTCGATGCCGTCCCCGAGCTGCTCGAAAGTGGCGCAGCGCAACTCCACATTCGCGAGCCCCGCCGCCAGCGCCAGCTTGGTGCCGCGCTCAATCGCGCCCGGAGAGGCGTCGACGCCGAGCACCCGCGCATCCGGCAGGGTTTGGGCGATCGAGAGCGCGTTGCCGCCGTCGCCGCAGCCCAGCTCCAACACACGGCATGAGCGCGCTGGAGCCGGCCGCAATCCGAACAGCCTGCCGATCGCCTCACAGCGCCCCGGATGGGTCGCCGGATAGGCGAAACCCGGATAGGTGAGGCGCTCGTAGGCCTCGACGGCGCTCAGAGCTTCAGGTTTGTTGAAAGGTTGAAGTTCACCGTCGCCCCCACCTTGCCGTTCGGCTCGACGAACGACTCCTGGACCTTCTGGAAGGCGAATGTCACCTGCTCTGTCGGTTGGCCTCCACCTGAACTACCGTCCTGCACGGAGGAGATCAGCACGTTCTGGAAGTCGAACTTCAAGTACGTCTGTTCCTTGCCGCCGGCCTTGTGTGCGAACGAGAGCACCGCGTCTTTCAAGTGGCGCCCCGTCGCCGCCGCTTGGAACAGCAGCGGCGAGGACTTGTCGAGCGTCTTGGTGATCGAGAAGCTCTGGATGCTCACCTTGCCCGCACCTGCGCCGGAGGACTGCGAGCCGGCGCCCTGGGCTCCCTGAGCGCTAACCGAGAAGCTATCGATCGAGATTTCGCCCTTGTGGTCCTTCGTAGTCGACTCGCCTTCAATACCGTCGATCTTCAGGAACGTGCTGCCGCCGCCGCTCACACCGAAGGTGGTCCCGCCGATCAGAGGTGTGCCGGGAGCGCCTTGGCCGCCTGGGGCGCCCGAGCCTCCGGCTGGACCTACAGGCCCCTGTGGACCAGTGGGCCCTTTCTGGTTCCAAGTTATCTGCGTCTCATCTGGTTCGCATACCGCGTCCAGGTTGGGGATCGCAGGCCCACCGAATGCAGGGGTTACCGTGTGGGACAGATTGGGGTCGATGACGCGTAGGGCACCAGGCGCCTCCGGCTGGTCATCGATGACAATGTCCTGCGGGACACCGTTTTCGGTCTTGCTGTTGTAACAACCAGTGATCGTCCCATCGCTCCCCGGGATCGCCCCAGCGGCTATGGCAGCCCCAGCCCCAAGCGCCGCGGCCGTCGGCAGCGCTATCCGCACAGCCCGTTTTGAGTGCTTCATCCGCTGTACCGCCCGCGCTATCCGGCTCGCCTCTTCCGCGCTCATGTCACCGCTCCCAGGTCAGCTCGCGAGGACGCCGCGCGCCCTCTGTGTCGCCTCGTTGGGCGAACCAAACCAGACGACCCGGACGCTGTCAAGCGAAATGGACGAACCTACGCACACCCGCAGGGCGCTCCCACCCTGGCACTCCCAAACGGGACACTACAAGTCGGCTATGCCACGACCTCGACGCCCACCAAGTCGGCGGCGTCCATGCTCCCTGGCGTCTCCAAGGCCAGCACCGCCTCAAGGGCCGCGATCGCCACCGCGAGCTGATCGAGGCTTGGCTCCTGGGTAGTCAAAAGCTGCAACTTGAGGCCTGGCCACATGATTACTTTGACCCAGCCCCGGTTGCGGTTGCGCCCCGCGAACTTGATGATCTCAAACGAGATACCGGCGATGATCGGCACTCCCACGATGCGCGAGATGACGAGCAGGTACCAGGCCGGCAAGCCGACCGCCCCGAACACGAAGATCGAGACGACCATCACGATCAACAGGAAGCTGGTGCCACAGCGCGGATGCAAGCGCGAGAAGCGCTGGGCGTTCTGGGGGGTCAGGGGCAAGCCGGCCTCGAAGCAAGAGATCGTCTTATGCTCGGCTCCGTGGTACTCGAAGACGCGGCGCAGGTCTTTGATGCGCGACAGCGCGAACATGTAGCCAAGGAAGATCGCGGTCCGCACGCAGCCCTCGACAATCCAGAACAGAGCCGAGGATTTCAATTGGCCCTTGATCAGACTCGTCAGGCCGAGCGGCAACAGGAAGAACAAGCCGATCGCGAAGACCAAGGCCACGACGACGGTCCCGGCCCAAACTCCGGCCCCGATTTCCTGGGCGTCTTCGTCGGCCTCGCCCTCGGGCAATTGCGCGTTGGCGGAGATGCCCAGCGCCTTGAAGCCGATCGCAAGCGATCCGCCGAGCGCCACGATCCCGCGCAGCACGGGGATCCGCAGCGAGCGATGTCGCGCCAAGGCCGATGTGAGCGAGAAGGTGGTTACTTCGATCTCGCCGAGCTCCTCGAGCTTTCCTTCCTCCTCCTCCCTGCCCAGCTCCGCCTCGCGCTCGAATGCGACCTCGAAGGAGTGGGAGACATCGTGCAGGTTGGCGGGCTTGCCGTCGGCGGATTGGCCGTTTCGCGACAGCGTGTCATGCGCCGCGCCGCGCCGCGCTCCATCTTCACGAGGCTCATCCTCGCCCTGCCTGTCGACACCGGTATCCCCGCCCTGCTTCTCGGCGTCGTCGCGCAACGGCTTGCGCACGGCAACCGCCCAGTGGCGCACGCCGCGCATCATCACGCCCTCGAGCACCGCTTGTCCGCCGAGGGGGGCGTCGCGGCGCGCGGTCAGCTCGCCGTCGGGCAGCTCCCCTACGGCGCTCGTGTCGGCGGCGGTTCGACTGGCGTGCGCGCCGGCGGTCGCCTGCAGATTGCTGACCTGCACCCTCCCACCGGCACCCGGTCGAGAGGACATGGTCCTACTGGGGGCGAGCCTGCGCCTGAGTGCCGGTCGTCTGCGCCTTGTGCTGACGACCCTTGGCGACCCTGCGCTGGAAGCGCTCGACGCGTCCACCGGTGTCCACCAGCTTCTGGCGCCCCGTGTAGAACGGGTGGCAGTTGGAGCACACCTCGACGTGGATCTCCTCCTGCGTGGCGCGCGTGGTGAATTCGTTGCCGCACATGCAGCGCACGTGCGTCTCGACGTAGTTTGGGTGGATCGAAGCCTTCATCGTTCAAGCATTCTAGCGCCCTCAGGCGCCGGGGGCCTGCGTGACTTGCCCCGGCAGCGGCGGCTCGATGCAGCGAGGCGTGTGCAGTTCGTCGTGCTTGAGCTGGTGTCCGCCTTCTCCGATCCAGCGGAAGCGCACGAGCACGCGATAGGCCGCCGGCGCGTCAAGGTTGGTGACCTGCTTGACGTACTTGTAGATCTTGACTCCCGGTTCAGAGACGCGCCACACACCGAAGCCGGGTGCGACGAGCGTGTGGAATTCGTTTTCCCCACGCAGACGCTGCTGCAGTTCCAGGCGCATCGCCATCTTCTGGGTCGCGCCGGTCGCGTTCATCTGTGCGGTGAACGTGGCGGAGCGTTCCAGCTGCACGGTCGAGGTCACGCACTGTTCGATCCCGACTGTGGCGGCCCCGTCCGTGATTGTGCTCGCGAAAGCAACCTGCGCGCAGGCAAGCGACGCCAGTACGCAGCCGCCGATCAGTGCCGCCCTGGCGGCCCGCATGAGATGGAACGTCCTTGCCATTCAAAAGCCTCTAACACCGGTGGGGGTCTGTGGTTTCGGAAAACCGCAGACGATTCGGTGAGGTTGGGAAACGAGACCTTCCGGTCTCAGGTGATCTGATAGAGCGGACCGTCTCCACCCTCCGGGGTAGTGAGGCGCCCGCCCTTGGCGGTGATCGCGCCGCACTGCACACAGTTGGTGTAGTTGACGATCACGTCGACGGTACCCGTCTCCGGCGCGTCCTCGGGGATCTCGTACACGCCCGCCGGGCACATCCAGCGCCACGTTTCGGCGACCTCGCGCGGGACGTGCTTCTGCACCCGAATGTGGTTGGGGGCGTCGTCGCGCGTGGCGTTGCCTGTGATGAACACCGAGGAAAGCTTGTCGAAGGTGTACTTGCCGTCCGGCTTGACGTAGACGTCCTTGGTGTTGCCCATGAACACCGGGATCGAGTCGTTGCGGTGCCAGTCGGCGCGACCGGGAAGCTTGCCCTTGGTGATCTGCTGGATCCCGGACAGAGGACCGCCGAGAAGCAGGCCCTTTTGCAGGGGCTGGCGCGCATTACGAACCTCCCACAGCTCTTTGCCGACGGAAGAGTTCTCGATTGCCTGCTCGTAGTCGGAGAAGTCGCTTGAGCCGCGCTTGATCGCAGCGTAGATCGACTCGGCGGCGAGCATGCCCGACTTGATGCAGTGGTGGACACCCTTGAGCGCCATCGTGTCGACCATGCCGCCGGAGTCGCCGACAAGCACGGCGCCGGGCATCGAAAGCTTGGGCATCGACCAGTAGCCGCCACCCGGAAGCGCCTTGGCGCCCCAGGCAACGCGCTCGCCGCCCTCCAAGATGGAGCGCACGAGCGAGTGCGTCTTGAATGTCTGCAGCAGATCGTGGGCAGACGTCGTCGCGTCGGCGTAGTCAAGCTCGACGACGAAGCCGATCGAGACCATGTCCTCGCCGGTCTTCTCGTTCTTCATCGGGTAGATCCAGGTGCCGCCGATCTGACCGTACTTGGAGGAGATTTTCAAAGGCCAGGGACCCATCGTGTGAATCAGGCGGTCGAGCGGCTTGGGGACCTTCCAGACCTCCTTGACGCCAAGCTCCCAGACCTGGGGCTCGCGGCCTTTGGCGAGGTCGAACTCGCGGATCGCGGCGCCGGTCAAGTGACCCCAGCAGCCCTCGGCGAGCACGGTCGCGTGGGCCTTGATGTCGGTGCCGGGCTCGAAGTTGCCGAGCTCCTCACCGTCCTTGCCGCGGCCCTTGTCGCCCGAGCGCACGCCGACCACCTGGCCTTCCTCCACCACCAGCTGGGTGGCGGCGGTCTCAGTGAGGATGTAAGCGCCCGCTTCCTCGGCCTGCTGCTGTTGGTAGCGGGCCATGGCGGAGACCGACATGACCTCGTTGCCGTGGTTCTTGAACGGCGGCGGTGTGGGGATGCGGACAGACATTTTCGAGGTGGGCGTCAGGTAGACGGCCTCCTTGGTGACTTCACCGAATGCAAAGCCCTCCTGGCGCCACTGCTCGCGGGTCATGTCGGGGAACAGTTCTTCCAGTGGACCCGGACGCACGACCGCCCCGGAGAGGTTGTGACCGCCGCAGGTCTTGGCCTTCTCGACGACCGCGACCGGCACTTCGCCGAGGCGCTCCATCGTCTCGGGATCGTCGCCGAGTAGCTGCAACAGGCGGTTTGCGCAAGCCAGGCCGGCGGTGCCGCCACCGACGATCGCCACGCCAACCTCGATCAGCTCGTCCTCGGGGTCGAGGCCGTGCTTGACGAATTCCTTCTGTGGATCGACGGGCGGCGGGAAGGCCGCTGGAACAACCTTCCCGTTGTGAGAGTCGTTGTTAGATGACATCGCTTGACGCTCCTTTTCTCTCACGCATCCGCCCGAATCCCACTGCTACGACGCTTTCTTGGCCTTCACGGCCTCGGTCAGCTTGGGCAGGATCTTGTTCAGATCGCCCACGATGCCGAGATCGGAGAATTCGAAGATCGGCGCGTTTGAGTCCTTGTTGATCGCGACGATGTTCTCCGAGGACTGCATTCCGACCTTGTGCTGGATCGCGCCGGAGATGCCCGCCGCCAAGTACAGCTTTGGTGAGACCGTCTTTCCGGTCTGGCCGATCTGGGCCGCGTAGGGGTACCAGCCGGCGTCCACGACCGCACGAGTGGCCGCTACCGCCGCGTTGTTGCCGAACGCAGCCGCCAAGTCCTCGGCCAGCTGGAAGCCCTCGGCCTTGCCGAGACCCCGCCCACCGGCGACCAGGATGTCGGCGCCCTCGATGTCCACGTCGGCGCCGCGCTGTTCGCCGCGCGTGACCATCGTGGCCTGCTTGGCGTGGTTGCTCAGCTCGAAGCTGACTTGCTCGACAGGAGCTGCGCCGGCGCCGCTCTCTTTGATCTCGAACGCGTTCAGACGTCCAATCACGATGCCGACGGGCGAGCGGTACTTGATTTCCGAGATGGCCGAGTCGCCAAGGATCGGCCGCTCGGCGATCAGCTCGCCGCCCTCGGCACGCACGGCGGTGACCTCCATCGCCACACCGGCGCCGAGGCGTGCGGCCAGGCCGGCGCCGATCTCGAAGCCGAGCAGACCGCCGCCGAACAGGGCGTACTTGTAGTCGCCATTCGAAATCGCCGCGCCCATCGCGTCGACGACCGGCTGGGCAAGCCCTTCGGGGCCCTCGGCGATGAGCACCTTCTTGGCGCCATAGTTGCCGAGCGACGCGGCCAGGTCCTGCGGGACGCCCTCGCCGACGAGGATCGCGTGCGCCTCGCCGCCCAACTCGGCGGCGAGCTTGGCGCCCTCGGAGACGGCACCCAGGGAATTCTTGTTGATCGCGCCTTCGTAGTGGAGCGCGTAGACCAGGATGTTGGCCATCTAGATCAGCTTCCTCTCGTCGAGCCAGGACACGATCTTCTCAACGGTCTCGGCGGTGTCCTCGTCTTCGATGATCTCGCCGGAGGCCTTGGCTGGGGGAGCCTTCGCGGCGACCCACTGAGCGGCGGAGTTATCGCCACCAACCTTGGAGGCATCGATGCCGACGTCGCCGGTGGTGACCGTGTCGAGCGGCTTCTTCTTGGCGCCCATGATCGCCTTCAAGGAGGGATAGCGCGGCTCGTTGATCGCGTCTCCCACGGAGATGACGGCGGGCAGGTTGATCTGGACGGTGTCGTAGCCATACTCGGCCTGGCGCTCGCAGCGTAGGGCGCCGGTCTCGACATCCATCTTGATGACCTGGGTGAGGGAGGGCATGCCGAGATGCTCGGCCACGACCGCGCCGATCGTGTAGCACTCGCCGTCGTCGGACTGCTGGCCGAGCAACACCAGATCGGGTTTCTCGCGATCCAGGGTCTGCGCCAGGGCGTAGCCGGTGGCGGCCACATCGGAGCCGGCGACGGCCGGGTCGGAGAGGTGCACAGAGCGGTCGGCTCCTAGCGAGACTGCCTTGTGTAGAGCGCGTACGGCGCTCTCCGGGCCCATCGTCACAGCCACGATCTCCTCGACGGGGGCGATGCCGCCCTCGCGAATCTGCATCGCAGCCTCGATGGCGTGCGTGTCATACGGGTTGAGGTTCTTCTCCCCGCTGCGGTCCATGCGCCCCGTCGAGCTATTGATGCGCTTCTCGACGGCGGCGTCCGGAACCTCCTTCACCAGGACGCAAATCTTCATTCAGCTAACTCCTTCAGGGATGTCGATGGGGCAATCCTACCTGAGTTGACTGACGAGTCAATCAGGGGTACGTGCAGTCGTCGCCGACCGGATGAAATCAACGATCGCCTGAGTGGGGGCGCCCGGGGTGAAAACCTCGGCAACGCCCAGGCTCTTCAGCTCAGGGATGTCTTCAGCGGGAATCGTGCCGCCGACGGTGACGATGACGTCGTCGACGCCCTGCTCGCGCAAGAGCGCGACCACTCGTGGCACCAAAGTCATGTGGGCGCCGGAGAGGATCGAGAGCCCGACGGCATCGGCGTCCTCCTGGATCACCGTCTCGACGATCTGCTCGGGCGTCTGGTGCAGGCCGGTGTAGATGACCTCCATGCCGGCGTCGCGCAGGGCGCGCGCGATGATCTTGGCGCCGCGATCGTGGCCGTCGAGCCCTGGCTTGGCCACGACCACGCGGATCTTGCCCCTGGCTGGAGCTTCGGCGGACACGGCTTCAGACCTTGATGATGATGGCGTCGCCCTGCCCGCCGCCGGAGCAGATGGCGGCACAGCCGTAGCCACCGCCGCGACGGCGCAGCTCATAGACAAGCGTGCCAATGATGCGTGCGCCGGACGCGCCGATCGGGTGACCCAGAGCAACCGCGCCGCCGTTGACGTTGACCTTGTCCTCGTCGATACCGAGCACGCGGATCGAGTTGAGCGTGACCGAGGCGAAAGCCTCGTTGATCTCCCATACGTCGATGTCCTCGGCTTTCAAGCCGGCCTTCTCCAAAGCCTTCTTGGCGGCAGACGCGGGTGTGCGAGCCAGGTAGGCAAACTCGTCGGCGGACTGGGCATGGGTCACGATCTCGGCAAGGACCTCCTTGCCATTGGCGGAGGCCCACCCATCGGAGGCGACCACGAGCGCGCCGCCGGCGTCGTTGACACCGGGCGAGTTGCCGGCCGTGTGGGTGCCCTCCTTGCCGACGAGCCCTGGGAGGGAAGCGAGCTTCTCCAAGGATGTGTCGCGCCGAGGCGCCTCGTCGATCTCGACAGTGGTGTCGCCCTTCCTGCCTTTGATGGTGACCGAGACGATCTCTTCGGGCAGGCGCCCCTCGTCGGTGGCCTTGATGGCCAACTCATGCGAGCGCAGGGCCCAGCGGTCCAGGTCGGCGCGCGTCAGCTCGAGCTCATCCCCCACTTCGGTGGCCTCGACGAACATCTGCTTGCCCGAGAAGGGGTTGGTGAGGCCGTCGTGGACCATCGCATCGAGTGCCTTGACGTCGCCCATGCGAAAGCCGAAGCGCGCGCCCGGGAGCAAGTAGGGAGCTTGAGACATCGACTCCATGCCACCGGCCACACCGACCTGGACATCGCCGGCGCGAATCGCCTGGTCGAGGATCACGGTGGCGCGCACACCGGAGGCGCACACCTTGTTGATCGTCTCCGAGGAGACCTCCTTGGGGATGCCGGCCTTGATTTGAGCTTGGCGCGAGGGGATCTGGCCCTGGCCGGCCTGCAGGACCTGGCCCATCACGACGTGCTCCACCTGGGCCGGCTCGACCGAAGAGCGCTCCAAGGCGGCCTCGATCGCGACGGCGCCGAGCTCGGTGGCTTCCAGCGTGGACAAGCCTCCACCCATCTTGCCGATGGGCGTGCGCGCGGAGCCGAGGATCACGGTCTTGGGCATCTGGGGGATTCTCCTGATCTGGGTTTGGTCCCACCCACTGGATTTGGCCCACCCACCCTGGGGTGAACGGCCGGGGGTGAACGACCTGGGGACCGGAATGCTAGCGGGGCAGCTATCGTGCGCGGATCGTGAACGTGTCTTGGAGCAGCCGGGAAGCAGGGCAAAACGACGCCGACACGATTGCGGTTGGCGTGTTCGCCGGGTCTGAGACACCCGCTGGAGCACCAAGCGAGGTGGCCGAGTTGCTGGCCGGCGGCGAGGCGCGACGCGCGCCGAAGTCCTTGGCGCTGGCCCATGCGCAGGGCAAGCGCTGGCTGATCGTGGGGCTGGGCGAGCGCGGGGACTTCACGCCCGAGCGCGCACGCGTGGCCGCGGCGGTAGCGCGCGAGCGCGCGAAGGAGCTTTCGACCAAAACACTCTGCTGGCAGCTGCCGGATGGCCTCGGCGAGACGTCCGGCGAGGTCGCGGCGGCGCTCGTGCAAGGAACGGTGCTGGCGGACTACAGCTTCGACATGCACAAGTCTCAAGCAAAGGACTCCGGGACAGGCACTGACGGACCCGGAGCCAAGCCGAAGCACCTGGAGAGCTTGATCCTCACCGGCGAGGGCGATTTGGGGGCCGTGGTCGAGGAGGCTCGGATCGTGGCGCAGGCAGCCAACGAAGCACGGGACCTGCAGAACAGGCCGGCCAACGACCTTACGCCGAGCGCGCTGGCCGACCATGCGCGCAAACTCGGCGAGGAGCTGGAGCATCTGTCTGTTGAGGTCGAGGGCCGCGCGGGCATCATGGAGCGCTCGATGGGTGCTTTCGCCGCGGTGGCACAGGGCTCCGAGCAGGAGCCGGCGCTGATCACGCTGCGCTACGAGCACCCGAACGCTCAAGGTCAAGTGCTGGGTCTTGTGGGCAAGGCGGTGACATTCGACAGCGGCGGCATCTCGCTGAAGCCGGGACCGAAAATGAGCGAGATGAAGTTCGACATGTCCGGCGGCGCGGCGGTCATCGCGGCGATCGCGGCGATCGCGCGGATCGGCTTGGCGGTGCGGATCGTGGGCGTGGTCGGCGCTACCGAGAACCTACCGAGCGGGCGCTCGGTCAAGCCAGGGGACATCGTGACAGCGTCCAATGGCAAGACGATCGAGGTCAACAACACCGACGCCGAGGGTCGGCTCGTGCTGGCCGATTGCCTTTGCCATGCGATCGCATCGGGCGCCGAGCGGGTTGTGGACCTGGCGACGCTTACGGGCGCCGTGATCATCGCGCTCGGATCCACTTATGCCGGACTGCTGTCAAACGACGAGGGGTTGGCACGCCAGGTGAGCGAGGCGGGCGAGCGCAGCGGGGAGATCGTTTGGCGGTTGCCGCTTCACCCGGAGTACGACGAGCTGATCAAAGGCAAATACGGCGATCTGGACAACGCCCCGGAGGGTCGCAAGGCGGGTACGATTGTGGGCGCCACGTTCCTGTCGCACTTTGTCGGGGATACGCCGTGGGCGCACTTGGACATCGCCGGTTCGGCTTGGGAGTTGGGGCGTGCGTACGTCGGCAAGGGAGCCTCCGGCTACGGTGTGCGCCTGCTGGTGGATCTCGCGCGCTCCTACTGTTAGGCGAGCTGTACCGGCGCGCTGTCGCTGCGCCGGTAGCCATCCAGGCGCGAAGCGACCGCAGCCCAGGCCTCCCCACGGGGATCGATGTGGGCGCGATGACGACCGGCCTCGCCCTCGATCTCGACCAGCTCGACGGTGCCTCCGGCAGCGTGCTCGGCGCTCGCGTAGTTGCGGCTTAGCTCGACGGACACCGTTTCATCCTGGGTCCCGTGCACGAGCAGTACGGGTATGCCCAAAGGCACGTGGGCCATCGGATCGGCGATGACATAACGTTCCGGGAACTGCTCGGGACTTCCGCCCATGAGGCTCTTGACGGCGCCCTCGGGCGCCCTGCGGTAGCCGTCGGCGAGATCACATACGCCGGCCTGGGAGATCACTCGCCGCACTGGAATGGGAGAAGGCGTGCCGGGCGCCTCCGGCGGAAGCTTTGAGCGACCGGCGGCCCACAGCGCCAGATGTCCACCGGCGGAGTGGCCGAGGATGCTCACACGCCCCAGGTCTATCGGGGCGTCGAGCGTCGCGAGATGGTCGATCGCGGCGGCGACATCCTCGAAGGTCGCTGGCCAGCCACCGCCGTCGCCGACGCGGCGGTACTCGATGTTCCAAACAGCCCAGCCACGGCGCATGAGGTCGCCCGCAAGCCCGCGCATGACGATCTTGCCGTAGCGCACCTGCCATGAGCCGCCGTGGATGAGGACCATCACCGGGTGGGGCCCCGCGCGCCTGGGTAGATAGAGGTCGGCGCACTGTGAGCGGTGCGCGCCGTAGCGATGGCGCTGGCGGGGCGCCAAGACGTCGAGGATGAGACGCATGCGAGCCATGACGGGCAATCCTAGAGCGACGCTCTCTGTGAGAATGCCGACGATGGACTTCGACCTCTCCCCCGACCACGAGCTGATCAGGCGTACGGTGCGCGAATTCGCGGCAGGCGAGGTGGCACCGGTGGCCGAGGAGCTCGATCGCACCAAGTCGTTTCCGTATGAGATCGTGGCCAAGCTCGGGAAGCTCGGCTTGATGGGGATTCCCTTCCCGCAGGAGTACGGCGGGAGTGGCGGCGACACGCTGGCCTATGCACTCGCAGTGGAGGAGCTCACACGAGTGGACTCCTCGGTGGCGATCACCTTGTGCGCTCACACTTCGCTGGGCACACAGCCGATCTACCTATTCGGCACCGAGGAGCAGAAGCGCGAGTGGATGCCAAAGCTGTGCGCCGGGGAGCAGCTGGGCGCGTTCGGCTTGACCGAGCCGGAGGCGGGCTCAGACGCGGGCAACACACGCACACGCGCGCGCTTGGAGGGCGAGGGATCGGGGTCGGGCGAATGGGTCATCGACGGCGCCAAGCAGTTCATAACGAATGCAGGGACCGACATTTCGGGTGTCGTGTGCATCACCGCCGTGACCGGCGACGCCGACGGCGTCAAGGAGATCTCGAACCTGATCGTTCCGAACGGAGCAACCGGCTACGAGCAGGGAACGCCCTACCGAAAGATGGGTTGGAATGCCTCCGATACGCGCCCGCTTACGTTCACCGAATGTCGAGTCCCTGAGCAGAACCTACTCGGACCAAGAGGCCAGGGGTTCAAGCAGTTCCTGCACATCCTCGACATTGGCCGCATCGGCGTGGCTGCGATGGGGGTCGGGTTGGCCCAGGGCGCCCTGGACGAGGCGCTGGCCTACGCCAAAGAGCGCAAGGCGTTCGGCAAGCCGATCTCCAAGTTCCAGGCGATCCAGGCCAAGTTGGCGGACATGTCGACGGAGATCGAGGCGGCGCGACTACTCGTGTACAAGGCCGCGCTGGAGAAGGATGCGGGGCGCAATTTCACGCTGACGGCGGCCCAAGCGAAGCTCAAGACCGGGCGCCTGGCGGTGAAGTGCAGTGAGGAGGCCGTGCAGATCCATGGCGGTTACGGCTTCATCGAGGAGTATCCGGTTTGCAGGTTCTATCGCGACGCGAAGATTCTCACGATCGGCGAGGGCACCGACGAGGTGCAGCAGATGGTGATCGCCCGCGCTCTAGGGGCCTAGCGAGGCTCGAGCACTACGAGCGGGATCTGGCGGTCGGTGCGCCGCCGATATTCTTCGTAGCCGCCGTAGACTTCGACCGCGCGCTTCCACAAGCGGTCGTACTCCTCGGGCTTGGCCTCGCGGGCGCTCACGGGGATCCGTTTTGACCCGATCTGGATCGTCGTATCGGGGTTGGCCTTGAGGTTGTAGAACCAGGCCGGGTTCTTGGGAAAGCCGCCCTTGGAGGCGATCAGGACGACGTTCTGACCGTCGCGGGCAAACACCAGCGGGGTGTAGCGGCGGGTGCCGCTCTTGGCCCCGACGTGGTCGAGCAAGAGCATCTCGGGGACGCCCGGCACGCGGTGGCCGATGCGCCCGCCGGTGGCGCGATAGACCTTGGCGTGGCCGCCCATCAGGCGGATCAAGGTCGGCCAGGTGCGGTCGGCCAGTTTGAGATAGTCGAAGTCCATAACGGGTGGGACTCTACACGCGAGGAGCCGGTGCCCATTACGCAAGTTTGCGTAACGCAACCTCGCGTAATCAGCCTCGGTGGCGCTCCAGCAGCGCTGTGGCCGCGCTGGCCGGATCCAGACGGCGCTCGACGACCTCCTCCAGGAGTCGCGAAAAGTCGGCATCCTCTCGCAGCTCATCCTCCAGGCGCCGGCGCATGCGGGCGGTGGCGATCGCGAGCACCTCGTTGCGCAAGTTGCGCCCGCGCCGCTCTTGCAAGGTGCCCTCCCCCAGGATGTATTCACGGTGGGCGTCGAGCTGGGCGATCAACTCGTCGACGCCCTTGCCGTGGGCGGCCTCGGTCTTGACGATCGGCACGCGCCACGCGCCTCGCTCGGAGTCGCCGCCCAGGTTGGCCAAGGAGAGCACTCCACGAATCTCGCGCACCATCGTGTCGGTCAGGGGATGGTCGGCCTTGTTTATGACGATGATGTCGGGGATCTCCATCACGCCGGCCTTCAGCGCCTGGATCGAGTCGCCCGAGCCGGGCATCAGGACGAGCACGATCGTGTCGGCGTGATCGATGATGTCGATCTCAGCCTGACCGACACCGACGGTCTCCACGAACACGTCCTCGCGCCCGGCCGCGTCGAGCAGGAGCGCGGCCTGCAAGGCAGCCTCGGAGAGTCCGCCGAGCGCTCCGCGGTTTGCCATCGAGCGGATGAAGACGCCCTTGTCGAGAAAGTGCTCGGTGAGCCGGATGCGATCGCCGAGCAAGGCGCCTTGGGTGAAGGGCGAGGAGGGGTCGATCGAGAGCACCCCGACCGAGCGTCCGGCTTCGCGCCTGGCCTTCGTCAGCGCCCCGATCAGCGTGGACTTGCCGACGCCGGGCGGCCCGGTGAAGCCGTAGACGGCCGCTTTGCCGGTGTGGGGGTAGACCTCGCGCACGAGATCCCAGCCCTCGGGGCGGTCGTCCTCGACGAGCGTGATCGCGCGCGCCAGGGCACGGCGGTCTCCGTCGAGCAGGCGTTGGGCGAGTGTGGCGGTCATCGAGCAGCGAAGTATCGCGAAAGCGCCTCCCTCCCCACCTCGCCATTGGCGAGGTGGGGCCTGCTCCCTCTAGGATGCGCGGCCGTGAGACGCACCGGAGAACTGCTGCGCACATGGCGGTGGATACGCGCGAACAACATGCTCAACCGCCACTACGCGGTATTGGGCGCCCGCCTGCTTTGGCTGAAGCTGCGCTGGCGCGGGCGCCTGCAAACCGACGGCATCTGCTTCTTCTGCCCGGGTGTCAAGCTGGAGATCGGCAGGAACGCGACCCTGAGGATCGGCCGCTGGTCGTGGATCGGCCACGGCACGAAGATCAGGGTGCACGAGGGCGAAGTCTCGATCGGCGCAAAGACGGTGATGGGCCAGGAGTGCACGATCTCCGCCTACCAGCACGTGTCGATCGGCAACGAGTGCATCGTCGCCGACAGAGTGATGCTGATTGACTTCGACCATGGCGTCGTCGAGGTCGAGCGTCCGATCAGGCTGCAGGGGATCTACAAGCGCGACGTGCGCGTCGGGAGCAATGTTTGGATGGGTTATGGGTCGTGCGTGTTGCGGGGAGTGAGCGTGGGGCACAACAGCATCGTCGGCACCAGCGCCGTCGTCACTAAGGACGTGCCCGAGAACGCGGTCGTGGGCGGCGCGCCGGCGAAGGTGTTGAGGATGCGCGAGGCGCCGAAGGAGATGCACTGGGAGAACCCTTGAGCCGTTTGGCCAAGTTGCCAAACGCTCAGCGATAGCGGCCCGTTGGTGACATGCGATCCGGTGTTCGCGGCCTATGGAGTGAAGACGATCTGGTAATGGGGTTTCAGCTTCCGGTCAGAGCTGCTTGTACCGCTTGGCCGCGCTCGGTGAGTGTCCAGGCGTTGGCCTCGCCCTTGACGCGGCCCTCTCCCCCGTTCTCAATCAGGCCGGCGCGCTCCAGGCGAGTCAAGAGGCGGGACATCTGGCCGTCGTCGGAGATACCCGAGCTGTCGGCGACGAAGCGGTTGGAGGTGCCCGCGTTGGCGGCGATCGTGGCTAGAACGCGCGCGGTGCGATAAGTGAAGCGGATCGAGAGATCCTTGAAAGGATCCTTGATCGTGCCGTTGTGCGTGGCCGCGGCCTTCGGAGCGGGACGCTCAAGCTCGCGCCGGGCGGCCGCCGAACCGAGATAGGGGTGGACAATCATCGCCAGCAACGCGCCCGTGAGCTCGCTCAATGGGAGTGACGGGCCGCTTGGGGGCGCTTGGGAGAGGCGCGTGTGCAGTACCGACAGGGCCCCGCCGACGACTCCTTGGCCGGCCAACGGCGGCGGCTCACTGGCGGACTTGTCCTCGCCACGACCCCGCTCGACCGCGTCGACAAGAACCGCGACGATGCAGGCACGGTGCTCCAACACGCTCGGCCCGGCCTTGAGTGTCTCGACCACGCACACACGCGCGGCCGCCGGGTCGGCGTCGAATCGCTCAAGCAGCGCGGTCAGGGCGTCCCTGATCCGCTCACGCCAACTCCCCTTCCCCTGCCACGCGGCGAGGACCGGCTCGGAGATCCGCTCCACAGCCCCGTCGAATGCGCCGAGCAGACACTCGTCGCGGTCGTGGAAGATCTCATAGAACGTGCGCCGCGAGACACCGGCGCGCTTGCACACACGCCCGATGCTCGCGTCTTCATAACCGTGCTCAGCCAGCACTTCGCTCATCGCCAGCAACAGGCGCCGGCGCTGCATCTCCTCGACGTGGCCTCCTTGACGGCCAACGTCGGGAGACTTCGAGCTATTTCTTCTTGTTGTGAGCACTGGCTTTCTTGTGCTTTGTTTTGTGCTTCTTTGCCTTTTGCTTGGGGCAGCCGGTGGTGGTGATTTTTGTGTTTTGGCGTATTTCTTTGCCGTTTTGTGCGACGAAGATGGTGGGCATCGTTAGTTTTGTCTTGCATAGGTTTCCGTTGGCTGCGAGGGCTGAGTTGGTGCCTTGGGGTAGGGTTAGTTCGAAGCTGCCGATGGGTTGGTCTGGGACTGCGTGGAAGGTGCTGCTTGTGATGCCTGCGGGGTTGATGAACGTTTCGCCGTGCAGGTCTATCGTGATGCCGTATCCCTGTAGGACGATGATGAGTTCTGGGAACTTCGCGCCTCCGTGGCTGACGAAATAGGCGGGACCGATCAGTGGTTCTGGGATCAATGGTGTGATTGCCTTGGCGTGTCCGACGATCGACGCTGTGGGACAGCCTGCGGGGTTCGCTTCGAATTGCGCCGCGGTGCACGCCTTTTGCAGTGTGGTCAGGCGTGATGGTAGTTGCTTTGGTAGGTCTACCTTGACCTTCGCGATGTTCGCTTGGGTGCCCTGTGGGGCGTTGGGGTAGGTCAGCTTGACTGAGAGGCTCGCGCCCTTGGCTCGTGATGTCTTGCCGCTGGTCGTGACTTTGAATCCTGGTTTGAACGCCAGCGCTTGACAGTTGGTCGACTGGAAAGGTGAGCTGACGGTCTTTGATGCGCCCTGATTGCTGTTCAGTGTGCTTGAGATCGATAGTGGGTCACAGCTCGTTGGGTTCAGTATGAAGTTGTGTCTGTTCACATAGACGCGGATGTCTCGTACGTGGGTGACTATCCCGTCGATGATGGTGGGTATCGATTCGGAGCTGGTGGGCTCCACGTTGACCCTGGCGGTGGTGGGGTCGATGTTCAACCCGAAGCGCAGTACGACGGTCCCGAGGTCGAATGGGCCGACGACGGCGCTGGTTATGGATACAAGGGAGAATGGTGCGCCGTGGAATGGTCCCCCCAGGTAGAGCTTGCCTGACACATAGGCTAGGACCGATCCGACGCCGGTACCGACGAGGGTGTGTCCTATCTGGCTTGTTGCGGGACAGGATGGTGATGCTTCCTCTTGTGCTCCTGTCTTGTGTCGTGAGGTTTCGATGTTCGCGTCGGGACAGAACGGGATCCCGGACAGGTTTCCTGTCACGCCGGAGGGTAGGTTGGTTGAGAATCCTGATATCTCCTGGTCGGCGTCGGTCCTTGAGAGGTGGAGGTAGAAGCTGCTGTAGGAGCCGGCGTTGTTGTTGAGCGTGCCCGATTCGATGCTTGGATCAAACGGAACCCCGCCGGATGGGCACGCTCCACCGTTGACGCCTTTGGTCAACGTAAACGACGAATCCCTTGTTACTGGTTGGGTTGGTTCTGACCACGGCGTCAACTGTGCTCCGACGGTGTAGCTGCCGCAGTTTGCGGGCGTGATCAGCGGTGCTTGTGCGCCTTCACGGAAATGAAAATTGAAATGACTGAACGGAAGTTGCGGATTGTTTTCAAAAGTCGTCGTCAACTGTCCCGTCAGCGGGTTCGGAGTGACCTTCCCAGGAAGCTTGATCAACACGCCCGTTTCCGGGTTCTTAGCTATCACGTATAGCGCGACCAGCGAACCGAACGGATTGTCATACGGTTGAGCGATATAGACGTTTCCGTCAACCTGTTGCTTCAAGAGGGGCGTTTCAATAGTTACGGTCCCCAGCTTCGATTCGGGCGGGCAGCCCGCCGAGTCAAGCGTCTCCCTTGAATAATCTTCAGGGGTGCAGCCCGCCAACCCCACACCAGCCGAAGGGTTGATCGTGAGGCCTTCGGGCAACACCACAGTCGTGTCCTTCAGATGCGATTGCGCGACGCCGCCCGGACTCGTCAATCCTTCGTCATGGAAGTACACATCGAAGTCAAGACCACTGGCCGAAGCGGCGTTGGTCGTCGTCGGCGATGCATGGATCGTCGGTGAGAACGGGACGCGATTGCAACCATCGAGCAGCCCCATCTGTTCGGTTTCAGGGAAACTCACCAGTTCTTCAGGCTGCGCCCAAGAATCCGCCGACGCACCCGTGTTCGGCGCTTCACAAGAGGTGGACAGAGTCTGGAACGCTTGCGAGGCGGCGCCTTCTGAGGAATTGCAGGGAAACGGCTCGCCGATTCCGATTGTCTTGTCCAGGCAGCCCCAGCCACGCTCGGGGTCGTGTCGCGGATCGCCGGGATCGCCCCACACCGTGATCTGGCTCGTGAAGAACACCGCGGTCTGCGTAATGTTATGCGCAGTGATGTTCACGCCGTAGTCTTCGCCGGGTCCCGATCGCAGCGACGCATCTAGCACGACCGGCGCTTCTCCCAGGATGAAGTAGAAGCCGAACCTCGCGGGCTCCCCGAAACCCGGTTCCAGATTGAACAACGGCACCGCAAAGACGATATGCCCCCCCGCCTCTGGCGCATTGACATAGACCTGGGCCACGCCGATCGCGCTCTGCGGTGGACATTCGTCGATCGCGTTCGACACGGTTTCCACTTTCAAGAACTTCCCCAGCGGGCACTCAGCGACAGTCTGCGGATCGCCGATGAGGCCGGCGGGCAGCTTGACCGTCACGTCCTTGGCCATTTTCACCGGTTCTCCCGCCGCATTGCGGTTCAGGGCGATCGAGCTGGTCGTCTGAAACGGGTGTGACCCAGCCTGCGTCGGCGGCGCGCCGCCTTCTTCTTCTACTGACAGCACGTTTTCTTCGAGCCCGAACGGCGTGGAAGCGCCGACCCGCAGCGGTCGCGATACGCTGGTCGCCGGCGCTTCGCCACCGGACACCGTGAGGCGATCGAGAGCGCCGGATTCCGCTCCTTCCACGCTCACGCCAATCGACACTTCGATCATTTCATAAGGTCGCAGCACACCCTTGTATTCGCACGACAGTTCGGCGAGATCGCATGTCAATGGCGCTTGCCTGGTGACGTCCCAGGCGATGGCTTTGATCGATGTTGCACTCAATCCGGCCGGCAGCGTGTCCTTGATGGTTATCGGGGATTGGGTGCCGTCGGCGGCAGCGTTACCGACATCGCTCACCCCAAGGATTATCTTGCCTTCCCCTCCGGATGGCAGCTCGCTCGGAGCGGCGCCGACGTTCAGTCGCCACCACGGCTCGTTTGCGCTCGCAGAAGACACACACAAGCCGAGTATCACCAAGCAAGACGCAACCAGCGCCAGGGCAGACACGGACCGACCATTCACACGTATACCGGCAGCCGAGCCGATCATCGCTTTCCCCCCTTGCCACGCGTCTTTGCCGAAGCACTGGCATTCTTGCGCCGCGCTTGCCGTTCACATGATCTCCGCTTTCTCTCGCCGTGCAGCTTGCGGCATCGCTTCAACGCCGCCGCGAGCGTCCGCGCGCGAGTACGAGGCGTCGCCTTCGACTTTGAACCAACTTTTTCCGCCGGTGTGCTCGCGTTGCCCGGACCGCTGTAGAGCAGCGATCCCGGCGTGACCGATTCCGGCGGCGCGACGAACGCCTGGCACGCGTCGCCCTGGCATTCGACCGGCTTGGCGACCGGCGCTTCGCCGCCGCCAACGCGCGCGTCGTAGACATCGAGCGCGCTGTCGCCGTCTCGCTTGGACAGCTGCGCCGCCGTCAAGAAGAACACGTCGTCTCCCGATTCCGACGCGTCCAGGAACGCCGATTCTTCGGCGGAAGTGCCGGAGGAGACCAGGTTCAGACAGCCGTCAAGCGCACCGTGGAAAGTGAGACTGGCGCTCGAGCAGTCCCCGACCGACGAGGGCTCGAACTCGTACACGTCCTCGTTACCGTTGGTGTCCTGCGGGACCAGAGCGTCCGAGCTGTTGAAGAACAGACGACCCGAATCGGAAAGGTAGCGCGACTGGTACAGCGCCGCGTCCAGCCGGTATGCCGTCCGTCCCGGGATGTTCGCCGCGATCCATTTGCTTTCTCCCCAGGACGCAAAGCCCCCCGCGAGTTTGAGGATGATCTGGCGGAATTCCACGCCGTGCGGTCTCGCTCCGGTCGGATCGCACGACGCGCACACGATCGTGCCACCGCTCGCCCCCGCGTGGTACAGGTACACCTCCTCGTCGCTCTTGCCGCTGACCGCGTCGCGGTTGTCATACCCAGTCAGCGACCGGCCGGACATGAACGCCAACCATTCACCATTCGGGGACACGCGAGCCGTGCCTTCGTGTGCCTGGGCGGCCCAGTCGGGTCCGTCTTGCGCCGAAAGCCGCGCGATGAACGAGATCGTCCCTTCCCGGGACACGTAAAGATTGCATGCTCCCGAACCCGAACTAGGTTCACAGTCGCCCGGAGTCGCAGTTTCCCCGTTCGCGCCGGTATTGCCCGCGAGCACGCCCTGTGCGACGAAGTAGACCTCCTCGCCCGATTCTCCCGCGCCGATGACGGCCCCCTGCACCTCCGCGCTTTCGCCACTCGCATTCTTTGGTGTCAGGTCGCTCAGCACACACTTCAGTTCGCCTTCTTCTTCGACGATCTCACACTTGTACAGGTCGCGCTTACCCGCTTCGGCACCGGAGTTAGGCGTCAGTCTCTGTTCGTCGGCGAAAATCACCCACGAGCCGTCGGCGGCGGCCACCTGAAACCGCGGATTGGCCGTACCTGCGCGCGAGCCACCCTGAGACGCGTCCAGCCGCAGGGATTCTCCGCTTTTCGTGTCGAACATGTAGCCGCCGGACAAGAACACGCGCGACCCGTCACTCGACACGGCCCCCTGGCTCATGCCTTCGTTTTGGCCGGCGATTTCGTTCCCGCCGCTCAGGGCCGTCAGGCGTCCTTCGGACCACTCGTACATTGCGCCGGCCGGCGCGCCTTCTAGCAGCGGCGTCTTCGAGGACAACACGACATGCTTGCCGTCGGGGCTGGCCGCTTCGAATAGCGGGCCGCAGAGTATCTGGTGTTCCGGGCACTTGCCCGCTTCGCCGAACGGTAGTCCCGAGGTGACGTTGGCGGCGTCCGCCAACGGATCGAAGCACGATTCCGCGCATATCCCGTCGGGGCTAGCCGCGAAATCGCTTCGCAGATAGGGCGTCTGTTCGGTGGCCTGCGCCGACAGCGGGTCAAACGACCCCAACGGCTGCACTACCGACCGCGAAAGATCGGTCGAGAAGAACCGGTAGTCCGAGCCCTGGCCGGGGGCGGGCCCAGTCGCGCTTTCGTGCGGGATCCCGATGTCGCGCGAAGACCAACCGTCGGCGCCACGCACTGAAAGCAACTGCTCTCTCAACGCATACCCCTGCGGACCGTTTTCCGTCGGGGCGTTCGCGTCATACGTCAACGCGTCGCCGTTGGCGGCGGCCTGGATCACGTTAGATTCACCGATCGGTTCAAGGCTCGCGGTGCCCTTTTCCGGCGAAGAGACAAGTTCCCATCCGCGCCCGTCGAGCAAGCCGGACGCGCCCGTGAGCTGTGTGGCGAAGGACTCGTCGGCGCCGACGCTTTCGCCGAGCACGTTCTCAGCGACGACGCGATAATGATAGACCGTGGCAGGGACCAAACCGTCGACGTGCAGCGACACCTGCGTCGGCGAGCCGCCAGACCCCGCATCTATCGGCGCCGTCGCCACGGTGTAGGACCCCGCCTGCGTCCCGTATTCAAAGCGCACGCTGGTGTCCACCCCATCCGGTTCGATGAGACCCGCGAACGTCGCGCCCGTCGCCGACGCTTCCAACACCGAGCCGCTTTCCACGCGCGGCGGCCCAAACGAGACATCCGCACTGAGGCTCGGTTCGTCGACCAGCCCATTGACATCGTTGGCGTTACCCGCAACCAGCCTGAAATGGTAGGAATCACTCGCGACCAACCCGGCGATCTTCGCCTTCACGGCATGTACGCTGGAATCCACGGGGATAGAGCCGGCTTCCGGTTCACAAGCGGCGTCGTGGGAATACCCTTCGCCCTGCAAGCCCCATTCGAAGTAGCACCCGGTCACCGGTACGCCAGACGGATTCACCGTACCGTCCAGCGCAGCTTCACCGCCACCGGTCAAGTCAGACGCGCCTACTGAGACTACGTCGGGGACGATCGCGGGGGTGAACAAGGCCACTCTGCCTTCTTTGGGCTCACCGGCGTACAGCGCTCGCGAAACGTCGCTCACGGACAATTTCGGCACATAATTTGAGAGGTGACCGGAACCAAACGATTCCACAGGCACACAATCATCCGAATCGAGTTCGGTTGAAGGGCGACAGGAGCCGCTGAAGCGGTCCACAACGGTCATGCCACCACCGAGATATCCGACGCTAACATATAGTTCACTCGTAGATGGGTCAACGGTGCTGGCCATACCCGATTGGTTAGACTGCCCATAAAATACATAGCCGAGCCATTCTCCAGACGGTCCGAACTTCGCACCGCCAATGTAGAAATCATCTTGGGAGTCGAGAGAGAGGTTTTCTCCCCCACCTATAGAATGACCGCTTTGAGGGTCGTGCACTAGTTCGGACGTGATATGTCCTTGCGCCGAGAAGCCGAACAGAGTGGCATGACCGTTAACGCCATCGGAAGATATCCAAATTACCCCGGAAGGTCCCACTGAGACTCCTACGACTTCTTCAAAGGACCGTGAGCCGGTACCGGCCAGCTGACCGTTCGGACTTCCCCCGGCGCCGTTATTGCCCCAACTCGTGACGAGTTTGCCGGCAGAGTCGAACTTCGTTACGACATCGTCCCCGTTGCTGCTGACGTATACATCGCCCTGAGAGGGGCTACCCGTCCAATTGTCCACAGCCACATCGATGTGTTCGCTTTCCCCTTTGGGATTTGGGATCCGCTCGATCGCCCCCGGTTCGCTGCTGCTGAGTCCCGCTTGGCAAACATCCCCAGGGTGGCCTTCGGCGGGACACACGTTGGCTTCCGCGAATCGCCCTTCTTCTATGGCGGTCTTGTTGACGTCCTCGCCAAACATGAACAGAAACACACCACTGGAGGAGAACTTCTCAATACGACTATGACCGCTGTCGACTACGTACACGTCGCCGGAGGAATCGTCTATTGCGGTCGCCGCCGTACCCCCTACCGCCAGCGGGTACGGGTTGACGACCGTCGTTTCAGAGCCGCCGAACGTGCCGTCGTACAGATACCGTTCACCGGCGGACGCCGTCGCCGGGGCAAGCGACGCGAGTGACAAGACGGACGTCAGCGCGATGCACACGCAACCGAACCTCGTATTCAGGGCTCGACGCAGCATGTCCCCTTTGTGGTCTTTCTTACGTGTCATTGCGCTTTCTCCAGTCGTTTTACGAAGCTATCGAGGAGCGCCCTCGCCCACTCATATCGAGTGGACGAGAGGCACCTGATGTTCTACTCAGCCCGCGGTTACCGCCCATACTCCCCAACCGGTGGATATTTCTTCGAGTTTCGTTAGTTCAAGCTGGGCGCCGTAACGTCCGGTACTGGCCGATTCAATATTTTCTGGATCGTAAACGGTCCCCGTAGCGGGAGATTCACCTCTTCCTTTCTGCAACCAGATACACATATAGCCTTCTTCGGCAGTTAGATTTTCCATGACTTCGACTTGCGCGACCCCTTGACAATGAGCAGGGATGGTCGTGCCACTGAACACGATTACATGCGATAGCGGAATACTATTTTCCAGTGGAATGTTAAAGGAAATAGACTGAAAGCTAACACCGCTTGTTGGGTCGGCCCAGGCGATCGTCCCCGTCTCCGTCTTTCCTTTTGGTAGCGTTTCTGTGAACCCGGTCTGCCCGCTTTTACCGGCTTTGCCTTCCGGGCCCTGTGGACCGGTCGGGCCCGCTGGACCAACCGCACCGATTTCACCCTTGGCTCCCGCCGAGCCAGCGGAACCGGCTGGGCCTGTGGGACCGGCGGGACCGGTCGCCCCCGGCGCCCCATTGGCCCCGGCCTTCCCCTTCAACGAAGCAAGCACGCTCGGCTTGATCTGTTTCCTCGAGGTGATCAAGTATTTGCTCGCGGCGTACGCGCCGCCCGTCATCGCGAAGACCATCGCCAACGTCGCGACGACATTCGCGTAGGTCATATGGCTACGCACGCTTCTGAACATCTAGATCCCTCCCATCGGGGTCGTTACACAGCACAAAGCCGTCACTGGCACGCAGCCCGTGACGGCGCAAGATTGAAAAGCGCGACACGCGCCCACCGACACGTGCGAGCGCCCATACAGGCGCGAGTACCCCTTCGCAAGGCGCGAGAGACCAAGCCGGCCGCGAGACCCGCTCGGAACGACGATCCGGCCTTGAGCTAGCTGAGAGCCCGCCCGGCCAGAGAGAGAGAGAGAGAGAGAGAGACGCGTCAGCGACGCTGACGCGTCCTATTACGGACCCGCCAGTGACACACGGACTCTCAAGCACATGATCCCCAAACGAACGCACGCGAAATACAACTCCCTCTCAGAAGCGACCCGGTCCCTCTCCCAAGGTCCCCGTCAAACGATTAGCTGCCGGCCACGAAGACCGACCCCTTACCTGACCTTATGTTTGCCTGCCCCTTTTGGGACCGCCCGTTGGCGGCCTCCCCATTTCGAGGCGCTCATCCGCCGTCTGGCAGAAGGGCTATTGGGTGTTTATACACGAGTCCTGAACTCATGTCAACCCTTACTTGTCTAAAAGATCCGCCAGCGGCTCGAATCGCCCAGCACAGCCGGCGCCCGGTGCCGGGGCCGGACGGGAACGCTCGTCCCGACGCCCCCACCCGAAGGGAACCCGTATCGGGCTCGTCGATCGAGCCGGCCGGCACGACCCATTCGCTCAGCTGGCCGGTGGTCTCGGTGATCAAATCGAAGTCGGCGTCGTAATGCAGGACGGTCAGAGCCATAGTCTCCGCGGCGGCGGCCACCAGCAGATCGGGCAACTTGCGACCGCGCTGATGCCTGGATGCGAGCAGGCGTTGAATTTGCTTGGCGCGCCGCACGTGCGCAGCTGTGGTCTCGACAAGCCCAAAGACCTCCAAGGCGTCGAGCAGACGATCCCACTCGGCGCCGTTACGAGCCGAGAAGCCGATCTCCAGGTCGCTGATCTCAGCGCGCCCCAGCTGCCCAAGCTCTACCCATGGCTAGATCGCCTCCCGAACGGAGGGCGCCCAATAGCGGCGTTCAACTCCCGGCTAGCGTGGCTTGTATTGCCTCGCCGCGCTGCGTGAGTGTCCAGGCGTTGGCCTCGCCCTTGACGCGACCCTGACCTCCGTTCTCGATCAGGCCGGCACGCTCCAGACGCGTTAGGAGACGAGACATCTGACCGTCGTCGGAGACACCTGAACTGTCGGCGACAAAACGATTGGATGCGCCCCCGTTGGCGGCGATCGTTGCCAACACTCGGGCGGTGCGGTAGGTGAAGCGGATCGACAGGTCCTTGAAGGGATCCTTGATCGATCCGTTGTGTGTGCCGGCGACCTTCGGTGCGGGACGCGCAAGCTCGTCGCGTGCGGCAGCCGGCCCGAGGTAGGGATGGACGATCATCGCCATCAGCGCGCCCTCGAGATCGCTCAAAGGGGGACACGGACCGCTCGGTGATGCTTCGAGCAGGCGTGTGTGCAGCACCGATAGGGCCCCGCCCACGACTCCCTGCCCCGCCAAAGGCGGCGGCTCGCTCCCCGGCCTGGCGTCCTCGCGTCCCCGCTCGACCGCGTCGACCAGGACCGAGACGACGCGAGCGCGGTGCTCCATCACGCTCGGTCCGGCCTTGAGCGTCTCGACCACGCACACGCGCGCTGCCGCGGGTTCGGCGTCGAGCTGCTCCAGCAGCGCGCTCAAGGCGCCCCTGGTCCGCTCGCGCCAGCTTCCGCTGCCCTGCCACGCGGCGAGTACGGGCTCGGCGATCCGCTCCACGGCCGCGTCGAACGCGCCGAGGAGACACTCATCGCGGTCGTGGAAGATCTCATAGAACGTGCGCCGCGAGACACCGGCGCGCTTGCACACGCGGCCGATGCTCGCGTCTTCGTAGCCGTGCTCGGCCAGCACTTCGCTCATCGCCAACAACAGGCGCCGGCGCTGCATCTCCTCGACGTGACCGCCTTCGCGGCCCACGCCGGGGGACGACGAACTATTTCTTCTTGTGGTGAACACTTGCTTTCTTACTCTTCTTTTTTGCCTTGACCGCCTTATGCTTCGCGCACCCGGTCACACTGATCGGAGTGGTTTGTTTGAGCGTCGCGCCGTTCTGTGCGGTGAACGCCGTCGGCATCTTCAGCTTCGTCGTGCACAGGTTCCCGTTCGCGGCGAGGGCCGAGAATGGGCCCTCGGGTAGGTTCAGCTCGAAGCTGGTGATCGGGACGTCCGGCACTTGGCGGAACGTGCTGCTCGTGATCCCGGCTTTGCTGATGAACGTTTCGCCGTGCAGGAACACGGTCACGCCATAGCCCTGCAGGACGATCACGAGTTCGGGGAACTTCGCGCCGCCGTAGGACACGAAGTACGCCGGCCCGGTCAGCGTTACCGGTAGTACCGGTGTTATGGCTGTTGCGGTCCCTACTTTGGAGTCTGCGGGGCAATCGGCCGGGTTAGCTTCGAATGTCGTTGATGGGCATGCCTTCTGTAGGGTTGTCAACCTGGACGGTAGTTGCTTGGGCAGATCGACCTTTACCATCTTCACATTCGACTGCGAAGAGGCCTGGTTGTCTCCCAGCGCACCTGTGGGGTAGAGGATCTTCGCGTCCAAACTCGCGCCATCCTTCCTCGAGGTCTTCCCACTGGTTGAGACCTTGAAGTCCGGCTTGAACGTCAAGCTCCGACACGAACCCATCTGGAAATGACTACCGATCGCAGCACTCGCACCTTCTGTGCTGGTAGCTGTCCCTGCGAAGCTTCCCGGTTCACACCCAGTCGGGTTGAACATGAATCCTGGCTTATCGATCACCGCGTTGATAGCCCTGAGATCCGCGGGGATACCGTCGATGATCGACGGCAACGGATCCGTTGTGACCGTGAGCTGGGTCGTGATCGGATCCACTTCGATCCTCGCCCTCACAACCTGCGTCTGCAACGTAAACGGACCAACAACCAACGGCACCACAATGCTCAACCCATAAGGAGCACCCTTATAGCCACCAGTCAAATAGATCGGAGCAGGAGGCTGACCCGGCTGCGGCACAACCAACGGATACGGACCCGGCCCAGCCTCCACAACCGTATGCCCGATCTGCGACGCACTCGAACACGTGCCCTGCGAGGCCTGTGGTTCAAGACAGAGCGGAACCTTGCTGATCATGCCCAACAGGCCCTCTGGAGTCTTGAACTGCAACGTCCCGATCCGTTGCTGGCCATCACCACGAGTCAACAACAACGAAAAGTTCGTAAACCCACCCGCCTGGTCTGTCGTAGACCCAGCCGTCAAAGACGGTTCAAACGGCAACGTCGCTCCCGCGCAGTTTCCTCCTCCCGGCCCATGATCGACCACGAAACTGGTGGACGGGAACGCGTCCTGCACCTCCGGCGTACTCCAGGGCGCGAAATCGCTGCTGGTCGTGTACGTCCCGCACCTTGCTGGTGTCGCCAAAGCTGCTTGCGCGCCACCACTGAAGTTCAGTTTGAAGTCGGTGAACGGCAACTCAGGCGTTTCGCTGAACGTCGTCACGATCCTACCCGTCGCTTCGTCCAAATGGGCGTTACCGACGAGCTTCAGATTGACTCCTTCTCCGGAAGCTGCGATCAACAGCTTCAAGTTCGGTGGATTGGACTGCAACACATACACGTCGCCTTCGAGCTTGCTCGCCAGCAGCGGTGTTTCGATCTGGTCGGTGCCAACCTTCGACGCCGATGGACACGACGGCGCATTTTCAGTGCCAATCGCCGATTCGGCCGTTTGGCACGACGCCAGACCCGCCGCCTGTCCGGGATTGATGACCATCCCTTCCGGCAGGACCACAGTTGTGTTCTTGATATTCGACATTGACAGCGAGCCCGCGTCGGTCAAGCCTTCCTGCGGGATTTTCACGTCGACCGTCAACCCGGCCGGGGTATCCGCACTCGACGTATCGGGTGCCGCGTCTATCGACGGCTTGAACGACAAATGATCACAGCCGGTAAACCCTTCGATCAATCCCTCCTCGCCAGGTATCGAGAAGCTCGTTTCGCTTGTGCCACTGCCAAAACTACCCGGCACCGACCATGAATCGGTAAACCCTGAAAACATTTGCGGACCATTGCACGACGTCGGCAAAGTCAAGAAAGGCAAACGAGCACCATCGATCGACAGACCACATTTTACGCCTACTCCCGCTTCTTTGCTCGCGCATCGCTGCGCATCGTGGCTCGGTTCCCCCGGAACCCCCCACAACGTGAGCGAGTCGAACGTGATCTGTTGCTGGGTAATGTTTTTTGTGTGCTCGCTGATCCCGTAGTCGCTACCGCTGCGAATGGCGGCGTCCAGCTTGGTGACGAAGCCCAAGATATCGAAGGCGAACTCGGCCGGCACACCGGGCGGCGGCGTCAAGTTGTACACCGGAAGTTCCAGTGTAAGCAGGACACGCCCACCGCCTGAAGCTATAGCCCCCGGTTCAGGCCCGTCGATGTAGGCATAATCGACCCCGATCTGGGTATTCGCCGGACACAATACCGCGTTGAACTGAGCTCGCGAACAGCGCGGCGCCGCCTGGGGATTGCCAACCAAGCCGGGGGGCGCGTTAACAACGACATCCCGCGTTTCACCAGTCGGCACGAAACTGCCTTCTCTGAGAAAGTTGTTGAGGAAGAACGACACGGTCAACGAATAAGGATGCGATCCGGCCTGCGTGTCTATCGTTCCGTCAGAGTTGGAGAACCAACCATCGAAGCTCTGGAAACCGAACGCGGAGGATTCACCGAACGCGACCGCGTTGCTCGCGCTCACCGGCACCAACGCCCCACCACCAGAAACAGTCACTTCGTTTGACGCAGAACCAGCAACACCAGCCGACGCTTTTACCACAACCTCAAGACGCTGATAGTGGCCAGGTTCAACCGACGGGAGCGCACTCGGATCGCTCACGCAAGTCACAGTGGAGCCCAGCGTGCATTTCCATAGCTCGTGACCCAAACTGTTGTAGCCCGCTTCCACCGCGGTGAGGCCAGCCGGCAGCTTGTCCGCGACGGTGACCGCGCCGCTGCTCGCCGCGCCGCCAATATTGTAGAGGTGGAGCAGAATCGTGGCCTTGCCTCCCGGGGCGACAGGAGAGGGATAGGTTCCCTGCGATACCTCCCACCCCGGCGCGTCCGTCGCCGCCAAAGCGCTCGACGCGGACACGCACAACGCCGCGGTCGCGAACACCGCCGCGAGGATAACCTTCGAGATGCCGCGTCCTGAATACCAGGCCATCATCGTCCCCCCCTCGCCTTCCCACCAACAATCGCTTTACCAACTGCACGCTTACGAGCCTTTACGCTCCGCTTGCGCTTGCCGGCCTTCCTCTTCTTGCCCGCCTTGCGCTTATGCCGCGCCTTTGCTTTCGCCTTCCCCTTCGCTTTCGCCGCGACTTTCGCCGGAGCGGGAAAGTTCCCAACTCCCGCGAACGTCACACTCGAAGGCGTCGCGAAGATCGGCGGAGCGCCGGGCACACCCTGACACCCACTACCCGTACACTGCGGCGGACTCGGCGGACTCACCGCACCCACGCGAACGTCATACAGATCAAAGAGCTCGTTACGATCGGCTTCCACCAGCCGAGAACTCGTCTCGACGAACACGTCCTGACCGTTTTCGCTTGCATCGAGCAGGTAAGACGGGCTCGAACCCGACCCATCAGAGAGTAGATAGACACAACCCGAGACCGAGACACAGCTGCCGGTCCCATCGCGCTCCCACTCATACACATCGGGCTGACCATTTACATCCTGAGCTACCAACGGCACCGTGCTCTGGAACAACACACGCCCACCATCTTCGGAGATCACGCGCAACTGATAGGTGTTCTCCGAGTTCGCAGGAATCGGAAGATAACCGGCCACCCCTCTGTCAATGTTGGGGCGTTCACCACTCGGGCTGCACGACATACACGTCAAGCTCTGGGGGTCGGCATCGTAAAGATACACCTCCGCTACCGGTTCGCCATGCAGGTTGCGGTTGTCGTAACCGGTCAAACTCCGCTTTGACATGAACACCAGCGAATGACCGTCACGTGAGACCTCGGCCGTGCGTTCAGAGGTAGCAAGACTCCAGTCCGCGTTGGTTCCTATGTAATAGAATTTGCCCAAAAAATCGAAGCGTGACAGGGTAGTTACATAGATGACAGTGCCGTCATGGAGTAGATACATATTCGGCTGGCCCGCGGTTGCATCGGATGTGAGGCTTGCTTCGGCTACCACATACACGTAGCGTGCGTCTTCGCTTGTACCAGCGATACCGAGTACTTCTGCGCCGGGGGTCAGGTCGGTTCTGGTGTCCGCCGAAAGGTCGAATTCGTATAGATCGCCGCCCTTGATGTAGAGCACGCGCGACCCGTCCGCGGCCGCGCTCACAAATCTCGCCTGTTCGTCGACTAGCCTCGTCAAAGCTCCATCTTCACGCACATACAGCGAGCCCGTGTGCAAGTCCGTCCAGAAGACGCGAGACCCGTCCGTCGATATGGCATGGTCGATATCGTCGGCTTCGGAGTGGGAGACAGGAGGTGACCCGAACACGGCATTCGCCTCGGTCGTGCCATCTGGGAGCACGTTGACAAGCCGCGGTTCGCCCGCGACCAATTCATACAGATTGTTCTCCTTCTTACCACCATCTACCGCGCCCGCGATCAACGCGTCGTTGGCTTCGAAGAAGAGCCGCTTGCCGTCCTGCGACGAGCCAACATAATAATTTGGATGTTCAGTGGGCCCATCCACGCGGAGGAATTCGCTTGAGTTCCTGTCTGGCGGCTGAAGCGAGAACAGAGGCTGGAAACCACCGTCGAGGCTGTCACGACTATAGATGTGTTCGTAACCGTTGGATATTCCCGGTACGAGAGCTTCGCTCGACATCAATATGCCCGTCGAAAGACCTTCAGAGAACGAGACATAGTAAGGCGACGGCAGACCCGGGGGCTGAATATTCTGCTGCTTCCACCCCCCCGACGGTTGACGAGTCGCCATGTACTCGTTGCCTTTACCTTCACCTTGACTACCGTTGCCTTCAGAATCGGGTTCGCCGACATACGCGACCGCGTGCCCGTCCGCCGCCGCACGCACCGGACGGTAGGTCACCACAGATTCGTCACCAGTGAGGGCGGGGGCGTCACCTGCGGGAATGTATAGATCGACTCCTTCGTTGTTTGGCGGTGTGACCATTTCATAACCGCGGTTATCCGGTAGGCCAAGCACACCGGCCGAGAGCGTCATAAAGACCGTATCGCCACCTCGAGCAGCGGTAATCGCATTGGTAGCGACGAAACGGAAGTGATACAAAGTTCCCGGTTGCAGTCCGCTCAGATGCGCGGTCACCGCGACCGGCGCAGTGGACACCCCGGCGCTGGTGGCGATGGTGCTCGACCCGTACGCTTCACTGGACCCGTATTGGACGATGAAGCTTGTCGGCTCCCCGTTGGGAGTGACTTGGGCGCTCACGATCGCAGAATCGCTGCCCACCTGTGAGAAGGACTCGCCCGCAACACTCGGCGGTCCAGGCGCAACAAACGAGACTTCTTCGCTTTCGACCGCACCATTGACGTTACCCGCAGTGAGACGATAATAGTAGGTGGTTCCCGCAGTCAGCCCACCGATGGCGCCGTTCACCGAAACCGTTTCGTCAACCGAACCGGGCGGGGGCGTGCACGCGACTGTACTCGAAAGCGCTCCTTGAGTTGTGCCGTATTCAAACTGGCACGACGTGAGCGGTGTGCCACCAGGGTTCACGTGGCCTTTCAACGTCACCGTCGCGGCCAGAGTCGGAGCTTCAATCCCGACTTCAGGCAACGCGACAACCGGCCCGAAGATCTTCACACGCTGTTCGCTGGGCACATACAACTCACCACCCACACCACTGCTGACAGCCACACCATGAGAACCAGACAGGTTGCCACCCGAATAACCCAACAGGGCGCCCGCCGAATCGTACTCCGCGACCCGCGACCCTTCGTTGATATACACATCACCAGTCGACGGATCCGCGGTCAACGTGCTACCGGATCCATCGACCAACGTCCCACTAGCCGAGGAAGAACCAAACTGCGACGCATCGTAACGCCGCACCCCGCCAGAATATGTAGCCGCGTAGACGTGCCCTTCACCGTCCACGGCGACATTGCAGATTTCATCCAGGCCACCCATCGCAGCCGTCTCATCCATGTCGGTCACGGGATTTGCGTGCGGCGTGTACTTACGCACTTCAGACTCCAAGCCGGAATAAAACCCGACATACACCTCGCCAGACTGATCGACCGTCACACCACAAGTCTCCCCGCCCGTCAATTCACCAAGAAACAGTCCATCCGCACCATAGATCTTCACGACCGCATTGTTCGCCACATAAATATCGCCGGCGTCAGGACCAGAAGAGCTGTCCACCGCGACCTGCGTTTCTTCATCGAAGAACGCGACGCCTGTGCCTGTGATCGCGTTCGTGCCAAGAGCTGAAAAATCGACAGGTTCGCCGGCCGAATTGAACTTGTATATCTGGCCATTACCCTGGCCTTCTTCAGTGTCGTACACGTAGATGTCGCCCGTGCTCCGCTCCACAGCCACCGAGCCGGGGTCCCTGAACTTTTCCGGCCCGACGCCTGCAGGCCCAAACGAGCTGCCCGTATATGGATAAGTCACGGCCGCGTCAGCCGCCACCCCACACACCATCGAGACCAACAGCAACGCACCCAACAATCCGAAAACCGTCAAGGCGTTGCGACATGTGAACAGGGCTCTACTCATCACCATGAGGCCTCCGCATACGAGCCCCAAACAGATGAGGCGAGATTGACCGGAAGCCCGATCGCGCCGAGCCCCCTCCCATCGAGGAACGACGAAAACCGCGCCATACGGCGCGGCGGAAACCAGCTCGGGAACGACCCGCTAGCGGGTGAAGTGCGAAACCGCGCTGAGCGGCAGCCCGGCCAGAGAGAGAGAGAGAGAGAGAGACGCGTCAGCGACGCTGACGCGTCCTATAACGGACCCGCCAATGACACACGGACTCTCAAGCACGTTATCCCCAAATGAATGCACGCGAAATACAACTCCCTCTCAGAAGCGACCCGGTCCCTCTCCCAAAGGTCCCCGTCAAACGATTAGCTGCCGGCCACGAAGACCGACCCATACCCGACCTTATGTTTGTGCCCTTCACTGGCGCCACCCGATACGGTGGGCCATCCGCCGTCTGGCAGGAGGGCTACTGGTTGTTTATACACGAGTGTCGAACTCATGTCAACCCTTACTTGTCTAAAAGATCCGCAGGCGGCTCGAAAGGCCTAGGTGAAACGGGCGGAGTTCCTCGGGTTCAAGGGGCGAGCAGCGCGCCCGGGTCGGCGTGGGCGGCGATGTTGCGCGCGCGCTCCCCGCGTGCGCCAGGCCCGTCGGCGAGCGCTCGCTCGAGAGCATCGCGGTGGCCCTCGAAGCGCTCACGCGCGTATGGTGCGGCCAAACCGCGCGAGACCATGAAAGCCCAGTCGCTTGCCTGCAGCGCCAACAGCTCCCTCACGGCCGCCTCACCCGCCCCGCGGCCGGCGGCCACCGTGCGCAGCTCGGCCGCGCGCGTCTGAAAGGCGACGTCCGCCACCGCCGCGCCCGACCAGGTCGAGAGATCGCCGCTCTCACCCCACGTGCTCGGCTCCCACTCGAGGGACTCGAGCGGCGCCGGATCCTGCAGGGCCGCAGATTCATCGACACGTACGAGCGGCAATCCCTCCCTCTCACACTCCTCGACTACCGCCCGCAGCCAAGCCACGCCCTCGTACCACCAGTGGCCCAACAACTCGGTGTCCAGCGCACACACGACCAATCCGCCGCCGGGTAGCGAGGCCGCGCCATCGTCCGTTTCGTTCGCGGCTCGCAAGCGCTGGATCGTGGCGGCCACGAACTCCCGGGCATGCTCGCGCGCGAGGCCAAGCGCGAGATCGTGCTCGTAGGCCTCGCCATCGTTGGCCCAGGGGTTGTGGTGGTGGACGGTGTGGTGGTGGTAGTCCCTGTAGCTGCCGTGTGCCGGGTAGCCGCTGTCGCTCCACACCCGCGCGATCGTGGCGCGGTCGATCGGCACGAGCACCACGCCCGACTCGCCCACGTAGGCGCGCAAGTGCCCGCGCGCGCCAAGGCCGAAGCGGTTGGTCAGCTCGACGCAGGTCGTCCTCACGCCTGCCTCCTCAAGCAGCGGCTCCAGATATGGGGCATGGCCGCACTCCGGCAGCCAGAAGCCTCCGTTCCAGGCTGTGCCGCGCTTGTCCATACGGTCTGCGGGGCCATGCGTGGCGGGGCCAGGCGTGGAGTCAAAGCGCGCGCGGTGGGAATCCACGCCGGTTTGCACCTGGGCGCGTATGCCCGCGTCCGTCGCTAGCAACGGCAGGACCGCGTGGGTCGCACTCGAGGTCCACTGGGCGTGGCGCCCGAGCGCTCCCAAGACGTCGCCGCCGCGCTCCCTGAAGCGCTGCAGCAGGCCTTCGTACTCGGCCCACGAGCGCTCCAGCTCGCGTGCGAGTGTCTCAAAGCCTTTCTCGCGCAGACCCTGGATGTCTTCGGCGTGCGTGCGCCTGCGCACCACGTCCACAAACGCTTCAAAGCGCTCCCCCACGCCCGGCGCTTCCAGCTGGTCACACAAGACCGGCGTCAAGGACAAGGTCAGCGGCGCGCCCTCGTCGAGTAGGTCGAGCAAGGGCAGGTAGCTGCCCGCGATCGCCTCCCACAGCCACTCCTCGCCGAACGGCCAGGTCCCGAAGCCCTCCACGTAGGGCATGTGGGTGTGCAGGACGATTGCCAGCTCGCCCCGCGAGCGGGCTTGGCTCACGGCCTGACGGCCGTCGCCGGTGGGTGCTGCTCCCCCGTCACGGCCTGCAGACGGCGATGAAGTCGAGCGCCTTGTCGAGGTCCGCCTCGTCCGCCGCCCGCAAGGCGAAGTCGCCGGCCGCGATCGCGGGCGTGAACCAGTCGTAGAACGGTTTGGTCAGCTTCAAGCGCGGATGGACGGAGTCCCAACCCAGCTTCAGAGCGAGCGCGTGGAGGTGCAGCTTGCGGGCGTGGAACAGGCCATACATCTCAACCTGCCCGAACGTATCCCGGCAAAGCATCTCGAATTCCTCGCTGCGGTACTCGTGCACGTGCCACGGATTGTCCGAGCGCTCCGCTCCCTTGGGCGCGAGGGTAAGGACGTTGGGCGTGCTCACGAATACAACGCCGTGGATCCCCACCAGCGACTTGAAGTGCCGGAGCACCGCGGCAGGGTCCTGGAGGTGCTCGATCGTCTGCAGGAACACGACCGCGTCGGCGGACTCTGGGAAGGTCTCGACCAGGTCTCTGGCGAAGCGCAAATTGGGGCGCGTGTAGCGCAGGCGGGCATGCTCGTGGGCCTCGGGGTTGGCGTCCACGCCGACTACCGAGGCGGCCCTGTGGGCGAGCACGTCGGAGCCATAACCCTCGCCACAGGCCATGTCGATTGCGCTCAGGCCGGCCACGCGCGCGGCAATCCACTCGTACACCGCGAGATGACGGCGAAACCAGTAGTTCTCCTCGGGCACGTCCGGCAGGGTGCGCTCGCCGGTGAGCGCGAGCGGCGGCACGCCCTCGGGCTGGTCGCGCTGCTCATAGAGAGACACGGACAAGCGCGCGAGTATAAGGTGCCGGGCCATGACACCGACTTTGGATGCGGAGGAGATCCGCGACGTCAACACCCGCTACCACGACGTGGCGGCCAACCACTACGACGCCAAGTGGGGCATCGACTTCGGCGACGTCGGCCAAGCCCAGGTCACCTCCAAGGTGCGCAAGGCCTTGGGACACGACCCCGGCCACTACGAGCGCTCCTTGGAGATCGGCTCGGGCACCGGCTACTTCACGCTCAACCTGATGCTCGCAGGCGTGATCGGCGAGGCGACTTGCACCGACATCTCCCCCGGCATGCTCTCCGCGCTGAGCGCCAACGCGGAGCGCTTGGGCTTGGACGTGACGACGGTCCCGACCGACGCCGAGAAGCTGCCCTTCGAGGACGAGAGCTTCGACCTGGTGATCGGCCACGCGATCCTGCACCACATCCCCGACCTGGGCCAGGCTTTCCGCGAGTTCGCGAGGGTGCTGGCGCCTGGCGGCACCGTGCTGTTCGCGGGCGAGCCCTCGCGCTACGGCGACCGTCTGGCCACCGTCCCCAAGCGCGCCGCCTCGGCCGCGGCGCCTCTGTGGCGGCGGGCGATC
>JBAVYU010000090.1:0-23195 GCA_049588415.1 Solirubrobacteraceae bacterium
GAGTGGTTCACTGCGGACTTGAGCACCTGCGGTTCCCTGGACCTGGGCGCCGAGCGGTCCACGCGCTTCACGAGGCGGTAGCGCTTCTCAGGTGGTTGCCGTGAACGGTCGATAGAGAAGCGTGGACGCCTCCTCCTACGCGCTCTATCACGGCGTTCGTCGCACTCGGACCACCCTGCGGACCTGGCAGCGCAGGCCGCTGCCGGTTCTAGGCGCCTGGTTTGCGGGCTCGACGCTGGCCGCGGTCGCCTTGTTGTGTGCCGTGCTGGTCATCTCGGAGTTGTTCACGAGCTACACGCAGCCGGTCGAGCTGCTTCCTCCGTTCGCGGTCGGCGATGCCGGCGACGTGGCAACCGTGTTGTCCCACAACTTGCTTGTGCTGGCGTTGCACGCGATGGCTTGCGTGGCCGGTTTCATCGCAGGCAGCTCCTTGCCTTTGCAGGCGGAGAGCAAGACGGGGATTTCGCGCTGGGTGCACGAGCACGGGGGGCGCATCGCGATCGCTTTCGTCGCTTGCGCCACGGCCTTTTCGCTGACAGCCCAAGCCTATGTGCTCGGCCATACGCTCGCTGGGGTGGCCCACTTTCTGAGAGTGTCTCCGGCCCTGCTGCTGCTTGGCGTCTTGCCTCATGCTTTGATCGAGTTGATAGCCCTGTTTTTGCCGCTCGCCGCCTGGATCATCGCGAGCAGGCGAGGGGAGTGGGATCAATTGCTGGCTGCGACCGTGGTGACCGTGATGATCGCCTTGCCTATGCTCGTTCTGGCTGCCTTGATCGAGGTGTACGTGTCGCCGCACCTGTTCACGGTGCTCACTGGTATCCGCGCGCCGATTACAGGCACGTGGGACGGTTTCACGGTAGTGGTCGGGCGCTGAACCGGGCCGAGGTGGCGCGCCCGCAGCATATTGATATGTGAAAACAGTACGTATTAACATAATCATTATATGGCCTGAATATAAAGAAACGTATTCTTTAGTCTGTAAATAGGTATATTAGGAGCGGATGGGGGGAAACAGGACTGGTAAGATAGGGTCAAGTGCCGTATTCGGCAGATGGGGGCCCAGACGTCGCCGCCTGGCGGCTTGGGGCACGCGTGGGGCCCTGCCGTTGCTGCGCAAGGTCTATGCGCGATGGGGATTGCACAGTTTCGACAGCACGTTGGCCAGGGCTCGTCTAGACGAGCTTGGGCAGTTGGTGCGCTCCGGTCGCGAGGCGTATGTGCTCGGTATCGGCACCGGAGGGCACAATTCGGGCGCAGCGCTGGTGCGGGTCTCCGCGGACGGCACGGTCGAGCTGGTATGCAACGAAGAGGAGGAGCGCTACTTGGCCCTCAAGCATTGCACTCTCTACCCGCGGAGCTCGCTCGAGGCCGTGTCGTTGCGCATGCGCGCGCTTGGTGTGAAGGCTGAGGACCTGGCGGCGTGTGTCAGCAGCTTCGACTATCCCGGTGCGTTGGTGACACTGGCTTTGCGGCCGGCGCTCGAGGAGGCGCCCACGAGCATGGTGCGCCTGATGCGGGAACGTCCAGATGATGTCGTTGGCGAGGACCGAGACGCGGTCGCTAAAGCATCGGAGTGGATCGGTGAGCAACTGGGACTTGGCGAGCCGATGCCGGTCGTGATGATGCGCCACCACGATAATCACGCTTATTTCAGCTATGCGTCCTCGCCGTTCGCCGGCGACGGAGGGCAGACGATGGTGATCGTTTTGGATGGCACCGGAGACGACGCCTCGATGTCACTCTATGACTGTCGCGAGGGCCGGCTCGAGCTGTTGCGCACCCAAGGTGTGAACACTTTCGACTCGCTCGGCTCGATGTATGGCATTCTGAGCTCCACCCAAGGTGGCTGGCCGATATTGAGCTCCGAGGGTCGCTATATGGGCGCAGCCGCTTGGGGAGAAGCGGACAGGCTCGGCAACCGCTACTACCGTCGGCTGAAGCATCTGCTCCACTTCGGAGCGGATGGTGAAGTGAATCTGAACCGCAAGCTCGCGAACTGGACGCAGGCTGGTTTTGGAGAGCCCTATAGCCAAGAGCTGGTAGACATCCTCGGCGACCCGGTGCCGCTCGCTCGCATGTGGGACCCGGACGCGGTGCTCGACGTCGAGGACGTACGCCACCCTGAGATCACACGGGAGCGCGTTGACAAGGCGGCGGCCGTGCAGATGGTCTTCGAGGATGCCTTGGTGCACATAGTCGACAATCTGATCCGAGTAACCGGCGGTCATCGTCTCGTGTTGACCGGGGGGACGGCCCTGAACTGTGTGGCCAACATGCGGTTGTTGGAATGTTTCGACGAGCGCTGGTACGAGCGCCATCTGGGACGGGGCGACACGCGCTTGCATTTGTGGGTGCCGCCTATTCCCGGAGACGCGGGCACACCGGCCGGCGCGGCGTTCGCGTTTGCGATGCAGGCGGGAGCGCGGCCGGGCTCTCCACTGAAGCATGCCTTCTATTGCGGTCAGGCGGCGACGGCCGCGACGATCGAGGACGCGATTCGTGCCGAGCCGGCTGTTGGCAGTCTGCCTTTGGGGGACTGTGCCGGGCAGCAAGGTCTGGCCAAGGTGGCCGATCTGCTTGCCCATGTGGTGGGGGGCGGTGGTGTGATGGGCCTCTACCAAGGCGTGTCAGAGACAGGGCCGCGCGCGCTTGGACATCGCAGCATCCTGGCCAACCCCTGCGACGCGGATACCAGGCGCGTGCTCAACGAACGCGTGAAGCGCCGCGAACTGATCAGACCGCTTGCCCCGATGCTGACCAGGGCCGCGGCCGAGCGGTTCTTCGAATTGGAGCAGGGAGCGTCCGATGACGATTACAACGCCTACAACTACATGGTGCTGACAGCGCGTGCGCGGTCGGAGGCGCTCGAAGTCATTCCAGCCGTCGTGCACCACGACGGGACCGGGCGCTTGCAGATCGTGCGTCCGGAGGCGGACCCGTTCTGCCACGAGTACCTCTTGGCGATGGGTCGCAGGATTGGAGTGGAGGTCTCGGTGAACACTTCGCTCAACGTGGGCGCGCCGATCGCACACACTCCTGAGCAGGCTCTCGCAACGCTGAAGCGGGCGCGGGGGATGGATGGTCTGTTGATGATCGACCGCGATCTTCAGGCGAGGTTGGTGTGGTTGGAGGACCGGACCGACGCCTGCGAGCGCCTGATGGGCTGGTTGGGCGAGTGGGTCCGTGAAACGGGCTTTGCCTTGCCTGTGGGCTCGCTCTCGCTCTAAGCTGGACAGACCGGGCGGCGTGGCGTTGCCAGGTCTGCGAGTCAGGACTCGGCTCGGGGCGCCTCCCTGATACCAGTGCTTTACTTTGTATAGTAAAGGTGGTCGCCGAAGCAGGAGCGATCGATAGATCTTGGTGCAGGATACGTCCCGATAGGAGAACCAAATGGCAGGCACCCTCACCGAAGTAACCGACGCCAACTTCCAGGCTGAGGTCGTCGAGTCGGAGAAGCCCGTGCTCGTCGACTTCTGGGCTCCCTGGTGCGGACCTTGCCGCGTGGTGGGCCCGGTGCTCGAGGAGATCGCTTCCGAGCGCGAGGATTTGCGCATCGTGAAGCTGAACGTCGACGAGAACCAACAGACGGCCGCCGCTTTCCAGGTGCTGTCGATCCCGACGATGATCCTTTTCAAGGGCGGCAACGCCGTGAAGACGGTCGTCGGGGCTTACCCTAAGAAGAAGATAGAGGCCGAGCTCGAGCCCGCCCTCGCCTGAAGGACCGGATACCCGCGGGAGCGGGTATCCAGGGGTTTAGTTGGCTTGGGCGCGGCTTAGGCCGATCTCGAAGGCGAGTCCTTCGATCTCGGTCTGTTCGCGGTAGTCCATCGCGGCGGGGTCGCCCTCGCCGAGCTGGAGTTGGGCGGCAAGCGTCTCCCCGGCCACATAGCCCTGGTGCTCACGGGCGGCCTCGATCAAGGCGGGGTCTCCCAGGAGAACCAAGGCGATTCGGTCCTCGACTTCCAGGCCCGCGCTCTTGCGCGCATTCTGGACGGCGTGGACGATCTCGCGGGAGCGGCCCTCGCGTAGGAGGCTGTCGTCGATCGTGAGGTCGAGGGCGACCGCGTGGGCGCCGTCGCGCTCCACCGAGTAGCCGGGGGGAGCCTTCATCGTGAGGATCACGTCCTGCTCGGCGAGGGTGTGCTCGCGGTCGCCGACCGAGATGCCGACGGGCTTGTTACCGCGCACTGCGGCCGCCACGCGGGCCGGGGCCAGCGCGGCGATGGCCTCGGCAGCCAAAGGCATGTCTTTCCCGAACAAAGGCCCCAGAGTGCGGTAGTTGGCCTTGACCTCGTATTCGCCCAAATCGTCGGCCGCCTCGACGAAGCGAACGCGGCGCACGTTGAGCTCCTCGCGCACGATCTCGACCAGGCGCTCGATCGAGGCCCGCTCGCGTCCGTCGGCTACAACTACCGCCTCGGCCAAAGGCTGGCGAATCTTGATCTTGGCTTGGGCCCTGGCTCCCAGTCCCAGGCGGACTGTCTCGCGAGCGATCGCCATGGCCTCCTCCAACGGTTCGTCGCGAGCGGGCAAGGCATCGCCGAAGGGAAAGTCGCAGAGATGTACGCTGGCCAAGGTCCCGTCGAGGTTGTCGTAGATCTCATCGGCTACGAAAGGGCAGAAGGGGGCGAGCAGCTTGGAGGCGGTGAGCAGGCACTCGCGTAGGGTAGCGAAGGCAGCGGGGTCGCCGTCCCAGAAGCGCCGCCGCGAGCGGCGCACGTACCAGTTGGAGAGATCGTCGATCAAGGCGGCGATCGCGCGCCCAGCAGTGGTCGCGTCGTAGGCGTCCAACCGCTCGGCGACCGTGGCGGCCGTGGCGGTTGTCCGCGACAGTGCCCAACGATCCAGGTCGCCGAGCGATGCATTGGCTGCCTCGTGTCCCGTCGCGCCGGCCCGTGCAGCCCCTACCTTGAACCCTCCGTTCAAAGTGTTGGCGTTGGCGTCGGCGTAGAGCACGTAGAAGAAGTAGGTGCTCCACAGCTGCTTGAGGAACAGGCGCACGCCCTCGCCGATCGCCTCCTCGGAGAAGCGGTAGCCGTCCCATGGTTGCTTGGAGGTGAAGAAGTACCAGCGGAAGGCGTCGGCGCCGTACTTGTCGAGCACCGGCCATGGCTCGACGGTGTTGCCCTTGGACTTGGACATCTTCTGGCCGTCGGCGTCGAGGATCAAGCCGAGACAAACCACGTTCTCATAGGAGGAGCGGTCGAACAGGAGGGTCGAGACCGCCAGGAGCGAGTAGAACCAGCCGCGCGTCTGGTCGAGCGCCTCGCAGATGAAGTCGGCGGGGAATTCTTGTTGGAATTGTTGTTCGTGCTCGTAGGGGTAATGGTGCTGGGCGAAGGGCATAGACCCCGAGTCGAACCAGACGTCTATGACCTCAGGTACTCGAGTCATCGGCAGGCCGCACACCGCTCCCGTCAACGGTTCTTGGCCCTCGCCGGACTCGCCTTGGGTCGATGGGATGGACCCCAGGTCGTGCCGGTAGGGACACGCGAGCTCGACCTCGTCGACATAGGGCCGGTGATGGTCTTCGAGGACTTGGCCCGAGCGTTGCTCGAGCTCTGAGAAAGAGCCGATCGTGAGCGTATGGCCCTGCTCGCAGCGCCATACGGGCAAGGGGGTGCCCCAGTAGCGCTCGCGCGAGAGAGCCCAGTCCACGTTGTTTGAGAGCCAGTCCCCGAAGCGGCCGTGCTTGATGTGGGGAGGGTGCCAGGCGACGGTCTCGTTCGCGGCCATCATCCGGTCGCGGATCTTCGAGGTGGCGATGTACCAGGAGGGCTTGGCGTAGTAGATGAGGGGGGTGTCGCAGCGCCAGCAGTGGGGGTAGGAATGCTCGTAGTCGGTGCGCTTGAACAGGAGCCCGCGCGCGTCGAGGTCGGCGATCAACTCCTCGGCGAGGGCCGGGTCCTTGACGGTGCGACCCTTATAGGAACCGCCGTCGTGGGCACGAATGTCGGCGCCGTAGGTGCCTTCGCGCGTGACCGGGTTGAACAGCGTCTCCGGTCTTTGGGGGTCGAACATCTCATGGGCCCGAGCCGCGTTGTAGTCGTCCTCGCCGAAGGCGGGCGCGATGTGCACGAGGCCGGTGCCGTCCTCGGTGGTGACGAAATCGCCGGCGATTACCGGTGCTTCGCCGATGTCGTGGCCGCCGATGGGAAATACCGGCGCTCGGTAGGAGACGCCGGTCGGCTCGCCCTGGCCGTCCTCGCCGATCAGGTCGCGGCCGGGGAAGCGGTCGAGGATCTCGGCGTCCTCGCCGAGTACGCGCTCGACCAAGGCAGAGGCCAGCACGAGCGTCTCGCCTGCGCTGCGGGCGCGCACGTATTCGATGTCGGAGCCCGCCGCGACGGCGACATTGCCGGGAAGCGTCCACGGTGTGGTCGTCCAGATCAAGAGCGCGTCGCCCGTTTGCAGGCGCTTGCCGGGCGCGCTTACGGGCAGGCGCATGTATACCGATGGATCGATCACATCCTTGTATCCCAGGGCCACCTCGTGCGAGGACAGGGCCGTGCCGCAGCGGTAGCAGTAGGGCACCACCTTGTGGCCCTCATACAGCAGACCCTTCTTGTCGATCTCCGAGAGGGCCCACCAGACCGACTCGATGTAGGTCTCGTCCAAAGTCCTGTAGGCGTGGTCCAAATCCACCCAGAAGCCGATCCGCTCGGTCAGGCGGTCCCACTCCTCCAAGTACTCGAACACGGAGTTGCGGCACTCGGCGTTGAAGCGCTCTATCCCGATGCCTCGCTCGGGGTCCTCGATCTCGGCCTTGGTTGTGATGCCGAGCTTCTGTTCGACGGCTATCTCGACGGGTAGGCCGTGGCAGTCCCAACCGCCCTTACGCTCGACGCGGTAGCCGCGCATCGTCTTGTAGCGCGGGTAGATGTCCTTGAACACGCGCGAGAGCACGTGGTGTGAGCCGGGCCGGCCATTGGCTGTGGGGGGGCCCTCGTAGAAGACCCACTGGGGGGCTCCCTCGCGGTTGCGCAGGGACTCGCCGAATACGTCGCGCTCACGCCAGCGCTGCAGTATCTCCTGCTCGAGCGTGGGCAAATCCTGGCGCGCGTCCACCTCGCGCGGCGGTATCAGAGGGTGTCTGGGTGGCGCCGTCATGGGGGCGCCCATTGTAGGTGCGGTTGCCGCTATGAAGCAGTCGCCGTCACGGGCGCCGACGGCGAGGGCCAAACCCGCTGCTCGGCAGGGCCGGCGAGGCGCTCGCGCAACGTGGCCACCGCTTCGGCTGGCCCCGGACCGATGCGCTCGACCGTGCTTGCGCCCGTGTCGGGCAGCGCCTGGCGATAGTCGAAGACCTGCAGTTCGCCGCTGCTCTGGCGTGTGGCATACACGAGACGCCCGATGGCCTCCAAGGAGGAGTTGCGCCCGGCGAGCACCATCGCTTGGGGTCCCAAAGCGCGCAGGGCGCTGCCTATGCGCGTGCTGTCCAGGTTGACGGGCAAGGTCAGGACGCGCAAGCCGGCGCGCCGGAGAAACAGCTCCAGGGTCTGCGTGTAGAGCCCGTCTGTGTCCATCGGCCTGCTGGCGTCGAACACGAGCACGCCCTCCTCTCGCGTGGCGGGCGGGGCCACGCGCTGGGCCGCTGCCAGCCAGCCGGTGGCGTAGCGCCAGGCGAGGCAATACTCGGGTGAGCCAGGCGACATCGCCTCGACGGCGGGCAGCAGGACCGTCTCCACGGTGCGCTCTGTCGAGCGCACGGCCATGCTCTCCTCCATCAGGCGATCGGCCTTCTCGGCGCTGAACTCGGCGAACGCGGCGCACAGGCGCGCCGGAGTCGACGGGCCCTCGGCCCGCTGGCGCACTACGGAGATCGCCGAGGCGATGTCCTGGGTCTCGGCGTGGGCTTGGCGCAAGGCCTCGATCTCGGCGAGGTCGAACTGGCGATGGCCTCCCTCGGTACGACTGGGCGTGGGGTAGCCGAAGCGGCTCTCCCAGCTGCGCAGGGTGTTTGGGCTGACGCCCAAGAGGGCGGCGGCCGCATTTGTGCGAATCACGCTCATACACAGGATTGTTGAGCTTTGACCGCGTTCGGGGCAAGCGCCGCAACGCGCGGTGCATCCTGGGAGATCCTTTGCACGGACAGGAGAGCATCGCGTCTCCACGACGGATGCGCGGCTTGGGCCAGCCTACGTCCATACGATGGGAGCGTGCCCGGGCGCGAGACGATCCCGATGAGACTACGTCTCTACCACCATGCCGACGGCGCCCGCGTGGCCTATCGCGAGGTCGGCGCGGGGCCGCCGCTCGCGCTGCTGCACGCGGGACTGTTGTCTCACCGTGAGTGGGAGCCGGTGGTCGAGCGCCTCGCCGAGCGTCACCGGCTTGTGATTCCAGACCTGCCGTTGCACGGCGACTCGGAGGATCGTCCGCGTCACCCCTACACGATCGACTGGTTCGCAGAGGTGATGAGCTCCTTCGCCGACGATGTGCTTGGACCGAAACCGCTTGTGGTTGGGCACGACGCGGGCGCCGAGATCCTGTTGCAGGCCGTTCTCACGGGCCGGCTGAAGCCGAGCCGGATGGTGTTGATGCCCAACCGGTTGCACCTGCCCGTCGAGGGCGCACGCAAGCGCGAAGCTTGGCGTGTGGCCACTTTGGGCGGCTCGCTTCCGGGCCTGGACCGTGTGCTCAGCCACGCGACCAAGCTGGTGTTCACGCCGGAGCTTGGGATGCGCATGTCCGAGCGGCGCGCGCCGGAGGCCGGCGATCTGATGCGCCACGCTTTCGCCGACGTTCCCGGCAACCCAAACCTGGCTCGATCTTGGGCCAAGTGCGCGCGTCGCTGGCCGCGTGGGGCGCAGACGCAGCTGCTCGAGCTGTATCCGCGGCTGGGCATGCCGGTGCTCCTGCTCTGGGCCGACCACGACCCGATGCACCCTCTTGCGGGCGCCGAGGCGACCTTGCGCCTGCTGCCCCGCGGTCAGTTGAGGGTGCTGGCGGGCACGGGCTTTCTGATGACCTATGACGACCCGGTTGGCGTGGCGCGGGAGCTGGTCGCCTTCTGCGGGTAGACGGTCTACGTGGACCGCTTCCTGTGGCTGTTTGGAGTCCCCGTGTTTGTACTGGCCCTTGACAACTAGTGTGCCTTGGGTATAAGATAGCCTCGTCTCGACATCCTTGTGAGGGTGTTGACGAACATAAGGTCGGGTTTTCGGGTCGGTCCCTGTGGTCGACACTGAACATTCAGCGGGGCCCTTGGGAGAGGGACCGGGTCGTAATTGAGAGAGGGTTGTTTTCGCGTGGTTTCTTTGGGGATAAGCGTGCTTGAGAGTCGGTGTGCTTCTGACGGGTCCGTAATAGGACGCGTCAGCGTCGCTGACGCGTCTCTCTCTCTCTCTCTCTCTCTGGCGCGGCTGCCTAAGCGACGCTAGCGCCAGTCGGACGGCGCCCTGGCGCTGTCAACGCTCCCCTGCTGGAGCGGGGAATGTGTGCGGGACGGTGGGGCGGTAATGGCCTCGGCGCGCGCTATCGCCGAGGAGCGCCTCCTCGCAGATAGGCCTGGTCGTACGTCGTCGCCCGCTGTTCAGATGGCGGAGGTGCAGCGTTCGCGTTTGCTGGCCGCGGCTGTGGTGACGATGGAGGAACTCGGCTACGCCGAGGCTACCGTCGCGGACATCACCGCCAGGGCGCGTATTTCGCGACGCACCTTCTATGAAATGTTCGACAATTGCGAGGACTGTCTGGCGACGGTTCTTGACGAAGCGCTCGCGGGTTTGCGCCGGGAACTGAATGGTTTGAATCTTGACGGTCTGTCGTGGCGTGAGCGTGTCCGGTTGGGACTGTCGACGATCCTCGCTTTTTTCGATCGGGAGCCCGGGCTCGCCCAGGTCTGCTTGGTGCAGTCCTCGCAGGGCAGTCGAAGAATGCTGGAGCGTAGAGCCCCGATTTTTGCTGAATTGGCGGAGGCGATCGACCAGGCGCGTCAGGATAATTCTCGCCAGGCCGACATCCCGTCTTTGACGGCGGAGGGTTTGGTCGGGGCCGCCAACGCGATCGTCTATCAGCGCGTCTTCGAGCACAGCCCGGAGCCGCTTGTGGCGTTGCTGCCTGCGCTGATGGGCATGATCGTGCTGCCGTATCTGGGTCAGGCGGCGGCGCGCCGCGAGCAGGCACGACCTGTGCCCGAGCAGAGCAGTACAAGCAACTCGCGCACCTCGGCGTTCGGTGGGGACTCGAATGAGCACGACTGGTTGGAGGCGCTGCCCATGCGCCTCACCTATCGCACGATGCGGGTCCTGCATGCGGTTGCCGAGCATCCCGGGGTCTCAAACCGGCGCGCGGGCGAGGCCGCGGGTATCGCCGATCAGGGCCAGATATCGAAGCTGCTTTCGCGCCTTGAGCGTCTGGGGCTTCTCGCGAACACGAGCGAGGGTCACGCCAAGGGCGAGGCCAACGCTTGGCGGTTGACGGAAGTGGGACAGCGATTCGCACACGGCATCCATGTGCACGCAAGCGACTTCAAGCAGACGGCATGACTGGCTATTCACGATCGGGCCCGAGTGGCCACATCAAAGCAAAGGGTTCACCCGAGGAGGGGCACGACATGGCAACCACACCCAGCTCGAACGCAAGGAGCGGCCATTCCGCGGCGCATCTCGTGGCCTGCATTACCGCGCTGGTCTGCGCGATGGTGCTGGGTTGGGGGGCGGTCGCGCAGGCGGCGCTCACGCGACCGTACACGGGACAGTCGTTCGGGCCGGATGGTCAGGGGGCGGGCGAATTCTCCTCGGTGGGCGGCGTCGCAGTGGAGCGCGCTAGCGGTGACGTGCTTGTGTACGACAATGACGCAAAAGGCAGCGTCTACAAGTTTGATTCTTCCGGTAATCCCGTTAACTTCACTTCGCTTGCCACCAACCGGATCGAAGGGGTGGGCCGCGCCGGCCACGGCGAAACAGAGATAGCCGTCGACAATTCGACCGGTCCCGATGCCGGCGACATTTACGTGGCTAATAATAGCGTCGTGCGCATTTACAGCGGCGCGGGACAGTTCTTGGGTGAACTGACCGGCGGTGAGATGTGCGGCGTCGCGGTCGATAGCGCCGGGGCGGTGTATGTGGGGGTGTACGGGGAAACGGTCAGGAAGTACGCCCCGGTCTCCAATCCGGTCACCAACACGGACGAAGTCACTTCCATGGGCGGCCTGCACGACATTTGCAACGTTGCCGTCGACAGTGCCGGCAACGTCTACGCCGCCACCTACTCCGGTGGGGTAACACGCTATGAAGCGATGCAGTTCGGTTTGCTGGAAGCGATGGGTACGACGATCGACGCGAGCGGGCGCACCCTCAGCGTCGGTCCAGTCAACGATGACCTCTATGCCAACAGTGACGTGGAAGTCGTCGAATACGACTCGAGTGGCACGCCGCTCTCGAGCTCGGGCTCGGGTGAACTGCATGGATCGTCGTTCGGGGTGGCTGTCAGTAACGACGAAAGTGTGCTGTACGTGCCGCGCGCAGGCCGAATCGGCATTTACGGCACACCCGTGGTCCTACCGGACCCGGTCACCGAAAAAGCCACCGAAATCCATAACACGAGCGCGGTGTTGAACGGTTCGGTGAACCCCGAGGGGACACCCAGCACATATCAGTTTGAATACGGCACTGAAGAGGCCTATGGGTCGCTCTCGCCGGCGACGCCCGCGAGCGCCGGTTCGGGCTCGACACCTCATGCTGTCAGCACCGAACTGACAGGCCTTGCCCCCGACACGGTCTACCACTACCGCCTGGTCTCCACTAACGCCAACGGGGCCAATCGCGGCGCGGACATGACGTTCCGTGCCACAGGGCCGCCGCAAGCCGTGAACGAGACTTTCTCCGGGGTGGGGGCCACCGAGGCGCAGCTGAACGCCGGGGTGAGGGATTTCGGCGATGCGAGCACTTATCGCTACGAATACGGGACCACGGCCTCCTACGGATCCTCGACGAGCAGTTCGAGTCTTGGCGCCTCCGAAGAAGAAGCCACTGCCTCAATGTTGCTGAGTGGTCTGCAGCCGGGTATCACCTATCACTTCCGCATCGTGCTCGAAAACGCGCACGGCGCAAGCGAAGGTCCCGACGTGGTGTTCACGACGCTCGCGCCGGCTGCGTCGAGCTTGCCGGACGGGCGCGTGTACGAAATGGTCACGCCCCCAAACAAAGAAAACGCAAACGTTTACATACCCGACTACATAGACGAGATCTCCACGAGCTCCACCTTTTTTCCTTTCCAGGTTTCGCCGGATGGTAGCCGGGTGACCTACTCGGCGGACCCGACCACCGGCGGGAACGGCAAAAGCGGGGGTGGTGGAGGCAACCTCTACCTGGCGACTCGCTCCGCCGCTGGTTGGAGTCATGTTAACACTCAGCCGTCGGGCGATAACGGCGCCAGCTATCAGGCATTCGACGAAGACCTGTCGACCGGGTTCTTCGATTCGTGCGCCAAGCGGCCGGTGTCACCGCTCGCGCCTGCCGGCTTTGACGATCTGTATGAGTATTCGGTTGGCACCGGGCAGTACACGCCGTTGGTGACCTCGACGCCGCCGAACAGGTCGAAGGCGTCCTTCGGTGCATCTGGTTTCCTGCTCGACTCGACCGGCTGCCGGCAGGTCGCTTATGCGGGATCCTCGACGAACGGCGCTCACGTCGTCTTTGAGGCCAACGACGCGCTCATCGCCCAGGCGGCGACCAGCCCGCCGGGGGAAGAAGAAAACGACATCTACGACTCCGTCAACGGGCAGCTGAGCCTCGTCAACGTTCTGCCCTCCGGGGCGGTGGATCCAAATGCGGCCGTCGGCTCGGTCTCGTTGAGGCAGGGGTTTTCGACGGAGGGGTTTGACTTCCATCGCGCTGTGTCGGCGGACGGCTCGCGTATCTTCTGGACCGACCTCAAAGACGGGAACCTGTATGTGCGCGAGGACAGTGGCACCAGTGCCGCGCGCACGGTGCAGGTGGATGGCGCTGTGGGCGGTGGGGGGCATTATGTGACGGCGAACAAGACGGGATCGCTGGTCTTCTTCAGCAAGGCGGGTGACCTGTACGCGTTCGACACTGGCACCGAACAGACTGCCGACCTGGCGCCCGCCGGACAGGTTCTGGGCGTGGTTGACATCAGCGACGACGGGTCGTACGTGTACTTCGTCGCTGAAGCGGCGCTGGCGCCCGGAGCGAATGCCGGGGAACCCAACCTCTATCTGGTCAAGCGCGAAGGTGTGACATGGGGAGCGCCGCGGTTTGTGACGACCCTCGCCCACAACGACGCTCCTCAGCTCGGCAATGAAGACGAGAAAGGGGTATGGTCAGAGCTGGTTGGCCAGAAAGTGGCCGAGTCCACCCCCGACGGTCACACCCTCGTGTTCCAGTCGGATGCCCGCCTGACCGGCTATGATAGCCTCGGCGCGCCCGAGGTTTACGTCTACGACGCGGACTCCGGGCAGATCGCCTGCGCCTCCTGCAACCCCAGTGGCGAAGAGCCCGGTGCGGAGCAACTAGCGTTCGGTGGGGAACAACTGCTTCCTATCAGCAACAACGACGAGTACCAGTTGCGCTGGGTGTCCGCCGATGGCAGTCGCGTGTTCTTCAACGGCTCGACGGCGCTTGTACCCAATGACGTCAACGGCCGCCAGGACGTATACGAGTGGGAGCGTCAGGGCGCGGGAGGCTGCGAGCAGGTTCGCGGGTGCATATCGCTGCTTTCGGGCGGCACCTCGACGGTGGGCTCTTACCTGATCAACATTGGCGCGAACGGCGACGACGTTTTCATCGTCACGCGAGCGCAGCTGGTCGAAGCAGATCAGAATGAAAATCTCGACCTCTACGACGTGCGCGCCGGAGGAGTTCAGCCGGTGTCCGCGCCGGTATGCACTGGCGCCGGGTGCCAGGGGGTGCCGCCGGCGCCGCCGACGTTCGCGACACCGTCGAGCGTCACATTCAACGGCGTCGGCAACTTCGCACAGCCGGCGAAGGCTCGCGCGAAGACGAGGTCGAAGGCGCTGACCAAATCACAGCGGCTGGGGAGCGCGCTGAAGGCGTGCGCGAAGAAGCCGAAGCGCAAGCGGGCCGCGTGTCGCAGCTTGGCTCGCAAACGCTACGCAGCTCAAGTGAACACAAACCATGCGAAGTCGATCGACAAGGGGGCCAAGCGGCATGCTTAGAAAGCTCGTATCTCTTCTACTGTCGCTGCTCTGCCTATTGGCGCTGTCCTCCGCGGCGCTCGCCGCTGCGCCGAAACCGGGCTGGGAGATAAACGGCAGAACCTTCCCCACCAACCTCGCCCCAGGCTCCGAAGGCGTCGTGGCTATCCACATCTACAACGTGGGCGCTGGAGACAGCAGCGGACCGATCACCGTGACCGACCAACTGCCACCCGGGATCGTGGCCGTGAAGTCCGGTGAGCTGGTCTCGGGCGGGATCATTGGGGAAGCGTGGAAATGCGGTGGCGCGACGGTCGTGACGTGCGTCAGCAACCCGAGCGAACTACCGACGATCATGCCAGGCGACGGCGAGAGCCGCGAAGAGCTCGACCAGATCGGGATCGTGGTGCGGGCCGAACCGGGAGCATCGGGCACGGCGCTCAGCCACCTTACGATCGCCGCCGGAGGCGCCTCGCAGTCGGCCAGCTTCACAGAGCCGATCACGGTCAGCTCCACACCGGCGCCGTTCGGGCTGACCGGCTACGACGCATGGTTCAGCAACGCCGACGGCACCGTCGACACGCAGGCCGGCTCGCATCCCTACGCGATGACCGTCAGCTTCGACGTCGCCACCCCTGGCGAACAGATCAGGGACATCGCGGTGAACCTGCCGCCTGGGCTGGTCGGCGATCCGCACGCGGTGCCGCAATGCGCCAACAGGCAGATGATCGAAGAAGCATGCCCGCCTTCCACCCAGATCGGCATGGACGTGGCGACGCTCCAAGCGGCTGTCCCAGGCGATGCCACGGATGTCATGTTCGTCCTCCACTTCCCGGTGTACAACATGGTGCCTCCGCCGGGAGAGCCCGCGCAGTTCGCGTTCACCATTCTCGGAGTCAGCACGTTCATCGACGCCAGCGTGCGCAGCGGCAGCGACTACGGCATCACCGAGAACACGAAAGACATCGCCCAGCGCAAGATCGACAGCAACACGATCACGATCTGGGGGGTGCCGGGGGACGCGAGTCACGACGCACAGCGCTTCTCCAACGCCGATAACTGCTACAAAGGATGCTCGGGGGCGTCGGACAAGCCGTTGCTGACGCTCCCCACCTCCTGCACGGGACCTCAGGAATCCACGGCGTTCGCGGACTCCTGGGAAAATCAGGGTGGGTTGACCGAAGCGAGCTTCCTCACCCACGACGCGAACCAGGTCGCGGTGGGGTTCACCGGTTGCGACCGACTCAGCATGCAGCCCTCGATCGATGTCTCCCCAGACACCGCCCAAGCAGACACGCCGGCGGGCCTGAGCGTGGATGTGAAGGTCCCCCAGGAAGGCTTGGGCAACGCCGAAGGGCTGTCCGCGGCCGACATCAAGAACACGACCGTCACCCTTCCCGAAGGCGTGGTCATCAATCCCGGGCAGGCGGCGGGCCTGGCGGCGTGCCAGACCTCCGAATCGGCGATCGGCACGGACGGCCCACCGTCGTGCCCGGCCGCTTCGAAGGTCGGCACGGTCGCGATAGCCACGCCGCTCTTGACAGACAAGCTCGAAGGGGACGTGTACGTGCTGCAATCGAACCCGCCGAACCTGAAGCTGCTGGTCGCGGCCTCCGGCGAAGGGGTCAACGTAAAGCTCGTCGGGAACGTGCAACTCGACGAACGCACCGGCCGTCTGACCACGACCTTCAAGGAAACGCCGGAGCTTCCGTTCACCGACTTCAAGCTGTCCTTCAGCGGAGGCGCGCAGGCGGCACTGGACACGCCCGTCCACTGCGGGTCCTACACAACGAGCGCCGACTTCACGCCATGGAGCACGCCGTCCGGTCCCGACTCGTTCCCGACAGCCAGCTTCTCGATCGACAGCGGCCCGGGTGGCACCCCGTGCCCGACCGACTCGCTTCCGTTTTCGCCGCAGTTGACGGCTGGTTCGACGACTGATCAGGCTGGTGGTTATACGAGTTTCTCGTTGTTGTTGCAGCGGGCCGATGGGCAGCAGCGGATCTCCACGCTTCAGTTCAGGACGCCTGAGGGTCTGTTGGGGATGATTTCGAAGGTGCCGTTGTGTGGCGAACCGCAGGCGTCGCAGGGAACGTGCTCGGCGGCGTCGCAGATCGGCCATACAGTTGTCGCGGCGGGTCCCGGTCCCTATCCGCTTGTGGTTCCCGAGCCGGGCCAGTCGCCGGCGCCGATCTACCTGACGGGCGGCTACAAGGGCGCCCCGTACGGCCTGTCGATTGCTGTGCCGGTGATCGCGGGCCCGTTCAACCTTGGGACCGTGGTCGTGAGGGCTTCCATAGCGGTCGATCCAAGGACGGCACAGTTGACCGTCACGACCGATCCGTTGCCGGCGATCCTTGACGGGATACCAACCGACCTTCGCACGATCAACGCGGTGATCGACCGTCCCGGGTTCATGTTCAACCCGACCAATTGCGAACCGCAATCGTTCTCGGGTATCGCGAGGAGCACCGAGGGCGCGAGTGCACCGATCGCCAGCCATTTCCAGGTGGGATCGTGCAGGAGCTTGACCTTCAAGCCGAACTTCAAAGTCTCGACGAGCGCTAAGACGAACAGGCAGAACGGCGCGAGCCTGGACGCGAAGATCGTCTACCCCACAGGAGACCCGGGTGCAAACCAAGCCTCCAGCCAGGCGAACATCGCCTCGGTCAAGGTCGACCTGCCCAAGCAGTTGCCTTCGCGCTTGACCACGTTGCAGAAGGCGTGCACGTCGGCGACGTTTGAAGCCGACCCCGCGAACTGTCCGGCCGACTCGATCGTCGGGCACGCCACCGCGACGACGCCTCTACTACCGGTGGGCCTCTCGGGGCCGGCCTACTTCGTTTCCTACGGTGGCGCGAAGTTCCCCGAACTGGTCGTCGTGCTCCAGGGCTACGGCGTCACCGTGGATCTGCACGGCGAAACGTTCATCAGCAAAGCCGGGATCACGAGCAGCACCTTCAGGCAGGTGCCCGACGTCCCGGTCACGACGTTCGAGCTGAACCTGCCCCAAGGCAAATTCTCGGCGCTGGCCGCCAACCTCCCGCTCGCGGCGCACGGCAGCTTCTGCAACCAAAAACTAACCATGCCAACCGCCTTCACCGCCCAAAACGGAGCCGTGATGCACCAAGCCACGCCCATCACACCAACCGGCTGCCCCAAGACCAAGCACAGCAGCAAAAAGCACAAAGCCAACACAAGGAGCGCCAAAAACAAGAAAAAGAAATAGCGCTCCCAGATGGTCCTTGCGATGACCTGAGGCCCCCCGGTCGGGGCGGCGCGGGGTTGGTCGCCGTCTGCGGGTAGATTTACGAACCCGATGACGACCGAGGAGAAGCGATGACCGGCAAGCAGCTCTGGGGCGGAGAGACCGCCAAGGCAGTGGACAACTTCCCCATCTCCGGCGAGACCGTGCCGGTGCCGGTCGTGCGCTGGCTGGCCCGCGTCAAGGGCGCCGCGGCCGCAGTCAACGGCGAGCTGGGACTCCTGAGCAAGCGCAGCGCCGCCGCTATCGAGAAGGCAGCCCGCGAGGTCGCGGCGGGGAAGCACGACGAGCAGTTCCCCATCGATGTCTTCCAGACCGGCTCGGGCACCTCGACGAACATGAATGCAAATGAGGTGATCGCCACGCTCGCGGGTGAGAAGGTACATGCCAACGATCACGTCAACATGGGCCAGTCCTCCAACGACGTGTTCCCTTCGGCCGTGCACTTGGCCGCGCTTGACGTGGCCCAGAACGAGCTGTTGCCGGCGCTGAAGCAGCTGGAGCGCTCGTTCGCCAAGAAGGCGAAGAGCTTCTCGGGGGTCGTGAAGTCGGGGCGCACCCACCTGATGGACGCGGTTCCGGTCACGCTGGGCCAGGAGTTCGCGGGCTATGCCGCCCAGATGACCCTCGGCCAGGAGCGCGTACAGGCGGCTTTGGTTCATGTCGGCCAGATCCCGCTCGGCGGCACCGCGACCGGAACCGGTCTCAACACACACCCCAAGTTCGCCGAGAAGGTGAGGGCGCGGCTCAAGCGCGAATCGGGCCTCAAGCAGATCGCGGCTCCGCTCGACCCGTTCGAGGCGCAGGCCAACCGGGACGCGCTTGTCGAGCTGTCGGGCGCTTTGAAGACGATCGCGGTGTCGTTGACTAAGATCGCCGGCGACCTCGCCTTGATGGGATCCGGCCCGAGGGCAGGGATCGGCGAGATCTTCTTGCCCGAGCTGCAGAAGGGCTCCTCGATCATGCCGGGCAAGGTCAACCCGGTCATCCCGGAGGTCGTATTGCAGGTCTCCGCTCAGGTGATCGGCAACGACACGGCTATCACCATCGGTGGTTTGCAGGGGCAATTCGAGTTGAACGTGAGGATCCCGCTGATCGCGCGCAACCTGCTGCAGTCCTTGAACCTGCTCACGTCCGCGTCGCGCGTATTCGCCGAGAAGTGCGTCGACGGGATCACGGTCAACAAGGCCGGCTGTGCCGCTTCGGCAGGCGCCACGCTCGCGGTTGCGACAGCTCTGAACGGCGCGATCGGCTACGACAAGGCGGCGGCGATCGTCAAAACGGCGACCGACTCGGGACGGCCTTTGCGCGAGGTCGCGCTGGAGGCGGGCGTCGATCCGAAGTTGTACGACGCGACGATCGACCTGAAGAAGATCGCGGCCGGCAATCAGGCCGGCTGAGCGGCGAGCATCCCGTCTACTACCTGAACGGGCGGGCTGGGCGGCGGGGGTCGGGTCAAGCGCTCGCGATCAGGCCGGCTGGGCGGCGAGCATCCCGTTTAGAACTATCCTCGCACCGGCCTTGGAGAGCGGTTCATTGAGGTTGCCGCACTTCGGGGACTGCACACACGAAGGGCAGCCGCTCTCGCACGGGCACTCCGCGATCAGGCGGTGGGCGTCGCGGCACAGCTCCTCAAAGCGCTGGTAGGCCAGTCGTGTGATGCCGATGCCGCCAGGATGGCCGTCGTAAATAAAGATCGTGGGGCCGCCCGTCTGCGGGTGCACGTTCGTGGAGAGCCCGCCGATGTCCCACCGGTCGCACATCGCGATCAACGGGAGCACCGCGATTTGAGCGTGCTCGGCCGCGTGCAACGAACCGAGCAAGGCATCCATAGGGACGATCCCGTCGTCATCGCCGGCGAGGCCCGTGAGCGTGGCACCGTCAAGCTCGAACCAGAGCGCCTGGGTGGAGAAAGATGTCTGAGGCAGGTCGAGCATCACGAGGTCCACTTGAGCGTGGTCGGATAGACGCTTGCGCTGATAGCCGAGCACAGTCTCTGTGACCGATACCTCTCCGAAGGAGAGCGTCACGCCGAGCGCTTCGCGTCGGTCGAGCAGGCGCTCGATGTTCGTATCGGTCTCGCGCTTGGGTTGGGTGTACCAGTCGCCGTTGAATGGCGCCACCAAAGCACGGCGGTTCTCGAGATCAAGTTCGCGCACCTCATAAGAGCGACCTTGGTGCAGATAGATGGCGCCGTCATGGACGGTCGAGTGGGCCCTGGCGGCCTCGGTCTGACCGAGCAGCTCGCCCGAGGAGACGTCTACGATCGCGAAGCTGTCCGGTGAGGAGGATCGCAAGGAGACCTTGGCGGCGGGGTAGTCGGCGGGGCGTCGCGGCACGTAGCTCTCCCCACTGCGCACGTTCGCGCGCGCTGGGTCCGCGGGCCGGGCCGGGCGCTTGCGCAGCAGCCCGGCCGACACGAGCGCCTCCGCATGGGCCTCCCAGCGCGGCCCGAAGAACTCGGCGTCGCCGGCTTCGAGCGGGCCCTCGTAGGCGGCGCACAGCAGATGGGCTTGGTGGATCTGGGCGCTCTCGTGGTCGAGGATCGCCGCCTCGACGGGACGCTCGAGGAACTCGTCGGGGTGTCGGCAAAAGAACTGGTCCAGAGCATCCTCGCCGGCGATGTACACAGCGAAGCCCTTGCCGCGCCGCCCCGCCCGCCCCCACATCTGGCGCAGGGCGGCGACGGTGCCGGGAAACGTGACGACCATGGCCACGTCGAGCTCGCCGATGTCGATCCCGAGTTCCAATGCGTCGGTCGTGATCACGGCGCGCAGGTCGCCGCTCATCAGGCGCGCCTCCAACGCCCGGCGTTGTTGGGGGGTGTAGCCGGCGCGGTAGGGAGCCACGCGCTCGGCCAGATCGGGGTGGGTGCGCTCCAGGTCTTCGCAGACCATCTTGGCTAGCAACTCGACGCCCTTACGAGACTTCATGAAGCAGATGCACCGCGCACCGTCGCGCACCAGCCGCGCAAGCGCCTCGGCCGCCTCGCCCAGGGCCGAGCGCCGCGCTCCGATCGCCTTGTCCACCAGCGGGGGGTTCCACATCGCGATCTGCCGGCGCGGCGTTGGGGAGCCGTCACGCTCGATCAGGCCAACGTCCTCAAGTCCGGTGAGTCGCTCGGCCAGATCGACCGGGTTGGCGATCGTGGCCGAGGCAAGCAACACGCGCACGTCACTGCCGTATGCGGCGGCGATCCGCAAAAGGCGACGCAGGACGTTGGCTACGTGCGAGCCGAACACGCCCCGGTACACATGGGCCTCATCCACGACGACGATGCGCAGATGGCTGAACAGGCGCTCCCAAGAGCTGTGGTGGGGCAGGATGCCGACGTGCAGCATGTCGGGGTTGGTGAGCACCACGTTCGCCTGCTTGCGCACATCGCCGCGCACGTCCTTGGGGGTATCCCCGTCGTAGATCGCGGGACGCACCTGCTTTGTGAGGCCGAACGTGCCGAGCGCACGCGCCTGGTCTTGGGCCAGGGCCTTGGTCGGGTACAAGTAAAGTGCCCGCGCCAAAGGTTCGGCACAGAGCGTCTGCAGCGTAGGCAGGTTGAAGCACAGCGACTTGCCCGAAGCGGTGCCGGTCGTGACGATCGTGGTCCGCTCCCAGGCTGAGGCGAGCGCCTCCGCCTGATGGGAATAGAGCCGCTCGATCCCGACCAGCTCCAAGCCGGCGATGACATCGGGGTGCAGCTCCGAGGGGATCTCCACCAAGTTGGCGGTCCCCGGGCCTTCGTAGGCCTCGCGCACGATCCGCCCGTCCTCGCGCGCCTCGTCTACGAGGGCGCTCCAAGGCTCGATGGTGCGCTCCATGACTCCTCGTGTCCCGCTCGACCTATCGCTAGGTGAGTTCTTAGGAATCGCGCTCGCGGGCGCGCCGAAGGCGTGTTTTGCCATCGCTTGCGATAGTAGAGGCGATGCTCAACCCCGCAGCCGAGGACTGGGAGAAAAGGCGCACCTTCCACCATTCCCTCTACCCGGCGGCACGGATCGCCGCCGAGCGCGAAGGCAGCGTGTCGGTGTGCTTGCCCGCGCGCGAGTGCGGCGCCACCATCGGGGAGATCGTGAGCGTCTTGAGCGATCTGCGCCGGGCCGGGGCGATCGACGAGATCGTGGTGGTGGATGCAGCTTCGGCTGACGGTACGGCCCAAATCGCCGCCGATGCAGGAGCGAAGGTCGTGCAAGAGGGCGAGTTGATGAGAGTGGGTGAGTCGGCGCAAGATGGCGGGTCGGATCGAGGGGACGAGCGGCGAGAGAGAGGCTCGGCTCAAAGGGGTGAGCGGCCCGAACTGGGCCCAGTGCTCGGCAAGGGCGACGCGATGTGGCGCGCCCTTTCAGTGCTCGAAGGCGAGCTGGTGGTATTCCTGGACGCCGACAGCGCCGGCTTCTCAGGACACTTCGCTACTGGCCTGATCGGGCCCATCGTGTGTGAGCCCGAGGTCCAGTTCGTGAAGGCCTTCTACCGACGTCCGTTCGAGTACGGCGGCATTTCCCTGCCTGAGGGAGGCGGGCGTGTCAATCATCTGCTGGCCCGTCCAGCGCTCGCGCTCTTCTATCCGCAGCTCGGGGCAGTAAGGCAGCCCTTGGCCGGCGAGGTAGCGGCGCGGCGCGAGCTGCTCGAACGGGTGCCCTTCGCGACTGGATATAGCGTGGAGATCGCGATGTTGATCGACGTGTGGCGCGAGGTTGGGCTCGACGGTCTCGCCCAGGTTGACCTGGAAGTGCACCGCAATCGCCACCAGTCGCTGGGAGCTCTTGGAGAGATGTCAGAGCGAGTGCTCGCCACGATCGCGCGCCGTCTGCACGAAGAAAAAAAGCTGAGCCAGGTTGATCTGTCTGCGGCGCCGGTCGAACGCCCCGCCTTCGCCGCATTCACACGCTCATGACGATGCGCTGTCTATATGTCGATCTCGACGGCACCTTGCTCGGTCGCGGCGCTTCATTGCTCCACGACGGCGAGGGTCAGGTCTCGCTTGACGGCGTCCGCGCCGTGCAGGCCTGCTTGCGCGCCGATGTCGAGATCGTCTTGATGTCCGGCCGTCGCAGCATCCAGGTAGCCGAGGACGCGCGGCTGCTCGGCCAGAGCTCCTACATCTTCGAGGCCGGCGCTTGCGTCGTACTGGGCGATCCGAGGCTGGGTGGAGAGGAGCATTGGCTCACCGGTGAGCTCCAGCCCGGTGAGCTGACGATTGCTCAGCAGATTGAGCGCTCAGGGGCGCCCGCCATGTTGTTGGAACGCTACGAGGGTCGTCTTGAGTACCACGAGCCGTGGCACTCCAACCGCGAAGTTTCGCATCTGTTTCGCGGGCTTGTGGACGCCTCGGAGGTGGACGCATTGTTGGCCGAGGAGGGTCATGGGCAGCTGCGGCTGGTCGACAACGGTGTCGTCAATCGCCGCTCCGCGGCGCTCGCGGAGTTGCCGCACGTGCGCGGCTATCACCTTGTGCCGGCCGGCGCTTCGAAGGCGGGTGCGGTCGCTTTTCACAGGCAGGTGCGAGGCTACGCGCGCGAGGAGACGTTCGCGGTCGGCGATTCGCGCGAGGATCTGGCCTGCGCTGAGCACGTCGGCACATTCTGGCTAGTGGCCAACGCGGTTGAGCGTGACCCCTCGATCCGCGAGGTGAGCGCTGCCTACGCGAACGTGTGCATCGCCGAGGCCGGGCACGGCGCCGGGGTGTACGAGGCGGTCGTGAGTACCCTCGTCACTGGCTGACTCCGGCAGCCCGGCTTGGGTCGAGGTTCGCACTGCCCAGCTTGTGTCGCCCGTGACGCGTTGCCCTAGGACACGCGCTGCCCGCTGGCCCCGAAC
>JBAVYU010000091.1:0-43169 GCA_049588415.1 Solirubrobacteraceae bacterium
CGGACTCTGCCGAGCCCGAGCCCGTCGCGGAGGCCGCGGTCGAGCAGCCGGCGCCCGTCGAAGAGGCAACTGACGCGCCGCTTGCCGAAGAGGCGACGGCTGAGGCGCCGCCTGCCGAGGAGCCGACGGCTGAGGCGTTGCCCGCTGAGGCCCCGTCTGCCGACGAGCCGGCCGCCGAGGTCACCGACGAGCAACCCGAGGACGAGCAGCCCGAGCAGGCTGCCGTCGATCAAACGCAAGACTGACGGGCGGACCGGTGCAGCCGGTGGTGCCGTTCGTCGGATTGACCGGCGGGATGGGGGCCGGCAAGTCCACTGCCCTGAAAGCGCTCGCGGCTTTGGGCGCACAGGTGCTTTCCACCGATGCTGTCGTGCATGAGCTCTATGGCGACGCTCGGGTTCGGGACGCGGTTGTCGAGCGCTGGGGAGCTGAGGTCGCGCCCGGCGGAGTCGTCGACCGCTCCGCGGTAGCCGCCAAGGCGTTCGCCGGCGGGGAGCAGGATCGCCGCTGGTTGGAGGGCCTGCTGTGGCCGCTTGTGGGTGCTCGCATCGCTGGTTGGCTGGAGCACGTGCGCGCGCTGCGGCCCGCGCCGAAAGCCGCCGTGGTCGAGGTGCCGCTGCTGTTCGAGGCCGGCATGGAGCGCGGCTTCGACGCCACAATCGCCGTCGTCGCGGCCGAGCAGACACGCGCCGAGCGGGCGGCCGGGCGTGGTCATGCTCTCGTGGACGAGCGTGTTGCTCGCCAGCTCTCCCAGGAGGAGAAGGCCGGCAGAGCCACCTTCGCGGTCCACAACGACGGCAGCGAAGCGGACTTGCGGCGCGAGCTGGCCGGGGTGCTTGCCAAGCTATCCGGATGAGCTATACCCGCATGGGATCGCACCTCCCGTCGAGGACATGGGTTGGGGGAGTGGGATGAGCTATACGCGTTATTCGGCGGCGCCCCGCGCGCGGGGGCGTGCACGGGGGAGCCGTGCGGCGAGGCCGTCTCCCGGTCGCTCGCTTGTGCGGATGGTGGTTGGGCTGGCGCTCACCGTGGCGCTCATCGCGGTGGTCGCCTCGCGTCTTCAGCATATGGCCGGCAATTCGGGCCTGCCGCTTAGCGACGCGTCCGTGATCCGCGAACAGGCGGCCGACAAGCACCTCGACCCAGCGCTGATCGCGGGCGTGATCTATGCGGAGACGAAGTTCGATCCGCGCACCTCCTCGGCGGGGGCACTGGGGCTGATGCAGATCCTGCCTACAACGGCCGACTACATCGCGCACCTGTCCGGCGGCTTTCGCTTCACGACCAGCGATCTGGCGACGCCGAAGATCAACGTGGCCTACGGAAGTTGGTATTTGCGCTACCTGCTCGATCATTACGAGGGCAACGAGATGGAGGCCGTGGCCGCTTATAACGGGGGCTTGGCGAACGTGGACGCATGGGTGGCCAAAGCACACGAAGAAGGGCGTCAATTGACCACCGCCGACATTCCCTTCCCCGAGACCCAGGCGTATGTGCGGCGGGTGCTGCACGCCCAGGCCGAGTATCGCTCCATCTACGCGCGCCAGCTCGGGCTAACGTAGAGGGCGATGCCGCCCTTCAAGCTCGATCCGGTCTTCACCCCCACCGCCGACCAGCCCACGGCGATCGCTTCGTTGTCCGAGGGAGTGCGCGAGGGCGATCGCTTCCAGACGCTGCTGGGGGCGACCGGAACGGGCAAGACGATGACGATGGCCGGCGTGATCCAGGAGGTGCAGAAGCCGGCGCTCGTGATTGCTCACAACAAGACGCTGGCGGCGCAATTGTGCAACGAGTTCAGGACCTTCTTCCCAGAGAACGCGGTCGAGTACTTCGTGTCCTATTACGACTACTACCAGCCTGAGGCGTATGTCCCCAGCAGGGACCTGTACATCGAGAAGGACTCGGCTATCAACCAGGAGGTGGACCGGCTGCGCCATGCGGCGACAGCCGCTGTGTTCGCCCGGCGCGATGTGATCGTGGTGGCGTCGGTGTCTTGCATCTACGGCCTGGGCTCGCCGGAGACCTATGAGATGAACATGCAGATTCTGCGCCGCGGGGAGGAGATCGACCGCGACAAGCTGTTGCGCAAGCTCGTGTCGATCCAGTACACGCGCAATGACAGCGTCTTGGCGCGTGGCACATTCAGGGTGAAGGGAGAGACGCTCGAGGTGTTCCCTGCGTACGCGGAGACGGCCTTCAGGGCGACCTTGTTCGGCGATGAAGTGGAGCGTTTGCAGCACTTCGACCCGCTAACGGGGGAGTTGCTCGAAGACGACATTGAGCACTTCGCGATCTGGCCCGCCACGCACTACAACGTCAAGGAGGGCACGATCGATGACGGTGTCGCGGAGATCGGCAGGGAGCTCAACGAGCGCTGCGAGCAGCTGGAGGCCGAGGGCAAGCAGCTGGAGTCCCACCGCCTCAGGCAACGCACCCAATACGACATGGAGATGCTGCGCGAGGTGGGGTTCTGCTCGGGGATCGAGAACTATTCGCGGATCCTCGACGGGCGTAAGCCGGGCGAGCGGCCTTACTGCTTGATCGACTATTTCCCTGAGGATTTCGTGTGCTTCATCGACGAGTCCCACCAGACGGTGCCGCAGATCGGGGGAATGTTCGAGGGCGACCGCTCGCGCAAGCGCACGCTCGTGGACTACGGCTTCAGGCTGCCGAGCGCGATGGACAACCGTCCGCAGACGTTTGACGAGTTCCTCTCGATCACGCCGCAGCTCGTGTTCCTGTCCGCCACGCCCGGCGAATATGAGCGGACACGCTCGCAGCGGATCGTGGAGCAGATCGTTAGGCCCACAGGGGTCGTGGACCCGGAGATCGATGTGCGCGAGACCCGCAACCAGATCGACGATCTGATGAACGAAATCCGCAAGCGTGTGGATGTGAACGAGCGGGTGCTGGTAACGACACTTACGAAGAAGATGAGTGAGGATCTATCGCAATACCTGATCGAGATGGGCTTCAAGGTGCGCTACCTGCACTCGGAGATCGAGACGCTCGAGCGCATCCAGATCATCAGGGACCTGCGGCTCGGCGAGTACGACGTGCTCGTGGGCGTGAACCTGCTGCGCGAGGGCTTGGACTTGCCGGAGGTCTCGCTGGTGGCGATCCTCGACGCCGACAAGGAGGGCTTCCTGCGCGGTGAGACCTCGCTGATCCAGACGATCGGCAGAGCAGCGCGCAACGTGAGGGGCAAGGTACTGATGTACGCCGACAAGGAGACCAAGGCGATGAAGGCGGCGATCGAGGAGACCGACCGCAGACGCGAAATCCAGGTCGCCTACAACGAGGAGCACGGGATCACTGCGTCGAGCATCGTGAAGGGCATCTCCGACATCGCCGAGTTTCTGCAGGCCGAGTCGAAGGTGCCCAAGGGTCGTCGGCGCAAGAACGCCACGCGGGCCAAGGCCAAGGAGATGCCAAACCACGAGCTGGAGAAGATGATCGTCGAGCTGGAGGAGGAGATGATCGCCGCCGCCGACGACCTCAGGTTCGAGTACGCGGCTCAAGTGCGCGACGAGATCAGGGAGCTCCGGCGCGAGCTACGTGATGTACAGGCGGTCGAGGGTCCTGGCGGTACGAGCGAGGGTACCGAGGCGGGGGCCGACGACTCGGGAGAGCCGGAGCCGGAGATAGTGGAGGCTCCGTCCGGCGAGGTTGCATAGGATGGGGACCGTGGAGCTGGACCGCCAGGTGATCGAGAGGCGCGACTTCCCGATCGTGCGCCGCGGGTATGACCCGGCGAGCGTGGACGCCCACCTGCGGGCGCTCGCGGCTGACGTGGAGGAGCTGCGCCTGCAAGCGCAGAGTCGCGGAGGAGATTCGTTGGCCGCCGTGGCCGGCACGCAGGTGCAAGGCATCTTGGAGGCGGCTCAGGCGACGGCCGAGACGATTGAGCGCGAGGCCGCTCAGGCCGCCCAGGCCACGCGGGCCGCGGCCGACGCCGATGCGCGGCGTATCCGCGACGAGGCGATCGCGCGCGCTCAGGAGCGTGTGGCGGCGGTCTCGCAGGCGACCGAGGTGCTTTTGGCGCGGGTCGCGACGATGGATGGCGAGGCCCAGACACTGGTGGAGAGTCTGCGCACCGGGGCGGGTCAGCTGGCGAGTGATCTGGCGGAGGTCGAGGGCAATATGAGCGTCTTGTATGACTCGGCCGCGGGACGCACCGGAGATGGTGGGAACGCTCAGAGCGTCGAGCTGGGCGCGGAGCCCGAGCCGGAGGTGCACTACATCGCGGCGGACGACACGTCCGTCGTAGCGCCGCCGGCCCAGCCTCATGAAGCTCCGCTCGTGGTGCCGCCCGGCGAATCGCACGAAGGGATGCAAGGCGATCCCTACGCGGGACTGGTGCAGGGAGGAGCGGTCCAATTGGCGCAGGACGAGCAACGGCAGGAGACTTCGCCCCCAGTTGCGGGTCCGATCGAACCGGCGGTCACCTCCTCCGAGGATCTCGACGGTGCCCGCCTGGTGGCGCTCAACATGGCACTCAACGGCGACTCGCGCGAGGAGACCGGCCAATACCTGGCCGAGAACTTCGCGGTGTCCGACCGCGAGCGGCTACTCGACGAGGTTTACGCGGCGATCGAAGGCTGAGGACTCCCGCGAACGTCCCGCGTCAGGACGCAATGCCGATCGCGCCCATTAGTTGCCGGAAACGAAATCTCAGGCGCGGCGCAGCTTGTTCGACAGTTCCGAGTGTCGGTCGCTGCTTAGTACTTACCGGAGACGAGGTCCCAGGCGCGGCGCAGCTTGTTCGACAGTTTCGAGCTGGCGTCGGCCGGATCGTCTGTCAAGACCGCGGGGTTCTCGCTTGGCTGGGGCAAGGCGCTGCAAGCGGCGGCGTCGAGCTTGAGCGTAACTTCCCGCTCATGGATAGCTCCGATGTCGTTGGCGTCGGCGAAGCGGTGTCCGTCTGGGCCATTGTGCACCGCGATCACTATCCCGTCGAAGACATCCTCCTCGGGCACGCTGAGCACGTGGGCGACCTCACCAAGGACCTCCCCGTCGCTGCTGCAGACGCGTGTGCCGGCCTCGAGCACCTGATAGGAGATGGGGAGCCCTGGGTCATCCATAGTGCCCAGCATACAGTTCCTTGAGGGTGCAAACCCGTCGTCGGCAGCGAAGAACATACGAACATCTGTTCGCTCTTCTACAATGGCTGCGCACATGGCCTCAAGCAACAAGATCGTCGTCTCCGGGGCGCGCGAGCACAATCTGAAGGACATCTCTCTGGAGTTGCCCAGGGACGCCCTGGTTGTCATAACCGGTCTATCGGGATCGGGCAAGTCGAGCTTGGCCTTCGACACGATCTACGCGGAGGGACAGCGGCGCTACGTGGAGTCCCTGTCTGCCTATGCCAGGCAGTTCCTGGGACAGATGGACAAGCCCGACGTGGACTCGATCGAGGGATTGTCGCCGGCAATCTCCATCGACCAGAAGACGACTTCGCGCAACCCCCGCTCGACGGTGGGCACGGTCACCGAGATCTATGACTACCTGAGGCTCCTGTGGGCGCGGGTGGGCAAGCCCCACTGTCCGATCTGCGGGCGTCCGATCCAGGGGCAGTCGGCCGAGCAGATCATCGACCAGGCGATGGGCTTGGCCGAGGGGACGCGCTTCATGGTCTTGGCGCCGGTCGTGAGAGGTCGCAAGGGCGAGTACGGCAAGCTCTTGGAGGAGCTGCGAGCCGACGGCTATGCGCGCGTCAAGATCGACGGGCGCATCAGGATGCTCGAAGAGTCGATCGTCTTGGACAAGCGCTACAAGCACGACGTCTCGGTCGTGGTCGATCGCTTGGCGATGCGCCACGACATCCGCAAGCGCCTGGCCGATTCGATCGAGGCCGCGGTCGGCTTGGCAGACGGCCTCGTCGAGATCGAGATCGTAGGGTCATCGCGCACGGGTATGGGTGGGGAGGGGGAGGGCGTGCCTTCCTCTGAAGACGGCCCATCTCACTCATCCGGCGCCCTTGGCGTGAAGGCGGCGAATGCCCAGATCGTGCCGGGGGCCAAGCCAGATCCCGGGACCCTGTTCACTTTTTCCGAGAAGTTCGCCTGCCCCGAGCACGGGCCGTCCCTGGTCGAGCTGGAGCCGCGGATCTTCTCTTTCAACTCCCCCCATGGGGCGTGCGAGCGGTGCACGGGCCTCGGCTCGCAGATGGTGATCGACCCGGACCTGGTCGTGCCCGACACGAGCCTGTCGGTCGGCGAAGGGGCGATCGCTCCTTGGGCCAACAGCGCCTCCAACTACTACGAGCAGGTCACCGAGGCGATCGCCAAGCGCTACAAGGTCGATCTGAGTGTTCCCTGGGAGGAGCTTTCCCAAGAGCATCGCGACCTTTTCCTGTCGGGCACGAACGGGGATCCCCTCCAAATCACCTACCGGAACCGCTTCGGACGCACCCGCTCCTACGGCACGCGCTTCGAGGGCGTCCTGTCAAACCTGCAGAGGCGCTACCGCGAGACCGACTCCGAGTGGACGCGCGAGAAGATCGAGGAGTTCATGTCCTTGCGCGCCTGCCCGGAGTGCGGCGGCGCACGCCTGCGACCCGAGTCCAGGGCTGTTCTGGTGGCGGGCACCCGGATCGAGGATTTCTGCGCGCTCTCGGCGCGCAGGGCTTTGACTTGGCTCGAGCAGATCGAGCTGTCTGAGACCGATCGGCACGTGGCGCGCCTGATCTTGCGCGAGATCTCGGAGCGCCTCCAGTTCTTGGAGAACGTGGGCATCGGCTACCTCTCGATGGACCGAGCCGCCTCCACCTTGTCCGGCGGCGAGGCCCAGAGGATTCGTCTGGCCACCCAGATCGGCTCCTCGCTGGTGGGCGTGCTCTACATCCTTGATGAGCCTTCGATCGGCTTGCACCAGCGCGACAACGAGAAGTTGATCGCCACTTTGGAGCGCCTGCGGGATCTGGGCAACACGGTGATCGTGGTCGAGCACGACGAGCAGACGATGCGCTCCGCCGATCATCTCGTCGACCTGGGACCGGGTGCGGGCGAACACGGCGGCTGGATCGTGGCCGAGGGCACCGCCGCCAAGGTGCAGAAGGTGAAGGAGTCATTGACCGGCCAGTTCTTGGCGGGCACGCGCACGATCGAGGTTCCGCTCGAGCGCCGCACGCCGAGCGGCTACGTGGAGATCTTGGGCGCCTCCCAGCACAACCTCAGGGATGTAGACGTGCATGTGCCCTTGGGGACTTTGACGTGCGTGACGGGCGTGTCGGGCTCGGGCAAGTCGACCTTGGTCAACGAAGTCTTGTACAAGGCCATCGCGAATCGGCTGCACCGGGCGCGTCAGCGCCCGGGTGCCCATCGGGCGATCAAGGGCCTCGATCAGCTCGACAAGATCATCGCCGTCGACCAGTCCCCGATCGGGCGCACGCCCCGCTCGAACCCGGCCACGTATACCGGGCTGTTCGACGTGATCAGGGATCTCTTCTCAAAGACCCAAGAGGCACGTGCCAGGGGCTACAAGCCGGGTCGCTTCTCCTTCAACGTGAAGGGAGGGCGCTGTGAGGTGTGCAGGGGAGACGGCCAGATCAAGATCGAGATGCACTTCCTACCCGACGTATACGTGCCTTGCGAGCAGTGCGACGGGCGGCGCTACAACAAGGAGACCTTGGAGGTCAAGTTCAAGGGCAAGAGCATCGCCGAGGTCTTGGCCATGCCGGTCGAGGAGGCCTTGAAGTTCTTCGAGCACATCCCCAAGATCCGCCGGCGCCTGGAGACCCTGGACGCGGTGGGCCTTGGCTACATCAGGCTCGGCCAGCCCGCGACCACCCTTTCCGGCGGTGAGGCTCAACGCGTGAAGCTCGCCACCGAGCTCTCCAAGGTGGCGACAGGCAGAACTCTGTACATCCTCGACGAGCCCACCACCGGCCTGCATTTCGCTGACGTGCAAAGACTCTTGGAGGTCCTGCAAAGGCTCGTGGACGCCGGCAACAGCGTGGTCGTGATCGAGCACAACCTGGACATCATCAAGTCCGCCGACCGCCTGATCGACATGGGACCGGAGGGGGGGGAGGAGGGCGGCATGGTGATCGCCGCAGGCACCCCCGAGGAGGTCGCGGCCGAGCGAGGCTCGCACACGGGCGAGTTTCTGCGCGAGCTGCTCGTGGCAAAACCCAAGGCCAAGCCGCGCGCGAGAGCTGCGAAGACCGGGAAGGCGAGCACGAACGGCGCATCGTCCAACGGGGCCGCGCCCGGAAAGCGGAAGGTCAAGTCGGCGGCGCGCGCGTGAGTGAGTTGGCCGTCATGCCACTCCTACCCCTCCTCCTTATTCCTCATATTCCATGAGGAATAAGGCTTCCAAGGTGTGGTTGTGGACACAGAGATGGCGCTGGTATGAGCACAACTCGCTGCCCTGGAACCGCATCGCGATCCACCGCGAGTTCATGCACAGGGAAGCCTTCGCTCGCTGGCCTGTGCACGGCAACGTTCTGGAGGCGCTGCACGAGGGACGCCTGGAGATCGGCCCCCACACGCTGCTTGAGCCGGGCGTTTGGATTACGTTGCCGGGCAGCGCGCGTGTGCGCATCGGCGAAGGCACCTTCCTAAACATGGGTGTGATGGTCGCTGCTGAGCAGCTGGTGGAGATAGGGAACCACTGCATGCTCGCCAACGGCTGTTTCGTCTCGGACGCCTCGCATCGCTTCGACGACCCCGACAAGCCAATCACTTGGCAGGGCTTCGACAGCAAGGGTCCGACCAGGATTGGCGATAACTGCTGGCTGGGTGCCAACGTGGTTGTCACAAGCGGCGTGAACATCGGCGAGCGCTGCGTGATCGGCGCCAACAGCGTCGTCACCAAAGACATCGAGCCGTTCTCGATTGTGGCGGGTGCACCCGCCCGCGTGCTGCGCAAGGTCGAATATGCCGAGCGCCAGGTGCCCGATTGACGCACGGGCTGCCGGACGCGCAGGCGATCGGCAGCCCGCTGGCGACTAGCAGCCCGTTGCGCAGATCAGGCGAGCAATGTGTGAAGCTCGGCCAGCTCGCCCGCGTCGATCGAGTAGCCGTGCTCCGGCCCCGGATAACGGCCTGAGCGCACGTCCTCGGCGTAGGCGCTGACGCCGGCGTCCATCTCCTGCTGGATGTTGGCGTAGCGCTTGACAAAGCGCGGCCCCAGCCCATCTCTGATGCCGAGCAGGTCGTGGAAGACGAGCACCTGGCCGTCAGTGTCGGGCCCCGCGCCGATACCGATCACGGGCACATCCAGATGGGGCATGAGCTCCTTGGTGACGGCGCTCGGGATCGCCTCGAAGACGATCGCAAAGCAGCCGCTGCCCTGCAAGGCCAAGGCCTCTGAGGCGATTCGCGCCGCGGCCGCCGCGGTGCGGCCCTGGGCCTTCCAGCCGCCGAGCGCGGTCGAGCTCTGGGGGGTCAGACCGACATGTCCCATCACAGGGATGCCGGCGCCGATGATCGCACGTGCACGACTCGCCGAGGCAGGACCTCCGCCCTCGAGCTTGACCGCGTCGCAGCCGGCCTCCTTGACCATGCGCACAGCGCTCGCGATGGCCTGCTCGTCGCTGATCTCATACGAGCCGAAGGGCAGATCGCCGATCATCAAAGGAGTGTTCAGCCCACGTCGCACGGCTCGCGCAAGCACCAGCATGTCGTCGAGGTCGACCGGCGTGGTCGAGTTATAGCCGAGGATCGTGGTGGCGGCCGAGTCGCCGACGAGCACCAGATCCACGCCCCCCGCCTCTGCGGCACGAGCGCTCGGGTAGTCATAAGCGGTGACCATTACAAGCGGCTCGCCCAAGCGCTTCTTCTCGGCGAGTAGCGGCAAGGTCATCGGCAAACGCCCGGGGTCGGACGGAACGGCTCCGATTGCAGGGCTGGCCCCGACCTTGGCGCCGGTCGCGGCGCCCGCGTGTGCTGGGGTGGGGTTGCTGGGATGGCTTGACATGTGAGTCCTCTCTGACGTCGGTTGACGCCTCGTTCAGCCTTGCGTCGCGGTCTCGAAAGGAGCCGCCACAGAGCTGAGCAGGGTCGCCACCGCGTCGTCGACGGTGATGATGCGATTGGTCTTGGCCTCCACGTGGACCACGCGAGGCTCGTACTGCTCCATCTCCTTACGGTCGTACTGGCCGTAGGAGATCACGATTACGGTGTCCCCCTTGTGCACGAGCCGGGCGGCCGCCCCGTTGACCTTGATGTCGCCCGAGCCACGCCGGCCCGCGATCGTGTAGGTCTCGAAGCGAGCGCCGTTGTCGACGTCGACCACATGGACTTGCTCGTGCTCGAGGATGTCAGCCGCCTCGAGCAGGTCCGGGTCGATTGTGATCGAGCCGACGTAATGAAGGTCGCAATCGGTCACGGTGGCCCGGTGGATCTTGGACTTGAGCATCACACGCTGCATATGGCTTGAGTCTCCCTGGGGGTCGCGGGGTTGGGGTGCGCAACAGAATGGTCTGGGTCTACGGCACAGTTGAGATCCGCAGGGGACCGGTCCACCTGTGCGGCGGGATACAAGGTCACGTTGTCGATCAGGCGCGTCGAGTCCACCCGGGCCGCGATCGCCAGCAGCGCCGGCTTGTCGAGCTCAGAGATGGGCTCGAGTGTGTCCGGGCTCACGAGCGCCACGTACTCCGGCTCAACTTCGAGTTCGCTCATCGAAGTGCGCACCGTCTCTGTCAGTGCCGCGGCCGAGTGCTCTCCATCCGAGGCCGCGGTGCCGGCGGCCGTCAAGGCCTTGGACAGGGCGAGGGCCTGAGCGCGTCCCGCCGCGCTCAGATGAGCGTTGCGGCTGGACATCGCCAGACCGTCCGGCTCGCGCACGGTAGGGCACGCCTCGATGCGTACTCCCATGTCGAGGTCCTGCACGAGACGCTTGATCACAACCACTTGTTGGGCGTCCTTCTGGCCGAAGTAGGCCACGTTCGGACAAACCATGTTCAAGAGCTTGGTCACCACGGTCGTGACCCCCTTGAAGTGGGCGGATCCGCGCACGGCTCCCTCGAGGCGGTCGGTCAGGCCGAGCACCTCCACCGAGGTGGAGAAGCCCTTCGGGTAGACCTCCTCGGCCGGCGGCGCGAACAGCAGATCACCTCCGGCCATTTGCGCGAGCGCGCGGTCGCGCTGCTCGTCGCGGGGGTAGCGCTCCAGGTCTGAGGCCTCGTTGAACTGGATCGGGTTCACGAACAACGAGACGACCACCACGTCGCATTCCTCACGTGCACGGCGAATCAGCGACAGGTGACCCTCGTGTAGGGCTCCCATCGTGGGAACCAGGCCGATCGTGCGGCCTGCACCGCGAGCCGGCTCGAGCGCCGCTCGCAGTTCGCCCACGGTACGCAAAGTCCTCATGGGCAGATCGATGTGGAGATCGAAAAGTTCATCTAGGCTCGGTCCAGTTCCCTGAAGGGATACCGGTCGCGACTGCCTTAAGCATATCGTCTGGAGGCTCGGATGACTACCATCCGCCGCAGTGTCTTCAGCGGAGGCCAATCAGAGGCGCGACGCGCTCAAGGAAGTGTTCGCGCAGGCGAGTGCTTGCGTACGCTGCCAGGAGCTGGCCGCAACACGCAAGAACGTGGTCTTCGGTGCCGGCAACGCCGACGCGGACCTGATGTTCGTGGGGGAGGCCCCCGGCGCGAGCGAGGACGAGCAAGGCCTTCCGTTCGTGGGGCGCGCGGGCAAACTCCTGGAGACCTTGCTCAAAGAGATCGGTTTGGAGCGCGCGGATGTGTTCATCGCCAACGTCCTCAAGTGCAGGCCTCCCGGCAACCGAGATCCAATGCCGGTCGAGATCGAGAACTGCCACGAGTACCTCTACCGCCAGGTCGAGTTGATCCAGCCGCGCGTGATCTGTTCTTTGGGCAACTTCTCGACGAAGCTGCTGCGCGACGATCCCACCGGGATCACGCGCCTACACGGTCGCCCGGAGGAGCTCACTTTGGGCAAGCGCACAGTTCGTCTCTACCCGATCTTCCATCCGGCCGCGGCGCTCTACACGCCGCGTATGCTCGAGACATTGCGCGAGGACTTCTCGCGTCTACCCGAGCTCTTGGCGATGCCAGAGCCGGCGCAGGATGGCCTCGAGTTTCCGCCGGTGGAGCAGGCGCCGGCGGTAGGCGCCGAGGCCTCCGAAGGACGCGAAGGCGGGGGCACGTCCGCTGCGGGCGTCGAGGATGCGAATGGCCCCACAGCCGCCGTCGAGGGCACCGTGGACCAACTCGATCTGTTTTAGAAGGCATCCAAAATCGCAGCGTCTGCGTATTAGATCTTGGTGGGTTCAGATCGGCCGCTAAAGCAGGCGGAATGGCTTGTCGATACAGAACTCACCTCCATCCTCCCAAAGCACCATGGCCGGCTCGCACTTCCTCTCCTGCGAGCCGGCCATCTTTTTGGGTCGCACGGAAGCTTGATGCGGACGCATACTGACTAGGCTTAGTGCGTGGCGACCCGCGTCGTGGAGACCTCTGATTCGCGCCAAACCGAAGCGCTCGGCGCCGACTTGGCAGCCGGCTTGAGCGAGGGTGACGTCGTGCTCGTGACCGGTGACTTGGGCGCGGGCAAGACCACGTTCGTGCGCGGCGCCGCGCACGCCTTGGGCGTCACCGATCCGATCACCAGCCCCACTTTCTCGATCGGTCACCGCTATCGGGGTAGACATGTAACCGTGTCCCACCTCGACTTGTACCGCTTGGCCGGCCTCCAAGCGGAGGAGCCCGATCTCCTGGACGACTATCTCGGTCCCGGCCGGATCGCCTTCGTCGAGTGGCCCGAGCAGACGGCGTCCGAGTTGCAACACGCACGCGTGCAAGTCACCCTCACCCACCTTGGCGAGGAGCGCAGGCGGGTCGAGCTGCGCGAGGGCTTGCGATGATCGTCCTCGGCTTTGACACCGCCACACCGGCCACGGTGGTCGGCCTTCGCTTGGCCGATGGGACCGTGCTGCAGGCGCGCGACGACCCCCGGCCAGGAGAGCGGCCTGGGCACTGCACTCGGCTGCTCCCTTTCGCGTACCAGCTCTTGGCTGAAGCAGGCCTTGGCTGGGACCGTTTGGAGCGGATCGCCGTGGGGGTCGGTCCAGGCACGTTCACGGGTCTGCGCATCGGGATCGCCACGGCGCGAGCTTTGGCGCAGTCCTTGGACCTGGAGCTGATTGGGGTATCGAGCCTGCGCGCGCTCGCCGATGGAACGGGTCAGGCGAGACGGGACATGACCCCTGGCGCTGAGCCGGTCCGCGTGTTGGCGGCGATCGATGCGCGTCGAAGTGAGGTTTTCGTGGCGGGCTACGAGGGCGAGCGCAAGCGGTTGGCGGCGTGTGCGGTGTCCCCGGATCGGGTGGGCGAGTTGCTTGAGGGCGCTTTGATCGACACGGCTGCCGAGGAGTGGATCGCGGTTGGCGACGGAGCTTTGCTTTACCGCGATTCGTTTGAGCAACTCGGCCTCCGTGTCCCGGCAGACGGCTCAGAGTCTCATCGGATCCAAGCGTCGGCGATCTGCGCGTTGGCGATCGAATTCCCCGAGAGCGGTTCCGGACAGGCGGTCGTGCCCGACTATCTGCGCCGGCCCGACGCCGAAGTCTCACTCGAAGGAGTCGCCTGATGGGGTCCTCGATGGCGGAGATCAGGACGGACGGCTCCTTCTATGTGGACATCAGGGAGCTCACCTACGCCGACCTGCCACGCGTGATCGCCATCGAGCGGCGCGCTTTCCCTACGCCTTGGTCGCTTGCGATGTTCGTCCTGGAGCTGTCCAAGTCCTCGGGCGTCTGCTTGGCAGCCGTCCACGAAGGGCGTCTGGCCGGCTATTTGATCTGCTCGCGCTATGACACCGTGTGGCACGTGATGAACGTGGCGGTCGATCTGGACCACCGCCACCAGGGTGTCGCCTCAGCGCTTTTGGCCGAGCTGTACGAGCGCGTCGGCGACGATTCGGCGCGCTTCACTTTGGAGGTGCGTCGCTCCAACCGAGTCGCGATCCACCTGTATGAGCGGGAGGGTTTCCGTGCCGCGGGTCTGCGCCGGCGCTATTACCAGGACAATGGCGAGGACGCCTTGGTCATGTGGCGCACCCCGGCCACGCTCGCCGGATCGTTGGACGATGTGCCCAACCCGGGGCCAGTATGAAGATCGTCGACTGGGGATCGGCGACAGGCGCAGGTTTGAGATGTGAGCCGGTATGACGATCCTCGCACTCGAGACGAGCTGCGACGATACGTGCGCCGCGGTGATCGGCGAGGACGCCTCGATCCGCTCCAACGTGATCTCCTCCCAGCGAGCCCACGACCGCTTCGGCGGGGTGGTCCCCGAGATCGCCTCCCGCCACCACCTCGAGCTGGTCAACCTCGTTGTAGAGGAGGCTCTTGCCGAGGCCGGCACCGCGCTGGAGGAGATCGACCGCGTCGCCGTTACCCAAGGCCCCGGTCTGATCGGAGCCCTCTTGGTCGGTCTCTCGACGGCCAAGGCCTTGGCGGCGGCCAGAGAGCTACCCCTGGTTCCAGTCGACCACCTACAAGGACATGTGGCCGCCAATTTCCTCGTGCCAGTCGGCGGCGGCGAGCTTTTCGAGCCGCCTTTCGTCTGCTTGATCGCCAGCGGCGGCCACACTCTGCTTGCGCAGGTGTACGACCACGAGTCCTTTGACACGCTCGGGCGCACATTGGACGATGCCGCCGGAGAGGCTTTTGACAAGGGCGCCAGGATGCTCGGCCTCGGCTATCCCGGTGGTCCCGCCTTGGAGCGCCTGGCCGCCGAGGGCGACCCCGAGGCTTTCGAGTTTCCCGCCTCCGGCTCGCGAGCGAAGGGTGGGCGTGGAGCTACGCGTCCGTTCGCGCGCAGCCTCGACTTCTCGTTTGCCGGGCTGAAGACCTCTTTGCTTTACCGGCTGCGCGACTTGGAAGGCTCCGGTGAGCTGGATGGAGCCAAAGATGGGGCCAAAGTAGGAGTCAAAGATGGGGTCAAGGGCGGGGCCCTGGCGGCCGATCTGGCAGCTTCGTTTCAGGCTGCCATCGTCGAGCACCTTGTGGCACGCGCCCGGGAAGCTTTGGAGCGAACCGGACTCGACCGCCTGGCTGTAGGTGGCGGCGTCGCCGCTAACGGCGAGCTGCGCCGGCGCTTGGGCGAGATCGGGGCAAACGTGCATGTGCCCGCCAAGGCGCTCTGTACCGACAACGCCGCGATGATCGGCGCCGCCGCGCGCTTTGCTTCGGGTCTTGCCTATCCCGACTATCTGGGGCTAGACGCCTACGCCACCGGTGAGCGTCCCTTTTGAAGGTCCTCACGCTCTACTCCAAGCCCGACTGCCACCTCTGTGTCGATGCTCGCGCCGCGCTTTTGGGCTTGCGCTCCGAACTGGGCTTTGAGTTGCGCGAGGTCGACATAACCACCGACGAGGCTCTGCACCGGGCGTATTTCGAGCGTATTCCCGTGGTCGCCCTCGGCGAGGACGAGCTGTTCGAATATTTCGTCGACGAGGCCCTACTGCGCAATCGTTTGGGTTCCATCCTCTAGAGTCACACCCGATGGCCTACCACGAGCTGGCAACTCCGATGAGTGCGATCCACGACGAGGAATCGATCGTCGGGGACAGGCTCTCCCTGGGTGTCGCCGCGCGTCTCTCGCGCTATCTGCAGGTGCTCACCCAGGCCCGCAAGATGGGCAAGGAGACGATCTCCTCCCAAGAGCTCTCCGACTACACGCACGTCAACTCCACCCAGATCCGGCGCGACTTGTCAGGTTTCGGCAAGTTCGGCAAGCGCGGTGTCGGCTACAACGTGGAGTCGCTGGTCTCTCAGATCCGCAAGATCCTCAGGACCGCCGGTCAGCACAACATCGCCTTGCTCGGCGCCGGGCATCTCGGCAAGGCGATCGCGTCCTCTGACATCTTCGCCGACCACGGTTTCAGGGTCGTCGCGATCTTCGATGTGGACGATGACAAGGTCGGCACCGAAGTTGGCGCCCAAGTGGTGCGTCACACCGGCGAGCTGGCCCAGGTGGTCGAGGAAGAGGACATCGTCGTGGGAGTCTTGGCCGTCCCCACTCGTGCCGCCCAAGGTCTCGCCGACGAGTTGGTGGAGGCGGGCGTGAAGATCATCTTCAACTACTCGGAGTCTTTGCTGGCGGTGCCACCCGAGGTCACGGTGCACACCTCCAGCCCCGCGGTCGACTTGCTCTACGCGCTGTACTTCTATCTGACCTGAGCCCTATCCCAGTCCGGCACGCGCGCCCGGAGATCGTAAGCTGGGAGTCATCCTCGAGCGAGTCGCGCCAAATCGCACGCCCCAACCTCCCCAAAATGACCAGCTTGGACTTCGACAAGGCAGTTGACACGTTCGCGCAAGCGACCGACCTCACCGTGGGGATCGAGGAGGAGTTCGCCCTGCTCGACCCGGTCACGCTCGACCTGGTCCCTCGCTTCGAGGAGTTGCGCGACTGCGCGCTGGCCCAAGATCCCCTCTTGGCCGAGGGCATCACCGGCGAGCTGATCTCCTCGGAGATAGAGATCGTCTCCGGTCGTGGCGAGAACCTCGCGGACGCCTTCTCTCGTCAGCGCGAGCGCCGCCGGCGTCTGTTCGCGCTCGCTTCTCGTCAGGGCGCGGCCCTGGCTGCCACCGGCACCCACCCATGGGCCGACTACCGCCAGCAACCGATCATCGACACCGAGCACTACCGGCGCGTCGAGCAGGGCCTCAAGTACGTCGCCTGGCGCAACAACACCTTCAGCCTGCATGTGCACGTGGGTGTGCGCGACATCGATCGGGCCGTGCGCGTCTGCGATCGTCTGCGGCCGGTCCTGCCTTTGCTTTTGGCCGTCTCGGCCAATTCGCCCTACCTCGACGGCCGCGATTCGGGCCTGCATACCGCCCGCACCCAGAGCTTCACGCGTAACTTCCCCCGCTGCGGCATACCCGACGCGTTCGGCGGGTGGCCGGCCTATCGCGAATACATCGAGTTTCTGCTGCGCACGCGCTCGATCGTCGAGTTCACGCAGGTGTGGTGGTCGGTGCGCCCCCACTTCGAGTTCGGCACGGTCGAGGTTCGGATCTGCGACGCCCAGGGCACCGTGACCGAGTCCGAGGCCATGGCCGCCTTGATGGTGGCGTGTGTGGCTCAAGCGGCACGCGACCTCGACGAAGGCGTGCCTTTCTCCGATCCCGCGCCGCGGCTGGTCGAGGAGAACATGTGGCGGGCAATACGTCACGGCCTCGACGGCCACATGGTCGACCTGGAGCGTGCAGAGGAGTACCCGGCCGCCGCGATCGTCGAGCGTCTCGCCGCGTGGACCGAGCCGGTCCGTGCGGAGCTGGGAATCGAGCCCAGCTTCCCTGAGCGCAACGGAGCCCAGCGCCAGCGGCGCATGATCGAGACCGGCGCCTCCCGCGAGGAGGTGTTCGCCGCCTCGGTGCGCGAGACCTTGCAAACATATTCTGCGGAGGTGACTGTTTGATGGACGAGCCAAACGCTTCGGGCAGCCGAGCAACGACCGAAACGCAGCCGGCGGCGGGTGCCGGTGCGCAGCCCAGCGAGGAGGATCTACGGGCTGCTTACGAAGCCGAGCTGAATCGCATCTCAAGCTCTGACTTGATCCTTCAGACGACGGTCTCCTTGATCAACATAGGCGGTCGTCGCCTCGGTCTGACCGCGCCCGGCGCGGCCCCTGCCGAGTCCGAGAGCGATCTGGAGCAGGTGCGTGACGCGATCGACGGAGCACGGGCTTTGATGCCGATCCTGGAACGGCACATGCCGAATGAGCTCGGCCCCATGCGTGACGCGATCTCCCAGCTGCAGATGGCCTACGCACGCGAGGCCCAAAGCGGGGCCGGCGCTGCACCGGCTGCAACTTCGCCGTCGTCGTCCTCCTCCTCGCCACCGTCGCCCTCGCCGAGCGAGCCTGTCCAGCCGGGCGGGGACGCCGGGCCTGGCACGCCGGCGGACAAAGAGGGCGAGGCGCCTACTAGCCCAGGACCGGCCCAGTCGAGTGGGAGGCTGTGGGTTCCGGGGCGCTGAGAGGCGTGCGAGGTGCTGTCGGCTGTGGGTTCCCTGGCGCCGAGACGGGTGCGGCGTGCTGTCGGCTGTGGTTCCAGGGCGCCGAGAGCCGGTGCTGTGTTGTTCGCTGAAAGGGCGTCCTACGCGCGCGCCCGCGGGGTGTGTGGCTCCGGCTGAGGACCACTTGACTGCCTTCCGCCTGCGCAAACGATAGACTGCGCCCGCCTTTACGCCGGGTGGTGCGCTCGTAGGGAGCGGCCCGTGCGAGATCTGTGCCCGCGAACTCCTTCGCGCAGCACGACAACCAGACCGCGGAGGATTTCTGTTGAGTAGCTTTCTGACGAACCATGGGGTCGTCGTTGCCCTTGTGTGCGCCACCTGTGCTGTGGTGTACGGCCTCGTGACCACCCGCGCCCTGCTCGCCCTCTCACCGGGCAACGAGCGGATGCAGAGCATCTCGCGGGCCGTCCAAGAAGGCGCCCGCGCCTACCTGAATCGCCAGTACCTGACGATCGCGGTCGTCGGCGTCGTGATGTTCGTGGCGTTGATCTTCATTCAGAACATCGCCGTGGCCTGTGGCTTTGCGATCGGCGGGATCTTGTCCGGCTCGGCCGGATACATCGGCATGAACGTTTCGGTGCGCGCTAATTCCCGGGTCGCCGAGGCAGCCCGCGGCGGCATCTCGCCCGCGCTCAGGGTCGCCTTCCAGGGCGGCGCCATCACCGGCATGTTGGTGGCCGGGTTGGCACTGTTTGGTCTTGCCGGCTACTACGGTCTGCTCACAGCGGTCTTCGGCGACTCTCAGAAGACGGCCGTGGACGCGCTCATCGGCCTAGGCTTCGGCGGTTCCTTGATCTCCGTGTTCGCCAGGCTGGGCGGCGGCATCTTCACCAAGGGAGCCGACGTCGGCGCCGACATCGTCGGCAAGATCGAGGCCGGCATCCCCGAGGACGATCCTCGCAACCCGGCCGTGATCGCGGACAACGTGGGCGACAACGTCGGCGACTGCGCCGGCATGGCCGCTGACCTGTTCGAGACCTACGCCGTCACCGCCGTCGCCGTGATGCTGCTCGGTGTGCTCACCTTCCACGAGGCCACCAAAGTCGTCATGTACCCGCTCGTGCTCGGCGGCGTGGCGATCATCGCGTCGATCATCGGCACCTTCGCCGTGCGCTCCAAGAGCGGCAATGTCGAGCGCGCCCTCTACCAGGGCTTGATTGTCTCGGGCATCATCGCCGCCGCGGCGTTCGCGCCGATCACATACTGGCTGATGAAAGACCTCACCTTCAGCCAGGTCGGCAACGTCGTCAACCCGCCCTCGTGGGGCAAGTTCTACCTGTGCGCGCTGATCGGAATTGCCGTGACCGCGCTGCTGTTCGTGATCACCGAATATTACACTTCGACGCGCTTCTCGCCGGTCAAGAAGACGGCCAAGGCGTCGGTCACCGGCCACGCCACGAACATCATCCAGGGCTTCGGATCGGGCTTGCAGGCAACCGCTCTGCCGGCAATCGTGCTTGTGCTCGGCATCTTCGGTGCTTGGAAGCTCGCGGGTGGTGGCACCACCGGCATTTACGGCATCGGCGTGGCCGTCATGGGTCAGCTTTCCTTGACCGGCCTGATCGTCGCGCTCGACGCATTCGGCCCGATCACCGACAACGCCGGCGGCATCGCCGAGATGGCCGAACTGCCCGAGGAGGTCCGCAACGTCACCGATCCGCTGGACGCAGTCGGCAACACGACCAAGGCCGTCACCAAGGGTTACGCGATCGGCTCTGCCGTGATGGCGGCTGTGGTGCTGTTCGCCGGCTTCCGCCAGGAACTGGCCGACCACACCCACAAATCGATCGAAACGCTCGTGTTCTCCATCAACGAACCGCCGGTTTTGATCGGCCTGCTGCTCGGTGGCCTGATGGTGTGCCTGTTCGCCTCGCTCTCGATGGAGGCCGTCGGCCGTGCCGGCGGCGCCGTCGTCGAGGAGGTGCGCCGCCAGTTCCGCGAGCACCCCGGAATCATGGAGGGCACCGAAGACCCTGACTACGCGACCTGCGTGGACATCGTCACCAGGACCGCCCAGCGCGAGATGATCCTGCCGGCACTGCTGCCGATCGCCCTGCCGATAATCGTCGGCCTGATCGACACCAAGGCGCTTGGCGGCCTCCTGATCGGCGTGATCGTCGTCGGCTTCTTCTTCGCCGTCTTGATGACCGCCGGCGGTGGCGCCTGGGACAACGCCAAGAAGCTCATCGAGGATGGTGCCTTCGGCGGCAAGGGCTCAGAGGCCCACGCCGCTTCGATCACGGGCGATACGGTCGGCGATCCTTTCAAGGACACGGCGGGCCCGGCGATCAACCCGATGATCAAGGTCGCCAACATCGTCGCCATCCTGATCATTCCGCTGATCACCTGAGAAGTAGATCGCTTTGGTGGCATGGGATCGTTCGCGCAGCCGGTGGACGGTCCCATCGACACCCCCAAGCTTCGCGCATAGGCCCTAAGCTCAGGGAAGAGATGAGATGAGCGGCAGGCAGGTTCATCGAGCAGGTACCACTGTGCTGTCGTCGGCGATGGTCGCGATTGGCATCGCGCTTGTGGTCGAGGCGATTGTCAGTGAAGGCACGTTGTCGGCTCGCCTCTTGCTCGGCGTCCTGTTCGTTGTGGGCGGCATGGGACGCCTCTACATACAGGTCAGGAAGGACCGCGGGACATGAGCCAAGGAGAGGGGCCGACCCACCCACGGGCGGCCGAGTTGGGAGAGCGGGGGCGCACGACGTTGCGCCATAGCCTGGGCTCGCCGATCCTGTTCGCGGTCGTCTACACCTCGCTGGCTTCCGCCGTCTTCTTCTCTTTGGGGGTTGTGGCCGATCACGCGCTGGGCCTCACCCCGGTGGTGTTTCTGATCGCGGCCGTCATGTTCGGCGTGACCGCGATGACCTACATGGAGGGTGCCTCCCTGCACCCCGAGCCGGGCGGATCGACGGTGTTCGCCCGCTATGCCTTCAACGAGATGGTCAGCTTCATCGCGGGCTGGGCGATGCTGCTCGATTACGTCATCCTGATCGCGGTCACGGCGTTCGCCGCGACCCAGTACCTGAGTGTGTTCTGGGCGCCGCTCGGACACTCCGGCGAGGCGCTGCTCTTGTCGTTTGGGGTTATCGCCCTGGTCGTGTTCGCCAACGTGCGCGGCTTCAATTGGCGTCGCGAATTCCGTATCGGCCTGGTCGTCGTAGGTGCACTGGTGCTCGAGCTGGTGGCGATCGCGATCGGACTGGTCCAATCATTCGACGCTCACAAGCTGGTCTCCCAGGTGCATCTCGGTAGTGCTCCCACGTGGTCCGGCTTGATCTTTGCGCTCACGGTCACCACGATCGCCTTCACAAGCGTCGAGTCGGCCTCGGGCTTGGCCGGCGAGGTGAAAGCCGGCCGCGGCGCGCTGCGCCGGTTGATCGCCAGCGGAACAGTGACCGTGGTGCTTGCCTATGTTGGCATTGCCATCGTCGCCGTGACCGCACTTCCATTGCCGAACGGGAGTGTCCCCGGGCACGATTTCACCGACGCTCCGGTGATCGATGTGCTGCGAGCCCTCCATCCTCATTGGCTCTCCCAGGCGCTGGTCTACTCGATCGGCCTGGTTGCCGCCGGCACCTTGATCGCGGCCGCCGACTCGGCGATGCTCGGACTTTCGCGACTTGCGTATTCGCTATCCACCAACCGCCAGATCCCTAGCGGCTTGGGCCGCTTGCACCCGCAACGCTCCACCCCCTATGTCCTGATCCTGCTCTCGGGGTTGATCGCGTGTGCGCTGGTGATCCCGGAGAGCCTCGACTTCTTGATCGGGATCTATGCCTTCGGGGCCATGCTCGCTTTCACGATCGCTCACGTGTCGGTCGTGAAGATGCGCTACTCCGAACCAGGCAGCGATCGTCCCTATCGAACGCCTTTCTCGGTCAAGCTGCGCGGTGGTGAGCTTCCCTTGTTGGCCGTGTTCGGGGCGATTGTGTGCTCGGCCGGTTGGATCGCGACGATGGTCGTGCACGAACCTGCTCGCTATGTGGGGCTCGGCTGGATGCTGGGCGGGATCGTGCTCTACGTGGTCTATCGTCGCGCCGATCAAGCCTCCTTGTGGCGGCGTGTGACGGTGCCGGCTGAGGCCTTGCGTGTGGAGCATCTGCCCGAACGCGAGTACGGGTCGATCCTGGTGCCTTTGGGTGGTACGCGCCTGGACGAGGACATAGTGCAGACGGCCGCCCTGTTGGCGGCGGGCAAGCCGACCGATGAAGACGAGATCGACAGCTCCACGATCGAGGCGGTCTGGATCTTCGAGATGCCGATGTCCCTTCCGCTCGACGCTCGCCTGCCCGATGCCCAGATCAAGCACGCCAGGACCGCTTTGGCGCGCGCCAAGGCGGTGGGGGAGGAGTACACGGGCGTCCAGGTGGCCACGGCCACGATCAGGGCCAGGCGCGCCGGCCAGGCGATCCTGGAGGAGGCGCGCAGACGCGGCGTGGAGGCGATCGTGCTCGGCGCCGAGGAGCCTTCTCGCATCCGGGGCGGTTCGCGTCTTGGGGGACTGGGGGGACCGCTTGAGAACTTCGTTGGCGATGTGACCAAGTATGTGGTGCGCAAGGCCCAGTGCCGGGTGATAGTGACCGCGCCCTCGGCTCCCGAAGACGATATGCGGGTCGACAGCTTGGCGCCGCTCGCGAGTCCTCCCAAGCCGGTCCCTGCGGGGTCCGCAGCGGAGCCTGCCGCGGGCGTTGCCGGTGCACCGGCGGCCGGGGCGATCAAGCCCGGCGACGGACGGGGCGGTGGGTCCATCGTCTAATCTCCGCGCAATGTTCCCCTACCGCAACGTGCCCGAGCGATCGGTCCCATGTTCATCCTGATCGTCGGCGCCGGACGTGTCGGCTCGGCCGTCGCCAAGTCGACCTTGGCCGCTGGGCACGAAGTGTCCGTTCTGGATGAGGATCCTCTCTCCCACGAGCGCCTGGACGCTGGTCAACGCGACAGTTGGGAGGAAGCGGGCGGACTGTTCACGCTCGGCACTGCTCTGGAGACCGACGCGCTCGTCCAGGCAGGCATTGAGCGTGCGAATGTGTTCATCGCGTCCACCGACGGCGATAACACCAACCTGATCATCGCCCAGATAGCCCAGCGACGTTTCAGCGTGCCGAAGGTTTTGGTGCGCGTGATGGATCCGGCGCGCGCAGGCTGGTATGGGGAGCAGGGCTTGCACACGATCTCACCAACCAAGCACGCGATCGAAATGTTCGAGAGCGCTCTCGCCGAGTCGGCCTGAGTCCAAGCAGAGAGAGTCGAGCGTGTACGTAATCATCGTTGGGGCGGGCAAGGTCGGGCGCAATCTCGCGCGCGAGCTGATCCTCAAGGGCAATGAGGTCACCCTGATCGAGTCCTCGCGGCCCCGCTACCTCGTGATCGAGGAAGAGTACGAGCACGCCGTCCAGTACGGCGATGCAACCGAGCTATGGGTCTTGGAGCGCGCCGGCATCCAGCGGGCCGACCTCGTGATCGCTGTCACCGGTGATGACGAGGACAACATGCTCGTGTGTCAGGTCGCCAAGGAGAAGTACTTGTGCGAACGGATCATCGCCCGCGTCAACAACCCTCGCAACTATGACCACTTCAAGCTGCTTGGCATCCAGCCGGCCGTGTCCGCCACGGACCTGATCTTGCGCCTGATCGAGCACGAGGTGCCCCGCTATGGGCTGGTGCATCTGCTCGCCTTGGAAGAGGAGCGCCTGGAGATCATCGAGCTGGAGGTCTCTGACAACGCGCCCGTGGTTGGGCAGCGCGTGTCCTCGATCGCCCTGCCCGAAGGAAGTCTGATCATCTCGGTGTTGCGCGCCGGAGGCGGCTTCGTGCCCAAGCCCGATACGGTCATCGAAGCCGGAGATGAGGTCTTGCTGGTGCTAGATCCCGGGCTCGAGGAAGCGATTACGGCCTTCTTCGCGCCTAGTGGGAGTCGAGCAGAGGCGTAGCGGTGCGAAGACGCCTGGCGGCGGACGGAACCTGTCCTCGAAGTCGCTATTCTTCCGGGTCGAAACGCACTGTCCGGGATAGTCCAATTGGCAGTGACGCCCGGTTCTGGTCCGGGAGATTGGGGTTCGAGTCCCTGTCCCGGAGTACGCTTACGCCCCGTATTTACGGGGCGTTTTGCGTTTCAGGGGGTAGTTCGTGCTAGGACGCGTGCCAGCCGCGCGATCACCAAACCGAACGTGCGCCCAGCGGACCGGCAATATGGTCTAGGAGATCTCTCCGAGCGGGGCGGGTGGGGAGATGACCTCCACGCGCCCCGACGTGATGTCGTAGATGACGGCTGAGGCGATCAGCGTGCGCGGGATGAGCGGGTTTGCGCGCAGGAGCTCCAGGTCGGCCCGAACTGACTCACTGGGGTCGGTGAGGTGCTTGGCCGCTACCTCGTCCTCCTCGACGCCGAAGTAGTAAGCCATCAGTCCCCGCTGCTCGGGTCCGTCGAGGCGTGCCAAGCCGCAGTCGGTGTGGTGCATCAGGATCAGCTCAAAGCCGGTCTGAAGGCCCTCGATCTGGGCAACGCTCGCCAGCACGGCGAGCTCTGAGATGAAGGCCGGCGTCACTCGGCCGCCCGGGTTGCGCAGCACGACAGCCTCGCCGAGCTCCAGACCGAGGACCTGTGCCGGATCGACGCGGTGGTCGGCGCAGGTCAGGACGAGCGCATGTAGATCCGGGGTCAGCGTGAAGGACTTTGCGCTGAGATCGTTGCTGAGCTCGGCGTTGCGCTTGAGCAGCGTGTCGGTTGCTGTTGGGGCTGAAGCTGGCATTGCTGTGTCTCCTGTCTAATACTCGGCGGGTTTGTGTCTGTCGAGTTCTGTTCTCCAGCCGGTGCGGGCGTGCTCGATGCCCGTGCGGTCCTCCAGCAGCTGTCTTTGCCAGTTGGCGGCCATTCCGAGCGCGTTCAGCCGGAACGCCATCGCGGCCGAGTCGACGTTCGCGGCGAGTTCACCTGCGGCGATCGCGGCGTCGATGTTGAGGCTCAGGACCCCTAGCCATTCGCGCATGACCGCTGCTACGGCGTCGCGTACGGGTCCCGGGCGGCCGTCCATCTCGGTGGAGGCTGCGCACAAGAAGCAGCCTCCGACGAAGGCATCGGAGAGGAAGTAGTCACACCAGGCCTCGCCGATGGCCAGCAGGCGCGGAAGGCCCTCTGGGGCGCTGAGGGCCGGCGTGAGCACGAGCCCGATGAGCATTTCGCGGGCGGCGGCGAGGGTTGCGAGCTGGAGCTCCTCCTTGGATCCGAAGAGCGCGAACACGTTGCTCTTGTGCATGCCTATGTCTGCGGCGAGCGCACCGACACTGAGACCTTCCATACCGTCTCGCGAGGCCAGCTGTACCGAGCGTTCGAGGATCGCGTTGCGGCTGCGCATCCCCCTCGCACGGCGCCCGTCCGACGGCTCGGCGTCCGCTGCGGGCTTGGCTAGCGGCTGTGACCGTTGCCTGGTCATTGCTGCGGCGCGTGGTCGCAATCGATGAGGGTGACGAGGTGCTGCATGAGATCTAATCTACAATATAACTGTGCGATCGGTTATATTCTTTCCTATGATCGCATCGGCCCAGAGGCAGGCGGCAGCCAATCGCGTGGAGCTTGCCGCGGTGGGGATATCCCAATGAGCTATGTCGGCACGTGGGATTGGGCGCTGGAGACAGAAGGGAGCCTGCGCCGTCAGGATCGCATCCGGCTCATCAGCCAGGGGGTATCCGCGCGGCTGGAACGGATACCGAGCCAGTGGCGCAGCAGGATCTTTGGCGAGCACGCGTCGCTGCGGCTTCCCGATCCTCCCGACAGCGCGCTCGCCCGCGAAGCCGAAGAGTGCGTACGCGAGCTCTCAAGCCCAGCCCTCTACGGCCACTGCGCTCTGTACGTGGGCCTTCGCGGAGCTCTTCTCGCAACGCGACCGCGTCAAGCACGACGCCGAGCTGCTCTACCTCGCTTGCATGCTGCACGATCTTGGCCTCACCGAGAAGCACTGGGGGCACGACGCGCACGCTAAATGCTTTGCCGTCGAGGGCGCCCGTGCGGCACACGCGCTCGTGCACGCAGGCGGCGCGAGCGAGGAGAGAGCGCGCAAGGTCGCCGAGGCGATCACTCTGCACCTGAACGTGAACGTCCCCGCCCGCCTTGGAGCCGAGGCGAATCTACTGAGCAAGGGCGTCTCACTCGACGTCGTCGGCAGACGCCTACATCAAATAGCTCCATCGACCGCGCTGGAAGTCAACAAGCGCTGGCCGCGCGACGGGTTTGCGTCCGAGCTCGCCGCGTCCACCACCAAGCAAGCCCGGATGCGACCCGGGTCGCGCTCTGCTCTTCTGCACAAGCTGGGCTTTGTCAAGCTCATAGAAGGAAACCCATTCGAGCGCTTTGAGATCCGCTCGCCCTAGCGGGTGCGCTCAAGGGCCGATGCGGTAGACCGCTCCGGCGGTGTCATCGGTCACGTACAAGGCTCCATCTGGACCTGGGACGGCGTCGGCCGGGCGCCCCCAGCGCGTGCCGGAGGGTTCTTGGAAACCGCTGACGAGTGGGGTGGCTGTCCCGAGGGTGCGCTGTTTGCTCTCCCATGGCAGCCAGAGCACCGCGGGCGCGCGAGGTGGGGTGCGGTCCCAGGACCCGTGTATGGCTACGACCGCGCCATTGGACCAAGGGGCGGCCACCTTGGTCTTCTCCAAGAAGTTGAAGCCCAAGGGGGCGCTGTGCGCTGGTAGTCCCCGCTCGATCGGTGTCAGGGTGGAGCAATTGAGCACGCTTCCGCCGGGGTTCGTCTGTGCATCGGCGTCGAAGTGAAGGTTGGCGTATTGCATGGCCGTGGAGGGATCGCCGGGTGTGACGTCGGGGTCGGGATCACAGAAAGGCCAGCCCATGTTGCGTCCCGCGGTCAGCCGGGCAAGCTCGTCGGCGGGGTGTTCGTTTACATAATCCTCGATGACCTTGCCGTAGGCTTCGGGTTCTTCCCCAAAAGAGCGGTGGAATGGGTAGGGGACTTCGTCGCGCTCGTTGACCGCCGTCCATAGCGAGCCGTCGGGCGCGAACGAGAGGCCCTCGCCGTTGCGCACCCCGCGGGCGAACACGCGCATGTGGGTGCCGTCTCGGCTGTAGGCGAGGATCGTGGCGCGCGGGGGAGATTCGCCGACGCGGGTGGGGGTTGCGTTTGAGGCGCTGCCGGCCGTCACATAGATCGTGTGGTTCGGGCCGATGACGATGCTCTTGGCGCGATGCACGTCGTCGCCCGAGGGATCGGTGTCGGGCAGCCCGCGTACGAGGACGGTGCGGGCGCCGAGTGCTCCGCGTCCCCTCCACACGTAGCGGTCGATCTGATTGGTCTCGGCGACATATAGAAACTGAGCGCCTTTGAAGCTCTCGAACGCCATGCCTTGGGGGCCTGAAAGTCCTGATACGAGCACTCTTTGGCTCGCCGCTCCCGTGTTTCTTCCGGGGGTGAGCTCGACAATCTGGCCGGATTCGGAGGCACTGACGAGCAGATCGTGTTGTGGGGTCCAGACGGCAAAGCGCGCATCTGGGATTCGAGCCCACACTTCTACGCTCCAGCCGGAGGGGACGGTCAGCTTGCGAGGCACGTTGAAAGGCTCACCGTTGTTCCCTGGTGGGACCCTCAGCGTCGTCTCCACGAGGCCGGTGGAGTGGGCGTGCGAGGGCGAGGCAGGGGGACCGGATCCCGTTGCGCTCGAGACTGTGGCGCTGTGGTCGTGTCCACCACTGTCAGTGCCCTCCGTGCCCGACCCGGACGCGCATGCGGCAAGCAGCAAGCCGGTCAACGCGACCGGGGCAACCAATCGAGTGAGAGTCAGTGCGGGAGTTCGGCGGCGCGTACGAGTATCCAAGCCGATCAAGCGGCGGCATGCAAGGCCCAGTCGCGGTAGAGATCGTAATACCGCCCTTCGGCGGCGATCAGCTCCTCGTGTGTGCCCTGCTCGACGATGTGGCCGTGTTCGAGTACGACGATCCGCCCGGCGCCGCGAATCGTGGAGAGCCGGTGGGCGATCACGATCGAGGTGCGTCCTGCCAATAGGCGCCGCAGGCCGTCCTCGATGCGGGCCTCGGTGTGCAGGTCCACGTTGGAGGTGGCCTCGTCGAGGATCAGGATGCGAGGGTCGGCGATCAGGGCACGCGCGAAGGCGAGCAACTGACGCTGACCGGCTGAGAGCTGGGCGCCGCGCTCACCGACCTCGGTGTCATAGCCGGAGGGCAGCTCTGAGATGAACTCGTCCGCTCCGACGGCGGCGGCCGCTTCGCGGACTTGGTCGGTGGTGGCGTCGAGGCGCCCGAAGGAGATGTTCTCGGCGATCGTGCCCGAGAACAGGAAAGCCTCTTGCGGCACGATGCCCATTTGCGAGCGCAAGGAGGCGCTTGCGACCTCGCGCAGGTCGTGACCGTCGACGAGCACGCGCCCTTCGGTGGGGTCGTAGAAGCGGGCGACCAGCTTGGCCATCGTGGACTTGCCGGCGCCGGTCGCGCCCACCAGGGCCACTGTTTGTCCGGGCGGGATTTGGAGGTCGATGTGCTCGAGCGCCAGGATCTCCTCGGAACCCGGATCGGCCCTGTTTGCGCTCTCGCCGTTGGCCTGAGCCCCCGCGGCGGGTGCGGAGCGACGACCGCGGCGCTTGTACGCAAACGAGACGTCTTCGAAGTCGAGCTCGCCGCGGATGCGCTCCAAAGCAAGCGCTCCGGGCTTGTCGGTCAGCTCAGGTTGGACCGCCAAAAGCTGGAAGATCTTCTCCAAGGCGGCCATGCCCGACTGGTAGGTGGTGTAAAGCTGGGAGAGCTGCTGGATGGGTTCGATCAGGTATGAGAGGGTCGCCACGAAGGCCACCACGGTGCCTGCCGTGATGTTGCCGGAGATGGCTTGATAGCCCCCGTACAGGATGATCAAGGCGACGGCCACGCCGGAGAGCATTTCCACAGCCGGGAAATAGGCGGCGTTGAGCCGCACAGTGACCATGTTGGCCTCGCGGTTGTCCTCGTTCAAGCTGGCGAACTGGGCCAGGTGGCGAGGCTCCTGGCCAAAGCTGCGCACGACTCTGATGCCCGACAAGGTCTCCTGCAGGTAGGCGGTGATCGAGCCGATCGTCTCCCTCGTGCGCCGGAAGGCGCCGGCTGAGGTGAGCCGAAACCAGAAGCTTCCGGCCGCGATCAAAGGCAGGATCAGGAAGGTGAGCAAGGCGAGCTTGACGTCCAGGTAGAGCAAGACCGCGACTGCCCCGATAAGGGTGAGGCCGGCCTGGAAGAGCGTCACCACCGAATCGGTCACGAGACTTTCCAGAGCCTCCACGTCGTTGGTGATGCGCGAGATCAAGACTCCGGCGGGGCGGCTCTCATAGAAGCCGATCGGCTGGCTTTGCAGGTGGGTGAACAGCCTGATGCGCAGATCCGCCAAAACCTTCTGGCCGACCCAGCCGACGAGATAGGTTTGTAGGTAGGTCATCAGCCACACCAGGAGTGCGGCAGCCAGGAAGGCGATCACAACCAAGACCAAGGTGTGGACGTCGTGGCGCTCGATGCCTTCGTCGATTGCGGCCCTGGCGAGCAGTGGAGGCGCCAGTGAGGCTGCGGTGCCGACCAGCAGGGCGCTCAACATGCCGGCCACGCGCAGTCTGTAGGGGTGCAGCAAGGCCAGGAGCTCACGCAGGTTGCGCCCCCTGCTCTCCTTGCTTGCCCGCTCGCCGTCCCACTGAGCGCCGCCTCGTCCCATGCCGGGGCCGAGGGCGCGCGAACCTCCGCGCGCGCCCATGCCGCCGCGACCGCCGTGGGCACTCACAGGCCGCTCACCTCCCGCTCACGCGTCTCCCGGGTCATGAAGACCTGCTCGGGCAAGCCTCTTTCGACGATCTCGCGATAGAGGTCGGACGCCTCGAGCAGTTCCTCGTGGTCGCCTTGGGCGACGATCCGGCCATGATCGAGCACCACGATCTCATCGGCCAAAGCGATTGTGGAGAGGCGGTGGGCGATCACAAACGTGGTGCGGCCCGACATTGCCTCGGCCAAGGCCAGCTTGATTGACTGCTCGGTTGAGGCATCCACCGAGGAGGTGGCGTCGTCGAGGATCAATACCCTCGGGTTGGCCAGCAAGGCGCGCGCGATCGCCAGGCGCTGTCGCTGCCCACCGGAGAGGGAGAGGCCGCGCTCGCCGATCTGGGTCTCATAGCCCTCGGGCAGCCTGGAGATGAACTCGTGCGCTTGGGCGCGCCGCGCGGCGTCTTCGATCTGATCGATCGGGGCGTCTGGACGGGCGTAGGCGATATTTTCGGCCACGCTGGCCGAGAACAGGAAGGGATCGTCGCTGACGACGGCCACGGCGGAGCGCAGCGACTGCAGGCCGACGTTGCGCACGTCGGTCCCGTCCAGGAGTACCTCGCCTGAGACGGGGTCGTACAGCCGCGAGATCAAGGCCACCAGGCTGGTCTTGCCCGAGCCGGTCGCGCCCACCAAGGCGACCGTGCGCCCGGCGGGTATGTCGAGGTCGATGTCGTGCAAGACCGTCTTTCGGGGCCGCGCTTGTGCGCCTGCTTGTGCATCCAATGCGCTTTTTTCGCGCGCGCGCGCGTAGGCCACCCCTTTTTTGGATACATCAACACGCGCCTGGCCGTCGCTTCGCCCATTCTTAGACCCGCTGTAGGTGCCGACGTTCAACTCGTCGTGCGGGTCGTCGTAGCGCAGTGTCACGTCGCGCAGCTGCACGTGGCCGTTGCCCGCCGGCAGCGGCGGGGCGCCCGGGGGATCGGCAAGCGTGGGCTCGCGGTCGAGGATCTGGAAGATGCGAGCGCCCGAGGCGGTGGCCCGCTGAGCCAGGTTGAGGGTCACACCGAGCGAGCGCATGGGCCCGATCAGCATGTTCAAGAGCAGATAGAAAGTTGTGAACTGGCCGAGTGTGAGGTGGGCGTGGATGACGGCATTGCCTCCTAGCAGGAGCACGGCGGCGATGCCGAGCTGGGGCAGGAAGCCGATCGCGGGGTTATAGGTGGCTTCAAGGCGGGTGGCGACCATGGCCTGCTCGAACGTGCGCCCGACTGAGCGGCGGAAGCGCTCCAGTTGGCGCGGCTCGCGCGCGAAGGACTTGACGATGCGCACACCCGAGATGTTCTCCTCGGCGTCGGCCGTCAGTTCGGCGATGCGCTGTTGGACCTCCTGGATGGCCGGTCGGGCGCGACGACCGTAGCGGTAGGAGATAACGATCACAAATGGCGCCGGCGCCAAGGAGATCAAGCCAAGCCAAGGGTTGATTACGATCATGACGATGCCGGCGAGCACGATCGTGAGCACGAACTGCAGGATGAAGACAAGGCCGTAGCCCAAGAAGAAGCGCACCGCGGGCAGGTCGACGGTCGCGCGCGACATCAATTGGCCGGTCTGCTGATGGTCGAAGAAGCCGAGCTCCAAGCGCTGCAGCTGACTGTAGAGGCGCTCGCGCAGGTCGTACTCGACGCCTAGCGAGACCTGGCCGGCGATCATGCGCCGCCAGTAGGTGAAACCCCAGCGCGCCATCACCACGCCCAGGATCGCGAGGGCGAGGAGCAGCAAGGTGTGGCGGTCGTGCGAGCGCAAGCCCAGCTCGTGCAGGCGATTGTGGCTTGCCCCCTTGTTGATCGTTTCCACGGCGCGTCCTGTCAGGACGGGGAGCAGGACGCTCATCGCCATCGCGAAGCTCGCCAGGATCCAGGACACGACCACCCCCCGCTTGTAAGGACGGAGGAAGCCAAGTAGTCGGTAGAACGTACTCATAGTTGCTCAGTCAACTATTATTGCAGGGGAGGGTTGGGCGTGCTCGTCGGTCTACGTGGGGCCGTCCCACATTCCGTGCCTGGGGTGTCCGGTCGTGCGTGCCGGTTGGTGTGACTAGGCTCTGCTTCATGCTCCCTCGCGATCCGTCTCGTTTGCGTCCGTCGGCGCCAAACGTGGGGCTGTGCGACACGTGCAAGCACCGCCGGCTGGTGCCGAACACGCGCGGCTCGGTCTTCTTGCTGTGCATGCTTTCGCGAACAGATCCCGGGTACCCGCGCTACCCGCGGCTACCCGTCATGTCCTGCGCCGGCTACGAGCGGCTCGGGGACTGACTCCTCGTTCGCGCGCGCATCGCCGGATTGTCCTGGCGCCGCCGGCGCCTGCGAAGCGACAAAATCGCGCTGGCGTACCAGCACAAGTGCCAGCACTCCGCCGAGGAATGCGATCGCGGCAGCGATGACGAGAATGTGGTCGAACGCTTCGGTGAAGCCGACCCGGTAGGAGTGCTTGAGCGCGACCTGGGCGGCGGGGGAGAGGGCGTGAAACACCTGCTTGACTTCGCCGGACTGGAGCAGCGTGTTCAGATGCCCGTGTGCGGCGGCCTGTACCGCCGGCAGCTGTCCGCCGAGTCGGCTCGTTGTCGTGCTGAGCACGTCGTGCTGGAAGATCGCTCCAAGGCCCGCGATGCCCGTGGCGATGCCGACCTGACGGAAGGTGCTGTTGATGCCCGAAGCCATGCCGCTGCGCGAGTAGTGCACCACGCCGATCGCGGTCGAGGCGAGCGGGGGATTGATCATGCCGATGCCCACACCTGTCACCGCGAAGCCGGGGATCAGAGTCGTCCAGCCCGAGGTCGAGTCGATTGCCGTCATCGCGAGCAGGCCGGCGCCGACGAGCAGCAGACCGCCGCCGAGCAGGTAGCGCACGGGCATGCGCACGCTGAGGCGACCCGCGATCGGGGCGGCGACGAACGAGAGCAGGGTGATCGGCAGGAAGCGAAGGCCGGCCTGCAGGGCCGTGTAGCCGAGCACGTCTTGGATGTAGAGCGTCAGGTACAGGAACATCGCGAAGATCGAGGCGGACACACTGAAGGCGACAATGCTCGCGCCGGTAAAGGCCGGCTTGCGGAACAGCGAGAGGTCGAGCATCGGGCGCTCCTGCCTCAACTCGGCCGCGACGAACGCGAGGAAGAGCACGAGCGATCCGATCAGCAGCGACACGATCTTGGTCGAACCCCAGCCGTCTTCGTTGCCCTCGATCAGCGCGAACACGAGCATGAAGAGGGCGCCCGAGAACGTGACGAGCCCGATCCAATCGACGCGGCGCGCGTTGGGGTCGCGCGACTCGACCACGCGCGAGAGCGTGATCGCGACCGCCGCGATCCCGATCGGGACGTTGACGAAGAAGATCCACTCCCAGCCGATGCCGGAAGTAATGATCCCGCCGACGACCGGGCCGATCGCGACGGCGGCGCCCGTCACGGCACCGAATACGCCGAAGGCTGTTCCGCGCTCGCGGCCGTGGAAGGCCTGGGCCAGCAGCGCCAGGGAGGTGGCGAACATCATTGCGCCGCCGACTCCTTGCACGGCGCGGGCGAGGTTCAGCATCAGTGGCGTGCTCGACAGTCCGCAGACGGCCGAGGAGGCTGTGAACACGATCAGCCCGAGCGTGAATACGCGTCTGCGGCCGATCAGGTCGGCGACCGATCCGGCGGTCAGTAGGAAAGCGGCGAGCGTCAGGGCGTAAGCGTTGACGACCCATTGCAAATCGGAGAAGGACGATTTCAGTGACGATTGGATCGAGGGCAGCGCGACGTTGACGACGGTGATGTCGAGCAACAGCATGAAGATCGCCACCGACACGGCGATCAATGTCCACCACTTACGCTCCACGGCTTGCTCCCTTCTGGGCGTCAGTCAGGACGCCGGACTCATCTCACTGTAGGAAGGCGCGCGCGGCGCGCCCGAAAAGGCGGCAGGTCAGGGCTCACGTGCCGGGGGAGTGGGCGATCAAGCGCTCAGTCTCGGCTGTTGCGGCCTGCTCGCGCAGCCTGCGGCGCACGCGCGCCTGGGTCTCGCATAGCTCCTCGCGCAGCTTGGCAAGCTCGGTGGCCCGGTGCTCGACGAGGTCGAGTTGGCGTTCGATGTGGCCCAGGGCCTCTTCCAGGAGCTCGCGGCGGCGCTCCGGCTGGACGTCCTCGCGCTGCAACTCGGCGCGTACGGTCGCGCGGGCCTCCTCGGCGGTGAGCAGATCCTTCAGCTCGTCCAAGGTCACGCCGAGCAGCTCCTTCAGGCGCATGACCTCGCGTAGGCGTTCCACCTCGGCCGGCGTGTAGAGGCGGTGGCCGCCGGCTGGGCGTTCGGGCGCCTCGGGAAGCAGACCGATCTCCTCGTAGTAGCGAATCGTGCGCGGCGTCGTGCCGGCGAGCTTTGCCACGTCGCCGATGCGCAGGTTCGTCGAAGTGCTCATGTGCGCGCTCTCGCGCCGACAGGTTCTCGGGCTCCTTTGTCGACGCCTGTATACGTCGACGCGCTCACGCGCGCGCTCCCGCGCCGACGGCTTCTCGGGCCTCGTCGCCGAGTCGTGTCTCGCGCGCTTCTTGCTCGCGCTCTTCGGTCTGGAGCGTGGCCTGGCTGGGGCGCAACATGCACACCACGGCGCCTATTACCGATGTGCCGACAAGGACCCACAAGGCCACGTGCATGTTGGAGATGAAAGGCGCGAGCGCTTGCGTGGACAAGCCCTCGGTGACGCCCGAGAAGACGGCGAACAGGGTCGCCTTGGGCACCGCGGAGGTGACGATCGCCAAGACGAAGGCGATCGAGAGCACGGCGCCCGTGTTCTGCAGGAGCGTGCGCGCTCCGGCGGCGATGCCGCGGCGCTGGGCCGGCACGGTGCCCATCATGGCTGCCGTGTTGGGACTGTTGAACATGCCCGAGCCAACGCCCACGAGCGCCAGCCAGATCATGCTCTGCCAGTAAGGGGTGTGCACCTGCAAAGTGGTCATCGCAGCCAGGCCGGCTCCGCTGACGAGCATCCCGATCGCGGCAAGCGCCCTCGAGCCGTGCCTGTCGGCGTAGATGCCGGCAAGGGGAGATGCCACGAGCATCCCCAGGGCTAGCGGAATCAGCTTGATGCCGGCCTCGATCGGGTCGTTGGCTTGGGCTCCTTGGTAGTAGAACACGAACAGGAACATCAAGGCGAAGCGGGCCAGACCGTTGATGAAGGCGGCCGCCGAGGCGGCCGCGAACAGGCGGTTGGAGAAGATCGAGAGGTCGAGCATCGGCGCTCGCGTGTGGCGCTCGATCAAGACCCATAGCGGCAACAGCACGACTGCGGCGGTGAGGCCGCCGATCACGACCGGGTTGCCCCAGCCGGACAGTCCGCCCTTGGAGACGCCGAGCACGAGCCCGGTCAGGCCGACCACGAATGTGGCGGTGCCGAGCGTGTCAAAGCCGCGCACCTGGTCGGGCTTGGCCAGCTCGCGCAGGATCAAGGAGCCCCAGGCGGCGCCGGCCAAGGCGATCGGCACGTTGAACCAGAAGACCCAGTGCCACGAGATCTCGACCAGCGCCCCGCCCAAGACCGGGCCGAGCACCAGCCCGATCGCGGCGACCATCGTGTTGGCGCCCATGGCCAAGCCCAATTCCTGCTTGGGGAAGGCATCCGTCACGAGGGCGGCGGCGTTGGCGAATAGGAAAGCCGAGCCGATTCCCTGCAGGACACGCCAGCAGATCAGCTCGGTCGCGCCGGTGGAGAAGCCGGCGCCCAGTGAGGCAAAGGCGAATACCAAAAAGCCGCCCACATATGCCTTCTTGCGCCCAAACAGGTCGCTTAGGCGCCCGGCCATCAGGACGAGCACGGTGGCGGCGATCAAGTAGGCCAAGATCACCCATACGAGCGCGAGCAAGCTCGTATGAAGCGAGCGCTCCAGGCTGGGCAAGGCGATGATCAAAGTGCCCGAGTTGGTGGCTGCGATCAACATGCCCAAGCTCGTGCACGAGAGGGCCCACCACTTGTAGTGATGGTGGTCGGCCTGCACGCCGAATTTGGATGTGGAAGCTGACGTGAACGTAAAGATCACTATAGCAATGGGTTGGCAGCTGCTAGAACATTTGGAAGATGAGTGACTCGAAGCTCGAGAAGTCAGACCAGCAGTGGCGCGATGAGCTGACGCCTGAGCAGTACGAGGTGCTGCGCAAGGCTGGTACAGAGGCCCCGTTCACTGGCGAGTACGTCTACAACAAGGCTTCGGGCATGTACAAGTGCGCCGGTTGTGGCAGCGACCTGTTCAGCTCTGACACCAAGTTCGAGTCGGGTACTGGCTGGCCCAGCTTCACCGAGCCGGCCATCGCCGAGGCGGTTGAGTTGCGCCCGGACAAAAGTTTGTTCATGCGCCGCACCGAGGTCCTTTGCCGTCACTGCGGCGGGCACCTTGGTCACGTCTTCGACGACGGTCCGGGGCCCGACGGGCAGCGCTACTGCATCAACTCGGCCGCACTCGGGTTCTCGCCGGAGTCCTGAGCTTTCGGAGACTCCGGGCCGTTGCTTCAGACAGGTAAGCTGGGCAACCGATGGTGATGCAGGAACAGTCCAAACGGCTCGCAGAGCCACTTCGTTGGACGCGTACCGGGCGTCTTGCCGTGCTTGCTGTGAGCGGGCTGTTGCTCGCGGCGTTGGTTACGGTGGGCGTGCTTGCTTCCACGACCGGCTCTCGTCAGCCTGGATGTATCGAAGTCACTTATGCGAGCAGTCTCGGCGCCGCGCTCATGCACCCTTGCGGCGCCCACGCGCGAGAAGCGTGTGCACGACCGGACCAGTATCCGGCTGCCGCGGCGCATGGTGCGTTGCGCGAGGCCTGTAGGCAGGCGGGCTTGCCTTACGGTCGCGCCGCCACCACGGGCTAGCGTCCCCTTTCTGTTTCGAACGCTGGTCTTGCTGTTCTTGTTCGGGCGGTGTCTCGACATATGTCCAAACCGGGGGTGCCAACTGTTGGCCAGGTCTCCCTATTGCGGGCACGAGTGGGCCGGTTTCATGGTGTGCGACTGACGGATGCAGGCGGCCGGGACGGCTGGCGGCATCCGTGAAACGCATTCAAAGACAGGAAATGGAGGCTTATGTCCATCTTGGCCACAGCCGAATGGCTGGCGTACCCATCGTGGCTCAACGCAGGCGACAACGCCTGGCAGATGACGGCCGCGACGTTCGTCGGTCTGATGAGCGTGCCGGGTCTCGCCATCCTCTACGGCGGCGTGATGCAGAAGCGCTGGTCGGTGAACAGCATGATGCTCACCTTCGTCGCGTTTGCGCTAGTGCTCGTCGCGTGGTGCCTATGGGCGTTCAAGATGGGCTTTGGAACCCCGATTGGGAAAGGCACTGGGTTCTTTGACACGTTTTGGGGCAAACCGGGAAGTGTTCTCGGGCACGCTGCTGAGGAGGGGCAAGCGGCGATCCCGTCGATCAGTACGGGGCCACCGTTCCACTTCCCACAGTCCTCGCTCGTGTACTTCCAGTTCGTGTTCGCCGGGATCACGCCGATCCTGATGCTCGGCTCTGTACTGGGCCGCATCAATTTCAAGGCGTGGATTCCGTTCGTGCTGCTGTGGATCACGTTCGTGTACACGGTCAACGCGTTCCTGATCTGGGGCGGCGGCTACTTCGCGGCTCATGGCGCACTGGACTACTCCGGTGGGTACGTGATCCACCTGGCGGCCGGTATCTCGGGCTTCGTGGCAGCCGCGGTCATAGGACCGAGATTGCAACGAGACAGAGAGATCGACGCGCCAAACAACCTGTTGATGGTCGCCGCCGGTGCGGGTCTGCTGTGGCTCGGCTGGAACGGCTTCAACGGCGGTGATTCCTACTATGCGGGCGCCAACGCATCGGCGGCGGTTCTGAACACGAACCTCTGCACGGCTGTGGCGATGCTCGTGTGGATCGCCTGGGATTACATCTTCCGCGACAAGCCATCTCTGATCGGCTCTGTCAACGGAATGATCACGGGCCTTGTGGCGATCACCCCGGGAGCCGGCTTCGTGAACGGCTACGGGGCGATCGTGATCGGCGTAGTCGCCGCCACGGTGGTGTGGATGGCGATCCGCTTCCTGTCCAGGGCGCCGGTATTCCGAAGCGTGGATGACACGCTGGGGGTGATCTATACGCACGGTATTGCCGGCCTGCTGGGTGGCCTGTTGGTTGGTGTGCTCGCGGATCCGAACATCGTCGAGTACATCGGCATTGGCGGGGCGGAAAATCTGCCTGGTTTCGCCGGGGCCATCCATGGAAGCTGGAAACTGTTGCGCTGGCAGGCTGAGGCTGCCGTGTTCGTGATCTTCTTCAGCGGGATCATGACGTTCATCCTGTTGAAGATCGTCGGCATCTTCGTGCCCCTGCGTCTCTCCGACGAGGAGCTGGAGATCGGCGATCATGCGATCCACGGCAACGAGGTCTACCCCTCGGATGTGCCCACTCTGGGCGGTCCCCACGCACCGGCCTACCAGCCGGCGCCGGCGGGCAGTCCCGCATAAGCGGCGGACTCGTCGGGGCGCGTCTCCTCTGTGCGCGCCCTGACGGTCCTCTGGTCAATCACGACCCGCGACCCCGCTCCGGCGGGGTCGCGTGGTTAAGGAACTCGGCTTGTGGCGAGGCCGACGAGGTGACTCAGCCGGTGACGAGAGGCCGACGAGGGTGACTCAGCCGGTGGCGAGGCCGACGGGACAGGTCACACCTGTGCCACCCAGGCCACAGTAACCGCCGGGGTTCTTCTCGAGGTACTGCTGGTGGTAGTCCTCGGCGTAATAGAACGGACGCGCCGGGTCTGGGGCCAGGGTTTCGGTGGTGATTGGGCCGTGGCCGCTTGCCTTGAGCATCTGCTCGTAGGTGGCGCGCGAGGATTCGGCGAGGCTCAACTGGGCGGCGTCGGAGCAAATGATGATCGAGCGATACTGGGTGCCTCGATCATTTCCCTGCTTCATGCCTTGAGTGGGGTCGTGGCCCTCCCAGAACAGCTTCAGCATCTCCCCAAAGCTGGTTGCCTGAGAGTCGAATGCCACAAGTACGACCTCGGCATGGCCGGTGCGTCCGCTGCAGACCTCCTCGTAGGTTGGGTTGGGGGTGACCCCACCCGCATAGCCCACCGCGGTCGTGTATGCGCCGGGGGCTTCCCAGAAGATGCGCTCGGCGCCCCAGAAGCAGCCCATCCCGAATATCGCCTGCTCGACGCCTTCCGGGAAAGGGGGTTGCATCGAGTTGCCCAGCACCAGGTGGCGCTCAGCGACTTGGATCGGCTGCGAGCGGCCGGGCAGAGCCTCGGCGGCCTCGACGATGCTCGTTTGACGCGCTTTGAAGAGCTGCACTTAGGTTCAGCGTAGCGAGCTTCGGGCATCTGCCCTGACGGCAAGGTTCGTTGTAGGGCTGCCTCTGCGCTCAAGCGCCGTCTGTCGCGGTCCGAAGAAGTAGCAGGGATGTTCACGAACCCATCGCAGTCGCTCTGGCAGGGGCCGGGGCTCATCGAGTCTCGGCCGCAGCTTGCGCAAAGCTGGTTAGCGCTGCTCCGCTCCTTGGGGAGCAGGGTGGTGGCGAGGCGTCCGCCCATGGCTTGGTCGTTGGCGTTGCTGTTTCTGTTCAAGGGACTTGTCTGCTGGGCGACAGTGGCCTTTCCGATCAGCTCGACTGAGCCGGTCTCCCTGCTTGCGGCCACTGGGGGTTTCGCGATGTTCGCCTCCGCCATGGTGTGGCTGTTCGCGCGACGCATCCCAATCGTCGGCTTCGAGCTGTTGGCTGCGGGCGGCACGGTCGTCACCAGTACGGTCGTCGCGCACGCCAACACTCATGGCGGCATGATGATTGCGGCCTTCTCTTATCCCTGGGTCGCGATTTATGCGGCCCACTTCTTTCCTCGTCGCGTGGTGGTCCTACAGGGCAGCCTGATCTCGATCGGATTCGGCGTCGGCCTGATTGCCGGCGGGTTGCCCCATGTAGGCGTCTACTGGGCGATTGTGACCGTCACGATCTGGTCGATCTGCATCGTGCTCGGGTATCTCTCAGAGAGTTTGCGCCGTCAGGCCGACACCGACCCTCTGACGGGCCTGCTCAACCGCAATGGCTTCCTCGCGGCGGCCTTGCGCGAGCACGCGATCGCCTTGCGCAGCGGTAATCGCCTCACGCTCGCCGTGCTCGACTTGGATGGCTTCAAGCAGGTCAACGACTTGCGGGGCCATGTGGTCGGCGATCGTGTCCTTGCCGACCTGGGACGATCGTGGCGCGGATCTCTGCGCACCGGTGACATCCTCGCGCGTCACGGCGGCGACGAGTTCGTCTTGCTTTTGCCCGCCACCTCACCTGGGGGTGCCGACGCCGTATTGCAACGGTTGTGCGTCGAGGATCTGCCCGTCACTTGGTCTGTGGGAGTGGCCGAGTGGCTGCGCGGGGAGAGCCTCGGTGAGTGCATCGCGCGCGCTGATGCTCACCTTTACAGCGTCAAGCACGCCTCACGTTCGTCTGAGCCGCACCCGGTCGGCACTTGAGCATCGTCGCCTGGGGACGAGGCGACGATCGCGACGGGCGATGATCGCAACCAGGATTCGGGTGGTGGGACTCATTTCGTAGTGTTTGATATCGCTCGCTTCAGGCAACACTGAAAGCGAGGGCATCGTTCCTCCCTCATCCCTCCCCGGATCGGCCCGCCCCCTGAGCGGGTCGATCTGTGTCGCGGCGGTGATAGGTTCGCTGGACTGTGCCCAAGCCGCGAGTCTCCACCCGTAGGCTGTTCCTCTGGGCTGCGGCCTTGGTGGTCGTGGTCGTACTTGCTGTTCTTGGCTTGGCGGGCAATGGCGACCATGCGGGACGCGTAGCGCCGGCCCTGCCTACTGAGAGGCTCAGCGGTGCTCCAGTGACCGTCGCCTCGTTGCGCGGCCGTCCGGCCTTCGTCAACTTTTGGGCGAGCTGGTGCGGACCGTGCGAAACGGAGGCCCCTTCGCTCGAGCGCTTCGCGCGCAGCTTGGCAGGGCGAGCCAGCCTGGTCGGGGTCAACTGGGAGGACCTCTCGCACTCGAACGCCATCGCTTTCGTCCGTCGCTATGGCTGGACGTTTCCCAACCTGCGCGACCCGGACGGCACGGTGGGGCGTCGCTATGGGATCACCACTTTCCTGCCAACTACCTTCGTGTTGGACAGTGTGGGCAGGTTGCGCTTGACCTTGCACGGCCCTCAAACCGAGCAGAGCCTGGATGCGGCGCTCAAGCGCGTAAGCGGTTGAGTCAGCCTCGCTTGGCACGGTCATGATGGGTCGGCTTGCGTTTGGGCTTGGGCTTCGGCGGAGCGATCGTGAGCAGCGCCGCGCTGCTGGGATTGAGCTGGAGCGTCGCCAGCCCGCTGCGTACGGGCACGATTTCGGGGTGCTTCGGTTCGTACCATGAGCCGTTGGCCGCTACGGCTTTACCCGCCAGCGTGACACCACTGGTTGCGCTGGGCGAAGCGGCCTCCAGGCGCATGAGATCGCCCGCGGCGAACCCGGCACCCACCCCCAAGCGTATTTCGAGTGGGTTTGCGCCGGGCGGTTCTTGATCTGAGAGCAGCACCTTGATGGTGTGGCCCGGGCCAAGGAACGAAGCCGCAACCAGATCGGGCGTGCCTTCAGGTGCGCTCGACTCAGCCACTTCCTGTTCCCCGGTCGTCGGCGCTTCCGGTTCGGGCGGACCGGGGTTGGCTGCTCCGATAGTGGTCGGCAACGGTCGGTAGCCGATCAAGGATTTGGCCAGCAGCAACGCGTACCAGTCTGGTTGAGCTCTCAAATTCCCGGCAGCCGAAGCTTCGGTCGAAGGGGCGCACAGCGGTGTGTACCCAAGGCAGTTGGTGGGATTGCCTTGCAGGTTGACGCCCGCCAAGCCGTCGTCCATGGCTTGGGCGAGATAGCCGGTGGCCCAAAGGGCCGAGGCGAACGTGTTGCTGACGCCGGCCACACCCCCGCAAGAGACTGAGCCCAGCTCGTCCATACGGAACGGAATCCCGTTCTCGCCGGCGACCGCCATGTAGGTGGCCAATGAGCGCGCCGCCGCGCCCCTCGTGGCAGCGCTCAGTAGAGCTGCAATCGAGGGGGGAGGTGTCTGGGCGCAACCGAGCGGATAGTGGTGTCCGGTCAGCAACACGGGGGTCTGGGCCAGAGCCTCCTCGCTGCCCCATTCGCTGAACACGCCTGAGCCCGACACGTCTGGACCGGCGATCGGGATGCCGGGTGTGAGCGCCTCGATCGCGTCGCGGTAGTCACTCACTTCTTCCTCGTAGCCTTGAGCGATCCAAGGGAGTCCGCGAAAGCCGTGGTTGCCATAAGCGTTCGGCTCGTTACCGATCTCCACCGCGGCCAAGTAGGGACCGAGCGCATGGTGTGCCGCCGCCACCTCGTGTGCGGCCGCCTGCGGTTCGAAGTGGGCCAGGCCGACTGTCAACAAGACCTGCCAGCCGCTGCGCTTGGCCAGTTCGCCCAACGCCGTCATCTGCGCCGGCCCGATCGTGCTCGAAGCCCAAGCCGGCGGCGGTGTATTGGGGTCGCTCCAAGCGACGTTCTCATCGGCAGTGATCCCGCCGAAGCGCAACATGCCGGGCCCGAGCGAGCGCAGCAGCGAGACCAGGTCGCCCTTGTGGGCGTAACCTACGAGCTGGCTGAGGGCAGCTGCCTCGAAGGACAGGCCCAAGAAGCGCTTTGGCACTGGGCGGCCTGGGGCTTGGGCTTCGATCGCGACGTTGATCGGGGTCGCGACTTGGGCGGGCGCTTGGGTTGGCCTTGCTGCGGTGGCGGCGAGCATCGCCAACGTGGCCAGCATGGCGACCCGGCGAGCCGATCGATGTGGGGAGGGCACGCCGAGAGTTAACAAGACTCGGCCATTATCGTTGCGGCGGCGGTCGCATCTCTGCGTCGCCCGCTAGGCTTGGTCGTTGTCTTGGCGTCGTGGCGGAGTGGCTACGCAGCGGCCTGCAAAGCCGTCTACACCGGTTCGATTCCGGTCGACGCCTTCTAAAGGCCTTAGCGTCACAGTGACGGATCTCGCTGTTGAGTTCGGCAACAGGCCTCACGGCTGAGCTGCCACTCTGCGAGAAACGGAAAATTCCGATTGGAGGCTCATATGCGCGGCGACATCGAGGTCGGGGGACGGCTTCCCGACTATGAACTGCCCGATCAGGACGGCGTCGTGCGCCGTCTGTCGAGCCTGCAGGGCTCGAACGCGATGGTGCTCCACCTCTCACGCGGCGGGTTTGATCCGAAGGAGCACCGTTTCCTTCGCCATCTGGTCGATGCATACCTCGACTTCCGGGTCGGGTATACGCGAGTGGTCCTGATCTCAACGGACAACCAGCTCGAGATCAATGAGTTCCGCGATAGCGTCGGTGCGCAGTTCCCGTTTCTCTCTGACCCGGAGCGCACAGTGCGGAGCGATC